>NZ_JBFRFX010000006.1:0-271339 GCF_052115045.1 Cupriavidus sp. 2TAF22
CCCACCGCGCCGGCGGCCGGCGCGCCCGCGGCCCCTGCCGCGGCGGCACCCAAGGCGCTGGTGATCGGGCATCGCGGCGCCAGTGCCCTGCGCCCCGAGCACACGCTGGCCTCCTACGCGCGCGCCATCGAGGATGGCGCCGACGTGGTCGAGCCCGACCTGGTGATGACGCGCGACGGCGTGCTGGTGGCCCGCCATGAGAACGAGATCGGCACCACCACCAATGTCGCCGCGCTGCCGCAGTTTGCCGCTCGCAAGCGCATCAAGGTCATCGACGGCGAGCGTCTCGACGGCTGGTTCACCGAAGACTTCACGCTGGCCGAACTCAAGACGCTGCGCGCGCGCGAGCGCATCCCCCAGCTGCGCCGCGCCAATACGCAGTACAACGACCAGTTCGAGATCCCGACGTTCGACGAGATCATCGAGCTGGTGGCCACTGCCTCGCAGCGTAGCGGGCGCGTGATCGGCCTGTATCCGGAAACCAAGCATCCGAGCTATTTCCGCGGCATCGGCCTGCCGCTGGAAGAAAAGCTGGTGGCCACGCTGCGCGCGCACGCCTATACGCGCAGCGCCCCGGTCTATGTGCAGTCGTTCGAGACCGGCAACCTGCGCGAGCTGCGCCAGCGCCTGGGCAGCGGCATGCCCAACGTGAAGCTGGTGCAATTGATGGGCAGCGCGAAGGGGCGCCCCGCCGACTGGCGCCTGGCCGGCGACACCCGCACCTACGCCGACATGATGACGCCGGTCGGACTGCGCGAGGTGGCCAGCTACGCCAACGGCATCGGGCCGGAGAAATCCAGCGTGGTGCCGCGCGACGCGAACGGCGACCTCGGCACGCCTTCGGCGCTGGTGCGCAACGCGCATGCCGCCGGGCTGCTGGTGCATCCCTACACCTTCCGCCCCGAGAACAGCTTCCTGCCGCGCAACCTGCGCACGGGCGGCGACGATGGCACCCGCAGCCCGGGTGGCATGGTGCGCGAGGTACAGGCTTTCCTGGCGGCAGGCGTGGACGGCTTCTTCACCGACGACCCGGCGCTGGGCCGCCAGGCCGTCGATACCCCGGGACGCTAGCCGGCGGCTCGGCTACACTGGCGCCCACTTTCGCTTCGCTGCAGACACCACACACCATGATCGGACGCATCGCCGGCACCCTCATCGAGAAGAATCCCCCGCATCTGCTGGTCGACTGCCACGGCGTCGGCTACGAGATCGACGTGCCGATGAGCACCTTCTACAACCTGCCCGCGGTGGGCCATCCGGTCACGCTCCTGACGCAGCAGATCGTGCGCGAGGACGCGCACCTGCTGTACGGCTTCGGCACCGCCACCGAACGCAATACCTTCCGCGAACTGATCAAGATCACCGGCATCGGCGCGCGCATGGCGCTGGCCGTGCTGTCGGGCATGTCGGTCACAGAACTGGCGCAGGCGATCACGCTGCAGGAGGCCGGGCGCCTGACACGCGTGCCGGGCATCGGCAAGAAGACCGCCGAGCGCCTGCTGCTCGAACTCAAGGGCAAGCTCGGCGCGGAACTCGGCCATGCGCCAGGCAGCACGCCGGTGCACGACAATGCCGTCGACATCCTCAACGCGCTGCTGGCGCTGGGCTACTCCGAGAAGGAAGCGGCGCTGGCGATCAAGCAGGTACCGGCCGGCACCGGCGTCTCGGACGGCATCAAGCTGGCGCTGAAGTCCCTCTCGAAGGGCTGAGCGGGGCCGCCCGAGCGCGGGTAGCCTGGCCCGGACGGGCTACAATCGAGCCACTTTGCCCGTAGCACATCCATGATCGAAACCGACAAGCTGGTCCCCGACCGCGGGGGCGACCGCGTGATCGCCCCCACCACCGCCTCTCCCAACGAGGAGGCCTTCGAGCGGGCGCTTCGCCCCAAGCTGCTCGACGAATACGTCGGCCAGGAGAAGGTGCGCGGCCAGCTCGACATCTTCATGCACGCCGCGCGCAACCGCCGCGAGGCACTCGATCACGTACTGCTGTTCGGGCCGCCGGGCCTGGGCAAGACCACGCTGGCGCACATCATCGCGCGCGAGATGGGCGTGAACCTGCGCCAGACTTCCGGCCCGGTGCTGGAGCGCCCCGGCGACCTGGCCGCGCTGCTGACCAACCTGGAAGCCAACGACGTCCTCTTCATCGACGAGATCCACCGCCTGTCTCCGGTGGTGGAGGAAATCCTGTACCCGGCGCTGGAGGACTACCAGATCGACATCATGATCGGCGAGGGGCCCGCCGCGCGCTCGGTCAAGCTGGACCTCCAGCCGTTCACGCTGGTGGGCGCCACCACGCGCGCCGGCATGCTGACCAACCCGCTGCGCGACCGCTTCGGCATCGTCGCGCGGCTGGAGTTCTACACCGCGGAGGAACTGGGACGCATCGTCACCCGCTCGGCACAGCTGCTGGGGGCGCGCATCGATCCGCTCGGCGCGCTGGAAATCGCCCGGCGCGCGCGCGGCACGCCGCGTATCGCCAACCGGCTGTTGCGGCGCGTGCGTGACTTTGCCGAGGTCAAAAGCGATGGCACCATCACACGCGCTACCGCCGACGCGGCGCTGGCCATGCTGGATGTGGATGTGGTCGGCTTCGACCTCATGGACCGCAAGCTGCTCGAAGCCATCCTGCACAAGTTCGGCGGCGGGCCGGTCGGCGTGGACAACCTGGCCGCGGCGATCGGCGAGGAGCGCGACACCATCGAGGACGTGCTGGAGCCCTACCTGATCCAGCAAGGCTACCTGCAGCGCACACCCCGCGGCCGCATGGCCACCGCCGCCGCCTACCTGCATTTCGGGCTGTCCGCGCCCGGCGGCGACGCCGAACCCGCTGCATAGCGGCAATTCCCCGCCGCGCGGCCGCCACCGGCGGCCATTTCCGGCCGCCCGGCGCCGGCGCCGGCCATGCTGCGGTGCCGCGCACCCCGCATTAAATACTTTCGTGCACCGCAGACAATTCTTTTGTCGCGCATTGCTGGCGGCTGCCTCCTTGTCCACAATGACTTAGTCCCGGCCGCCGCGGCATGGCGCCGGCCTATTTCTTCCCTGTCAGGAGAGAGCACATGAATCGACGCCAGTTTGTCACCCGGATGGCGGGCTCGGGCCTGCTCGTGGCCACCGCCTTCACCGCGGGCTGCACCACCACCGGCACCAATGCGCCAACCGATGCGGCGGCCAAGAAACAGGAAATCGACGCAGGTGCGGACGGCGCGCTCAACCGCCTGTTCACCACCGCCGGCAGTGCGCGCGACCTGGCCTCGCGTGCGCAGGGGATCCTGATCTTCCCGCGCGTGTTGTCCGCAGGTCTCGTGATCGGGGGCGAGTACGGCGAAGGCGTGCTGCGCTCCCACGGCGCCGCGGTGGGCTACTACCGCACCACCTCGGCCTCGTTCGGACTCACCGCCGGCGGGCAATCCAAGTCCGTCATCATCATGTTCATGACGCCGGACGCCTACAGCAAGTTCGTCAACAGCAGCGGCTGGACTGTCGGCGCGGATGCCAGCGTGGCGGTCGCGAAGATTGGCGCCAACGGCTCGATCGATACCGTCACCGGGCAGCAACCGGTGATCGGCTTCGTGCAGACCAACGCCGGGCTGATGTTCGATATCTCGCTGGACGGCGCCAAGGTCGGCAAGCTGAACCTGTAGGGCTGTGGGGCTGTGGGGCCGTGGGCTTGCAGGCAGCTTGCGGGGGGGCTGAAGGCGGCGGGCGCGGCGGCGGCGTGGCTGGCATAATCGCCGCACTGCCGCCCCTCCGGAACCGCCATGACCATGTCGACCGCCACGCCCGGCTACACCGGGCGCGTCTACCGTTACTACGACCTTGTGATGGTGGCGTTCGTCACGGTCCTGCTGTGCTCCAACCTGATCGGCGCGGCCAAGGCCGCGCAGGTCACGCTGCCGCTGATCGGGCCGGTGACCTTCGGCGCCGGGGTGCTGTTCTTCCCGGTTTCCTATATCTTCGGCGACGTGCTGACCGAGGTCTATGGCTACGGGCGCGACCGCCGCGTGGTGTGGGCGGGCTTTGCCGCGCTCGCCTTCGCCACCTTCATGAGCCTGGTGGTACTGAAGATGCCGGTGGCGCCGTTCATGGGCGACTACCAGAAAAGCCTGGAAGACGTGTTCGGCAATACCTGGCGCATCGTGCTCGGCTCGCTGATCGCGTTCTGCTGCGGGAGTTTTGCCAACAGCTATGTGCTGGCCAAGATGAAGCTGTGGACCGAGGGCCGCTGGCTCTGGACGCGCACCATCGGCTCCACGCTGGCCGGAGAACTGGTCGACTCCTCCCTGTTCTACGTGATCGCCTTCTACGGCATCTGGCCGCTGGAAAAGGTGATCCAGGTGGCGATCGCCCAATACATCCTGAAGACAGCCTGGGAAGTCGTGATGACGCCGGTCACCTACAAGGTGGTGGGCTTCCTCAAGCGCGCCGAGCGCGAAGACTGGTACGACCGCAATACCGATTTCACGCCGTTCCGGCTGCGTGTGTGAGCGGCTGCCCGCTAGGGGACGCGGCGATCGACTTCGTCCAGCGCCAGCGCTTCGAGATGGCCCACGTCGGCCCACTGCATCACCGTCAGCCGCTGGCTGTCGCAGCGTAGCCGGTTGATGCTGGCGTTGAGCAGCTCGTGCTGGCGCGGCGCTTCCAGCGTCATGTCGTTGGCCTCGCGGTAGAGGCAGTCCAGCACGCCGCCATGCGCCACCAGCGCGATGCGCTCGCCGGGGTGGCGGCGCGCCAGCGCCAGCGCGGCTTCCACCGCGCGCTCATGGAAAGACAGCAAGGACTCGCCGCCGTCGGGCGCGTAGTCCGGCACGCGCGCCTGCCAGCGGGCGAAATCCTCGGGCGATTGCTCGGCCACCTCCGCGTAGGTCCTGCCCTCCAGCGTGCCATAGCAGCGTTCGCGCAGGCGCGCATCGGGCCGCACCGCCATGCCGAGGGCCTCGGCCAGCGGTGTCGCCGTCTGCATCGCCCGCGAGAGATCGCTGGCGTAGACCGCGTCGATCGGTTCGGCGGCCAGGGCCTGCGCCAGGGCGTCGGCCTGCGCCACGCCGGTGGCGTTGAGCGGAATGTCGAGCTGCCCCTGCAGGCGTCGCTCGCGATTCCACGCGGTCTCGCCATGGCGAATCAGGATCAGGTGGGTAAAGGCCAGCGAATGCGGCCCGGGCAATTGCGACATGCCGTTTCCTTTTCGTTTCCTTGCATTTCCTGCGCGCGCCGCCGGCCGGATTACTTCGCCGTGCCGCCGGCCAGCTTCGGATTGAGCGTGTAGGTGCCGGTGATCGACGCCTGTGCCAGCACATGGCCCTGGATCGCCTCGCGCACCTGCGCACCGGTGAAGGTGCCGTCGAGCGGCAGGCGGTCGAGATCGAGCGCATAGACCGTGAACACGTAGTGGTGCAGCAGGGTATCGTTCCACGGCGGGCAGGGACCGTCGTAGCCGTAGTAGTCGCCCTTCATGTCGGGGTCGTTGGCGAACCAGCCGGTGTAGTCGTTCAGGCCGTGGCGCAGGCCGCCCGCGGCCGCGGTGCCGCCGGTCGCCTCGGGGCCCGGCTTGCCGCGCGCGATCACGCCGTCGCTGTGGCTGCCGGCGGAGATCGAGCGCAGGCCGGGCGGGATGTCCACCAGCACCCAGTGGAAGAAATCCACGCGCGGCAGCGATGCCGGCACTTCGCGGCCTTCCTGGTTGACGTCGTCGCCGCGGCTCGGCACGTCCGCGTCATGGCAGATCAGCACGAAGGAACGTGTGCTGGCTGGCGCCTCGTCCCAGTGCAGGTCGGGATTGCGGTTGTTCGACAGCGCCACATGGGCGGCGGGATCCATCGCGCCGAAGGCGAACTCGACCGGAATGGGCCCGTTGTCGGCGAAAGCCTTGCTCCAGATTTTCATGCGTCTCTCCTTGCTGGTTTGCGCCGCGTGCGACGCGGCCATGTGGGTTCAGGCGGCTGCGCCCGCCGGCGGCACACGCAGCCAGAAGGTGACCGGCCCGTCGTTGACCAGGCTGACCTGCATCATGGCGCCGAATTCGCCGGTCTGGACCTCGCCGTGCGCGGCGCGGGCGCGCTCCACGAAGTGGTTGTACAGGCGTTCGCCCTCGGCTGGCGCGGCGGCCGGGGTAAAGCTCGGGCGCGCGCCGCTGTTGGTGTCGGCCGCCAGCGTGAATTGCGACACCACCAGCAGGCCGCCGCGCGTGCCACGGCCATCGATGTCCTGCACCGGCAGGTTCATCTTGCCGCCGGCATCGGAGAACACGCGGTAAGCCAGCAGCTTGGCGAGCAGGCGCTCGGCCTGGGTTTCGGTGTCGCCGCGCTCGGCGCACACCAGCGCCAGCAGGCCGGCACCGATCTCCCCGGTGGTGCGGCCTTCGACGGTGACGCGGGCCTGTGCGACCCGCTGGATCAGGGCGATCATGAACGTCTCCGGCGCAGGTTCACGCCAGGGTCACGCGCGCGAAGCGGCGCTTGCCGACCTGCACGACGTAGCTGCCGGCTTCGATCTTCACTGCCTTGTCGCTGATCACGGTGCCGTCGATCTTGACGCCGCCCTGCTCGATATTGCGGTTGGCCTCCGAGGTGGACGGCACCAGGTTGGCCTGCTTGAGCAGCTGCGCGATGCCCAGCGGCGCGCCGGACAGGCTGACCTCGGGGATGTCGTCGGGCACGCCGCCGCGCGCGCGATGGTTGAAGTCCTCCAGCGCGCGCTCGGCGTCGGCGGCGCTGTGGAAGCGCGTGACGATCTCCTGGCCGAGCATTACCTTGCAGTCGCGCGGGTTGCGGCCCAGTGCGATCTCCTGCTTCATCAGGTCGATCTCGCTCATCGGGCGGAACGACAGCAGCTCGAAGTAGCGCCACATCAGGTCATCGGAGATGCTCATCAGCTTGCCGAACATCTCGCTCGGGGCCTCGGTCACGCCGATGTAGTTGCCCTTGGACTTGGACATCTTCTCCACGCCGTCCAGGCCCACCAGCAGCGGCATGGTCAGGATGCACTGCTGCTCCTGGCCGTACTCCTTCTGCAGCTCGCGCCCGACCAGCAGGTTGAATTTCTGGTCGGTGCCGCCGAGCTCGAGGTCGGCCTTGAGCGCGACCGAATCGTAGCCCTGCATCAGCGGGTAGAGGAACTCATGGACCGAGATCGGAATCCCAGAGCGGAACCGTTTGGTGAAGTCGTCGCGCTCCATCATCCGCGCCACCGTGTACTTGGCCGCCAGCTCGATCATGCCGCGCGCGCCGAGCGGGTCGCTCCACTCGCTGTTGTAGCGGATCTCGGTGCGGGCGGGATCGAGCACCAGGCTGGCCTGGCGGTAGTAGGTCTGGGCGTTGGCCTCGATCTGCTCGCGCGTGAGCGGGGGGCGCGTGGCGTTGCGCCCGGACGGGTCGCCGATGGTGGAGGTGAAGTCGCCGATCAGGAAGATGACCTGGTGGCCGAGGTCCTGCAGCTGGCGCAGCTTGTTGAGCACCACGGTGTGGCCGATATGGATGTCCGGTGCGGTCGGGTCCAGGCCCAGCTTGATGCGCAGCGGCACGCCGGTGGCCTCGCTGCGCGCGAGCTTGGCCAGCCATTCGGATTCGACCAGCAGTTCGTCGCACCCGCGCTTGGACACCTCCAGGGCGTGCATCACGGTGGGCGTGAGGGGGTAGGAAGTGGCAGCGCCGGGGGAAACTTCAGTCATGACGTAAGTCTTTGAAAAACATGAGAATTCAGACGCGGACGAAAAACGGCCGGCGGCCGATTTTGGTATAATTCGCGCTCTTGTGCCGGCGGGACGCATCCCGCGGGCCAACCGCCATTCTACGGCGGCAAACCAATATGGCACGCACCGCACCTCGGGAGAGGAAGGCAAGACGAAGCAGATCGTCGCGGCAGCGCGGCCCGAACCAAAGAGTGAATTTTACGTGATGTGGTCCAGACTCCGCGAAGTTTTCGCGCGCGAGCTGGTGGTTCTCGTCGATCCCACCAACGCGCTGCACGCGCGCCGGCGCAAGCAATTGACAGCTGCGGTCGGCACGGTGTTCACGCTTGGCATGGCCGCCGCCATGGGCGTGGCGCCGCGCAATGCCTTCGACGACCCGCTCGCTCCGCGTGTCCGGGAGGCCATTCGCCTGCCCGACCTGCAATCCCAGCTCGAACAGCTGACCGAGACCGACGACACCTTTGTGCGCGAAGCGCGCATGCAGCGCGGTGACACCATCGCCACCCTGCTCAAGCGCCTCGGTATCGATGACCCCGACGCGCAAGCGTTTATCCGCCAGAATGCCACCGCGCGCGGCCTGTTTGCGCTCGAGCCCGGCCAGAACGTGCAGGCCGAGGCAGACCAGAACAACCTGCTGGTATCGCTGCAGGCCAACCTCGGCGGCGATGCGGAATCCTCGCGCGAGCTGGTGATCGAGCGCGCGGGCGAGCTCGCCGCCCCGGTCTACAAGGCGCGCGTGCAGTCGGTGAAGAACGACGTGCACTACGAAATGCTGTCCGGCGCGATCGCCGCGGGCGGCTTCTTCAAGGCCATGGACGCGGCCGACGTGCCCGACGACGTGGTCGAGCAGATGATCTCGATCTTCTCCGGCGTCATCGATTTCCACCACGACATCACCACCGGAGACCGCTTCCGCATCGTCTACGAGGCAGGCTACCGCGACGCCGCCTTCGTGCGCAACGGACGTGTGGTGGCGGTCGAGCTGATCAACCACAACCAGCTGCACCAGGCGCTCTGGTACGCACAGGAAGGCAGCAAGCAAGGCGCCTACTACACGTTCGACGGGCGCAGCATGAAGCGGCCGTTCCTGCGCTCGCCGGTGGAGTTCTCGCGTATCTCGTCCGGCTTCGGCGGGCGCGACCATCCGCTGCATCACAACTGGGCACAGCACAAGGGCGTGGACTTTGCCGCGCCCACGGGCACCAAGGTGCAGGCCACGGGTGACGGAGAAGTGGAGTTCGTGGGCCAGCAGAACGGCTACGGCAATATCGTCATCCTCAAGCACCATAGCGGCTACTCGACCTACTACGCCCACCTGTCGGGCTTCGCCGGCATGCGGCGCGGCCAGCATGTGACGCAGGGACAGGTGATCGGCTACGTGGGCCAGACCGGCTGGGCCACCGGCCCGCATCTGCACTATGAGTTCCGCGTCAACGACGTGCCGCTCAACCCGCTGGCCATCGCCGCGCTGGATACCCCGGCCCTGTCGGGCGCCGCGCGCCAGCAGTTCCTGAACTACACCAGCGGGCTGCTCAGCCGCATCAACGCGCTGCGCACCTACAACGTCGCCAGCAACAACAACTAGCCCGCATGCAAAGCCCGTCGCCCGCCTCTACCGACCGTTTCATCGGCATCATGTCCGGCACCAGCATGGACGGCGCGGATGGCGTGCTGGTCGATTTCTCCGGCCCGCGGCCGGCGGTGCTGGCCGCGGCCCACCAGCCGTTCCCGGCGGCGTTGCGCGAGGCGTTCGCCGGACTGCAGCAGCCCGGCGACGACGAGATCCATCGCGAGGCGCTGGCCGCCAACGGGCTGGCGCGCGTGTACGCCGGCTGCGTGGCCGCGCTGCTGCGCGAGTCGGGACTGGCGGCTGCGGCCATCGCGGCGGTCGGCGCCCACGGGCAGACCGTGCGCCACCGTCCTGGCCAGTACGATGGCACCGGCTATACGCGCCAGAGCCAGCAGCCAGCCTTGCTGGCCGAACTGTGCGGCATCGACGTGGTGGCGGATTTCCGCAGCCGCGACGTGGCCGCGGGCGGCCAGGGCGCTCCGCTGGTGCCGGCGCTGCACCAGGCCCTGTTCGGCGACGCCGGCGAGACGCGGGTGGCCTGCAATATCGGCGGGATCTCGAATATCAGCGTGCTGCCGGCAGCGGGCGCGGGCAAGGACAGCGCGCCGGTGACCGGCTTCGATTGCGGTCCTGGCAACGTGCTGCTCGACTACTGGATCGAGCGCCACCACGGCCGGGCTTTCGACGCTGACGGCGCCTGGGGCGCCAGCGGCAGGATCAACGACACGCTGCTGGCGCGCTTGCTGGCCGAGCCGTATTTCGGCGTGGCCCCGCCCAAGAGCACCGGCCGCGACCTCTTCCACCCTGCCTGGCTCGAACAGCACCTGGCCGGGCCCGGCACGGCGCTGCCGCCCGCCGACGTGCAGGCCACGCTGGCCGCGCTCACCGCCGAGGCCATCGCCCGCGACGTGCGCGCGCATGCCCGGGGCGCCGCGCGCCTGATCGTCTGCGGGGGCGGCGCGCGCAACGGCTTCGTGATGCGCCTGCTGGCGCAGGCGCTGCCGGGGGTAACGGTGCAAAGCTCCGACGACTTCGGCGTGCCGGTTTCGCAGGTCGAAGGCATCGCCTTTGCCTGGCTGGCGCGCCAGATGCTACTGCGCTCGCCCGGCAACGTCCCCACCGTCACCGGCGCGGCAGGCCCGCGCGTGCTCGGCGCGCTGTATCCGCGCTAGCAGGGCGCCGGGCCGCCCTTCAAGCCGGCTCGGCGTGCCCGGCCTCGCGCGCCCAGCGGATAAACGCCTCGGCAACGGGTGACGGCCGCATCGCGGGCGATTGCGCCAGCACCACGCGCTGGGGCGCCACGGCCTCGCGCAACGGCAGGCAATGGGCTCGCCATCGTAGCTGTGATCGCCAGCCGGCCGCGTGCACGACAGCGCCACGCCATAGCCATGCGCCACCAACCCGCGTTGCATCTCGAAGGTCTGTGTGTACTGGTACAGGCGCGGGCGCAAGCCATGCGCCCAGAACAGCGAGAGGAAATACTCGCGGGTCTGCGCAATGTCTTCCAGGATCAGCGGCTCACCCGCCAGCTCGGCCAGGCTGACGCTCGGCTGCGACGCCAGCGCGTGGGTCGCCGGCAGCAGCGCGTACGGTGCCAGCCGCGCCACCACCCAGCGCGCGATGCGCTGGTCGAAGCCGAGGTCATAGGTCAGAGCGAGCTCCGCCTTGCCCGCGCTCAACGTACGGTGCACGGCGGCCAGGTCGGCCTCGAACAGCGTTACCGAGACATGTGGGTACTGCCGGCGGAATCCGGCCAGCAGGCGCGGGGCATAGTAAGCACCGAGATCCTGGAAGCAGGTCAGCGATAGCTGCCCGCTCAGGCCGCGCCCGCTCGCACCCTCCCCACCCTTCACCGCGAGACCCGTCGCCAGCGCCAGGATGTCGCGCGCGCGGCCAAGCAATTGCTGGCCGGCCGGCGTCAGCTCCAGCCCGCGGCTGACCTGGCGGCGGAACAGGGTCTCGCCGAGCACGCCTTCGAGTTGCGCGATCGCCAGCGAAACCGACGGCTGCGATACATGCCGGGCCCGCGCCGCGGCACTGATGCTGCCGTGCTCGGCGGCGGCAACGAAGTATTCGAGCTGGCGGAAGGAGAAACCAATCATGATTTCCTATACTACAGCATAGGAAATATATAGTTTTCCTATTGCCCGGCCGCCACGATACTTGGTCATCAGCCCAGCCCCCACAGGAACATCGTGACCCTATCCCCCACCGATATCGAGAACTACCAGCGCGACGGCGCGCTGGTGCTGCGCGGCGCCTTTACCGAGTGGGTGACCACCTTGCGCGCAGGCTTCGAGCAGAATCTCGCCAGCCCGGGGCCTTTTGCCATCGAGAACGTCGGCGACGGCGAGCGCGGCCGCTTCTTCGAGGACTACTGCAACTGGCAGCGCATTGCGCCGTTCTCCGAATTCATCCGGCACTCGCCGGCCGCGGGCATTGCCGGGCAGCTGATGCAGGCCGCTGCCGTGCAGGTGTTCCACGAGCACATCCTGGTCAAGGAGCCGGGCACGGCGAAGCCCACGCCCTGGCACCAGGACCTGCCTTACTACTGCGTGGACGGGCTGCAGACCGCGAGCTACTGGATACCGCTGGACCCGGTCACCACGGCCAACACGCTGCGCGTAGTGCTGGGTTCGCACCGCTGGCCCCGGCTGGTACGGCCCAAGCGCTGGGCCAGCAATGAGAATTTCTACGCGGGCGAGGACAAGTTCATGGAAATGCCCGACGTGGAAGACGGCAGCCATGCGCTCCTGGCGCCGGAACTGCAGCCTGGCGATGCGGTGGTGTTCGACTTCCGCACCGTGCACGGCGCGGCGGGCAACACCGGGACGGGGCGGCGCCGCGCCTTCTCGGCGCGCTTCCTCGGCGATGACGTGCGTTACCTGGGACGCCCGGGACGGACCTCGCCGCCGTTTCCCGGCATCGGGCTGGCCGATGGAGAGCGGATGCGCGAAGACTGGTTTCCCGTGGTCTGGCGCCGTGCGCCGTAGGCCAGCTCCGGCCTGGGCAGGGAGCAAAAGGCGGAAAAACAAAAAAGCGCACCGAAGTGCGCTTTTTTCTTTGCCGCCGGTACGTCAGACCGAGAACGAAGAGCCGCAACCGCAGGTCGTGCTGGCGTTGGGGTTCTTGATCACGAATTGCGCGCCGTTGATGTCTTCCTTGTAGTCGATCTCGGCGCCCACCAGATACTGGTAGCTCATCGAGTCGATCAGCAGCGTGACGCCGTTCTTGTTGAGGGTGGTGTCGTCCTCGTTCACTTCTTCATCGAAGGTGAAGCCGTACTGGAAGCCGGAACAGCCGCCGCCCTGCACAAAGACGCGCAGTTTCAGGTCGGCATTGCCCTCTTCCTCGATCAACTGCTTGACCTTGTCGGCAGCGCTGTCGGTAAAGACGAACGGGGCCGGCATGTCCTCGGTTACGGGTGCCTCTGCGACTGCGTTCATGGGGTTCTCCTATTTAGATACGCCTGTATTTTAAGCGCTCCGGGAAGATCGTGCCGAAACCCCGCAACTTCAAGGGCTTCTGCCTTCCCTGCACGCAGCAGGTGCGCCATCAGGCGGTTTTCTGCGATTCCTCGGCCGCTTCCGGCAAGCCTTGCGCGGTGCTCGCCAGCGACAGGTTGGGCAGCGCCTTCGGTTCGCTGACGCCCAGCGGCACCAGCCGCCCTTCCACCAGCGCGCCCTGGTGCATTTCCAGCGCGGCGTAATGGACTTCGCCGTGCACGCGCGCGTGCGGCTGCAGCTCCAGCAGCTCCGATGCATGCACGGGACCGGTCACGGTTCCGTTGAGGATCAGGTGCCCGACGCGGACCTCGCCCTCGACCACGCCCTTTTCGCTGATGACCAGCATGCTTGCCTGGTCAGCCGATGCCGTCACGTTGCCGCGCACGCGCCCGTCTAGGCGCAGGCCGCCCGAGAACGTGAGGTCGCCCTGGATCACGCTGTGCTGGCCGATCAGGGTATCGATGGCCAAACCCTTTTTCTTGGAAAACAACATAGGTCCTTTCGCCCCTCTGGAGTGGCCGGCCCCGCGCGGCCCTACGGCATGGCCGTCTGGGTCGCGCGCAACTGACCGTTTTGCAAAATTCTTACCGTCACTGCCCGCACGGCGGCGCCCGCGGGCAAGGGGAACGTTCCCTCGATGCGCTGGTAGTGCGTCAGGCGCAGGTCCGGCAAGGAGCCGGCCTGGTCTTCGTCCAGGTTCAGGGTGACGGGCTTGCCGTCCCGCATCAGCGAGACCACCAACTGTAACTCACCGCGAAATTCCGGCATCGAGGAAAACGCCTTCGATCCGCCCTGCATCACCAGCAATCGGTAGTGCATCTTCAGTGTGTCGGCTTCATCCAGGCTGACACGGAAACTCCGCACATGAATGCCCGAGGTATTGCCGCCTGCCGGCAGCAAGCTCTCGAAGAACGCCAGGTCTTCCTTGAGCAGGGCGACCTCGCCTTCGGCCGCCTTCAGCTGCTGGACCAGGCCTTCCTGGGCACCGCGCGCCATCTGCAGCTGCGACTCGGCGGTATTGGCCACGGCCTGCAGGCGCTCCCGCTGCGCCGACATCGAGGCGAGCTGCTCGCGCAGCGCCCGGTTCTCCACCTTCATGTCCGCACCCGCGCCGGCGAGCCCCCGGCCGGCGTGATATGCCCATCCCGCCGCCGCCGCGAGCAGGATCGCCATCAGCACCGCGCCCAGCACGCGCACCGGCCAGGACCGGTGCGAGCGTACGGCCAGCGGCCGCGACAGCGCGCCACGGCGCGGACGCAGCAGACGATATCTCATGCGCCGCGCATGACCCGCGCGGGCGACACCGGCATCGGAGCGCAATACGGCCTTGCTGGCGGTCGAGTCATCTGCAGGTCTCCTGGCGGGAAGTGCCGGGATTGTATCCGGGAAGAGGCATGGAAATTGTAAAGCGCGCGTAAAACCTGCCGCGTCGCAGACAACGGCCAGGACGGCGGCAAAAAAAAACCGCACGGCGAACCGTGCGGTTTTTTCCGTCTCGACAGAATCCGGTGACCCGGACCCGTCGGACACACATCAGCGCTTCGAGAATTGCTTCCGACGACGCGCCTTGTGGAAACCAACCTTCTTACGTTCCACTTCACGCGCATCGCGCGTGACGAAGCCAGCCTTCGACAGCGTGGGCTTCAGTGCAGCGTCGTAGTCGATCAGCGCACGGGTGATGCCGTGGCGCACTGCGCCGGCCTGACCCGTTTCGCCGCCGCCGGTCACGTTGACCTTGATGTCGAAGGTCTGTGCGTTGGCGGTCAGTTCGAGCGGCTGGCGCACGATCATCAGCGAGGTTTCGCGAGCGAAATACTCATTGATGGGCTTGCCGTTGACGATGATATCGCCCTTGCCCGACTTGATGAAGACACGAGCCACGGCGCTCTTGCGGCGGCCAGTACCGTAATTCCAATTTCCGATCATGGATGGCCCCCTTAGATTTCCAGCGCCTTGGGCTGCTGTGCTTCATGCGGATGATCGGCTTCGGCGTAAACCTTCAGCTTTTTGATCATCGCATAGCCCAGCGGGCCCTTCGGCAGCATGCCTTTCACAGCTTTTTCCAGGGCGCGGCCCGGGAAACGCTGCTGCATCTTGCCGAACGTCGTTTCGTAAATGCCGCCCGGGTAGCCCGAGTGACGATAATACTTCTTGTCGGTTTCTTTGGTACCCGTCACACGCAGCTTGGCTGCGTTGACGATGATGATGTAATCACCAGTGTCGACGTGCGGAGTGAATTCCGGCTTGTGTTTGCCGCGCAGTCGGCGTGCCACTTCGCTGGCAACACGGCCGAGGACTTTGTCCGTCGCGTCAATCACGTACCAGTCGCGCTTTACCTCTGCAGGCTTGGCGGAAAAGGTCTTCATGATTTTTCCTGAGACTTGTAGAACCTGCCCGTTACGTGACGCGCACCGATCACATGATCGATGACTAGCGTCGTCGGCCGGTCCTTGGGACCTGGCCTTCCCTGCTTGTATGTGCAGGCTCTCCCTGAATTCTTCTTCCGCGGGCATGACGGAAAAGCCGACGATTATACTGTGGTTTTTGACAGGGGCACAAGCAAACTCTCGGGCCTGCGTCAAGATGGGGGCGTCATGCGACGTCCGGGGTATGTTCCCGGACCACCGCGCGGGGCCGGTCTGCGCCGGCGCGGCATAAAAAAAACCCAAGCTATCGAGCTTGGGTTTGAATCCACCAAAGGAGGAGGGTGGAGGAGACACTTGGAGATCGACGGGGCCCGGCTGACGGTGCGGCCGGCACAACCGCCGGGAATTCCCTGGCGATTCGCTTTCGCACTCTGGCTTGCCTTGCATGCCGTCGTTCAATGATTCAAATTATACATGAGCGCTCCCGCGGTGCAAGAAAATTTGCAGTGCGGAATGCCATTTTGCATTGTAAAAAATTGATGCAGCTTGCCGATATCGGCATTTATCCAGAAAAATCAATAGCTTGCGTCAGATTTCATGTGTCACAAAACTGTCATCTTAGAGGAAACCCTCGGTTTTTGGAGGGATCCGACCCGCTCCGACCACGCGAGGGCAGGTGGCATATACTCAAAAGGCAAGTTTCGAAATCGCGTGTTCGTGATCGAATACGCACTCACTAAAGCGCAGGATCGAACAAAATGGAATGCAAAGTAACTTGGATGGGCGTCGACGGCATGACCTTCGTGGCCGAGACTGGCAGCGGGCACGTGGTTGCGATGGATGGCGCGCGGGAAGGCGGCGGCCATGATCTGGCTCCGCGGCCCATGGAGATGGTGTTGCTGGGTACCGGCGGCTGCACGGCCTATGACGTGGTGCTGATCCTGAAGAAGAGCCGGCAGGACGTGCGCGGCTGCAGCGTGAAGCTGGAAGCGGAACGCGCGAGCGAGGACCCGAAGGTCTTCACGCGCATCAACTTCCATTTCACGGTGACCGGCCGCAACCTCAACCCCGGCACGGTCGAGCGCGCCATCCACCTGTCGCATGACAAATACTGCTCGGCCTCGATCATGCTGGCCAAGACGGCGGAGATCACCCATACGCTCGAAATCGTGGAAGCGTAAGGGGCCCTGAAGGCGCGGAAAGCGGGTGCGGCAGGCGCGGAAAGCGTGGAAAGGATGCGCCGGCCGGGACACCGGCCGCGCGACGCCCGGGCCGCGAACGCGGCAAGGCGGAAGAATCGAGAAGCAAAGCAGGCCGATAAGCCGGATTCTGTGCGCGCTGCCAGCCTTGCGGCCAGCGGCACGTGACAATCATTCCTCTAGGCCGACCGTTACCGGCCGGCTCCAGCTCCCTACCCGCAGGCTCAGCGGGCCGCCTCAATGCCTGCCTATTTGGGATTGCTCCAGGTGGAGGTTACCGCGTTTCACCCTTCCCGCCGGGAGAACCCGGCGGCAAGACTCGTCTCTGTGGCCCTATTCCGCACGTTGCCGTGGATGGCTGTTAGCCAACACCCTGCCCTGTGGAGTCCGGACTTTCCTCCCCTTGCACCTTGCGGTGCAAGCAGCGATTGTCTGGCCTGCTTTGCGGCCCGCAGTCTAACACCGTTTGGCCTCGCGCCGGTCACCCCGGCGCCGCGCCCGGGTCATGCCGCCGCCGCGCGCCGGCCGGGGCGGAACACGCCGGTGTCGGCATAAAAGGCGGGATCGCGATTGGCATCGCACCAGCCGGGAATCCCCATCACCGGCAGCGGCGCGAAACGCCCGCCATGCAGCCCGGCGGATTCGAGCGAAGCGGCGACAGCCGCATCCAGCGATGCGGGCAGCCCACCGTCCGCCGAAGGCGGAACGGCCATCGGCCAGCCGTGCGCGGTCAACGCCTTGTAGGGCTGCGCCAGTTTTTCCAGCAACGCGTGCCCGAACGGCACCACGCCACAACGGGCCGCGCCCTCCCCGCTGCCGCCCCAGGCAAGCCGGCGCGCCACGAACAGTTCCTGCCAGGCAAAGCCGCGCAGCGCGCCCGCCAGGCTGCCGTCGACACTCAGGAACAGGATGGCGTTCTCGTCGAACAAGGTGGCGGCATCGCGCAGGACGCCGCGGCGTTCCTGCACGCCGGCCTCGGCAATCGCCTCTGCCTGCAGCCGGTTCAGCACACGCTTGGCGCCCGGGAAATGCAGCCAGACCAGCGCATTGAAGAAGTCATGCAGGTTGTCGCGCGTGGGCACCGCGCCGCTGGCATGGATATGCGATTCGTAGGCCGTGCCGGCGGGTAGTTCGGCCTGGGGCACGAAGCGCAACGGCAAACCCCGCGCATTGCACAGGCCAAGCCGCGCGCTGATTTCGCTGAGCACGGCGCGCAGGTCGGCGCCGTCCTGCAGCGCGCCGGACAGCGCCGTGCCGGATTGCGCAAACGGCCGGTACCAGGGCTGGGTCCAGTCGATCCGCGCCACGGCGCCGGCCAGCGCCAGCGTGACGCTCTCCGGCTTGCTCACCGGGCTTGCGCGGCTCAGCTGGCCTTCCAGCGCAGCGTTTCCCCGCCGCGCAGCGGCACCAGCGTGGTGTCGCCGAAGGGCAGTTCGGCCGGCAGCTCCCATTGCTCGCGCGTCAGCGTGAGCGTGCCGCCGTTGCGCGGCAGGCCGTAGAAGGCCGGGCCGTTGAAGCTGGCGAATGCCTCGAGCTTGTCCAGCGCGCCGGCATCCTCGAACGCCTCGGCATACAGCTCCATTGCGTGCAGGCCGGTATAGCAGCCGGCGCAGCCACAGGCATGTTCCTTCAGGCCGCGCGCGTGCGGCGCGCTGTCGGTGCCGAGGAAGAAACGCGGGCTGCCCGACACCGCCGCGGCCACCAGGGCTTCGCGGTGGATCTCGCGCTTGAGCACCGGCAGGCAGTAGTAGTGCGGGCGGATGCCGCCGGTGAAGATGGCGTTGCGGTTGTACAGCAGGTGATGCGCGGTGATGGTGGCGCCCACCGGGCCTTCGGCGTCGCGCACGTACTCGGCGGCATCCTTGGTGGTGATGTGCTCGAAAACCACCTTGAGGCCGGGGAAATCGCGGCGCAGCGGGGTCATCACGCGGTCGATGAAGACGGCTTCGCGGTCGAAGATGTCGATCTCGGAATCGGTTACCTCGCCGTGCACCAGCAGCGGCAGGCCCGCGCGCTCCATCGCTTCGAGCGCGGGCGCGCAGCGGTGCAGGTCGGTCACGCCGGCGTCGCTGTTGGTGGTGGCGCCGGCCGGGTACAGCTTCACGCCGTGCACGAAGCCGCTGGCCTTGGCCGCGACGATTTCCTCGGCCGGGGTGTTGTCGGTCAGGTACAGCGTCATCAGCGGCTCGAATGCCATGCCGGCGGGCAGCGCGGCCAGGATGCGGTCGCGGTAGGCCGCCGCCTGCGCCACCGTGGTCACGGGCGGCTTCAGGTTGGGCATGATGATGGCGCGCGCGAACTGGCGGGCAGTGTCGGGCAGCACGGCAGCCAGTGCCGCGCCGTCGCGCAGGTGCAGGTGCCAGTCGTCCGGGCGGGTGATGGTGAGGGTCTGGGTCATGGCTTGGATGGCCGGCCGTCGTTGGCGGCCGGCGCTTTCTCGGGGGATTACAGAATCAGGATGGCGCGGTAGTCGTTCACATTGGTGCGCGTGGGGCCGGTCACCACCAGGTCGCCGGCGGCATCGAAGAAGCCCCAGGCGTCGTGCGCGTCGAGCCGGGCGCGCGCCGGAGCGCCGGCGGCCTGCGCGCGCGCCGGCGTCGAAGGGTCGAGCAACGCGCCAGCATTATCCTCCGAGCCGTCGATGCCGTCCGTATCGGCCGCGATGGCGTACACGTCGCCCGCGCCATCGAGCTCCAGCGCAAGCGACAGCAGGAACTCGGAGCAACGCCCGCCGCGCGGCCTGGCGCCGCCCGCGGCACCGCCCTGGGGCAGCGTCACAGTGCATTCGCCGCCGGAAATCAATGCCACCGGCGCGGCGAACGGCGCATTGTACGTGCGAATCTCGCGCACCAGCGCGGCGTAGACGCGCGCCACTTCCTGCGCCTCGCCGGTCACGGTGTCGCCCAGCACCACCGGCTGGATGCCCTGGGCGCGGAAGCGCTCCGCCGCGGCCTCCAGGCTTCCATGCGCCGTTGCGATCACACGATTGTCGACGCGGGCGAACAGCGGATCGCCCGGCTTTGGCGTTTCCGCCACTTCGCCGCGCGCGCCGCGTTCCAGGTGCTGGCGCACCACGGGCGGCACGCTGGCCCCATAGCGGCGCAGGATGTCCAGCGCGTCGCCATAGGTGCTCGGGTCCGCCACGGTGGGGCCCGAGGCGATCGCGCTCGGATCGTCGCCGGCCACGTCCGAGACAATCAGCGTGGTGACCGGCGCGCGGCTGGCCTGGGCGAGCCGGCCGCCCTGGATGCGCGAGAGATGCTTGCGCACGATGTTCATCTCGGTGATCGGCGCGCCGCAGCGCAGCAACTCCTGCGTGGTGGCCTTGAGGTCAGCCATGGCGATGCCGTCGGCCGGCAGCGACAGCAGGCTGGAGCCCCCGCCCGAAACCAGCACGACCAGCCGGTCGTCGGGCCCGAGCGCGCCCACGCGGGCCAGGATCTCGGCCGCGGCGCGCTCGCCCGCTTCATCAGGCACCGGATGGCCGGCCTCGATCACGCGCACGTGGTCGGTCGGCAGGCCATGGGCGTAGCGCGTGACCACCAGTCCTTCGATGACATGGGTCGGATCCAGGCGCGCATAGGCCTGCTCCACCGCCAGCGCCATCGAGGCGGCGGCCTTGCCGGCGCCCACCACCAGCGTGCGGCCGCCCGGCCGGGGCGGTGGCAGGTGGTCGGCCACGATGCGCAGCGGATCGGCCGCCCCTACCGCTGCCTGGAATGTCTCCAGCAGCAGCGCGCGCGCGTCGGCCGCCTTCACAGCGCACCTGCGATGGCCTGGCCCAGGTCCGCCGTGCCGGCCTTGCCGCCGATGTCGCGGGTCAGCGGGGCATGCTCCGGGCCGGCCGCCAGCACCTTTTCGATGGCGCCGAGCACGGCTGCGCCGGCGTCGGCGTGGCCCAGGTGTTCCAGCATCATGGCGCCGCACCAGATCTGGCCGATCGGGTTGGCCACGCCACGCCCGGCGATGTCCGGCGCGGAACCGTGCACCGGCTCGAACAGGCTGGGGAAGGTGCGGTCCGGGTTGATATTGCCCGACGGCGCGATGCCGATGGTGCCGGTGCAGGCCGGGCCCAGGTCGGAGAGGATGTCGCCGAACAGGTTGCTGGCCACCACCACGTCGAACCAGTCTGGATGCTGGACGAAGTGCGCGGTGAGGATGTCGATGTGGTACTTGTCGACCTTCACGCCGGGATAGTTCGCCGCCATCGCTTGGACCCGCTCGTCCCAGTACGGCATGGTGATGGAGATGCCGTTGGACTTGGTGGCCGAGGTCAGATGCTTGCCGGGGCGCTTCTGCGCCAGCTCGAAAGCGAACTTGAGGATGCGGTCCACGCCGGTGCGCGTCATCACCGTTTCCTGGATCACCACTTCGCGGTCGGTGCCGGGGAACATGCGCCCGCCGATGCTGGAATACTCGCCCTCGGTGTTCTCGCGCACCACGTAGAAATCGATGTCGCCGGGCTTGCGCGGGTTGCCGTCGCGGTCCACCAGCGGGCTGCGGATCCCGGGCATGAGCCGCACCGGCCGCAGGTTCACGTATTGGTCGAACGAGCGGCGGAACTGCAGCAGCGAGCCCCACAGCGAGACATGGTCGGGCACGGCATCGGGCCAGCCGACCGCGCCGAAATAGATCGCGTCGTACTTGACCAGGGTGTCGAACCAGTCGTCCGGCAGCATCTTGCCGTGCCGCGCATAGTAGTCGCAGCTGGAGAAGTCGAAATGGTCGAACTGCATGTCCAGGCCGAACCGGCGCGCGGCGGCGTCCATCACCCGCAGCCCCTCGGGCATCACTTCGGTACCAATGCCGTCGCCGGGGATGACTGCGATCTTGTATTTGCTCATGTCTCGAATGGCCCGCAAAAGAGATACAGATACGAAAGAGGTCGGGGGATGCCGGGATAGGCCGGGGTAGGCCGGGGTAACCCGGGAAAACGATGCGCTTGGCAGATAACCCGGGCTGGCCGGATAATGGAACATTCTATTGCAATCCGGCAGCCCGCTGCCGGTCCGGTGCCCCGCCATGTGCCAGCTGCTCGGCATGAACTGCGCCACGCCGACCGACGTGACGTTCTCCTTTACCGGCTTCGCCGCCCGCGGCGGCGTCACGGACCACCATGCCGACGGTTTCGGCGTGGCGTTCTTCGAGGACAAGGCCTGCCGCCTGTTCATCGACAACCAGTCCGCCGGCACCTCGCCCGTGGCCGACCTGATCAAGCGCTACCCGATCAAGTCCAAGAACGTCATCTCGCATATCCGCAAGGCGACCCAGGGCACCGTGCTGCTGGAGAACTGCCACCCCTTCATGCGCGAACTGTGGGGCCGGCACTGGATCTTCGCCCACAACGGCGACCTGAAGAACTTCTCGCCGTTCCTGTCCGGCGTCTACCAGCCGGTCGGCGATACCGACAGCGAGCTCGCCTTCTGCACGCTGATGCAGGGTCTGCGCAAGCGCTTTCCCGGCTCGCAGCCGCCGCTCAACGAACTCTGCCACGCGCTGGCCGACATCACGCGCGAGATCACCCTGCACGGCGTGTTCAACTACCTGCTGTCCAACGGCCAGGCCCTGTTCGCGCATTGCTCCACCCGCCTCTATTACATCGTGCGCCAGTGGCCGTTCTCCACGGCGCACCTGATCGATGCAGACCTCTCGATCGATTTCGCCCAGGTCACCACGCCGGACGACCGGGTGGCGGTCATCGCCACCGCCCCGCTGACCGACAACGAGACCTGGACCGCCTTCGCGCCGGGCGAGCTGATGATGTTCGAGGAAGGCCGCTCGGTGATGACGCTGACGGTGCCGATTCCGGCCGACGTGCAGGCCAGGAACGCGGCCAACAGCGCCTGTACCTGAGGGGCGCGGGCGGCAACGAAAAAGGGACGCCGCGGCGTCCCTTTTCCATGGCGAGCCGCCGTGGCGGCGACCTGCCGTCTCAGTGATGCAGGATCTTCGACAGGAACTGGCGTGCCCGGTCCGAGCGCGCCTCGATATTGCCGAAGAACTCTTCCTTGTCGGCGTCCTCGACGATCTTGCCCTGGTCCATGAAGATCACGCGGTTGGCGACCTTGCGCGCGAAGCCCATTTCGTGGGTCACGCACATCATGGTCATGCCTTCCTGCGCCAGCTGCACCATCACGTCCAGCACTTCGTTGACCATTTCCGGGTCCAGCGCCGAGGTGGGTTCGTCGAACAGCATGCAGATCGGGTCCATCGACAGCGCGCGGGCGATCGCCACGCGCTGCTGCTGGCCGCCCGACAGCTGGCCCGGGAACTTGGCCGCCTGCGCCTTCAGGCCCACGCGGTCCAGGTACTTCAGGCCCTTCGCGGTCGCCTCTTCCTTCGAGCGGCCGAGCACCTTCATCTGGGCGATGGTCAGGTTCTCGGTGATCGACAGGTGCGGGAACAGCTCGAAGTTCTGGAACACCATGCCCACGCGCGAGCGCAGCTTGGGCAGGTTGGTCTTGGGCGAGCCCACCGAGGTGCCGTCCACGGTGATGTCGCCCTTCTGGAACGGTTCCAGCGCGTTGACGGTCTTGATCAGGGTCGACTTGCCGGAGCCAGACGGACCGCACACCACCACCACCTCGCCCTTGGCGACCTTGGTGGTGCAATCGGTCAGCACCTGGAAGGCGCCGTACCACTTGGAGACGTTGTTGATTTCAATCATACGGCCACCTTTTTCTGGTAACGCTTGACCAGCAGCGATGCGGAGAAACAGATTATGAAGTACACCAGGCCGGCAAACAGCAGCATCTCCACGATGCGGCCGTCGCGTTCGCCGATGCCGTAGGCCTGGCCGAAGAAGTCGGCCAGCGCGCTCACGTAGACCAGCGACGTATCCTGGAACAGGATGATGCCCTGGGTCAGCAGCAGCGGCACCATGTTGCGGAACGCCTGCGGCAGGATCACCAGCCGCATGGACTGCCCGTAGGTCATGCCCATGGCCTGGGCGGCGAACATCTGCCCGCGCGACACGCTCTGGATGCCGGCGCGGATGATCTCGGAATAGTAAGCCGCCTCGAACAGCGCGAACGCCACCAGCGCCGAGGTCATGCGCAGGTCCGACGCCTGCGACAGGTTGAACACCTTCTGCAGCACCTGCGGGATGATCAGGAAGAACCACAGCAACACCATCACCAGCGGGATGGAGCGGAAGATGGTCACGTATCCCTGCGCGAACCAGTTCAGCGGCTTGACCGAGGACAGGCGCATCATCGCCAGGATGGTGCCCCAGACGATACCGACCACCACCGCGGTGACGGTGATCTTGAGCGAGACCAGCATGCCCTCGCCCAGCACTTCCAGCGTGGTCGCGTTGATCGAGCTGAAATCGAATGTATATGCCATGACGTGTCCTCTTACTTGCCGCCGATGAAGCCGGGCACGCGCGTGCGGCCTTCGACCCAGCGCATCAGCAGCATCACGACGATGTTGATCAGCGCGTACATGAGGGTCACCGCGATGAAGGACTCATACGGGCGCGCCGTGTAGTCCACCAGTTGCCGGCCTTGCGCCGCCAGTTCCAGCAGGCCGATCGTCGACGCGACCGCGGAATTCTTGAAGATGTTCAGGAACTCGGAAGTCAGCGGCGGCACGATGACGCGGAACGACATCGGCAGCAGCACGAAGCGGTAGGTCTGCGCCAGCGTGAAGCCCATCGCCAGGCCCGCGTTGCGCTGGCCGGGCGGCAGCGAGTTGATGCCGGAGCGGACCTGTTCGCAGACACGGGCCGCGGTGAAGGTGCCCAGGCAGAGCATGGCTGCCAGGAACTGCTGCGCGAACGGGTTCATCTGCTTGAACATTTCGCCGCCGGGCAACAGCTCGGGCATGACGAAGTACCAGATGAACAGCTGCACCAGCAGCGGAATATTGCGGAAGATCTCGACGTAGGTCGCGGCAAGGCCGGACAGCCACTTGTTGGGCACCGTGCGCAGCACGCCGAGCACCGAGCCAATGACGAGGGCGATCACCCACGACGAGAGCCCGAGCGCCAGCGTGACCTTGAGCCCGGAAATCATCCAGTCAAGATAGGTCTCGTTCTGGGCGGCTTGTTCGAGGAATACACCCCAATGCCAGCTGTAATTCATGATGAGTCCTCAAAAAGAAACGGAAGGACATGCCTTCCGTTTCGCACAACCGGAATCCCAGGATCAGTCGAGCGCCTTGTCATTCGGCGTCTTGAACAACGCCTTCATGTCTTCGGACAGCGGGAAGTCCAGGTTCAGGCCCTTCGGCGGCACCGGCTGCTGGAACCACTTGGTGTAGAGGGTGTTGATCGAACCGTCCTTCATCATGCCGGTGATCACGGTGTCCGACAGCTTCTTGAACGGTGCGTCGTCCTTGCGGATCATGCAGCCGTAGGACTCGCGCGATTGCGGCTTGCCCACCACGATCCAGTCGTTCGGGTTCTTGGCCTTGGCGCGTTCGCCGTACAGCAGCGCGTCGTCCATCATGAAGGCGACCGCGCGGCCCGATTCCAGCGTCAGGAACGACTGGCCGTGGTCCTTGGTGCTGATGATGTTCATGCCCAGCTTCTGGTCATCGTTCATCTTGCGCAGCAGGCGCTCCGACGTAGTGCCGGCGGTGGTCACCACGTTCTTGCCCTTGAGGTCGGCCCAGTCCTTGATGCCGCCATCCTTCTTCACCATGATGCGGGTGCCGATGATGAAGATGCTGGTGGTGAACGATGCTTGCTTCTGGCGCTCGAGGTTGTTCGTGGTCGAGCCGCACTCGATGTCGATGGTGCCGTTCTGCAGCAGGGTGATACGGTTCTGCGAGGTGATCGGGATTTCCTTGACCTGCAGGTTCGGCAGCTTCAGGTGGTCCTTGATGGCTTCCACGATCTTGACGTTGATATCGTAGGAATAGCCGACCTGGCGCACGCCGCCGAGGTTGTAGTTGAACGGAATCGACGATTCACGAACGCCAAGCGTAATCACACCGGTGTCTTTGATCTTCTGCAGCGTGCCCGTCAATTGCTCGGCTGCTTGCGCGGTACCGCAAAGCACGCCGGCTGCAATCATCAGGGAAGCCAACTTGGCAACATTCATAACATCTCCTTGACCATGAAGAGAGAAAGGCGGGACTCTAACAAAAAACCACCCGCCGACGAAATAGTATTGCGCAGGCAGACACCCAAGACAACGGGTTTTTCCCCTAACAAAGCCAATACAGGCATGGTTTGCGGGGGAGTCGGGCCATGCCTCGCCCCCACCCCGCGCATGCCGCGCCAAACCGCTTTTTCCCATTTCCGCAACACCGGACGCCGCCCGGAGCCGGCAGGCAGGAAGCCGTCGCCGGCCCGTTATCCGGCCGCCCGGCGCCAGCGCCGCGAGGCAGGAAACATACGACAACGCGGCTGCCGGGAAGCCCGACAGCCGCGTTACCAAAAGTCCGGCCCGGTTGCTGCGACGCAGCATCACCAATTGGCGATGCCGCAACGGCAACCGGCGTTGAGGATCAGGGGTAGAGACCGCGCATTTCGCGCGCCTGCAGAATCCGCGTGCACGCCACGATGAACGCGGCCGTGCGCAGGGTCACCTTGTTTTCCTGGGCGACCTGCCAGATCGCACGGAATGCCTCTTGCATGATTCGTACCAGGCGCTGGTTAATTTCCTCTTCGGTCCAGAAAAAGCTGGAAAAGTCCTGCACCMACTCAAAATACGAAACCGTGACGCCGCCGGCATTGGCGATGACGTCCGGCGCCACCAGGATGTTGCGCTCGCGCAGGATGTCGTCGGCCTCGGGCGTGGTCGGGCCGTTCGCACCTTCAATGACCATGCGTGCCTTGATGTGGGGCGCGTTCTTGGCGGTGATCTGCCCTTCCAGTGCGGCCGGGATCAGGATTTCGCAATCGACCTGCCAGAACTGCTCGGCGGAGATGGTCTCGCCCTGGAAGCCTTCGATGGTGCCGCTATGCGAGGCGTATTCCATCATGGCGGGCACGTCCAGGCCGGCCGGGTTGTACAGCGCGGTGCGGTGATCCTGCACGGCCACCACCTTGGCGCCGGCTTCGTGGAACAGCTTGGCCGCCACGGCGCCGACATTGCCGAAGCCCTGCACCGCCACGCGGGCGCCCTTGATATCCAGGCCAATGTTGCGTGCCGCCTCGGATCCGACCACGAACACGCCGCGGCCGGTCGCCTCGTGGCGGCCCAGCGAGCCGCCCAGCGAGATCGGCTTGCCGGTCACCACGCCGGTCGCGGTGCTGCCCGAATTCATCGAGTAGGTATCCATCATCCAGGCCATCACCTGCGCGTTGGTGTTGACGTCGGGCGCCGGGATGTCCTTGTTGGGCCCGATGATGATGTTGATCTCGCTGGTGTAGCGGCGCGTGATCCGTTCCAGTTCGCCCTGCGAGAGCGTGCGCGGGTCGACGCGGATGCCGCCCTTGGCGCCGCCGTAGGGCACGTTGACCGCTGCGTTCTTGACCGACATCCAGGCCGACAGCGCCATCACTTCCGACAGCGTCACGTCCTGGTGGAAGCGCACGCCGCCCTTGCCGGGGCCGCGCGACAGGTTGTGCTGCACGCGGTAGCCCTCGAAGTGGGCGATGGTGCCGTTGTCCATCTCGATGGGCACGTCAACGACCAGGGCGCGCTTGGGGCGCTTGAGGGTCTCGACCCAGCGTGCGAGCGAGCCCAGGTAGGGCGTGACACGATCGACCTGCTGCAGGTAGATGCCCCAGGGGCCGAGCGCCTCGGGATTGAGGTAGGACGGCAGCGTGTGAGTCATGACGGCAGGATTGGACGGCGCGGCGGAAGACATCGTTTGGTCTCGGTGTGAAAGTGCGGCCAGCTTAGAGGAGGCCGCCCCGCCGAAGCCAATGCCGTTTGATTATCCCGTTATGCACCGATTGCATAACCTTGCGGCGACATCCGTGCGCCTATGCGCCCGGCGGCGCGGACATGGGCAGGCTGCGCGCCGCCAGCGAGTTCCACACGCGATCCACCAGCTGGCGCTTGTTGCGCAGCTGCGCGCTGCGCCGCTCGCTGGCCTGCTCGCCGGGTTTTTCACGGTAAAGCCGGATCTCCATGTCGATCGACAGCGGCGCGCCGCGCGCCGGCTCGGCACGCACCAGCCGGTGCCGGGCCAGGTCCTCGCGCACCGCGCTCTCGGGCAGGAAGGCCATGCCATGCCCCGCCAGCGCCATCACCTTGAGCGCCTCGGCCATATCCGTCTCGTAGCACTTGTCGAGCTTGAGGGCGTCGGGGGTCTCGTCGAGCAGCATGTCCACCATGCGGCCGAGGAAGGCGTTCGGCGTGTAGCTCAGGAAGGGCACCGGCTTCTTGTCCGTGCCCGGCAGGCGGTACAGCGGCTTGCCCGCGGCGTCCGGCACGCTGTACGGCGACAGCCGCTCGATGCCCAGCACCATCATGTCGTAGTGCGCCGGATCGAGCTGGATGGCCTGGCGCGCGTGGTGGTAGACCATGACCAGGTCGCAGCCGCCGTCGACCAGCGCCAGCACGGCGTCGTGGACGTTGAGCGCGCGCAGCCGGCACGGCAGGGTGCCGATCTCGCGCTCCACCGCCTTGAGCCACTCCGGGAAGAAGGTCAGCGACAGCGTATGCGGCACCGCGAATTCCAGCACCTGGGCATTGGCCGAACGCTGCCCCCGCATCAGCGCGCGCGTCTCGCTGACCTGCGCCAGCATCGCCAGCGCCTGCTCGTAGAACACCTTGCCCGCCGGCGTCAGGCTGGTGGGATAGCTGGAGCGGTCGATCAGCTCCGTGCCCACCCAGGACTCCAGCGACTGGATCCGGCGCGAGAACGCGGGCTGTGTCACATGACGCTGCTCGGCCGAGCGCGAGAAGCTGTGCGTCTCGGCCAGGCTGACGAAGTCTTCAAGCCATTTGATTTCCATGAGGCGGCATTATCCACCGGCTTCCCCCGTCCGGCGCGCACTCAGGAACAAAATTCTACTATCTTGAGTTTTTGTGGAATCAGATTACACTGCAACCTAGATTTGCACGACAAGACGCACGCGTTTGCTACGGACCGGGCGCTATGATGGGCGCATACCAACAAGGAGCCCGTCATGGCCACCCAGCAAGCCGGCACGCCCGGCCCCGTCGCCCACCCCGCGCCCGGCGCCCCGCCCGGCGCCCTCTTCGCCCCGCTGTCCGACGGCATGTCTTCGGCCTTCGCGGCGAGCGCGCGCATGGTGGCCGAGGGCATCGAAGCCGGCCTGCCCGACGCCGCGGCCCTGCTGGCACTGCTGCCCGAATCGCTGCGCGAAGGCTCGCCCCACGGCTATGTGCGCCACCTCGTCCACGCCGATCCGCTGGCACGCTTCTCGGCCATGCTGATCGTGTGGCGGCCCGGCCAGCACAGCCCGGTGCACGGCCACCAGACCTGGTGCGCCTACCGCGTGTTGCGCGGCACGCTGCACGAGCGCCACTACCGCTGGGATGCGCAGGCGCGGCGCGCGCGGCAGTGCGGCGAAATGCCGCGCACGGCGGGCGACACCTTCAGCGTGCCGGCCGGCCTGCGCCATATCCACGCGCTCGGCAACGACAGCGATGAAGTGGCCGTGTCGCTGCACATCTATGGGGTGGACCAGGAGCACATCTGCAGCGGTGTGAACCTGCTGGTGGACGCTGCCTGATCCGCGGGCGTGCGTGCGGCCGGACACCGACCGATGCTGCACGACAGGAACCCGACAGGAACCACGCCATGGACCGCTACGACCGCCAGATACTCGCCGCCCTGCAGGAGGACGCCACCTTGCCCGTGGCCGAACTCGGCGAGCGCGTCGGCCTCACCTCCACGCCTTGCTGGCGGCGTGTGCAGAAGCTGGAGGAAAGCGGCGTCATCCGCAAGCGCGTGGCGCTGCTGGACCCGGCCCTGCTGAATGTGGGCGTAACCGTATTCGTCTCGGTCCGCACCAACCAGCACAACGCCAAGTGGCTCAAGACCTTCCACGACCTGGTCGCCTCGATTCCCGAAGTCACCGAGTTCTACCGCATGGCGGGCGATACCGACTACCTGCTGCGCGTGGTGGTGCCGGATATCGCCGCCTACGATCGCGTCTACAAGAAGCTGATCCAGGGGGCCGAGCTGGCCGATGTCAGCTCCAGCTTTGCCATGGAGCAGATCAAGTACACCACGGCGCTGCCCCTTGACTATGCGTAGGCGAGGCTGGCGAGACTAGCGAGGCTGGCCGCACAAGCCAGACCGGCACACACCCGCCCTCACCCGCGGCTGGCCCAGCCCGTCATGCGCCGCTCCACCACCGCGAAGAACTCATACATCACCATCGCCATCACCGCGATCACCACCAGTCAAAGGCGCGTGCCATGATCTGGCGCACCCGCGCCTGTCCGATGCGGACCGTCGCGCCTCAGGCGTCCTGCGTGGCGTCGCCCGCTTCGATGGCCAGCGTCGCGTCTTCCACCGGTGTGGCGTTCTGCGCGGCGCTGCGCGCCTGGATGCGCCACATCTCGGCGTAGCGGCCATCCATGCGCATCAGGTCGGCGTGCGTGCCGCGTTCGATCACGCGGCCGTGGTCCATCACCAGGATCTGGTCGGCATGCACCACGGTCGAGAGCCGGTGCGCGATCAGCAGCGTGGTGCGGTTCTGCGCCAGCCGGATCAGCTCGGCCTGGATGGCCTGCTCGGTGCGCGAATCCAGCGCCGAGGTGGCTTCATCGAAGACCAGGATGGGCGGGTTTTTCAGCAGCGTGCGCGCGATCGCCACGCGCTGCTTCTCGCCGCCGGAGAGCTTGAGGCCGCGCTCGCCCACCGGCGTGTCGTACCCCTGCGGCAGCTCGCGGATGAAGGTGTCGATCTGCGCCGCGCGCGCCGCCGCGATGACTTCATCGTGGCTGGCCTCGGGGCGGCCGTAGGCGATGTTGTAGTAGATGCTGTCGTTGAACAGCACCGTGTCCTGCGGCACGATGCCGATGGCGCCGCGCAGGCTGTCCTGGGTGACCGCGCGGATATCCTGCCCGTCGATCTCGATGGCGCCGCTGCCGACGTCGTAGAAGCGGAACAGCAACCGCGCCAGCGTGGACTTGCCCGAGCCGCTGTGCCCGACCACCGCGGTGGTGGTGCCCGCCGCGATGGTGAAATCCACGCCATCCAGGATCGTGCGGTTGCTCTCGTAGCCGAAGCCGACATGGGCGAAACGCACCGCGGCGCCCCGCACCCGCAGCGGCTGGGCGCCCGGCGCATCGGCGACTTCGCGGTTGGTGCCCAGCAGCACGAACATGCGGTCCATGTCGGTGGTGGCCTGCTTGATCTCGCGATAGATCACGCCGAGGAAATTCAGCGGGATGTACAGCTGGATCATCAGCGTATTGACCAGCACCAGGTCGCCCAGCGTGAGCTTGCCGGCTGCCACGCCCACCGTGGCGCGCCACAGGATCAGGATCAGGCCGGTGGCGATGATCGCCTGCTGGCCAAAGTTGAGCAAAGACAGCGAGTTCTGCGAACGGATTGCCGCGGAGCGGTAGGTGAGCAGGTTCTCGTCATAGCGGCGGGCTTCATACTCCTCGTTGCCGAAGTACTTCACGGTCTCGAAGTTGAGCAGCGAATCGATCGCCTTCTGGTTGGCGCGCGAATCCAGCTCGTTCATCTTGCGCCGGAAGTGCGTGCGCCACTCGGTCACCACGATCGTGAACACGATGTAGCTCACCAGCGCGCAGCCGGTGATGGCGGCGAACCAGATGTCGTAGTGCAGGATGAAGAAGCCCATCACCAGGCCCATCTCGACCAGGGTCGGCAGGATGCTGTAGAGCGAATAGGAAATCAGCGACTGGATGCCGCGCGTGCCGCGCTCGATGTCGCGGCTCATGCCGCCGGTCTGCCGCTCGAGGTGAAAGCGCAGCGACAGCGCGTGCAGGTGGCGGAACACCTGCAGCGCAATCTCGCGCACCGCGCTCTGCGTGACCTTGGCGAACAGGATCTCGCGTAGTTCGGTAAACAGCGTGCCGGACAGCCGCAGTACGCCATACGCCAGGATCAGCCCCACCGGCACCACCAGCAGCGCGGTGGCGCTGCCGGCAGGCACGTTCATGTTGTCCACCAGCTTCTTCATCAGCACCGGCACGCCGAGGTTGGCCACCTTGGCCGCGACCAGGCACACCAGCGCCAGGATCACGCGCCATTTGTAGTGCCAGACGTAGGGCAGCAGGTTGCGCACGGTCTGCCAGTCGCTGCGGGGAGCGCCTGGCTTGCCGAACAGGGAAGCGGGCTGGGCGGGGGACGGCTCGGCCGACGAGGAATAGCGTCGCATACGTTAGAATTTGGGCGAATATGCGATTGTGGCAGAGATCGGCTGGCTCAGCCGGCACCACCCTGGCATCCGTCTTTGTCGCGGCTGTGTTCCGGCCATGCCACCATGCCGGCGCCGTGCGGCGGCCAGCTCACTCCGTCCACTCCGGCAAGCATCGCCATACCGTAGCGGCATCGCGCCGCGATCCCGGCGCCCCGCCCCAACCCTGTTTTCCTGCCTCAAGCCATCATGAATCAAGCCACCGTCCTACCCTGCCTGCCGCCCGGCAAGAATCCCGCACTGCGTGTGGTCCCCATGCCTGCCGACGCCAATGTGCACGGCGACGTGTTCGGCGGCTGGATCATGGCGCAGGTCGACCTGGCCGGCTCGATCCCCGCGGTGGAGCGCGCGCAGGGCCGCGTGGCCACGGTGGCGGTGAACTCCTTCCTGTTCAAGCACCCGGTCTTCGTCGGCGACCTGGTCAGCTTCTACGCCGATATCGAGAAAACCGGCCGCACCTCGATCACTGTGTCGGTGGAGGTCTACGCGCAACGCATGCGCCACAGCAACGAAATCGTCAAGGTGACGGAAGCCACGCTGACGTATGTGGCGACCGATGACACGCGACAGCCGCGGGTGCTGCCGAAGCTCTGAGTTGCCGGCCCGCCGGCGCGGCCCTTGCGCGGCATCCTGAACCAGGCTGAACCAGGCTGGCTCGGGAGCCCACCCTCCCCGCGACCCGCCTGCGGTCCTCCCTGAAGCGTCCCGCGCACATCGCGGGGCGCAATCTCCCCGCCCCGCCCCTCCCGTCCGCCCGGAAGAAAGCAGAAATTTCTGCCTGCGCGTTCAGACATTTCCAATTCCTTCACCTCGCTCCACGCACTTAAATGCAAATGATTCTCAAATGCACTTAGGAGCATGGAATGAGCCGATACATAAGATCCGCCGCGCTGCCGCCGCGTCGCCCCCTGGCCTGCGCCGTCCTGGCAATGGCGACCTGCGCCGCGCCAGTGCTGGCGGACGACCGCGAACGGCAGGGCAGGCCTGTCGAGCTGGAGCCTGTCACCGTACGGGGAACGCCGCTGCCCGGCGCCAAGGTCGATGTCTCCGGCTCGGCCAAGTACGCCGCGCCGCTGCTCGACACCCCGCAGACCATCTCGGTGGTGCCGCAGCATGTGATGGAAGAACAGAACGCCCTGAGCCTGCGGCAGGCGCTGTACAACGTCTCCGGCATCACCTTCAACGCGGGCGAGGGCGGCGCCGGTTCGGGCGACAGCATCAATATCCGCGGCTTCAGCGCCAACGCGAACATGCAGGTCGACGGGCTTCGCGACAGCGGGCAGAACAACCGGACCGACCTCTTCAACGTCGAGGCGGTCGAAGTGATCAAGGGGCCGAACTCGGTCTTCGGCGGCGCCGGCACCACCGGCGGCAGCATCAACATGATCAGCAAGCAGCCCGGGGCGGAGCGGTTCACGCATGCCGGCGCCGGCCTCGGGACCGACAATTTCCGCCGGCTGACCCTCGATACCAACCAGCCGCTGCCGTGGGGCGGGGGGTCCTCCGCGGTGCGCCTGAACCTGATGGCGCACGAGAACGACGTGCCGGGGCGCGGCCCCGTCGACCGTCGCCGCTGGGGCATCGCGCCGTCGATCGTATTCGGCCTGCAATCGCCGACGCGCCTGACGCTGAGCTACTTCCACCAGCGCGACGACAACCTGCCCGACTACGGCGTGCCGGCGCTGCATGGCAACCCGCTCGCGGGCGTCGGCCGCCACAGCTACTTCGGCTGGCGCAACCTGGACAAGGAGGACATCACCACCGATGCCGTCACCGCCAGGTTCGAGCATGAGTTCAACGGCAGCCTCAAGCTGCAGAGCCTGACCCGCTACTCGCGTCTTCACCGCGACACGGTGATCTCCGCCTCGCACGTGGACCTGTCGGGCCTGCCGCCCGGCCGCTACAAGCCGGCCGGCCCGCAAGGCTATGGCCGCGACTCGACCAGCGGCATGTGGATCAACCAGACCAACCTGACCAGCCACTTCGGCACGTTCGGGCTGGGGCACACGCTGGTCACCGGCTTCGAGATCTCCCGCGAAACCTACGACCGCTCCACCTATTCCTACAATCTCGCCAGGTACTATCCCGCAAACGGCTTCGACCTCCGGAATCCGCCTGGCTTCTGGAGCGGCCCGATCGCCAGGCAGGACAGCGCGAGCAACAAGACCTGGCTGGATGTCAAGGCGCTGTACGCCCTCGACACCATTGCCCTGGGCAAGCACTGGGACCTGAATCTGGGCCTGCGCTACGACTGGATCGACGGCACCTCGGAGAGCACCCCGACAGGCAAGGCGACGGAGCGTGCGGACAGCTCGGACCGGCAGCTCAGCACCCGGGCGGGGCTGGTGTTCAAACCCGCGGATAACGGCAGGATCTACGTTGCCTACGGCACCGCCTTCAACCCGTCCGCGGAATATCTGGTCACCACCGGCTCAGGCGTGGACAAGGCCACCGGCTCGCTCGCGCCGGAGAAGAACAAGACGTATGAGGTGGGCAGCAAATGGGAGTTCATGGCGCGGCGCCTGGGACTGAACGCAGCGCTGTTCCAGGTCGAGAAGAGCAATGCACGCGAACGCCTGGCCGACGGCAGCTACGCCCTGGCGGGCAAGCAGCGCGTGCGCGGCGCAGAGCTGGGCGTGGCCGGCAAGCTGACACCGCAATGGGAGATCCTGGCCAACTACACCTACCTGAACAGCAGCACGCTCCGGTCGCGGGCCACGCCCGAGCGCGAGGGCAAGGCAATGGCCAACACGCCGCCCCATACGCTCAGCCTGTGGACCACCTACCAGCTCCCGTCCCGCTGAACGCTGGGCTATGGCGCGCGCTATGTCGGCAAGCGCAACGTCACTTCCGCGGGTGACGGCAAGCTCGGCGGCTACTGGCTGCACAACGCCATGCTCGGCTATGCGCCGAACCGGCACCTGCGGTTCCAGCTGAACATCGACAACCTGTTCAACAAGGCCTATGTGGACCGCGTGCGCCAGGTGCTGGGCAACGCATCGCGCTCGTCGGCGATCGAGTACGGCGATGGCCGCTCGGCCGTGCTGAGCGCCGTCTATTCTTTCTGATCCGCCTGCCTGCCGAGCGCAGGATTCCAAGCCGTGGCCCCGCCCGAGGCGGGGCCCGCGAGCCCGAGGTCTAAGCGATGATGGTGCATATCCCCGGCGTGCTGACGCCGGAACAGGTACGGGAAAGCGTACGCCTGCTGATGGAGGCCGACTGGGTCGACGGCAAGGGGACCGCGGGATTCCAGTCCGCGCTTGCCAAGGACAACCTGCAGTTGCCGCACGACTCCCGCCAGGGCGCGCATATCGCCGCGATGATCGAGCAGGCGCTGCGCCGCCATCCGCTGTTCCTTTCGGCGGCGCTGCCTGCCAGGATCTATCCCAAGCTGTTCAACGCCTACCAGGGCGGGCAATCGTTCGGCACCCATGTCGACAATGCCATCCGCTATCTTCCGGACAGTTCGGGCAGCATCCGCACCGATCTCTCCGCCACGCTGTTCCTGCGCGGGCCCGACGACTACGACGGCGGCGAGCTGATCGTCGAAGACACCTACGGCACGCACGCGGTCAAGCTGCCCGCTGGCGACATGATCCTGTACCCGGCCTCGAGCCTGCATCGCGTCAGCCCGGTGACCCGCGGCACGCGGCTCTGCTCGTTCTTCTGGATCCAGAGCCTGGTGAGGAACGATGCCCGGCGCGCCCTCCTCTTCGACCTGGATACCGCCGTCCAGGAAACCGCGCAGGCGCTCGGCCATGGGCACGCCACCACGGTGCGGCTCACCGGCGTGTACCACAACCTGCTGCGCGAATGGGCGACGCCCTGATGCCCTGATGCCCTTTCACGCCCCCCGGCGCCGGCGCGGCTCAGTTGAAGCGGGAGAAATCCGGGCGGCGCTTCTCGAAGAAAGCGGTGAAGGCTTCCTTGGCCTCAGGCGCCTGCAGCATGCGCCGGAACGACTCGCCCTCCTCCGCCATCCTGGCCTGCACCGCGTCCTTGTCGCCGCCCTTCATCAGCCGCTTGGTCTCGCGCAGCGACGACGCCGGCAGCGCAGCCAGCTTGCGCGCCTGCTGCAGCACGAAGTCGTGCAGCTCGGCCACCGGCAGCACGCGCGTGACCAGGCCGATCTGCTGCGCTTCCTGCGCACCGAAGGGCTCGCCCAGCAGCAACTTCTCCGCGGCGCGCTGGTAGCCCAGCAGGCGCGGCAGCAGCATGCTCGAGGCGGCTTCCGGGCACAGCCCGAGCTGCGCGAACGGCAGCGACAGCCTGGCCGTCTCGGAGGCATAGACCAGGTCGCAATGCAGCAGCATGGTGGTGCCCACGCCAACCGCTGGCCCGCTCACCGCCGCCACCAGCGGCTTGCCGGCCTGGCTGATCTGCTGCAGGAACTGGAACACCGGCGCCGGCTGGTCGCCTTCGACCGAGGTGGGCGGGCGCTGCATGAAGTCCTCGAGATCGTTGCCCGCCGTGAAGACTTCCGGCTTGCCGCGCAGCACGATCACGCGCACGGCGGGGTCGGTCTCGGCGGCGCGCAGCGCGTCGGCCAGGGTCTGGTACATGGCCGCGGTGATCGCGTTCTTCTTGTCCAGACGATCGAACTCGATGGTCAGGACGCCTTGCTCGATGTTGGTCAGGATGCTCATGGAATCGTCTTCTCCTTACTGCCTGGTTGACTTGTGTATCGCCGCAGCCTATTCCAGCGGCGGCGGATCCTCGCAAAGATAGCTCATCCCGAACGCATTCGCGCCGACGTTGAGCGCGACCGTCAGGCTCATCGGCGCGAGCATCAGCTCCACCTCGTGCCGTTGCGCGGTGCGCGCCAGCGACTGGAAGGCGGCGGTGGCGCGGATCGCCTCGGGCGGTCCCGCATAGCTGAGGGAAACTGCCGGGCTGAGCAGGCGGCCGCCGCGGATGCACCGTTCGGCATGGGCCATCACGCGGCGCATGCCTTCGTCAGCGCCGCGCACCTTGGCCACCGCCTCGGTCTGCCCGCGGTGCATATGCACGACGGGACGGATATTGAAGGCGCTGCCCAGCATGTAGCGGCCCCAGGTGATGCTGTTCTCGCCCTTGTGCCGCGCCCGCGTGTACATATAGAGCAGCTCGTCCGGCACCAGGAACATGTGCGCCGCGTCGCGCAGGCGCGCCTCCACGGCCTCCACGACGGACTGCGCGCTGGCGCCGCCGGCCAGCATGCGGGCGGCCTCGCGCACGATCAGCGCCTGCCCCGGGCCGATCGCGCCGGTGTCGATCACGGTCAGGTCGAACAGGCCGCTGCGCCCCGCATCCTTGCGTGCCTTGAAGCTCTTGGCCACGGTCCCGACCACCGCGCCGGACGCGTGCGCGTACAGCTTGCTGCGCGTGCTGGCGATGGTAAGCAGGAGCGCGCGGTCGCAAGTGGTCACCACATGCTTGAGCAGGTGGTCCTCGATCTCCCGCTCCAGCAAGGGAATCGATTCGGCGTAGTGATCCTGCTTGCCGACCAGGTATTGCGCGTAAAGCGTGGGCAAGGCCGGCTCGTCGCGCACATCGGCCACGAAGCGATCCCCTGCGCGAATGCGGAACGGCAGCGTCTGTACCCCGAGTTGGGCCATCAGCGCGCGCGGCATGTCGCACGCGGCGTCGGCCACGATGACTGTCTCCTGCATCTTGTTGTTTCCTCCCTGTCCGGTGAGCCGCATCGTGGCGGCAGCTGTCTCCTTGTCATGGCACTGCTTTCTTCACCTGATCGAGAGAGTGGCGAAATGGGCCGCGGGGCTGCGGGGCCACGGGGCCACGGCGCGAAACCGTGTCCCCGTGGCCCCATTTCGCCGGCGGCGCGTTCAGACGCGCTCGAAGATCCCTGCCGCGCCCATCCCCGTGCCGACGCACATGGTCACCATGCCGTACTTGAGGTTGTGGCGGCGCAGGGCGTGCACCACGGTGGCGGAGCGGATCGCGCCGGTGGCGCCGAGCGGGTGGCCCAGGGCGATGGCGCCGCCCATGCGGTTGACCTTGGCGGGGTCCAGTGCCAGGTCGCGCGTCACGGCCAGCGCCTGCGCGGCGAAGGCTTCGTTGAGCTCGATCCAGTCGATCTGGTCCTGCGTCAGGCCGGCCGCCTTCAGCGCCGCGGGAATCGCTTCCTTGGGGCCGATGCCCATGATCTCGGGCGGCACGCCGCGCACCGCGAACGAGACGAAGCGCGCCAGCGGCACCAGGTTGAATTGCTTGAGGATCTTTTCCGAGACCAGGATCAGCGCACCGGCACCGTCCGAGGTCTGCGAGCTGTTGCCGGCGGTGACGCTGCCCTTGTTGGCGAACACCGGGCGCAGCTTGGCCAGGCCTTCAAGCGAGGTCTCCGGGCGCGGGCCTTCGTCGAGCGAGATGGTGCGCGTCTTGATGCGGACTTCGCCGGTGGCCAGGTCGGGAAATCGCTCGACGATCTCCACCGGCGTGATCTCGTCGTTGAACTCGCCGGCCTGCTGGGCGCGGATGGCCTTCTGGTGCGACGCCAGCGAAAAGGCATCCTGGTCTTCGCGGCTGACCTTCCATTTCTGCGCCACCTTCTCGGCGGTCAGGCCCATGCCGTAGGCGATGCCGATGTTCTCGTCGCGCTCGAAGATCGACGGCGACATCGACGGCGAGTTGCCCATCATCGGCACCATGCTCATCGATTCCACGCCGGCGGCGATCATCACGTCGGACTCCCCCACGCGGATGCGGTCGGCCGCCATCGCTACCGCCGACACGCCCGAGGCGCAGAAACGGTTGACGGTGATGCCGCCCACGCTGACCGGCAGGCCCGACAGCAGCGCGCCGATGCGCGCCACGTTCAGGCCCTGCTGCGCCTCGGGAATCGCGCAGCCGACGATGGCGTCCTCGATCAGCGCCGGATCGAGGTCAGGCACCTGCGCCACGGCCGCGCGCAGGATGGTGGCCAGCAGGTCGTCCGGGCGGGTGTTCTTGTACGCGCCCTTGGGCGCCTTGCCGATCGGCGTGCGGGTCGCGGCAACGATGTATGCGTCTTGCAGTTGTTTCATGATGTCGGTTCCTCGCTTGCCTTAGTTGCGCACCGGCTTGCCGGTCTGCAGCATGCCCATGATGCGTTCCTGGGTCTTGCCCGTGCCGAGCAGCTCGACAAAGGCACGGCGTTCCAGCGCCAGCAGCCATTCCTCGCTGACCAGCGAGCCGGCTTCCACGTCGCCGCCGCAGACGGCTTCGGCGATGCGGCTGGCGATCACGAAATCGTGCGCGGAGATAAAGCCGCCATCGCGCATGTTCGCCAGCGACGCCTTGATGGTGGCGATGCCCGAGCGGCCGGCCACCGGCACCAGCGTGCCCGGCACCGGCGCGCGGTAGCCGGCGCTGGCCAGCGCGCGCACTTCGTTCTGCGCGACGTACAGCAGCTCATGCACGTTGAACACGATGGTGTCCGACGGCTGCAGGTAGCCCATCGCGCGCGCCTCCAGCGCCGAGGCCGAGACCCGGGCCATGGCCGCGTTCTGGAAGCGGCTGGTGACGAACTGCAGGTAGTTGGTGCTGCCGGCCGCCTGCGCCGCGCGTGCCGCGGCCAGCGCGGCTTCCTTCAGGCCGCCGCCCGCCGGCACCAGGCCCACGCCCACTTCCACCAGGCCGACATAGGTCTCCAGCGCGGCCACGCGCCTGGCCGAATGCAGCATCAGCTCGCAGCCGCCGCCCAGCGCGATGCCGGACGCCGCCGCCACCACCGGCACCGCGCTGTACTTCACGCGCATCATGCCGTCCTGGAATTTCTTGACGAAGGGTTCGATCCCCTTGGCGCCGCCCATCATGAAGGCCGGCATCGCGGCTTCCAGGTTGGCGCCCGCGGAGAACGGGCCGCCCGGCGCGCCGAGCTGCAGCGAGGTGGGCTGCCACACCACCAAGCCCTTGTACCCGGCTTCCGCCAGGTCGATCGCGCGCGTGAGGCCGTCGATCACGTCCGGCCCGATGGTGTTCATCTTGCTCTTGAACGAGACCACCAGCACGTCGTCCTGGCCATCGCTGACCCAGATGCGCACCGCATCGTTCTCTTCCACGGTGCGGCCCGCCTTGCGGGGATCGGCCGCGGCCGATCCCTTGAGCGCGGCGCGGAACACCTGGCGCTCATAGACCGGCAGCGCGTTGCGCTGCACGAAGGCCTGCGCGGCCGGCGACCACGAACCCTGCGCGGCATGCACGCCCTGGTTGTCGGCCACCGGGCCGGAGAACACCCATGCCGGCAGCGCGGCGCTGGACAGGCCCTTGCCCGCGTCGACATCTTCCTTCACCCACTCGGCGACCTGCGTCCATCCGGCCGACTGCCAGTCCTCGAAGGGACCGGAGTTCCAGCCGAAGCCCCAGCGGATCGCCAGGTCGATGTCGGCGGCCGAGCCGGCGATCTGCTCGAGGTAGACGCCGATGTAGTGGAACACGTCGCGGAACACCGCCCACAGGAACTGCGCCTGCGGGTTGGTGGATTCGCGCAGCAGCCTGATGCGCTCGGCCGGCTCCTTCTTCAGCATGCGCACCACGATCTCGTCGGCCTTCTTGCCCGAGTCGACGTACTGGCCGGTCTTGGGGTCCAGTACCTTGATGGCCTTGCCTTCCTTCTTGTAGAAGCCGGCGCCGGTCTTCTGGCCCAGCGCGCCCGCGTCGACCAGGCCCTTGAGCACGGCCGGCGTCTTGTACACCGGCGCGAACGGATCGTCCTGCAGGGTGTCCTGCATGGTCTTGATGACGTGGGCCATGGTGTCCAGGCCCACCACGTCGGCGGTGCGGAAGGTGGCGGACTTGGCGCGGCCCAGCTTGGCGCCGGTCAGGTCGTCCACCACGTCGAACGGGATGCCGTACTTCTCGGCCTCGGCGAACACGGCCAGGATCGAGAAGATGCCGACGCGGTTGGCGATGAAATTGGGCGTGTCCCTGGCACGCACCACGCCCTTGCCGAGCGTGGAGGTGAGGAAGGTCTCCAGGCGGTCCAGGATGGCGGGCTGCGTGGTGGCGGTCGGGATCAGCTCGACCAGGTGCATGTAGCGCGGCGGGTTGAAGAAGTGCACGCCGCAGAAGCGCGACTTCAGGTCCGCGTCGAAGCCTTCGGACAGCGCGGTGATCGACAGGCCCGAGGTATTGGTGGCGAAGATGGCATGCGATGCCAGGTGCGGGGCGACCTTCTTGTACAGGTCATGCTTCCAGTCCATGCGCTCGGCGATCGCCTCGATCACCACGTCGCATTCCTTGAGCAGGGCGAGGTTGTCCTCGTAGTTGGCAACCTGGATCAGCGCGGCTTCGTCCTTGATGGCGAGCGGCGCGGGCGAGAGCTTCCTGAGGTTGTCGATGGCCTTGAGCGAAATGCCGTTCTTGGGGCCTTCCTTGGCCGGAAGATCGAACAGCACCACCGGCACGCGGGCATTGACGAGATGCGCCGCGATCTGCGCTCCCATGACGCCGGCACCCAGCACGGCGACCTTCTTGACGATGAAATTGGACATGCGCGCTCCTAGGGAAGTGAGCGTTGAGAAGAGGCAGGGAGTAAGCAGGCGTCGGCCGCGCCGGGTAGTCTCCCCTCGCCCATTCATGGGCAAGGGCCGGGGGAGAGGGCAGGCGCGCGCGGGCGTTGCCGCATCGCAAACCCCTGCCCTCTCCCCCGCCCGTCTCCCGCAAGCGGGAGACGGGGCAAACCGATCGCGGCCGAAACGCCCTCAGTACATCAGAACAGGTCGGCGTCCAGCGCCATCAGCGTGGCCGAACCGGCACGCGCCTTGCGGATCTCGGCGGCCGTTTCGGGCAGCAGCTTGGCGAAGTAGAAGCGTGCGGTGGCCAGCTTGCTGGTGTAGAACTTGTCGCCGGCGGCTTCCTTCTCCAGCGCGATCTTGGCCATGCGGGCCCAGAAGTACGAGAACACCAGGTGGCCCACCACGCGCAGGTAAGGCACCGCGGCAGCGCCGACTTCGTCGGGGTTGCCCATCGCCTTCATGCCGATTTCCATGGTGAGCTTCTGCACCTTGTCGCCCAGGTCGGCCAGCGGGTTGACGAATTCCTGCATGGCTTCGTTGGTGCCCTCGGCTTCGACGAATTCCTGCACGATCTTGCCGAAGGCCTTCATCTTGGCGCCCATGTCGCCGAGGATCTTGCGGCCCAGCAGGTCCAGCGCCTGGATGGTATTGGTGCCTTCGTAGATCATGTTGATGCGTGCATCTCGCACGTACTGCTCCATGCCCCACTCGGCGATGTAGCCGTGGCCGCCGAACACCTGCATGCCTTCGTTGGTGGCGGTGAAAGCGTTGTCGGTCAGGAAGGCCTTGATCACCGGCGTAAGCAGTGCGACCAGGTCACCGGCCTCCTTGCGCACGGCTTCGTCCGGGTGCGACAGCTCGCGGTCGATCTGCAGCGCGGTCCAGTAGCTGAAGGCGCGGCCGCCTTCGGCGAAGGCCTTCTGCGTCAGCAGCATGCGGCGCACGTCGGGGTGCACGATGATCGGATCGGCGGGCTTGTCCGGCGCCTTGGGACCGGTCAGCGCGCGCATCTGCAGGCGGTCCTTGGCGTAGGCCAGCGAGTTCTGGTAGGCCACTTCGGTCAGGCCCAGGCCTTGCATGCCCACGCCCAGGCGCGCCGCGTTCATCATCACGAACATGGCGTTGAGGCCCTTGTTGGGCTCGCCCACCATCCAGCCGCGCGCGCCGTCCAGGTTCATCACGCAGGTGGCGTTGCCATGGATGCCCATCTTGTGCTCGATCGAGCCGCACTTGATGCCGTTGCGCTCGCCCGGGTTGCCGCTGGCGTCGGGGACGAACTTCGGCACCACGAACAGCGAGATGCCCTTGGTGCCCTGCGGGGCGTCCGGCAGGCGCGCAAGCACCAGGTGGATGATGTTGGCGGAGAGGTCGTGCTCGCCGGCGGAGATGAAGATCTTGGTGCCGGTGATGCTGTAGGAGCCGTCGGCCTGCGGCTCGGCCTTGCTGCGCAGGATGCCGAGGTCGGTGCCGCAATGCGGCTCGGTCAGGCACATGGTGCCGGTCCATTCGCCGGACACCAGCTTGGGCAGGTAGGTCTTCTGCAGCTCGGGCGTGCCGTGCGCGTGCAGCGCTTCGTACGCGCCGTGCGACAGGCCGGGATACATGGTCCACGCCTGGTTGGCCGAGTTCAGCATCTCGAACAGCGCGTTGTTGACCAGGATGGGCAGGCCCTGGCCGCCGTACTGCGGATCGCATCCCAGCGCGGGCCAGCCGGCTTCCACGTACTGGTGATAGGCTTCCTTGAAGCCCTTCGGCGCGGTGACCACGCCGTCGCCGACGTAGGTGCAGCCTTCGCGGTCGCCGCTCTGGTTGAGCGGGAAGACCACCTCGGCGCAGAACTTGCCAGCTTCCTCGAGCACCTGGTTGATGGTTTCCGCGTCGATGTCGGCGTGCTGGGGCAGCGCCTTGAGTTCGGCTTCCACGCCGAGCAATTCATGGAGCACGAACTGCATGTCGCGCAACGGTGCGGTGTACTGGCCCATCAAAGACTCCTTGGAGGTATTGGTGATGCCGCTACGCCGCCCGTGCACGATCTGGCGCGGGACGCCGCGGCGGCGTCAGGTACGGTAAGACTGGATCAACTTGTTGAGCGCGACCATGGCGAGCTCGGCGCTGGCGGGCAGGCGCAGGAAGCGGGCGTCATGATGCAAGCCTAGTTCAAGGCTGTACATCTCGAACAGCATCAGGCGCGGATCGCAGTCCGCGCGCAGGTGCCCCTCTTCCCTGGCCTGGTCGATGGCGCGCGTGAGCGCGGCGCGCCAGATGGTGACGCTCTTGACGAGCTCGTCACGCACCGGGCTTTCCGCGCGGTCGTCGTACTCCACCGCCCCGCTGATATAGATGCAGCCCGTGGTGACTTCCTGGATACGTTTTTCCATCCAGCGCCGCACCATGGATTGCAGCCGGGGCAGCCCGCGCGGTTCGTGCAGCGAGGGATAGAACACCTCCTGCTCGAAACGCCGGTGATACTCGCGCACCACTTCCACCTGCAGGTCCTCGCGCGAACCAAAATGCGCGAACACGCCGCTCTTGCTCATCTGCATGCGTTCCGCCAACAGGCCGATGGTCAAGCCTTCGAGCCCGTCGCGGGACGACAATTCCAGCGCGGCATCCAGAATCGCCACGCGCGTCATCTCCCCCTTGCGCATGGGCGCGGGGGACGCGGAAGTGGCGGATTCGAGACGAGCAGACTGGTGTCGCATGATTTTTTCTCCATTCTCTTCGCGGCGCGATCCCTATCGCTGCCGCGGATGACCCTGACGTAATGCTTTTTTTCGCTGCCTGGCTGCCTGATGACGCCGCCCGGCAGACGCGAATGCACGCAGTCTAAGGCAAAAAAGAACGGTCGTTCAGATTATTGTGACGACGCCCTTCGGCGGCAAGCATTTAATTAGACCGGCGTTTCTAAACGCAGCGCCTGCGTTCGATGCGCCGCAACAAGCTGCGACACGGCGACGCAGCGGCATGCCACGACCGAGAGTGCCGCACCTGCCGCAAAGCAGCAAACGCTTAAAAGCGCTTCAGTAGCGCCCTGTCACGCCGGCGATCACCACGCCTACGCGCAACACCATATAGGCGGCCCAGCTGCCCATGCGGTGCAGCGCCGAGCGGCGCGCGTGGGTGGCGGCCTTGACCTCGGTGCTGCGCGTGGCGATGGCCTGCTCCAGCTCCTGGCGCAACTCGGCGCAGAAGCTGGCATCGTAGACCGCCACATTGGCCTCGCGCGCAAGCAGCAGGCTGAACGGGTCCATATTGCTCGACCCCACCGTGGCCCAGGCATCGTCGACGACCGCCACCTTTGCGTGCAGGAAGCTGTCGGCATATTCGTGGATTTCCACGCCGGCGCCGAGCAAGGTGTCATAGAGCGCATGCGTGGCGTAGTGCTGCAAGCGGTACTCCACCATCCCCTGCAGCAGCAGGCGCACGCGCACGCCGCGCCGGCGACAGGCCAGCAGTGCGCGGCGCATCTTGTGGCCGGGCAGGAAATAGGCGTTGGCGATGATGACCTCGCGGCGCGCGCCGCCGAGAGCCTGCAGGTACTGGCGCTCGATGGCACGGCGGTTGCGCAGATTGTCGCGCAACAGCAGCGCGGCGCGCATGCCGCCGGCAAGATCCTGGCGCGGCAGCGGCAAATCGGTGATCAGGGGAAATTCAGCCGCCACGCCCGCCAGGCCCACGCTGCGCATCTCGCCGCGCAGCGAAAGCTGCCACCACAGGCGCTCCGCGGTCAGCGCGATCTGGCCCACCAGCGGACCGCGCACCTCCACCGCGAAATCATAGCGCGGGCCCAGCCCCTCGCTCTCGAAAGGGCCGTGGTTATGGTCGTCGATGATATTGATGCCGCCGACGAAGCCGACCTGCTGGTCGATCACCGCCAGCTTGCGGTGCAGCCGCCGCAGGTTGCGGCGAGCCAGGCTGAAGCCGCGCAGCGGACGGAACACCTTGAGCCGCACGCCGCCTTCGCGCAGGCGCGTTGCCAGCGCGGCGGGCATGTCGCCCGCGCCGAATCCGTCCACGACCAGCCGCACATCCACGCCGCGGCCGGCGGCGCGGATCAGGGCATCGGTCACGGCCGCGCCGACGTCGTCGTCGGCGTAGATATACGTTTCGAGGGAGACCGAGAGCACCGCGCGGTCGAGGGCGGCGATCAGCGCCGGGAAAAAATCCCGGCCGCAGTGCAGCAGCCGCACGGCGTTGCCGCCAAGCGGCTTGCCGCGGCGCCACTCGGAGCGCAGCGGCCCGGCGCGGCGCGGCGCGCGCGGCGACGCCGGCGCATCGGCATCGTCTCGCAAGGCGGCGGCTGGCGGCGCGTATGGCAGGCGGGTGAGCGGTATCGAAGACATGAGGCACATTATCAGCCACGCCGAAGTCATGTGCGAGCGCGGGGCAACACGCGCAACACTGCGAGCCCGGCCGCGCCGCCCGCGCCGTTCTCTGCTATCTTCAGCGCTTTATCCCGTCTTCCACCCTATCGTGAAGGTTTTCGGCATCTCCGGCTCGTCGGGCAGCGGCAAGACCACGCTGCTGGACCAGTTGATCCCGCGCTTCGTCGCCGCAGGCCTGCGCGTGGCCGGGATCAAGCACACTCACCACGGCTTCGATCCCGATACGCCGGGCAAGGATTCCTGGCGCATGCGCCAGGGGGGCTGCGCCAACGTGGTCCTGGTCGGCGCGCGCCACCTGACGCTGATGCGCAACTATGCGGAGTCGGAGCCCTCGCCCGAGCTGGCCGAAGCGCTCGGCGTGCTGCCTGCCGACACCGACCTGGTGCTGGTCGAAGGCTACAAGCGCAGCGATTTTCCCAAGCTGGAAGTGTTCCGCCCCGCGCTGGGCTTGCCACCGCTGTGGCCTGAGGTGCCCGGCGTGGTCGCCGTGGCCAGCGACCAGCCCGGGAAGGTGGCGGCGATGACCACGCTGCCGGTGCTCGACCTGGCCGACGTGGACGCCATCGTCGCACTGGTGCGCGCGCACACCGGCTAGGCGGCCGCGACGACCCTCCCTGCCGGCATTGCCGGAATTGCCTGCTTACCAGACCCGGTAGATCTCGCCGTTGCCCGGGCCTTCCACGCTGCGCTGGTAGGCCAGCGCCACGCGCGCCGCCGGCACCGCCTCGAAGCCCGGGAAGAACGGGCCGTACGCGCCCCACGATTCCTGCACCACGGTCGGGCTGACCACATTGATGCGCAGGCCCCGGCCCAGTTCCACCGCGGCGGCGCGCACGAAGCCGTCCAGCGCGGCGTTGACGCTGGAGGCATTTGCGCCGGCGTGGATGGGCTGGTCGCTGAGGATGCCGCTGGTCAGCGTGATCGAGCCGCCGTCGTTCAGGTAGTGCTGGCCGACCAGCGCCAGCCGCACCTGGCCCAGCAACTTGTCGTTCAGGCCGATGGCGAAATCCTCGGCACGCATCTGCGGCACCGGGCCGAAGAACACCTGCCCCGTGGCGCAGACGATGCCGTCGACCTTGCCGAGCCGCTCGAACAGCGCCTGCACCGACTCCGGCACCGTGATGTCCACCTGCAGCGCCCCGCTGGTCTTGCCGACCTCGACCACTTCATGGCGGGCCGAGAGATTCGCCACCACCGCCTTGCCCAGGGTGCCGCTCGCACCGATCACGACGATCTTCTTCATTGTTGTTCCTTCAGGATGATGGGGAGGGATGCGGCCGAAATGGCCGAAATGGCCGAAGCGGCGGAATCGGCCGAGGCGCCAATTCCTTCCTTCCGCCAATGGAATTCATTCTGATACGCGGCGGGAACACGATAAATGGGCTAGGATTTCGAGCATTCCTAACCATGGATTCGGAATCGATGGACAAGCTGCGCAGCATGGAGATCTTCGCCGCCGCCGCGGAGGCCGGCAGCTTCACGGCCTGCGCCGCGGCACTGGGCCTGTCGGCGGTGATGGTAGGCAAGCATGTCGGGCAACTCGAACAGCGCCTCGGCGTGCGCCTGCTCCAGCGCAGCACGCGCCGCCAGCGCCTGACCGAAGCCGGCCGCCTCTACCTGGACGAATGCCGGCGCATCCTGGCGCAGGTGCGTGCCGCCGACACCGTGGCCGAGCGCCTGCACAGCGAGCCGCGCGGCCTGCTGCGCGTCGGCGCGCCCGTGACGCTGGGCGAGACCGCGGTGGCCGAGGCGGTGGCGGCGTTCTTGCTGCGTCACCCCGAGGTCAAGGTAGAACTGGTGCTCGATGACGCCTACGCGGACCTGATCGCAGATGGCTTCGACGCCCTGGTCCGCATCGGCACCCTCGCCGGTTCGGATCAACTGGTGGCGCGCCCGCTGCGGCCCTACCGCATGTGCATCTGCGCGGCACCGGCCTACCTGGCGCATGCCGGCGTGCCGCGCACGCCGGCCGAACTGGCCGGCCACCGTTGCCTGAACCATCTGTTGTGGCGCCATGGCATGGGCTGGCCAGAACTGCCGGACGGCGGCGCGGCGGCGGATGGCGCCCCGCTCGGCAGCAACAACGGGCAAGTATTGCGCCGCGCCGCGCTGGCCGGCTGCGGCATCGTGATGCAGCCCGAAGTGCTGCTGGCCGCCGACCTGGCCGCGGGCCTGCTGGTGCCGTTGCTGGAAGACGCCCTGCCGCCGCCGCGCCCGGTGCACCTGCTCTATCCGCGCGACCCGCGCCCGCTGCCCAAGCGGGTACGCTTCGTCGAGGGGATGCTCGAGAAAATGGGGATCTGAGGAAAGGCAAGGCGCGGAAGGTGCGGAGGATGGTGCGGAGGATGGTGCGGAGAAAGGTGCGGCAAGCTGCCGAAGACGCGACGCGCCGGCGCGCACCGGGGGTGGAAGGATGCCCCCCCGGCTTCAGGAGCGGACCTTGGCCTTCAGTGGCCGCTCCGGCACCGCGATGCGGGCCAGCTCCGCCATCAGCGGCACATGGTCCGAACGTTGCGCCCAGTCGCGTCCGGTCAGCGCGCTGGCGCTCTCGATCTCGAAGCCGCGCACATAGATGCGGTCGAGCTGCCACCACGGCATGTGGCTGGGAAAGGTGTGCAGGCGCGAGCCGCCGGCATGCGAGACTTCCGTGGTGCCCAGGGTCGAGCAGATCAGGTCGTCGAGCCGGTGGTTCCAGTCATTGAAATCGCCGGCGATCAGCAGTGGCGCCTCGGCCGGCACCACATCGCACACGCGCTTGACCAGGGCTTCGGCCTGGCGCGCGCGGCTGCGCGCGAACAGCCCGAAATGCACGCAGATCAGGTGGGCTTCGGTGCCGTTCATGTCCGCCACCGCGTGCAGCAGGCCGCGCTGCTCGAAGCGGTGATCGGAGATGTCGAGGTTTTCCGACATCAGGATCGGATGCCGCGACAGGATGGCGTTGCCATGGTGGCCGTGGTCGTACACCGCGTTGCGCCCGTACACCGAATGCGGATAGGCGTCGGTGGCCAGGTAGTTGAGCTGGGTGTAGTCGGGATCGAACAGCGCGGCGGCCACCAGGCGATCGTTGCGGTCCTGCACTTCCTGCAGGAAGACGATGTCGGCATCGACCGTCTGCAAGCCCAGGCGCACGTTCTGGATCCGCGGCTTGCGCGCGATGCCGGTCACACCCTTGTGGATGTTGTAGGTGACGACGCGCAGTCTCATGAAGCGGCTCCGCAGGGAGCGCGCCGTCCCTGCACTCGCCAGTCCAGTTGCAGCACGGCCTGCGCATTGCTGCTCGAGAAACAGCGTGCCGCCGCTTCACGCCACGGCAGCCATTGCCATTGCAGGTGCTCGCGCGGCGCCAGCGTCACCGGCACCGGCCGCGCCACGCGCAGGCCGAACCAGTGCTCGGTATTGCACGTCACGCCCGGCGCGTAGCGGTGGCGCCACTGCGGGTAGATCTCGTAGTCGAGGGTGTGCTGCCAGTCTTCGAGCCGGTGCTCGGCGGCGATAAGCCCGGTCTCCTCGGCCACCTCGCGCGCGGCCGTCACGGCCAGCGGCTCGTCGGGCGCATCCAGGCTCCCGGTGACCGATTGCCAGTATCCCGGCCGGTCGGCACGCTCCAGCAACAGCACTTGCAGGTCTGGCGTATGTATCACGACCAGCACGGATCGGGGAATCTTGTAGGACATGGGATGGAGGCGGACAACGTTCCCAAGCTTACCCCAGATGGGCGGAGCCGCGACGGGAAAACGCCGCGGCTCCGCGATTTCGCGCATGGTGGAACCGGCAGGCATGGGATGGGCCGCGAGCGGCCCTGCGGGCGATCTTTGCGGGCGACTTTTGCGGGCGCCCGCCGGCACTCAGGCAGCGTGTGCGTTCGACGGAGCCGGCGCCTCGCGCAGCCAGGTCTCGAACACGCCAGGCGAATCGCCGTGGCCCCACGCCGCGCGCAGCTGCTGCATGAGCGGCGTGAGCGCCTGCGTGTAGTCGCGCGAAGCGGCGCTGGCATGCGCCGCCAGGCGGTCGGCGGCCAGCTGGGCCTGTGTCTGAAGCTGCGCGCGCTCCTGCGCGATCTCCTTCTCGCGCACGCCCAGCGCGTTGTACTTCTGGATCAGGAAACGCTGGTAGTCGCCGGGTTCCACGCCATGTGCCGCCTGCGCGTTGGCCTGCTCGAAACGCATCACGATGCTCGCGGTCTCCTGCTCGACATGCGCGGCCTCCGCCGCCAGCGCCTGCAGCCCGTCTTGCAGGCGCATCGCCTCGCGGCGCTCGTCACGCAATTGCGCAGCGTACTCGTCGAAGCTGCGCTGTGCCGCCAGGTAAGCCTGCACCACCTGCTGTGGCGCCACCACCAGCAGCGGGTCGGCGCCGCCGGCGCGGCTGCCCTGCAACAGCGCCTCCTCGGCCACGCGCAGGTTGCCCAGGTCCTCCAGCCAGCGCCCGCGTGCCATCACGGTGCCGACGGTGTCGAGCGCAACCCGGCGCAGCGCGTCGGCGCGCTGCATCTCGACCGGCTCTAGCATCGGCACGGCGGCGGCGGCACCGCCGCTCTGCGCGGCATGCGCGATATCGGGCACGCAGGCGGCCACCGTGGTGGCAACCGACTCCGACATGGCGATCGCCGAACGGCGCACCGCGCGCCGCAACTCGAAACGCGCCAGCAACATCATCGCCAGCCCGGCCACCAGCCAGGTCACGATGGTTTCGGCATGGGCCAGCAAAAACTGGCGGATCGGTTCTACATCCAGGGACACGACAGATTCCTCCCGCGCGGCCGGCGTGCCTTCGAAATGGGCTTGCGGCTTGGCGCCATAAAGGAAGAAGACTTGGGCCGGGGGGCTTCGTTCCGCGATGTAACAATTGGAAACCAGCCCGCATGCCGGACACGGCACAGACGCACGGAAATCAAAAAGGGCCCTGGCGGCGCCAACCAGCGTTGGCGCCACACAAGGCCCTTCCATTCAGGCGCAAGCGCCAGGAACTCAGGCGGTCTTCGGCTCGGCCGCGCGCAGGCGGATATGCAGTTCGCGCAGTTGCTTCTCATCGACCGAGCTCGGCGCCTGCGTCAGCAGATCTTGCGCGCGCTGGGTCTTGGGGAAGGCGATCACGTCGCGGATCGAATCGGCACCGGCCATCATCGTGACGATGCGGTCCAGGCCGAAGGCCAGGCCGCCGTGCGGGGGCGCGCCGTATTGCAGCGCGTCCAGCAGGTAGCCGAACTTGGCACGGGCTTCTTCCTCGCCGATATTGAGCGCGCGGAACACCTTGCTCTGCACGTCCTCGCGGAAGATCCGCACCGAGCCGCCGCCCATTTCCCAGCCGTTCAGGACCATGTCGTAGGCCTTGGCGATGCACTTGCCCGGATCGGTCTCCAGGTACTGCAGGTGCTCGTCCTTCGGGCTGGTGAACGGGTGGTGCATGGCAACCCAGCGCGCGTCTTCCTCGTCGTACTCGAACATCGGGAAGTCGATCACCCACAGCGGCTTCCACACGTCTTCGAACAGGCCGGTGGTCTTGCCGAACTCCGAATGGCCGATCTTCAGGCGCAGGCCGCCGATGGCATCGTTGACCACCTTGGCCTTGTCGGCGCCGAAGAAGATGATGTCGCCGTCCTGGGCGCCGGTGCGCTTGAGGATCTCGGCGATGGCGGCGTCGTGCAGGTTCTTGACGATCGGCGATTGCAGGCCGTCGCGGCCCTTGGCCACTTCATTGACCTTGATCCAGGCCAGGCCCTTGGCGCCGTAGATGCCGACGAACTGGGTGTAGGCATCGATCTCGCCGCGCGAGATGGCGCTGCCGCCCGGCACGCGCAGGCCGACCACGCGGCCGTTGTCGCTGTTGGCCGGGCCCGAGAACACCTTGAAGTCGACGTCCTTCATCACGTCGGTCAGTTCGGTGAATTCGAGCTTGACGCGCAGGTCAGGCTTGTCCGAGCCGAAGCGGGCCATGGCTTCGCGGAACTCCATCACCGGGAACTTGGCGTCCAGGTCCACGTCGATGGCGTTCTTGAACACCGTGCGCATCATGTCCTCGAACAGGTCGCGGATCTCCTGCTCGGTCAGGAACGAGGTCTCGCAGTCGATCTGCGTGAACTCGGGCTGGCGGTCGGCGCGCAGGTCTTCGTCGCGGAAGCACTTGGTGATCTGGTAGTAGCGGTCGAAGCCCGACACCATCAGCATCTGCTTGAAGATCTGCGGCGACTGCGGCAGCGCGAAGAAATGGCCGGGGTTGGTACGCGACGGCACCAGGTAGTCGCGCGCGCCTTCCGGCGTGCTCTTGCCGAGCATCGGGGTCTCGATGTCGATGAAGCCCTGTGCGTCCAGGAACTTGCGCACCTCCATGGCCACCTTGTAGCGCAGGCGCAGGTTGTACTGCATCTGCGGGCGGCGCAGGTCCAGCACGCGGTGCGTGAGGCGGGTGGTCTCGGACAGGTTGTCGTCGTCGAGCTGGAACGGAGGCGTGACCGACGGGTTCAGCACGGTCAGCTCGTGGCACAGCACTTCGATCTTGCCCGAGGTCAGGTTGGCGTTCTCGGTGCCCGCCGGACGCGCACGCACCTTGCCGGTGACGCGGATGCAGAACTCGTTGCGGATCTCTTCGGCCGCCTTGAACATCTCGGGACGGTCGGGATCGCACACCACCTGCACCAGGCCTTCGCGGTCGCGCAGGTCGATGAAGATCACGCCGCCATGGTCGCGGCGGCGCTGCACCCAGCCGGTCAGGGCCACTTCCTGGCCCGTCAGTTGTTCGGTCACGAGACCGCAATAGTGAGTACGCATGGAGGACATAAGAGAATTCCCGGAATAACGCGGCCGCTGGTGCGGCCGGCGATCAATTTGAAGGCGTTGTGTCGGCGGATTCGGCGAGGGCTTCGGCCTGCGCCTCGTCGGTGCGCACCGTGCCGCTCTTGCGCGGCAGCTCGGACGGCGCCACCACGCCCATCGAGACGATGTACTTCAACGCGGCGTCGACGGTCATGTCGAGTTCGATGGTATCGGCCTTGGGCATCATCAGGAAGAAGCCCGAGGTCGGATTGGGCGTGGTCGGCACGTAGACGCTGACGTACTCGCCCTGGAGATGATTCTGCACGTCGCCGCCGGGACGCCCGGTCAGGAAGGCGATGGTCCACGAGCCTTCGCGCGGATACTGCACCAGCAGCGCCTTGCGGAAGGCGTTGCCGGAGGAGGACAGCAGCGTGTCGGAAACCTGCTTGACGCTGGTGTAGATCGGGCCGACCACCGGGATGTGGCCGAGCAGCGCTTCCCACCAGCGCACCAGCCGCTGGCCGATGAAGTTGTGGGCCAGCATCCCGACGACCAGGATGCACAGCAGGGTCAGGATCGCGCCCAGCCCCGTCACGCGCTTGCCGAACATCAGGCGGTCCGGCCGCCAGGCTTCGGGCAGCAGCGCCAGGCTCTGGTCCATGGTGCCGATGACCAGGCTGAGCACCCATAGCGTGATGCCCAGCGGCACGAGCACCAGAAGCCCGGTCAGGAACCAGGTCTTGAGGGCGGAGGTTTTCTTCGCCGGCACGGTGCGTTCTGCTTTCAATGGGCGCAAGCGCTGCCGCAACCGCCGGCCGTGCTTGTCGATGCGGTGGTGGTGGAGGCGGCGCTGGTGCCCGCCGCCGCCGTGTCGCCGCCCGATGCGGGCGCCGCGCCGGCGCTGTCGCCACCGCTGGCGGGGGCCGTGGCCGGCGCGGCGGCGGCACTGTTGCCGCCMCCGCGGAAGTCGGTGACATACCAGCCCGAGCCCTTGAGCTGGAAGCCGGCCGCGGTCAGTTGTTTCTTGAAGGTGCCCGCCGCGCCGCAGGATGTGCAGTCGGTGAGCGGGGCATCGCTCATTTTCTGCAGCACATCGCGCCCGTGGCCGCAGGCGTCGCAACGGTAGGCATAGATCGGCATAGTGGCTCTCCGCGAGGATTCTGGAACGGAAATTGGATGGAACCGCGCCGCCGCGCTGGCCGGGAGATTGCCGTTCCCGTGCGTCACATGGCGGTGCAAAGCCTTGAATTATAAACCGTTCTGCGTATGCCGGGCCGCAGGAAAAGGGGCAGAAAATGCCTCAGAACGCACGCCTGGCGCATCCCGGGCCGGCTTCGCTCAGGCGAGGTGCACTTCCTTGACCCGCGGATGGTCGCCGATCCACTGCGGCAGCAACGATCCGAACACCATGCCGCCGAGCGAGAACATCAGGCCGACCATCTGCGGCGGCACCGCCGCGTCGGCAAAGGCGATCTCGCAGCACAGCCACGACGCCAGCCCCAGCAGGATGGCGGCCAGGCCGCCCTGGCGCGTGGCCGGCTTCCAGAACATGCCGAACGCGAGCGGCACGAAGGACGATACCAATGTGACCTTGTAGGCGTTTTCCACCATATGGAAGATCGACAGGTGCGAGTTCAGCGCGAACAGGGTCACCAGCACGGCGAACGACAGCACCACGGCCTGCATCACGCGCAGGAAGCGGCGGTCGTCGAGGTGGCGGAAGTACGGCCGCAGGATGTTCTCGGCGAAGGTCACGGACGGCGCCAGCAGGGTGGCCGAGGCGCAGCTCTTGATGGCCGACAGCAGCGCGCCGAAGAACATGACCTGGGCAAACATCGGCGCATGGGTGAGGATCAGCTTGGGCAGGATCAGCTGCGAGTCCGTGTTGATGTACTTCTGCACCATCTCGGGATCGATCATGGTGGCTGAATACGCCAGGAACATCGGGATGAAGGCGAAACAGAAATACAGCACGCCGCCGAGCACCGAGGCGCGCCCGGCGATCTTCTCGGTGCGCGACGAGGTGACGCGCTGGAACACGTCCTGCTGCGGAATCGAGCCCAGCATCATGGTGAACAGCGCAGCCGCGAAGCCGATGATCTGCACCAGGTCCAGCGAGGGCAGGAACTCGAACTTGCCCGCCGCCGCCGCGTGCGACACCACCGCCACCACGCCGCCGGCCTGGCCGCTGACCTCAAAGCCGATATACAGCATGCCGATCACGATGATGATCATCTGGATGAAGTCGGTCACCGCCACCGCCCACATGCCGCCGAACAGGGTGTAGACCAGCACGCTGGCGGCCCCGATCATCATGCCGGCGTCCTGCGACAGAGCGCCGTCCGAAACGGTGAAGAACACCAGCCCGAGGGCCTTGATCTGCGCGGCGACCCAGCCCAGGTAGGACATCACGATGCACACCGTGGTCAGCACCTCGGCCAGCCGCCCATAGCGGTTGTGATAGTAGTCGCCGATGGTCAGCAGGTTCATGCGGTACAGCGGACGCGCGAAGAACAGCCCGACCAGGATCAGGCACAGCGAGGAACCGAAGGGATCGGACACCACCCCGGACAGGCCCTCCTTGAGGAAGACCGCGGGGATGCCCAGCACCGTCTCCGAGCCGAACCACGTGGCGAACACGGTGGCGGTGACGACGTAGAACGGCAGGCTGCGGCCGGCGACCGCGAAGTCCGCGGTGTTGCGCACGCGCAGCGCGGCCCACAGGCCAATGCCGACGGAGATTACCCAGTAGATGACGACGAACCAGATCAGCATGCTGCTGCCCTATCCCAGATATGCCCTTGCGGCGAGAAACCGGTTGCCGGGCGGGCGGGATGCGCTGGTCTGCCCCTCTGCCCCGTCCCGGGTCCAATTCATCGGTCGGGGCCGCATGGGTGGCTGATCTAAGCCTGCGGTCGTAGCCGAATCAAAACGCGGATTATAGCCACGCAGACAGCTGCGAGCGAAGAAAATTCCCGGCCGCGCGGAAATTGCCGTGCCGATGCTGCGCAGGCGCCACAGGTGGCCGGGGCACCCGACCGCCGCGCCACGGGCGTCGCCGGCCATGCGGCTTACGCCCGGTTACACAGCTTACAAAGCTGCCGTCAGCGTCACCCGTGCCTTGCGCATTAAAGCAGGCAAGGCAGCGCCACCGAGCCGCCCGCCGGCACCCCGCCGGCGCGCCGCGCTGCCGCCCACGACCTCAAGAGGAAAAGGAGAACACCATGGCCAACCGCAACCGTCAGACCCAGATGCTCAAGACCCTGCTGCTCGCCGCCGGCTTGCTCGGCGCAGGACTGGCCGGCGCGCAGACCGCCGCGGTCTCGCAGGACGTGCAGCGCAACGTGAACCAGGAACAGCGCATCGAGAACGGCCTGCAGTCCGGCAGCCTGAACACGCGCGAGGCGGCCAGCCTGCAAAAGCAGACCGCCCGGGTCGACCGCATGGAATCGCACGCGCTCGCCAACGGCTCGGTCTCGCCGCGCGAACAGGCGGCCATCCAGCGCGCCGAAAACAACGTCAGCCGCGATATCTCCCGCGACACCCACAACGGCGTCACCGGCAATCCGGCCAGCGCCTCGTCGCAACGCATGCAGGCTGACGTGCAGCGCAATATCAACCAGGAGCAGCGCATCGAGAACGGCGTGGGCAATGGCTCGCTGACCAACCGCGAGGCCGGCAAGCTCGAGCGTGGCCAGGCCCGGGTGGACCGCCGCGAGGCGCGCGCCGGTGCCAACGGTCACGTCGGGGCAGGTGAACAGCGCGGCATCCAGCGCGCCGAGAACCATGACAGCCGGGCGATCTATCGCGACAAGCACAATGGCCGCGTACGCGGCTGACGAGGTGAGCGGGCGCTTACGAGCGCCTGCCTGACAAGCGCCTGCGCCAGATCGGCAGGCAGGCCGGTCCGGGCGCGCCCGCGCCCTTGCCGGTCCGGGTCAAGCCCTGCCGCCTTGTTGCCTTGCCGGCGCTACAGGTAGCCGCCCAGCGACAGCATCTCGGTCAGCACGATGCCGGCGAGGAAGCCGCCGGCCAGCAGCAAGGCGGTGACGATCAGGCGGTTGGTGCGACGCTGCTCGGAGATCAGCGCGCCCAGCAGCTTTTCCTGGTTATTGTTGTCCACCAGCGCGCGGCGCTCCAGGAACTGGTGCGCCAGGCGCGGGAAGTCCGGCAGCATCTTGGCCCATTGCGGCGCTTCCACCTGGATGCGTTCCCAGGCGCCCTTCCAGCCCACCTGCTCGTGCATCCATTTCTCAAGGAAGGGCTTGGCGGTCTTCCACAGGTCCAGGTCGGGATCGAGCTGGCGGCCCAGCCCTTCGATATTCAGCAGGGTCTTCTGCAACAGCACCAGCTGGGGCTGGATCTCGACGTTGAAGCGGCGCGAGGTCTGGAACAGGCGCATCAGCACCATGCCCAGCGAGATCTCCTTGAGCGGCTTGTCGAAATAGGGCTCGCAGCAGGCGCGCACCGCGCTTTCGAGTTCCTCCACCCGCGTGTCGGGCGGCACCCAGCCGGATTCGACGTGCAACAGCGCCACCCGATGGTAGTCGCGGCGGAAAAAGGCGATGAAGTTCTGCGCCAGGTAGTTCTTGTCGAACTCCGAGAGCGCGCCGACGATGCCGAAGTCGAGCGCGATATAGCGGCCGAGCGTCTCCGGTGCCACCGATACGAGGATATTGCCCGGGTGCATGTCCGCATGGAAGAAGCCGTCGCGGAAGACCTGGGTGAAGAAGATCTCCACGCCCTCTTCGGCCAGCTTGTGCATGTCGACGCCGGCCGCCTTGAGCGCTTCGTTGCGCGAGATCGGGATGCCGTGCATGCGCTCCATCACGAAGACTTCCCTGCTGCAGAAATCCCAGAACACCTCGGGCACCAGCAGCAGCTGGGTATCGCTGAAATTGCGGCGCAGCTGGCTGCAATTGGCGGCCTCGATCATCAGGTCGAGTTCGTCGTGCAGGTATTTGTCGAACTCGGCCACCACCTCGCGCGGCTTGAGGCGCTTGCCGTCGGCCCAGAAGCGCTCCAGCCAGGTGGCGAGGTCGCGCATCAGCGCCAGGTCGCTGTCGATCACGGGCAGCATGCCAGGGCGCAGCACCTTTACCGCCACCTCGCGGCCGTGGCTGGAGCCGCCCTTGAGCGTGGCGAAGTGCACCTGCGCGATCGACGCGCTGGCCACCGGCTGGTGGTCGAAGCTCTCGAACAGCGTGGCCAGCGGCCGGCCGAGCGAACGCTCGATGATCTTGACCGCCACCACCGGATCGAACGGCGGCACCTGGTCCTGCAGCTTGGCCAGTTCATCGGCGATATCGGCCGGCATCAGGTCGCGCCGGGTAGAGAGCACCTGGCCGAACTTGACGAAGATCGGCCCGAGGCGCGTCAGCGCCAGCCGCAGGCGTTCGCCGCGCGGCATGTCGAGCTTGCGCCCGATGGTGATGACCCGCACCAGGAAGCGGATGCGGCGGCTTTTGAAACCGGACAGCACGAGTTCGTCCAGCCCGTAGTAGAGGACGACGAAAACAATCTTGCAAAGGCGCAGGAAGCGGGTCATGCAGGTTCTTCAGTATTTGGGCGGTACGGATTGGCCGGGGCAGGCAATACAGGCGACGTGCGTGGCATCGGCAAGGCGCTGGCGGGTTCAGCGGTGGGCTGACGGCAGGCTGCCCGCCCCGCCCGCCGCGCCGCCTTGCATGCGGGCGCCCTGCTCGAGCTTCTCCAGCCGCTTCTCCAGCCGCGCGAGATCGTCGCCGAGCGCGCGCACCCCGGTGCCGAGCTCGTCGAGCGCGGCATGGCGCACCAGCGTGGGCTGCTCGTCGAGCAGGTATTCGGTCACGTTCTCGACCAGCGTGCGGCCTAGCCGCGTGGCCTGCGCATGGACCTCCTGCGCGCCCTGCACCACCCGCTGCGCCACGCTGTCGCTGAGCGGTCCGCCCAGGATGCCCCGCAGCGCGCGCGACAAGTCCTCGGCGGCGTCCCAGCGCAGGTTGCGCGCCAGCATCGACACCGTATTGGCCAGTTCGGCGTCGCCTTCGATGCGCACATGCTTCATCGCCGCCGCCTGCCCGCCGCTGGCCACGTCGGACGCCACCAGCGGCCATTGCTGCAGCGGCACGGTCAGCGTCACCGCCGGCTCTTCCACCGCCGGCGCCAGCTCCGTCAGTCCCTGCCCGGTAATGCGCAGAGCCAGCGTAAACGCGGCCGCATCGAAGCGGATCACGCGGCCGGCGAAAGGCTGGAGCAGCGAAACCGCCCAGGGCTCCTGCTCCAGCAGATGATTCAGGGCAGTGATGGGGGGCGCGGTCAGGGGGGTGGGAAGGGTGGGCATAGGAACGGGGTGGGCTGGGGGCGGGGCCTTTCAGTTTTCAGTGCTGACGGGTTGGAATCGGCTTGGCCGGCGGGCCGGTGCCTGCGCGGCCGCGCGGCCGCCACTGGAGAAGACGCGCCTCCTTGCACCCGCACCGCATCGCCGAACAAAAAAAGCCCACGTTTTCACGTGGGCCTCCATTCTAAGCCACCTGCCGGCCGCGCAGCAGCCGGCCGGACAAGAAGGACTGACGCGGTCAGGAAACCTGCTGGATCCCCGCCAGCACCCAGCCGCCGCTACCGCTGACGGGCTTGGCCAGGTTCCAGACTTCGGCAAACGGCTGCGCCGGATCGCCCGCCTTTTCACGGATCATGCCGGAGAAGCGCACGCTCGCCAGATGCTGCGCCGGGCTGTCTTCGATGCCCAGCAGCTCGGCTTCCAGCGTGACGACGTCGGTCTTGTTGACCTCGGCGCCGCGCTCGGACAGGTCCATCTTGATCTCGGCGAACATCTCGGGCGTGGTGAACTCGCGGATGTCCTCGAGGTTGCCGGCATCCCACGCGGTCTGCAGACGCACGTAGTAGACCTTGGCATTGCGCAGGAAGGCCTCGGTATCGAAATCGGCCGGCACGCCCCAGGGCTGGGCTGCCGCCACGGCGCCCGCCGCGCCTGCCATGACCGGCGCGACCGGCGATTGCGACGCAGCAGGCGACGCCATCACGGGATTCGACGCAGCCGCCGGCGCCTGCTGGCGCAGCGTCGGTTCGCTGCCGAGGCCATTGCCGCCACCGGCGCCGGCGTAGGCCGGCTGCTGCGGACGGCTTGCGCCGCCACGGAACTTGCGGATCAGCCACATCGCCACGAAGACCACCAGGGCGATCAGGATCAGGTTGGACAGGAAGCTCATCGCCGCCCCGCCCAGGCCGAAGTGCGACAGCAGCCAGCCGATACCCAGGCCGGCGGCGATGCCGCCCAGCATGCCACCCCAGTTGCGCTTGGGCGCGGCCGCTGCGGCTGCGCCCGCGGCGGCGCCAGCCGGTGCGGCCTGCTGGGCCGGTTGCTGCGCAGGCGGCTGCGACGGCTGCTGTTGCGGCGGGGTCTGCTGGCGCTGCGTCACGCCGGACGATTGCTTGCCAATGCTGCGCGACCCGCCCAGGCGTTTGGCGTTGGCATCGAGTGCCAGGCCGAGGGCCAGTGTGCCGATCAGCACACATGCCATGAATTTTCCACGAAATAGCGACATATCAGTGCTTCCCCTGTTAAGTTCGCTCAATTTTTGCTGAGCCTTTATTGTCTAGTACTTTCGTCCGACGTGAAGCGCCACGACGCCCGCGGTCAGATTGAAGTATTCGACATTCTCCAGGCCCGCATGTTCCATCAGGCGTACAAGTGAAACCTGGTCTGGATGCATTCTGATGGATTCCGCCAGATAACGATAGCTGTGGGAATCCTGGGCCACGCGCTCGCCAAGCCATGGCAGTACCTTGAAAGAATAGATGTCGTAGGCCTTTTCCAGCGGCTTCCAGACCTTGGAAAACTCCAGCACCATCACCTTGCCGCCCGGCTTGACCACGCGGCGCATCTCGGCAAGCGCGGCATCCTTGTGGGTCATGTTGCGCAGGCCGAATGCCACGGTGACGAGGTCGAAGTGGTTGTCCGGGAACGGAATGCGCTCGGCGTCACACAGGCAGACCGGGGTGACGATGCCCTTGTTCAGCAGGCGGTCGCGCCCCACGCGCAGCATCGATTCGTTGATGTCGGTCAGCCAGACCTCGCCGGTCGGACCCGCCTGGCGGGCAAAGGTCTTGGACAGGTCGCCGGTGCCGCCGGCGATGTCGAGCACCTTGAAGCCCGGCCGCACGCCGGCCTGGGCGATCGTGAACATCTTCCACAGCCGGTGCATGCCGCCCGACATCAGGTCGTTCATGACGTCGTACTTGCTGGCCACCGAATGGAAAACGCCGGCCACCTTGCCGGCCTTCTCATCTTCATTGACCTTTTCGAACCCGAAGTGGGTTTCGCTCATGACTTGCTCCGTAAATCAGTAATCGCGCGCGCGGCGCTCAAGCTCAATGGTTGCCGCAGGCGTGGCCGCCGGCGGCGGGCATCGGGGCGTCGCGGTCGACCCCGGCTGCTTCCAGTCGCTTCAGGTAGGCCTGCCAGGTCGCGTCGTGCTCCGCGCCGAGGCGGTAAAGCAGTTCCCAGGAAAAGATGCCGGTATCGTGCCCGTCGGAAAAACGGATCAGGACGGCATAGTTGCCCACCGGCTCGACGGCGACGATGGTCACGTCGCGCTTGCCGGTCTGCAGGACTTCCTGCCCGGGACCGTGGCCCTGCACTTCGGCCGAGGGGGAGTTGACGCGCAGGTATTCGAAGGGCAGCCGGAAGGCGGCGCCGTTGTCGAAGCCCACCTCCAGCACGCGCGACTGGGTGTGCACGGTAAGGGCGGTGGGATGGGGAGTATCTTTTTCGAGGCCTGCCATGATGTGTGGCGCGCGGCTGCAAGCGGGCCGCAGATTGCGGCCGCACCGCCCTCACGCTTCGTGTACGACCCGATAGCTTACCGCAGCCGCCTCGCCTTGCCCACTTTGCCGGCTCTGGTCCGCTTCCCAGTGCGCCCCGTCCGCGGCCACATAGCGCAGCCGGCGGCCATGGAATGCCGCCACCGTGCTGCGGTGGGCGATGCTGACGATGGCCGCGCCGGGCAGCGACTCCACCATCAGGCGGTACATCGCTTCCTCGGTTTCCTCGTCGAGCGCGCTGGTGGCTTCGTCGAGGAACAGGTAATCCGGCCTTTGCAGCAGCGCGCGCGCAAAGGCCAGCCGCTGCTGCTCGCCCGGCGACAGCCGCAGCGACCAGTTGTCGAATACGTCGAGCTGCCCGGTCAGCGCGCCCAGCCTGGCCTGGACCAGCACTGCCTGCAGCGATTCCCGGCTGTGCACGGTGCCGGCGTCCGGATAGGCCAGCGCGTCGGCCAGCGAGCCGATCGGCAGGTAGCTGCGCTGCGGCAGGAACAGCATGCGCGCCGCGCGCGGCATTGCCACCGTGCCGCTGCCATAAGGCCAGATACCGGCCAGCGCGCGGAACAGCACGCTCTTGCCGCAGCCCGAAGGCCCGCTCACCAGCCAGCGCTCGCCGGGCGCGATCTGCAGCGAGAACGGCGCCACCAGCGGGCGCTGCAGGATCTCGCCGCGGATCGTGGTGCGCACCGGCAGCGCCAGCGCCAGCGAATCGATGCGGATGGCCTCGGCGTCGGCCTGGTCGACCTCGATATCGCGCACGCCGGTGTGTTCCTGGTCCTGGCGCTCGGCCACGCGGATGGCATCGCGGAAATCGATCAGCCGGTTGGCCGCGGCCTTCCAGCCGACCAGCGTGGCGTAGCTGTCGACGAACCAGGACAGCGCGCCCTGCACCTGCCCGAAGGCGGAGCTCATCTGCATCAGCCCGCCCAGCGTCATCTTGCCGGCGAAGTAGCGCGGCGCCGCGACGATCAGCGGGAAGATGATGGCGAACTGGCTGTAGCCGGAATTCACGAAGGTCAGCCGCCGCGTGTAGCGCATCAGCTGGTTCCAGTTGGCGCGGATGCGGTCGAAGCGCGAGTGCAGGCCGGCCTGCTCGGTCGGCTCGCCGCGGTACAGCGCCACCGGCTCGCTGTTCTCGCGCAGGCGCACCAGCGTGAAACGGAAGTCCGCCTCGTACTGCTCCTGCTGGAAGTTCAGGCCGATCAGCGGGCGCCCCACCAGGTGAGCGATCAGCGAGCCGATCACCGCGTAGCCCACCGCGAACCACACCATATAGCCGGGGATGGTGACGGTGCTGCCGCCCAGCGCGAAGCTGATCGGCCCCGACACCGCCCACAGGATGCCGACGAAGGACACCAGCGTCACCACCGAATTGAGCAAGCCCAGCGAGAGCGTCAGCGCGCCGTCGGTAAAGGAGCGCAGGTCATCGGCCAGCCGCTGGTCGGGGTTGTCGGTGGCGTGGGTCTGCTCGATGCGGTAGTAGGCCTGGTGGCTGAGCCAGTGTTCCATGAACTGGCCGGTCATCCAGGTCCGCCAGCGCATCTGCAGCATCATGGTGTAGTACTGCCGCGAGATGGCCGCCACGATGAAGAAGCCCGCAATCCACGAAAAGCGGATCAGCAACTCCTTGAAGGAGGTGTAGTCATGCTGCTCCAGCGCGTTGTAGAACACCCGGTTCCACTCGTTGAGCAGCACGTTGATATAGACGATGCCGAGGTTGAGCGCCACCACGAAGCCCAGCAGCCCGAGCCCGGCCTTGCGGTCCTCGGATCCCCAGTAGGGCTTGATCAGATCCCAGGTCTCGACCACGCGCAGGCGGCTCTGGATCTTGAGGGCACGGGCCGGTACGGCCGGGCCGGGAACGGTAACGGAGGTCGGTGTGGACATGGCACCTTTCGCGCAAGCAGGACACGCACGGCCGGCGGCCTGCGCTAGTGGGAGATATTAGCCTCTTAGAAGCCGGCAGCGCGTGCCAGGTTCCGTGACCCCTTCAACGCGTTGCGCCGGCCCGGCGTGGACGCGCCCTAGCCGGCGTCCGCGATGCCCGCCAGCGCATCGCGCAGCACCGGCAACCGCGACGCCAGCTCCGCCACCCGCGCGGCATCGGCCTCGCGCTGCGGCGCGGCCCACACGGCTTCCGGGAAATGCGTGTCCCAGCGATAGCGCGGAATGATATGCCAGTGCAGGTGCGGCACCATGTTGCCGAAAGCGGCCAGGTTGACCTTGTCTGGCGTCATCACGTCGCGCACCGTGCGCTCCACGCGCGCCACCAGGCGCATCAGCCAGGCCTGGTCCTCGTCGGAGAGGTCGGTCTGCTCGGCCACATGGTCGTTCCAGACCACGCGGCAGAAGCCCGGGAAGCGCTCGTGCTCGACCAGGATGACCCGGGCGCGCTCGCCGCGCCAGACCAGTTCGCCGCCGTCGGACTGGCACAGCGGGCAGGCAGCGGCGCGCGTCACACCAGCACCCGCTCGATGCCGCCCGAGTTGGCCTTGGCGACGTAGTCGGGCATCCAGTTCTCGCCCAGCAGGTGCTTGGCCATCTCGACCACGATGTAGTCGGCCGTGACGGTGGCATCTTCCTTGTAGCGCGACAGGCCTTGCAGGCAGGACGGGCAGCTGGTCAGGATCTTGACGTCACCGGCGAAGCCGTCGGTGCGCAGCTTGTCCGCGCCCCTGGTCATCTCCTCTTCCTTGCGGAAGCGGATCTGCGTGGAGATGTCCGGGCGGCTGACCGCCAGCGTGCCCGATTCGCCGCAGCAACGCTCGTTCTTCTCGATCTTGCCGCCGCCTTCGTTGCCGCCCATCAGCTCGTTGACGAGCTTGGTGGGGTCCATGGTCTTGATCGGGGTGTGGCAGGGATCGTGGTACATGTAGCGCGTACCGGTCACGCCTTCCAGCTTGACGCCCTTCTCGAGCAGGTACTCGTGGATGTCGATGATGCGGCAGCCGGGGAAGATCTTGTCGAATTCATAGCCGGCGAGCTGGTCGTAGCAGGTGCCGCAGCTCACCACCACGGTCTTGATGTCGAGGTAGTTGAGCGTATTGGCGACCCGGTGGAACAGCACCCGGTTGTCGGTGACCATCTTCTCGGCCTTGTCGTACTGGCCGTTGCCGCGCTGCGGGTAGCCGCAGCACAGGTAGCCCGGCGGCAGCACGGTCTGCACGCCCACATGCCACAGCATGGCCTGCGTGGCCAGGCCGACCTGCGAGAACAGCCGCTCCGAGCCGCAGCCCGGGAAGTAGAACACCGCCTCGGTCTCGGGCGAGGTCCGCTTCGGGTCGCGGATGATCGGCACGATCTCGTTGTCCTCGATATCGAGCAGCGCGCGCGCGGTCTTCTTGGGCAGGTTGCCCGGCATCTTCTTGTTGATGAAGTGGATCACCTGCTCCTGCACCGGCGCGCGGCCCACCGTGGCGGGCGGCTGCGCGGTCTGCTTCTTCGCCAGCTTCTTGAGCAGGTCGTTGCCCAGGCGCTGCGCCTTGTAGCCCCAGTCGATCATGACCTTGCGGGTCATGTTGATGGTCTGCGGGCTGGTGGCGTTGAGGAAGAACATCGACGCCGCCGTGCCGGGGTTGAATTTCTTCTGCCCCATCTTGCGCAGCAGGTTGCGCATGTTCATCGACACGTCGCCGAAATCGATCTTGACCGGGCACGGCGTCACGCACTTGTGGCAGACCGTGCAGTGGTCGGCCACGTCGGAGAACTCGTCCCAGTGCTTGATCGAGATGCCGCGCCGGGTCTGCTCCTCGTACAGGAAGGCCTCCACCAGCAGCGAGGTCGCCAGGATCTTGTTGCGCGGGCTGTACAGCAGGTTGGCACGCGGCACGTGGGTGGCGCACACCGGCTTGCACTTGCCGCAGCGCAGGCAGTCCTTGACGCTGTCGGCAATGGCGCCGATATCGCTCTGCTGCATGATGATGGACTCATGCCCCATCAGGCCGAACGACGGCGTGTACGCATTGCGCAGGTCCGCGCCCGGCAGCAGCTTGCCCTTGTTGAAGCGGCCCTGCGGATCCACGCGCTGCTTGTACTGGCGGAACTCGCCGATCTCGTCCTCGGTCAGGAACTCCAGCTTGGTGATGCCGATGCCGTGCTCGCCGGAAATCACGCCGTCGAGCGAGCGCGCCAGCGCCATGATGCGGGCCACCGCGCGGTGGGCGTCCTGCAGCATGTCGTAGTCGTCGGAGTTGACCGGGATGTTGGTGTGCACGTTGCCGTCGCCGGCGTGCATGTGCAGGGCCACGAAGACGCGCCCGCGCAGCACCTGCTTGTGGATCTTCTGCGCCTCGTCCAGGATGGGCTTGAACTCGCCGCCGTTGAAGATATTGCGCAGTTCGGCGCGCACTTCGCTCTTCCACGACACGCGGATGGTGCGGTCCTGCAGCAGGTGGAACACGTTGGCGTCCGGCTGCTGCGCGAGGCGCGCCTCGAAGGCCGGTCCGAGCAGGCCCAGGCCGTGGCCGATCAGCGCGGCGCGCGCGGTGGCCAGCGGCGTGTCGAGGTGGTCCTGCAGGTAGATCCAGCGCGAGCGGATCTCGCGCAGCAACTGCAGCGCGTGCTGCACGCGGTCTTCGAGCAGCTCGGCGCTGGGGATCTCGTTGGCGTCGTCGCTGCGGCCCAGCGGCAGGTTGCCGCGCGCGAAGAAGGCTTCCAGCGCGTCGGTCAGCTTGAGCTTGTTCTTGATCGACAGCTCGATATTGATGCGCTCGATGCCGTCGGTGTACTCGCCCATGCGCGGCAGCGGGATCACCACGTCTTCGTTGATCTTGAAGGCGTTGGTGTGCTTGGCGATGGCGGCGGTGCGGGAACGGTCCAGCCAGAATTTCTTGCGCGCCTCGGGGCTGACCGCGACAAAGCCTTCGCCGCTCTTGCCGTTGGCCATGCGGATGACTTCCGAGGTGGCGCGGGCCACCGCGTCCTGGTCGTCGCCGACGATGTCGCCGATCAGCACCATCTTCGGGAAGGCGTTGCGCTTGCTCTTGGTGGCGTAGCCGACCGCGCGCAGGTAGCGTTCGTCCAGGTGTTCCAGGCCGGCCAGGATGGCACCGCCCGGCGTGCGCGACTCGGCGTCCAGGTAGTCCTTGATCTCGACGATGCTGGGGATGGCGTCGCGGGCCTGGCCGAAGAATTCCAGGCAGACCGTGCGCACGTGCGCCGGCATGCGATGCAGGATCCAGCGGGCGCTGGTGATGATGCCGTCGCAGCCTTCCTTCTGGATGCCGGGCAGGCCGGCCAGGAACTTGTCGGTGACGTCCTTGCCCAGGCCTTCCTTGCGGAACTTGCGCCCTTCGATGGCAAGGGTTTCCGTGCGCAGCGGCTTTTCGCCGGGCGCGCGGTTGCCGTCCGACCACTTCAGCTCGAAGGTGGCGACCGGCACGTCATGGATCTTGCCCAGGTTGTGGTCCAGCCGGGTGACTTCCAGCCAGTTGCCTTCCGGGTCCACCATGCGCCACCAGGCCAGGTTGTCGAGCGCGGTGCCCCACAGCACGGCCTTCTTGCCACCGGCGTTCATGGCCACGTTGCCGCCGATGCACGACGCATCGATCGAGGTCGGGTCGACCGCGAACACCAGCCCTGCCTTGTCGGCGGCATCCGCCACGCGGCGCGTCACCACGCCGGCGCCGGAGAAAATGGTGCCGACCTTGTGCGACACGCCCGGCAGGTCGGTCTGCTCGACCGGCCCGAGCTGTTCCAGCTTCTCGGTGTTGATCACCGCGCTCATCGGCGTCAGCGGCACGGCGCCGCCGGTATAACCGGTGCCGCCTCCGCGCGGGATGATGGTCAGGCCCAGCTCGAAGCAGCCCTTGACCATGCCGGCGATCTCTTCCTCGGTGTCCGGGGTGAGGACGACAAAGGGATATTCCACGCGCCAGTCGGTCGCGTCGGTCACATGCGAGACGCGCGACAGGCCGTCGAACTTGATGTTGTCCTTCTGCGTGATGCGTCCCAGCACGCGCTGGGTGCGCTTGCGCAGCTCGTAGGCGTCGGCGAATTCCTGCTTGAAGTCCTCGATGGCCTGCTTGGCAAAGCTCACCAGCTGCTCGACGCGGTGGGAACGGCCTTCGGCGGCCGGCTCGGCGTGCTCGGCACGGTCGGCGGCACGGCGCTTCTCCACTTCGGACAGGCGGTGATGCAGCGCCGTCACCAGCATCTGGCGGCGCTTGGGATTCTCGAGCAGGTCGTCCTGCAGGTACGGGTTGCGGCGCACCACCCAGATATCGCCCAGGACTTCGTACAGCATGCGGGCCGAGCGGCCGGTGCGGCGTTCGCTCCGCAGTTCGTCCAGGATGCGCCAGGCCTCTTCGCCCAGCAGCCGGATGACGATCTCGCGATCCGAGAAAGACGTGTAGTTATAGGGGATCTCACGCAGGCGCGGCGGGGCATCCTGCGCGGCGAGTTTGGCATCGAGCACGAGTGGGGCGTTCATGGGGAGGGACCGCTACCTGTAGCGCACGGGGACGGTGCGCCGGATCGTCTTTAAAGGGCAATTGTACTTCAAGGCCTGCTTTCGCCGCACCGCAGCATGCGGGAATGGAATACCCCCCGCCGCTCCCGCCAACCCGCCCGCACCCGCGAATCCGCTCTAGAACAGGCTTCTGAGGCCGGCGCCGATACCACGCCAGAAGCTGTCCGGCACCGTCAGCAGGGCGCCGGTCATGGCGAGGTAGCGCAGGAACTTGCCGATCGCCATGTATACAAGGCTAGGCCAGAATGGCAGCCGCAACCACCCCGCCAATGTGCACAGAGGATCACCAATACCCGGCAGCCAGGAGGCCAGCAGGGTGGGCGGGCCCAGGCGGCGCATCCAGCGGAAGTAGCGCTTGTCGAGCGCCGGCCTGCGCGGCTGGCGCGGATGGCGCCGGTGCTCCGCGTGCTCCGTTTCGTGCTCGCGCTGCTGGCGATGCTTGCGGTAGCGCACCAGCGCCAGCTTGGCCGCGTAGCCCAGCCACCAGTCGATGGCGCCGCCGATGGTGTTGCCCAGCGTGGCCACCACGATAGCCGGCCAGAACATGTGGGGGTTGAGCTTGATGTAGCCGAATACGGCCGGCTCGGAGCCCAGCGGCAGCAGCGTGGCCGATATCAGGCTGACCACGAAGATGGCCGGCAGCCCCACCTTGGGCAGGGCCACGGTGCCGAACAACCAGTCGATGAAGCCTTCCATGGGCAAAAGCCGTCCTGTAGTGCCGCGCTGCCCCGGGGCCCGCCGCAAGGGGGCAACCCGCATGGCATACACGGTTGATTTGTGATTAACTGTTAGAGCCTGACGCGGATAAACGTTCGCGGTCCAGTCGCGGTCTGGCCGTTTTTTGCCGCATGGATTCCATTGTCGGCGCCCGCCGCACCCTAGCAGCCGCAGCACCCGCAGTACCAACATCACGAAATAGCCGTCACCAGCAAACGGCAGTAACGCGTCGTGGCCAGTCCCGCGCAGCATTTCGGGATTCGCGGATTGGTCATGCACGTGTCCACCCACATGGAGACAAGCATGGCGATTCCTATCCGCCTGACCGTCAACGGCCGCATCATCGACGCCCAGGTAGACCCCACCACCCTTCTCGTCCAGTTCCTGCGCGAGCACCTCCGGCTCACCGGCACCCATGTGGGCTGCGACACCGCCCAGTGCGGCGCCTGCACCGTGCACCTGGACGGCCGCGCGGTCAAGTCGTGCAACCTGCTGGCAGCCCAGGCGGACGGCACCACCATCACCACCATCGAGGGCCTGGCCCCCGAAGGCCAGCTCCACCCGATGCAGGAAGCCTTCCGCAACTGCCACGGCCTGCAGTGCGGCTTCTGCACGCCCGGCATGGTGATGAGTGCCACCGCGCTCGTCAAGGCGCAGCCGAATGCCGACGCCACCGCCATCCGCGCGCAGCTCGACGGCAACCTGTGCCGCTGCACCGGCTACCACAATATCGTGCGCGCCGTGCAGGAAGGCCAGGCTGCGATGCGTGGCGCCACCGCCAGCGCCGAATAAGGGGACAGCCATGAACGCACCCGACAACCAGCACCTCATCGGCGCCTCGGTCAGGCGCAAGGAAGACTACCGCTTCCTGACCGGCAACGGCCAGTACACCGACGACGTCGTCCTGCCGCAGCAGAGCTACGGCTACTTCCTGCGCTCGCCGCACGCGCACGCGCGCATCGCCTCCATCGACAAGACCGAGGCCCTGGCCTCGCCCGGCGTGATCGCCATCTTCACCGGCGACGACATCGCCGCCGACAAGGTCGGCGGCCTGCCCTGCGGCTGGCTGATCCACAGCATCGACGGCAGCCCGATGAAGGAGCCGCCGCACCCGGTGCTGGCGCAAGGCAAGGCCCGCCACGTGGGCGACCAGGTCGCGCTGGTGGTGGCCGAGACCCTGCAGCAGGCCAAGGACGCCGCCGAAAAGATCGAGGTGGACTACGAAGAGCTGGAAGCCGTGGTCCACACCGCGCAGGCCGCGTCCGCCGGTGCGCTGGTGCACGACGACGTGCCGCAGAACACCAGCTATGTGTGGGGCCACGGCGACCGCGCCGCCACCGACGCCGCCTTCGCCAGGGCCGCGCACGTGACGACGCTGGATATCGTCAACAACCGCCTGATCCCGAACGCCATCGAGCCGCGCGCCGTCAACGCCAGCTACACCCGGCAAGATGACAGCTACACCGTCTACGTCGCCAACCAGAACCCGCACGTGGAACGCCTGCTGATGGGCGCCTTCGTGCTGGGCCTGCCCGAATCGCGGCTGCGCATCATCGCACCGGACGTCGGCGGCGGCTTCGGCTCCAAGATCTTCCTGTACGCGGAAGACGTGGCGCTGACCTGGGCCTCGAAGAAGGTAAAGCGCCCGATCAAATGGACCGCCGAGCGCTCGGAATCCTTCCTCACCGACGCGCACGGGCGCGACCACGTCACCAAGGCCGAACTGGCGCTGGATGCCGACGGCAAGTTCCTGGCGATGCGGGTGCACACCACCGCCAACATGGGCGCATACCTCTCGACCTTCGCTTCGAGCGTGCCCACCATCCTCTACGCCACGCTGCTGGCCGGGCAGTACACCACGCCTGCCATCTACGCCGAGGTGCGTGCCGTATTCACCAACACCGCGCCGGTGGACGCCTACCGCGGCGCCGGACGCCCGGAAGCCACCTATGTGGTCGAGCGGCTGGTGGAAGCCGCCGCGCGCGAGCTGAAGATGGACCCGGCCGAACTGCGCCGCAAGAACTTCATCCGCGAGTTCCCCTATGCCACCCCGGTCGGCCTGACGTACGACACCGGCGACTACGAGCCGTGCCTGGCGCGCGCGCAGGAACTCGCCGACGTGAAGGGTTTCCCCGCGCGCAGGGACGAAGCAAAGCAGCGCGGCAAGCTGCGCGGCCTGGGCTATTCCTGCTACATCGAGGCCTGCGGGCTGGCGCCTTCGAATATCGCCGGCGCGCTGGGCGCGCGCGCGGGGCTGTTCGAAGTGGGCGAGATCCGTGTCCACCCGACCGGCACCGTGACGGTGTTCACCGGCTCGCACAGCCATGGCCAAGGGCATGAAACCACCTTCGCGCAGGTGGTGGCGGACCGCCTGGGCATCGCGCTCGACGCGGTGGAGATCGTGCACGGCGATACGGGCCGCGTGCCCTTCGGCATGGGCACCTATGGCTCGCGCTCGCTGGCGGTGGGCGGCTCGGCCATCATGAAGGCGCTCGACAAGATCGAGGCCAAGGCCAAGAAGATCGCGGCCCACCTGCTGGAAGCCTCCGATGCCGACATCGAGTTCAAGGACGGCGTATTCAGCGTGGCCGGCACCGACCGCAGCAAGACCTTCGGCGAGATCGCGCTGACGGCCTACGTGCCGCACAACTATCCGCTCGACAAGCTCGAACCCGGCCTCAACGAGAACGCCTTCTACGACCCGACCAACTTCACCTACCCGTCCGGCGCCTATATCTGCGAGGTGGAAGTGGACCCGGACACCGGCGAGAGCCATGTGGTCAAGTTCACCGCGGTGGACGATTTCGGCAACATCATCAACCCGATGATCGTGGAAGGGCAGGTGCACGGCGGCATTGGCCAGGGGCTCGGCCAGGCGATGCTGGAGCAATGCATCTACGACGACAGCGGCCAGCTGCTGACCGGCTCCTACATGGACTACGCCATGCCGCGCGCCGACGACCTGCCGGACTTCACCGTGGAGACCGCCAAGGGCACGCCCTGCACGCACAACCCGCTGGGTGTGAAGGGCTGCGGGGAGGCCGGCGCCATCGGCTCGCCGCCGGCCTTCATCAATGCGCTGGTGGATGCGCTCGCGCCGCTGGGCGTGCGCGACATCCAGATGCCCGCCACGCCGCATCGCGTGTGGCAGGCGATCCGCCAAGCGCAAACCGCCAACTGAATCGGAGGCAGACCATGTACGCATTCAATTTCGAACGCGCCGCCGATGCCAAGTCCGCGGTGGCCCGGCTCAAGGCCGATGCCGACGCCAAGTTCCTCGGCGGCGGCCAGAGCCTGCTGGCCGCGATGAAGCTGCGGCTGGCGGCGCCTTCGGCGCTGGTGGACGTGTCGCGCATCGCCGGCATGGCCGATATCCGCATGGACAACGGCGAACTGGTGATCGGCGGGGCCGCGCGCCATGCCGATGTGGCGGCCAGTGCCGAGGTGGCCAGGGCGATTCCCGCGCTGGCCGCGCTGGCGGGCGGCATCGGCGATCGCCAGGTGCGCGCCATGGGCACGCTGGGCGGCTCGCTGGCCAACGACGATCCCGCCGCCTRCTATCCGGCCGCGGTGCTTGCCCTGAACGCCACGGTGGTGACCGACCGCCGCAATATCACCGCCGACAACTTCTTCAAGGGGCTCTACGAAACGGCGCTCGAACCCGACGAACTGATCACCGCGGTACGGTTCCCGCTGCCCGAGCAGGCTGCCTATGTGAAGTTCCGCAACCCGGCCTCGCGTTTCGCGCTGGTGGGCGTGATGGTGGCGCGCTTCGGCAAGACGGTACGCGTGGCGGTCACCGGCGCGGCCGACAGCGTGTTCCGCTGCGCGCCGCTGGAGCAGGCGTTGTCCGCCAGCTTCACGCCGGCCGCGGCGCGCGCGGCGACAGTGGATGCGAGCCGGCTGAGCACCGACCTGCACGCGTCGGCGGAGTACCGGGCGCATCTGATCCCGGTGCTGGCTGCCAGGGCGGTGGAACAGGCCAGCCAGGGCTGAGGCAAGGCGGGCGCCTTCGCCGTATCGGGCGCCCGCCCTCTCCCCCGGCCCCGCTCCCGCAAGTGGGCAAGCAGGAGAGGGGAACGGACCGACCGCGGGCAGGAAGCGCGGGAGGACCGTACAGAGAAGCGGGCGGCCCGCCGGCTTTCTCCTCTCTCCCGTCCACGGCAGCAGCGCCGGGGGAGAGGGCAGGCACTCACAGCGCCAACCGCCTATCACATCGAATCACCGCCCTTTCCAGCACCCGGCATCACATCCCACCATGCTCCCCACGTCCATCGACCACACCGCCGCCCTGCTGGAGGCGCAGCAATATTTCGCCGACCGCGAGACCGCCACCGTGCTCTACCTGGCGCTTCGCATGCAACGCCCGCTCTTCCTGGAAGGCGAGCCCGGCGTAGGCAAGACGGCGCTGGCGCGCGCCATCGCGGGCGCGCTCGGCACGCGGCTGCTGCGCCTGCAATGCTACGAAGGCCTGGATGCGTCCAGCGCGCTGTACGAATGGGACTATCCGCGCCAGATCATGGCGCTGCGCCTGGCGGAGGCGCGCGGCGAGCGGCCCGAGGCGCAATCGCTCTACCATGACGATTTCCTGCTCAAGCGTCCCCTGCTGGAATCGCTGCTGCCCGACCCGGCGGCGCCGGACATGCCGCGCGTGCTGCTGATCGACGAGATCGACCGTGCCGACGAGCCGTTCGAGGCCTTCCTGCTGGAAGTGCTGTCCGAATACCAGGTCTCGATTCCCGAGATCGGCGTGGTGCAGGCCGAGCAAGCCCCGCTGATCGTGGTCACGTCCAACCGCACCCGCGAGGTGCACGACGCACTCAAGCGCCGCTGCCTGTACCAGTGGATGGGCTATCCGCAGCGCGAGCGCGAACTGCAGATCGTGGCCGCGCGCGCGCCAGAGGCCGCGGCCGCGCTGCAGCACGAGGCCATCGACTTCGTCCACGGATTGCGCGGCATCGATCTGTTCAAGGCGCCCGGCATCGCCGAGGCGATCGACTGGTGCCGCGCGCTGGCCGCGCTCGGCGTGACCGAGCTCGACCCGCAATCGGTGCGCGACACCCTGGGCGTGCTGCTGAAGTACCAGGACGACCTGGCCCGCGTGGACGGCCCCACCGTGGCCGAACTGCTGGCCAGCCCGCCGGGAGCCTGAGGCATGCCGAGGCTGCATCCGGACGCCAGGCCCGCCGGCACGCCCGTCGGCGGCACCCTGCCCATGCTGGCGCGCAACGTCACGCACTTCGTGCGGCTGCTGCGCGACGCCGGCTTCGCGCTATCCCCCGCGCACGCGGTGGATACGCTGCTGGCGCTGCAGTACGTCGACATCGGCCAGCGCGGCGAAGTGCGCGCGGCGATGGCGGCGCTGATGGTCAACGGCCCCGACCAGCGGCCCCTGTTCGATGCCGCCTTCGACCTGTTCTGGCGCGACCCCGACTGGGAGGGCAAGCTGCGCGCCCTGCTGCTGCCGCGCGTGGACGCCGGGGCCCCGCCGCCGCAGCGCAGCAACCGCCTGGCCGACGCCCTTGCCGCGCAGCGCCCGCCCCAGGCCAGCCAGCGCGGCAAGGAGAACGAGGAACGCTTCACTGCGCCGCTCACCTTCTCGGCGCAGGAACGGCTTGCCAGGCGCGACTTCGAGACGCTTGGCGCCGAGGAATGGCGCGCACTGCAGCATATGATCCGCTCCCGCCACACGCGGCTGGCCACCGAGCGCACGCGCCGGCTGCGCCCCGCCGCCAGCGGCCCGCGCGCCGACCTGCGCGCCAGCGCGCGGCTGGCGGTGCGCCAGCAAGGCGAGTGGCTGCGCTGGAAATTCCGCCGCCATGCCGAACGCCGGCCGCCCCTGGTGCTGCTGCTCGACATCTCCGGCTCGATGAGCCAGTACTCGCGCGCGGTACTCTACTTCTGCCACGCGCTGACGCAGTCGCGCGAGCGCCTCTCGGTCTTCCTGTTCGGCACCCGCCTGACCAATATCACCCGCTCGCTGCGCGAACGCGACCCCGACGAGGCGGTCGAGGCGATCACCGGCCAGGTGCGCGACTGGGCCGGCGGCACCCGCATCGGCGCGGCGCTGGCCACCTTCAACCGGCAATGGGCGCGCCGCACGCTGTCCGGCCGCGCCACCGTGCTGCTGGTCACCGATGGCCTCGACCATGAGGATATCGACCTGCTCGGCACGGAAATGGCGCGCCTGCGCCGCTTCGCCCATCGCATCCTCTGGCTCAATCCGCTGCTGCGCTACCCGGGCTTCACCCCCCAGGCGCGTGGCGTGCAGGCCATCCTGCCGCACGTGGATGCGCTGCGCTCGGCACACAACCTGGACAGCCTGTTCGCGCTCGAATCATTGCTGGCCGAGCCCCGTCATGAACTGCCCGCCTTCGCGCCGCCCGCCGCGCGCGACGCCATGCCCGCCATGCGGACAACGCCCGGCAGGCACAACAAGGAGACCGCCCCACCATGGAAATGACACAGACACGGCAACTGCCGGTGGCCCAGCAAGCCGCCTGGGAAGCCCTCAACGATACTGCCCTGCTCAAGCAGTGCATCCCAGGATGTGAGAGCATCGAGGCTGACGGCGACAACGACAACGCCTACCTGCTGGCGCTGACCGCCGCGGTAGGCCCGGTCAAGGCGCGCTTCAAGGGGCGCATGGCCCTGCAGGACATCCAGGCACCCGACAGCTACACCATCCAGTTCGACGGCCAGGGCGGCGCGGCCGGCTTCGGCAAGGGCAGCGCGCGCGTGACGCTGGCGCCCGAGGGCGACCACACGCTGCTGACCTACACGGTCAGCGCCCAGGTCGGCGGCAAGATCGCGCAGATCGGCTCGCGGCTGGTGGATGCGGCGGCGCGCAAGATGGCCGACGCCTTCTTCGACCGCCTTACCGCGGCGCTGGGAGGCGCCACGCAAGCGGATGCCGGTACCGGAGACGATGTCGCCAGGGACGAGGTGGCGCCCGCCGAGGGCAGCGCACCCGATGAACAGAACGGTGAGACAAAGCGGAAACGATCATGGACAGCGTGGATCTCGAAGTCCTGAAGTGCAGCGTGCGCTGGCTGGCCGAAGGCCACCGCGCGCTATTGGTGACGGTGGTCAGGACCTGGGGCTCCTCGCCCCGCCCGGAGGGCGCCATGCTGGCGGTGCGCGATGACGGCCTGGTGGTCGGCTCGGTATCGGGCGGCTGCATCGAGGACGACATCATCGACCGGGTGCGCCGCGAAGGCATCGCCGGCTCACGCCCGGAGGCCGTCAAGTACGGTATCAGCGCCGAGGAAGCGCACCGCTTCGGCCTGCCCTGCGGCGGCACCATCGAACTGGTGAGCGAGCCGCTGAGCGCGGTCAGCGGCCTGGAAGACCTGCTCGCCGCCGTGGAAAACGGCAGGCTGGTGGCGCGCACGCTGGACATGGCCACCGGCCGCGCCACGCTCGGCCACGCCGAGGCCGCCGACGGGCTGTCGTTCGACGGCAGCACCCTGCTCACCATCCACGGGCCGCGCTACCGCATGCTCGTGATCGGCGCCGGACAACTCTCGAAATACCTGTCGCAGATCGCGGTGGGCCTGGGCTTCCAGGTCACCGTGTGCGATCCGCGCGAGGAATACACCGAGACCTGGGACATCCCCGGCGTCACCATGGTGCGCACCATGCCGGACGACACGGTGATGGACATGAAGCTCGACGAGCGCAGCGCCGTGATCGCCGTCACCCACGATCCCAAGCTCGACGACCTGGCCCTGATGGAGGCGCTGCGCACGCGCGCCTTCTACGTGGGCGCGCTGGGTTCGCGCCGCAACAACCAGGCGCGCCGCGAGCGGCTCAAGGAATTCGATCTCAACGAAGTGCAGCTGGCGCGGCTGCACGGCCCGGTCGGCATCTATATCGGCAGCCGCACGCCGCCGGAGATCGCCATCTCGATCCTGGCCGAAGTGGTGGCCGCCAAGAACCACGTGTCGCTGCCCGACATCCTGCAGGTCGAAGGCGCCAAGGCCGCCCGCGAACTGGCGGCGGACGCCGGCAGTTCCTGCGGCACCGACCAGTGACCAGTCGCTCCGACGGCGCCGACCCGCTGGCCGGCCCCATCAGCGACGCCACCAAGGTGGTGTTCAACGCCGCCGAGCCGCCCACCGGGATCTTGCTGGCAGCGGGCTTCGGCCGCCGCTTCGACGCCAGCGGCAGGCAGAACAAGCTGCTCGCCAGGCTGCCGGACGGCCAGACCGTGGCCGGGCGCAGCGCGCGCTCCCTGGCCAACACCCTGCCCGGTGCCCTGGCGGTGATCCGCCCGGGCCACGCCGAGCTGGCGGCCGAATTGAGGCAGGCCGGCTGCCGCGTGCTCGAAGCGCCGGCCGCCGAGGCGGGCATGGGCGCGGCGCTGGCCGCGGCGGTCGCCGCCACGGCGCAAGCGCGCGGCTGGGTGGTGGCGCTCGCCGACATGCCGTGGCTGCCAGCCGGACTGGTGCGCGCGGTGGCGCTCACCATCACCACGCCCGACGCCATCGCCGCGCCCTGGCGCGATGGCCGGCGCGGGCACCCGGTGGGATTTGGGGCCGCCTGGCGCGACACGCTGCTCAGGCTGGACGGCGACGAAGGCGCGCGCGCCTTGCTCAAGACGCAGGCGGTGATACGGATCCTGACCGAGGATGACGGCGCCTTCAGGGACGTGGATGTCGCCGGGGACCTGGAAGGCTGACCACAGCCTTCCGGCGGGCGGCGCGCCTTAGTTGGCGTCCGCCTCGCTCAGCGCCCGCAGGTACTCCCGCCGCCACCAGTGCACGTCCTGCGCGCGGATGCGTTCCAGCAGTTTCTGGTGGCGCGACTGGCGCTCGGCCAGCGGCATGTGCAGCGCCTGCTGGATCGCCTGGGCGGTGGCGTTGATATCGTAGGGATTGACCAGCAGGGCCTCGCGCAACTGCTCGGCGGCACCGGCAAAGCGCGACAGCACCAGCACGCCGGGATCGTCCGGGTCCTGCGCGGCGACGAACTCCTTGGCCACCAGGTTCATGCCGTCGCGCAAGGGCGTGACCAGGGCCACGCGGCAGGCGCGGCACAGGCCCGGCAGGCGGCGCCGCGCCGTGGTGCGGTGGATGTAGCGCACCGGCATCCAGTCCAGCTCGCCATACTCGCCGTTGATGGCGCCCGACAGCCCCTCCATCTCGCGCCGCAGGTCCGCGTAGGCGTCCACCGTCTCGCGCGACGGCGCGGCAATCTGGATCAGCGTGGCGCTGCGGCGGTTCTCGGGATACTGCGCCATCAGCGCGCGCACCGCCTTGAGGCGCTGGGGCAGGCCCTTGGAATAATCCAGGCGGTCGATGCCGAGCAAGAGCCGGCGCGTGGCGTACTGGCCCCGCATCATCTCGTAGGTCTCGCGCGATTCCTCGCCGCGGCCCAGCGCAGCGAACTCGTCCACGTCGATGCCGATCGGGAAGGCCTGCGCGCGCACCGTGCGGTGGAAGGCGCGGAAGCGGTTGTCGCCCATCGGCTCGGCCTGCGCCTCGCGCTGCACGTAGCGCGAGAAATGCTCCAGGTCCAGCTGGCTCTGGAAGCCGATCAGGTCATAGGCGAACAGCGCGCGCATCAGCCATTCGTGCTGCGGGATCGCGGCCAGGATCAGCGGCGGCGGCAACGGGATATGCAGGAAAAAGCCGATGCGCTGGCCGCAGCCCATGGCGCGCAGCTCGGACGCCAGCGGGATCAGGTGGTAGTCGTGGATCCAGATCACGTCGTCGGGGCGCAGCAGCGGCGCGAGCTTGCGCGCGAACAGCTGGTTGACGCGCCGGTACACGTTCAGATGCGCGGAATCGAAGTCCGCCAGGTCGATGCGATAGTGGAACACCGGCCACAGCACGCCGTTGCTATACCCCTGGTAATACGAGTCGTGGTCCTCGCGGCACAGGTCCACCGTGGCCAGCGTGACATTGCCCGCCTGCTGGATATGCAGTTCGCCCTCGCCCGGCGTGCCGCCCTGCGCCGCCTCCACGGTCTTGCCGCTCCAGCCGAACCAGACCCCGCCGGTGGCCTTGAGCGCCTCGCCCAGCGCCACCGCCAGTCCGCCCGCGGCAATGTTGCGGGGATCGGCCACGCGATTGGATACCGCAACTAGTCTGCCCATATCGTCCTTTGTCGTTCCACGCCCGGCTCAGCCGGTCAGATCACCGCGTCCCACGGCGCCGACAGGCGCGTGGCGCCGTTGATCAAGCCCACCATCGAATAGGTCTGCGGGAAGTTGCCCCACATCTCGCCGGTCACCGGGTGGGTATCCTCGGACAGCAGGCCGAGCGGATTGCGCGCCGCCAGCATGGCTTCGAAGATCTCGCGCGCCTCTTCGCGGCGCCCCACGCGGGCCAGCGCGTCGATGCGCCAGAAAGTGCAGATGTTGAAGGCGGTCTCGGGCCTGCCGAAATCGTCCGGCGCCTCGTAGCGGCGCATGTAGGGCCCGTCGCACAGCGAGGCTTCCATCGCCTCGAGCGTGGACATGAAGCGCTCGTCCTGCGGCGCGATGAATCCCACCTCGGCCATCAGCAGCACGCTGGCGTCCAGCTCGCGTCCGCCGAAGCTCTCGGCGAAGGCCTTGCGCTCCTCGCTCCAGGATTCGCGCACGATGCGCTCTTTCATGACGTCGGCGTGCTGGCGCCAGTACGCGGCGCGGTCCGGCAGCTGCAGCGCGTCGCCGACCTTGGCCAGGCGGTCGCAGGCGGCCCAGCTCATCAGCGCCGACGAGGTGTGCACGCGCGCGCGGGTGCGCAGCTCCCACATGCCGGCGTCGGGCGTGCCGAACACGCGCACCGCCTGCTCGCCCACGGTTTCCAGCACGCGGTATTCGGCGGCCCCGCCCCGGTGCAGCAGGCGATGGTCGTGGAAGGCCTGCGCCGCGCCCAGCACCACGTTGCCGTAGACATCGTGCTGGAAGTGCTCCTGCGCCTGGTTGCCCACGCGCACCGGGCCCATGCTGCGGTAGCCCGGCAAGTGATCGAGCACGCTCTCAGGCAGTTCCAGCTCCAGCCCGATGCCGTACAGCGGCTGGATATGACCGTCCTTGGACTGCATCACCACATTGGACAGCCAGCGCAGGTAGTCCTCCATGGTGCCCACCTCGGACAGGCTGTTGAGTGCGCGGATCACGAAAAAGGCGTCGCGCAGCCAGCAGAAGCGGTAGTCCCAGGTGCGGCCGCTGCCGGGCGCCTCCGGAATGCTGGTGGTCATGGCCGCGACGATGGCGCCAGTTTCCTCGAACAGCGACAGCTTGAGCGTGATGGCGGCGCGGATCACCGCGTCCTGCCATTCGCGCGGCACCGCCAGGCGCCGGCTCCACATGCGCCAGTAGGCGGTGGTTTCCTGCTCGAAGTCGCGCGCGATCTCCTCCACCCCGCCCTGCAGCGTTTCGTCGGGGCCGAGGATGAAGTCATGGTCGCGCGTGAGCAGGAATGGCGTCTGCGACAGCACATAGGTCAGCGGCGCGTTGGTCGTCATGCGCAGGGTCATGCCGTCGCCGATATAGCGTACGTGGCTGCTGCCCCGCGTGATCTCCGGCACCACGCGGCCCCAGTCGAAACGCGGCGCCACCGTGACGCGCACCCGCGGCGCGCCACGGATGGGGCGGATGCGGCGGATCAGCGTGGTGGGCCGGAAGTAGCGGCCGAGGCGGAAGAAGCGCGGCGCGAAATCGGTGATCTCCATGCAGTTGTTGTGGCGGTCCGTCAGCCGCGTGCGCAGCACCGCGGTGTTCGGCTCGTACCATTGCTGCGCTTCCTGGAAGTCCTCGATCTCGATGGCGAAGTGGCCGGCGTTTTCGCTGGGATCGAGCAGCGCATTGAAGACCGGGTCGCCGTCGAAGCGCGGCAGGCAGCACCAGACAAAGCGGCCGCGCCCGTCGACCAGCGCGGAGATCGCGCAGTTGCCGATCATGCCCATCGAGAGCGACGGATCGGCGTGTTGGCGCGCGGCGGCGCGCGGACGGTTGTCCTCGGTGGATGGTTGGCTCACAGCGAATTCCCCCTCAAGACGTCGTTGCGGATGTGGAAGCGGCCCCGGCGGCAGCCATGACTTCCAGCGCCTTGGCCGAACGATGCAGCCAGCAGCGCAGCGCCGCCGGCCCGGTCACGCTGACCGTGGCCGCGCTGGGGCGCTGGCCGACCAGCACGCCCACGCCGCCCAGGCGGCGCACCACGGCGAAGCCGGCTTCGTCGGTGATGTCGTCGCCGGCGAACAGCGGCGTGCGCCGCGCGAACGGCGGGCCGCGCATGAAGGTGTCGATGGCGCCGCCCTTGTCCACGCCGGCCGGCTTGAACTCGACCACCATCTTGCCGTGCAGGAGTTCGACGCCGGGCACGCCGGCCGCCAGCGTCGCGGCAAAGTTGCGTACCAGGCCCTCGAGTTCGGGAACGGCGCGATAGTGCACCGCGACCGCGACGGATTTGCGTTCCAGCTGCAACCCGGGGTGGGCGCTGACCAGCGCCTGCAGCGGCGGCAGCAGCAAGGGCACGCCGGGATCGGGCTCGCGCAGGCGGTGGCCGCCCGCGTCACGCAACTCCGCGCCGTGCACGCCGGCAGCCGGCAGCCGCAAAGGCTTGAGGAAGTCGTCCAGCTCGGCGATCGGCCGGCCGGACACCAGCGCGAGGGCGCCGTCCAGGTGACGATGCAGGGCGCGCAACGTCCCCACCAGTTCCGGTTCGACCTGTACGAGATCAGGGCGTGGCGCAAGGTCAGCCAGCGTACCGTCGAAATCCAGGAACAGCGCCGTGTTTGCTTCGATAAGAGGTAAGGGAGGCATTGCATTACACCGTAGCAGAGTGTTTTGACAGCGTCCACCGGACGGCGTCCTACATGGTGCGCCGGCGCGCGCGCCGCGTCACGGCGGTGCCTGCGCCGGCACTGGGCGGCTGCCGCGCCCGCGCGCACGTGCGCTCGCCTGCCCTTGGCGGCGAGGGGCTTGCCGGTCCGGCCGGCGCTCCGGGTGCCGGCACAAGCATCGGGGTGGCGCGCCATCCTTTATCATTGACGGTTTCGCCTACCCCGCCCTGGCTGTCCACGATGACCCGCAAACCCGACTACCTGAGAAAAATCCTGACCACCAAAGTGTATGACGTGGCGCAGGAAACCGATCTCACCTTTGCCCAGCAGTTGTCCGCGCGCACCGGCAACTCGGTGTGGTTCAAGCGCGAGGACACCCAGCCGGTGTTCTCGTTCAAGCTGCGGGGCGCCTACAACAAGATGGCATCGCTGTCGCCGGAGGAACTCAGGCGCGGCGTGATCGCCGCCTCGGCCGGCAACCATGCGCAGGGCGTGGCGCTGTCGGCGGCGCGCCTGAAGTGCAAGGCGGTGATCGCCATGCCGGTCACCACCCCGCAGGTAAAGATCGATGCGGTGCGCGAGCACGGCGGCGAGTGGGTCGAGATCGTGCTGCACGGCGACTCCTACAGCGACGCCTACAACCATGCCGCGGAACTGGAAAAGAAGCACAAGCTGACCTTCATCCACCCGTTCGACGACCCGGACGTGATCGCCGGCCAGGGCACCGTCGCCATGGAGATCCTGCGCCAGCATCCGGGGCCCCTGCATGCCGTGTTCGTGGCGATCGGCGGCGGCGGGCTGATCTCCGGCATCGCGTCCTACATCAAGGCCGTGCGCCCCGAGATCAAGGTGATCGGCGTGCAGACCATGGATTCCGACGCGATGAAACGCTCGGTCGACGCGGGCAAGCGCGTGGAACTCAAGGAAGTGGGCCTGTTCTCGGACGGCACCGCGGTCAAGCTGGTCGGCAAGGAAACCTTCCGCATCACGCGCGAGCTGGTCGACGAGATCGTGCTGGTGGACACCGACGCGATCTGCGCCGGCCTCAAGGATGTGTTCCAGGACACCCGCAGCATCCTCGAGCCGGCCGGCGCCATGGCCGTGGCCGGCCTCAAGCTCTACGCCGAGCGCGAGAAGCTCAAGGGCAAGCACCTGGTGGCCATCGCCTGCGGCGCCAACATGAACTTCGACCGCCTGCGCTTCGTGGCCGAACGCGCCGAGGTGGGCGAGGCGCGCGAAGCCGTGTTCGCGGTCAGCATCCCCGAGGAGCGCGGCAGCTTCAGGCGCTTCTGCGAACAGGTCGGCACGCGCAACGTGACCGAGTTCAACTACCGCATCGCCGACAACAGCATGGCGCATATCTTCGTCGGCGTGCAGATCGCCAGCCGCGCGGAGAACGACAAGATCGCCGCGGGCTTCCGCCGCCACGGCTTCGATACGCTGGACCTGTCCAACAACGAGCTGGCCAAGCAGCATATCCGCTACATGGTGGGCGGCCATTCGCCGCTGGCGCATGACGAACTGCTGTACCGCTTCGAGTTCCCCGAGCGCCCGGGCGCGCTGATGCGCTTTCTCTCCAGCATGAGCCCGAACTGGAACATCAGCCTGTTCCACTACCGCAACCAGGGCGGCGACACCTCCAATATCCTGGTCGGCATCCAGGTGCCCAAGAACGAGAAGCGCGCGTTCCGCGCCTTCCTCGCCACGCTCGGCTATGTACACTGGGAAGAGACCGAGAACCCTGTCTACAAGCTGTTCCTGTCCTGAATCGCCGACCCCGCCAGCTGGCTTTCTCCCCCGGCCCCGCGCCCACCGAAGTGGGCGCGGGGAGAAAACCAAACCGGAGCCCCCATGAGCCTTCCCGAACATTCGCCGCTGGGCAAGCCCTCGGCCTACAAGACCGAATACGATCCCACCCTGCTGTTCCCGATCCCGCGCCAGCCCAAGCGCACCGAGATCGGCCTGGCCGAAGGCCGCGCCCTGCCGTTCTTCGGCGTGGACATCTGGAACGCCTACGAACTGTCGTGGCTGAACCTGAAGGGCAAGCCGCAAGTCGCGCTGGCCAGCTTCATCATTCCCGCCGACACGCCGAATATCGTCGAGTCCAAGTCGTTCAAGCTCTACCTGAACTCGTTCAACCAGAGCAAGATCGCCTCGCCCGAGGCGTTGCAGCAACTGCTGCACCATGACCTCTCGGAAGCCACCGGCGGCACCGTGCAGGTACGGCTGGTGACCGAGGCCGAACTAGGCGGCCAGAAGATGGGCGAGCTGGACGGCGTGCCGCTGGACCGCCTCGACATCGAGACCGATATCTATGAGCCCGCGCCGCACCTGCTGCGCGCCAGCCAGGACGAATCGCCGGTGGAAGAGACGCTGGTGTCGCACCTGCTCAAGTCCAACTGCCTGGTCACGGGCCAGCCCGACTGGGGCAGCGTGCAGATCCGCTACGTGGGCGCGCCGATCAACCAGGAAGGCCTGCTCAAGTACCTGATCTCGTTCCGCAACCACAACGAATTCCACGAGCAATGCGTGGAGCGGATCTTCACCGACGTGATGCGCCAGTGCAAGCCGGTGAAGCTGGCGGTCTACGCGCGCTATACGCGCCGCGGCGGGCTCGACATCAACCCGTTTCGCACCAACTTCAACACGCCCTGGCCGGACAACCGCAGGAACGCGCGGCAATAGGAAATAGGGGCGATGGCGCCGGACCCGGCGCTCAGAACTCCGCGTGCAGCCGCACGCCGTAGAACGTGGCCGGACCGCGGTCGCGGTTGTAGCCGGGATTGCGGACGTACTGGAAGTCCGGGCTGATGCTCAGGTACTTCACCGGCTGGAAGCTGTAGTACAGCTCCAGCACCTGCTCCGGGCCGTAGCGCAGCGCGCCGTCACCGAGGAACGCGCCCATCCCGCCCGCCGCCAGGTAGGCCTGGTGGCGCGAACCCAGCATGTTCACCGCCAGCGCCAGGCCCACCGCGTCGCGCGGCCGGCCCCAGGCATTGCCATTGAGCACGCCGCCCGCCGACACCTGCCGGCCGATCTCGGTAAAGGCGTAGGTCTCGGTCTTGTCGTCGGACATGCTGGCCCGTGCGAACACCCCCAGCGAATCGTTGACCCGTTGCAGCAAGGTCAGGCCCACGCCGATCTTGGCGTGTTCCTCGCGCACATTGGCCAGGTCCGGCGTGGTGCCGGTGGCGGCGCCGAACTGCACGGCATCGCTGAACGCGCCCATGCGCGCCTTGTTGCGGAAGAACAGCAGGCGCGCCGTACCGGGCTGGCCCGCGATGCTGTAGCGCTTCTCCAGCTCGAGGATGTCGCCATAGTGCTGGAACATGCGCGTGTCCAGTTCCAGCCCGTTGGATTCCAGCGGCTGCAGGAAGCGGCCGATCCGCGCCGACCAGCTGTCGCCGATATACTCCAGCGCCACGCCCCAGTCATAGCCGCGCGCATCGGCCGGATAGTCGAAGGCGCCGTGCGTCAGGAACGACCAGTTCATGAACTGGCTACGCGGGTCCGAACCGAATTCATTCAGGTCGAACACATCGAGCACGCCGAAGTTGCCCGCGGTCAGCACCACGCGGCGCTTGTCGACGTTGCCGGCGAACTGGTTGAAATCCGCCTCCACCTCCTCGCTGCCGCCGCCCAGGCCCCAGGTCTGCCGGACGAAGGCGCGCGCGCGGTAGAACACCGGGGTGGTGCTCGACGCCTTGGCCAGCTCGCCGTTGGTAAGGCCGCCCATGCCGTGCAGCCCGGAGAACGGCACGCCCTGCGTCACTTCCGGGTTGAAATGGAATTCGGCGCCGCGCCACAGGCGCAGCCCGAGGTCGAGCGTGGTGCTGAACGAATAGCTCTTGGCACGCGCGGTGCCCAGGCTGTTCTCGCCCGAATAGGCCGCGCCGAACGACGGCTTGCGCTGCCAGATATAGGTGGTCTGGCCGTGGAAGGAGAACGGCGAATCGACGGAATTGACGAGATCGGCCGGCGCCACCACCGCGCTGCCGTCCGCGCTCGCGCCTTGCACCGCTTCCTGCGCCTGCGCCGGCGCCATGCCCGCGCAGGCCGCGAGCGACAGGGCGGCCGCCGACAGGCGGCAGGCGGAAGCGGACAGGCGAAGCCGCGCCGGGGCGGCAAGGAAACGACGAAGCAACATGGAAAATCCGGGGAGAAACGGGAGAAACGGGAGCCTGCGGCGCGAATATGCGACCGAGTGGATCGGCGGACGAAGCATAGCCAAGGGTTTATGACATGTCTACCTTGTATTGCTGCAACGCAACATGAAACGGTGCTGACCGAGCCATGTCGCCAAAGGCCGTCTTTGTAACCGCGCTTGAATTAATTAACTCACCAATTAATATTAGGTCAGTTGCCTGAGACGTACCACCAATGCCCACCGATCGCCCATCCCCGCCCCGTCGCCCGGGCCGCCCCGTCGCCGCCGACAAAGCCGCCGCGGCCGGCCAGCGCGCGCAGTTGCTCGACGCCGCCACCACCCTGTTCGCGCAGCACGGCGTGGCCGCCACGCCGATCAAGACCATCGCCAGCCATGCCGGCGTCACGCCCGCGCTGGTGCACTACTACTTCCGCGACCGCGACCAGCTGCTCGACGCGGTGGTGGACGAGCGCCTGCAGCCGCTGGTGGAACAGGTGTTCGCGCCCGCCCTGGCGGACCCGGCCGAGCCCACGGCCATGCTGGTCGGCATCGCCGCGCGGCTGATCCGCATCGCCGCGGCCACGCCGTGGTTCCCCGGGCTGTGGATCCGCGAGATCGTCAGCGTGGAGGGCCAGTTGCACCAGCGCGTGCTCCAGAAGATCGCGCTGCAGCGCGCCGGCCTCGTCACCGGCCGCCTGGCCGCGGCGCGCGCGGCCGGCGCGCTCAACGCCGGCCTGGAGCCGCCGCTGCTGATGGTGTCCCTGATCGGCCTGACGCTGTTGCCGCTGGCCACCACGCATATCTGGCAGCGCCTGCCCGGCGCCGAAACGGTCGACGCCGAAGCGCTGGTGCGCCACGTCAGCGCGCTGCTGGCGCACGGCCTCGCCCCGGCGCCGCCGCCTCCCGGCGTCGCCGGCCCATCCACCCCGCCCTCAGCCTGAAACGGAAACAGCCCTGCGCCCGGGAGCCGAACATGCATCGCTACAGCCCCACCCTTCGCACCACCGCCACGCTCCTGCCCGCCCTCGCCGCCGCGCTGCTCGGCGCCTGCGGCAACAACGCACCACCTTCGTGGCAAGGTTATGTGGAAGGCGAATTCGTCAGCGTCGCCTCGCCCTTCGCCGGGCGGCTGGACAAGCTCTCCGTGCAGCGCGGCCAGCAGGTCGCCGGCGGCGCGCCACTGTTCGCGCTCGAAGCCGACGACGAAACCGCGGCACGCCAGCAGGCGGCAGCGCAATTGCGCACGGCCGAATCGCAGCTTGCCGACCTGCAGACCGGCAAGCGCCCGCCCGAAGTGGACGCCACCCGTGCCCAGCTCGCGCAGGCCCAGGCCAGCGCGGTGCGCAGCGCGGCGCAGTACAAGCGCGACCAGGCGCAGTTCGCCATCGGCGGCATCGCCCAGTCGCAACTCGATGAAAGCCGCGCCACGGCCGCCTCCGATGCCGCCCGCGTGCGCGAACTGCAGCGCGACGTGGAAGTGGCGCGCCTGCCCGGACGCAGCGCCCAGCTTGCCGCGCAGGAGGCCCAGGTGGCCGCCGCGCGCGCCACGCTGGCGCAGGCAGAATGGAAGCTCTCGCGCAAGACCGTGGGCGCGACCCAGGCTGGCCTGGTGTACGACACGCCGTTCCGCCCGGGCGACTGGGTGCCGGCCGGCAGCCCGGTGGTCAGGCTGCTGCCGCCGGGCAACGTCAAGGTGCGCTTCTACGTGCCGGAAACCGTGGTGGGCGCCCTCAGGAACGGCGAGGCGATCCGCGTGCGCTGCGACGGCTGCGCCGCGCCCGTCGATGCCACCGTCAGCTACATCTCCAGCCAGGCCGAGTACACGCCGCCGGTGATCTACAGCAACGAGACGCGCGGCAAGCTGGTGTTCCTGGTGGAAGCGCGCCCGGCGGCAGCCGATGCGCCCAAGCTGCATCCGGGCCAGCCGGTCGAGGTGGCACGGCCATGAACGCGGCACCCGGTCAGGCCACGCCGCGGGCACCGGACGGACCCGGCGGCAACAACGGCAGCCACGGCAACAACGGCGCACTGGTCATCGACGTGCGCGACCTCAGCAAGCGCTACGGCGACAAGGTGGTCGTCGACAAGCTCAGCATGCAGGTGGCGCGCGGCGAGATCTTCGGCTTCCTCGGCCCCAACGGCAGCGGCAAGACCACTTCGATCCGCATGATGTGCGGGCTGCTGACGCCCGACGGCGGCAACGGTACCTGCCTGGGCTACGACATCCTGCGCGAGAGCGCGCAGATCAAGCGGCGCGTGGGCTATATGACGCAGAAGTTCTCGTACTGGGACGACCTCTCCATCCGCGAGAACCTGGATTTCGTGGCGCGCGTGTATGGCATGCCGAAGCGGCGCGAGACCGTGGACCGCGCGCTCGAGGATCTCGGCCTGGCCAGCCGCGCGCAGCAGCTTGCCGGCTCGCTCTCGGGCGGCTGGAAGCAACGCCTGGCCCTCGCCGCCTGCCTGCTGCACGAGCCGCAGCTGCTGCTGCTCGACGAACCCACCGCCGGCGTCGACCCCGCGGCGCGCCGCGATTTCTGGGAGCAGCTGCACCTGCTGGCGGCGCGCGGCATCTCGGTGCTGGTCAGCACACACTATATGGACGAGGCCGAGCGCTGCCACAAGCTCGCGTATATCGCCTACGGCAAGCTGCTGGCGCAAGGCACCGCCGCGGAAGTGGTGGCCGGGCAGAAGCTGGTCACCTGGAGCGTGCAGGGCGACCAGCTCGCCGCGCTGTCCGAACAGCTGCGCGATGCGCCCGGCGTGGAACAGACCGTGGTGTTCGGCAACGCGCTGCACGTCACCGGCCACGACGCGCCCACGCTCGAAGCCACGCTGCGCCGCGTGGCCGGCACGCAGCACCGGATCGAGCGGATCGACACCAGCCTCGAGGACGTCTTCATCCACATGATGAGCGGCGCCGAGGACAATATGCGCGCCGGCAAGCCGGAAGGCGGCAAGGAGAAGAGGCAATGAGCGCCGACCGAACCAAGCCGGACGGCCCGGCGCGCGATGCCGGCGGCGGGCGCTTCGGCTTCTCGCCGCAACGCTGGTGGAGCATCGTCATCAAGGAATTCCTGCAGCTGCGCCGCGACCGCGTCACCTTCGGCATGATCGTGGGCCTGCCCATCATCCAGCTGATGCTGTTCGGCTTCGCCATCAACACCGATCCGCGCCAGCTCACCACGGCGGTGATCGCGGCGGACCACAGCGAGTTCACGCGCTCCTTCGTGGCCGGCATGCAGGCGTCCACGTATTTCCGCGTGACCCGCACGCTGCCCGACGAGGCGGCCGGGCACGAGGCCCTGCGCCGCGGCGACGTGCAGTTCGTGCTCACGATCCCGCCCGACTTCACCGCGCGGCTGCTGCGCGGCGAGCGCCCGGCGCTGCTGGTCGAGGCCGACGCCACCGACCCCTCCGCCACCGGCCAGGCCATCTCCGCGCTGCCGCAGCTGGCGTACTCGGTGGCCGACAAGGACCYGCAGGGCGCGCTCGCGCCCCTGGCCGGCGGCAAGGCACCTTTCGAGGTGCAGGTGCAGCGCCTCTACAATCCGGAGGGCCTTACGCAGTACAACATCATCCCCGGCCTGATGGGCGTGATCCTGACCATGACGATGGTGATGATGACGGGCCTGGCGATGACCCGCGAGCGCGAGCGCGGCACCATGGAGAACCTGCTCGCCACGCCGGTCATGCCGCTCGAGGTGATCACCGGCAAGATCGTGCCCTACGTCTTCATCGGCCTGATCCAGGCCACCATCATCCTGCTCGCGGCGCGCTGGATCTTCCATGTGCCGTTCGTGGGATCGGTGGTCGCCGTCTACCTGGCGTCGCTGCTGTTCATCGCCGCCAACCTGACGGTGGGCATCACGCTGTCGTCGCTGGCGCAGAACCAGCTGCAGGCCGTGCAGCTCACGTTCTTCTATTTCCTCCCGAGCATCCTGCTGTCGGGCTTCATGTTCCCGTTCCAGGGCATGCCGGCCTGGGCGCAGGGGGTCGGCAGCATCCTGCCAATGACCTACTTCAACCGCATGATACGCGGCGTCCTGCTCAAGGGAAACGGCTGGATCGAGCTATGGCCCAACGTCTGGCCGCTGCTCTTGTTCACCGCCGTGGTCATGACCATCGCGCTGCGGTTCTACCGCCGCACACTCGATTAAGGGAGCCGGCCATGCAAGCCCTGCCGCCTCGCGGTTTCACCAGGCCCACGTCCGCCCTGCCGCGCCTGCCGCTCGCCATCCTGGCCGCGGCCGCGCTCTGCTCCTGCGCGGTGGGCCCCGATTTCAAGCTGCCGGCCGCTCCCGGCGGCGACACCTACACCGCCGGCACGCAGCCGCGGCGCACCAGCGCGGCCGACACGCCGGGTGGCCAGGCCCAGGCCCTGCAGGTCGGCGCCGACGTGCCCGCGCAATGGTGGACCCTGTTCCGCAGCCCGGCGCTGGACCTCACCATCCGCGCCGCGCTCGCGGCCAGCCCCACGCTGGCGCAGGCACAGGCGCGGCTGGAGCAGGCGCGCCAGGACCTGGCCGCCAGCACCGGCTCGCTGCTGCTGCCGCGCGTCGACGCCAAGCTCGACACCACGCGCGAGCAGGTCAACCTCGCCTCGGCCGGCATCACCGCGATCCCCAGCCCGGGCCCGTTCACGCTGTACGGCGCCAGCGTCGAAGTGTCCTACACGCTCGACCTGTTCGGCGGCGCGCGGCGCGAGCTCGAAGGCTTGCGCGCGGCGGTGGACTACCAGCGCTTCGAGCTGGAGGCAGCGCGCCTGGCGCTGGCCGGCAACGTGGCCACCGCGGCGATCCGCGAGGCCAGCCTGCGCGCGCAGATTGGCGACACCGAAGCCATCGTGCAGGCCCAGCAGCAGCAGCTCGGCATCACGGAAAAACGCTTCCAGGCCGGCGGCGTGGCCGCGGTCGACGTACAGCGCCAGCGCAACGAGCTGGCGCAGAACCAGGCGCTGCTGCCGGGACTGGCGCAGCAGCTTGCCGCCACGCGCCACCAGCTTGCGGTCTACGTGGGCGAGGCGCCATCGGCCGCCACGCTGCCGGAATTCCGCCTCGAAGACCTGACCCTGCCCGACACGCTGCCGGTCAGCCTGCCGTCGGCGATGGCGCAGCGCCGCCCCGATATCCGCGCCGCCGAAGCGCTGCTGCACCAGGCATCGGCCAATATCGGCGTGGCCACCGCACAGCTCTATCCGCAGCTCACGCTGACCGGCAGCGCCGGCACGCAAGCCATGTCCGCGCGCGACCTGTTCAGCAGCCTCAATGTATGGTCGCTCGCCGCCGGGATCGTGCAGCCGGTCTTCCGCGGCGGCGAGCTGGTGGCGCGCAAGCGCTCGGCCGAAGCGGCCTACGAACAGTCGCTGGCGGCTTACCGGCAGGCCGTACTGGCCGGCCTGCGCGAAGTGGCCGACACCCTGCGCGCGCTCGAGGCCGATGCCGACATACTGCAGGCGCGCGCGCTCAGCGCCCGCCAGACCGGCGACACGCTGAACATCGTGAGGGAGCAGTACCGGCTCGGCGGCGTCAGCCAGCTGGCGGTGCTGGATGCCGAGCGGCAGGATCGCCAGGCGCGGCTGTCGCTGGCGCAGGCCAGGGCGAACCGGTTCTCGGACTCGGCGGCACTGCTGCAGGCGCTGGGCGGCGGCTGGTGGCAGGAACCCGGGCAGGAACCGGGGCACGAACACGGGCAGGCGCGCAGACCGCCCGCCGCCGGCAGGGACCTGGCGTCAGCGTCCCAGGAACGTCCGTAGCCGCCTGACGCCCTCGTCCAGCCTGGCCGTGTCGCAGGCATAGCACCAGCGCACGAAGCCCTCGCCTTCGTCGCCGAACGCGCTGCCCGGCGCGAGACCCAGGTGGGCCTCGCGCACCAGTTGCTTGCACAGCGCGAGGCTGTCGCCGGCACCCTCCAGCCGGAAGAACACATACATCGCCCCTTGCGGCGCATGGACATCCACGCCCGGCACCTCCGCCAGCGCGCCCACCAGATGGTCGCGCGCCGCGCGCAACCTGCCCACCAGCCCGCGCGTGAAGGCCTCGCCTTCGCGCACGGCGACGATGCCCGCCTCCTGCACGAAGGACGGCGCACACGAGGTGTTGTACTCCACCAGCTTGCCGAGGTCGTCGGTCAGCGCCGCGGGCAGCACCATCCAGCCCAGCCGCCAGCCCGTCATCAGCCACGCTTTGGAGAACGAATTCACGCAGATCACGCGCTCGTCGCGGCTGGCGATATCGAGGAAGGACGGCGCCACGGCATCCTCGCCGGCGCCGTAGTAGAGCCGCTCGTAGACTTCGTCGGCGATGATCCAGATACCGTGGCGGCGGCAATGCGCAAGCACCGCCTGCTGGTCGGCGCGCGACATCACCCAGCCGGTGGGGTTGTTGGGCGAATTGATCATCAGCAGGCGCGTGTCCGGCGTGAGCGCGGCCAGCAGCTTGTCGAGGTCGAGCGTCCACCCGTGCGCGCCGTAGTCGAGCGAGACCGTTTCCACCTCGGCGCCGAGGATCTTCGGGATCTCCACCAGGTTGGGCCACAGCGGCGTGACCGCGACGGCGCGGTCGCCGGGGCCGGCCACCAGCTGCGCGGCCAGCATCAGCGCGTTGACGCCGGCGCTGGTGACCACCACGTTGTCCATGGCGGTGGCGCCGTGCAGCGCGCTCACGTAGTCCGCCAGCGCGCTGCGCAGCGGCGCGATGCCGAGATTGTGCGTGTAGAAGGTGGCACCGCCGGCCAGCGCGCGGCTGGCCGCGTCGCGGATAAAGTCCGGCGTGACCTGGTCCGACTCGCCGAACCAGAATGGCAGCACATCGGCCAGGCCGATGCCGGCATTGGCCACCTCGCGGATGCGCGAGGCGCGCAGGTGATGGACGGCGGCGCGGGCTGCGGCCGGGGCGGACGCAAAGCCGGGCTGGCTGGTGGACATCGGCACTCCTTGTGGTGTGAGGGTGGAATCGGCCCGAATGCTGCAGACCCGACAGCGTAGCGCAAAGCGACGGGCGCCGGTATCGGTGCCTGCCGCCTGCCGCACTCCGCTTGCTAACCACCCGCGAGCCACTCGTTAGCCACCCGCAAGCCACCTCTTGGGGCAAGGCGCCGGCGCCAGCCTGCCCGCGCGGCTATCGCCCGCCTGCGTCCTCGCCCTGCGACGCCCAGCCCGGCTTCATGCGCAGGCCGAAGCTGCTGCGCGGCTGGGCCTCGCGTTCGGGGCGCAGCGAATACTGGTCGTGATTGCCCTGGGAAGACGGCTGCGCCGCCTGCTGGACGGCCTGCGAAGTGGGCGTGCTGCTGCCCGCGCGGGGCGCAGGCTTGCCCGCCGCGCGGGCCTCGCTGGCAGGCTGCTCGGACGTGCCCGCCAGCGCCGCCTGGGTGGCCACGCCGGCGCACAGCGCCAGGAGAAAGAAGGGGATAAGGGGTTTCTGGATCACTGTCACTCGGCGGCGCGGCAAGGGGTTGCCCGGCGCTTGCCGCCAGTTGCTCAAGCCCCCATTGTCTCAGCTAGCGGGGCCGCCGGGTAGATCGCCCCCGGCGGCCCGCGCGGACTGCCCTATTACGACGCCGCCACGCGCCGTCCGGGGGCGCCTTCATGGCCATCCGCATCACCCGATGCGACCCTGGCCGATACCGCGCTCCCCGCCTTGCCGCGCGCCAGCACCGGCGCCAGCGCCGCGCCGGTATGGCTGGCCTTGACCTTCACCAGCCCTTCAGGATCGGTCGCGGCAACGATGGCGCCGCCGGCAACGCCACCCTCGGGCCCAAGATCGATAATCCAGTCCGCCTCGGCAATCACATCGAGATCATGCTCGATCACCACCACGCTGTGGCCGCCATCGGCCAGCCGGTGCAGCACGCGGATCAGCTTGGCCACGTCGGCCATGTGCAGGCCCACGGTGGGCTCGTCCAGCACGTACAGCGTGTGCGGCGCCTGCTGCCCGCGGCGGGTGATGTCGTCACGCACCTTGGACAGCTCGGTCACCAGCTTGATGCGCTGCGCCTCGCCGCCGGACAGCGTTGGCGACGGCTGGCCCAGCGTGAGATAGCCCAGCCCCACGTCCTTCATCAACTGCAGCGGGTGCGCGATATTGGACATGGCGGAGAAGAACTCCACCGCCTCGTCGATCTCCATGGTCAGCACGTCGCCGATGTTCTTGCCGCGCCAGGTGACCGCCAGCGTCTCCGGGTTGAAGCGCTGGCCGTGGCACACGTCGCACGGGACCTTCACGTCGGGCAGGAAGCTCATGCCGATGGTGCGCACGCCCTGCCCTTCGCACGCCGGGCAGCGCCCGTCGCCGGTGTTGAACGAGAAGCGCGAGGCGGAGTAGCCACGCGCCTTGGCTTCCAGCGTCTGCGCGAACAGCTTGCGGATGGTGTCCCACACGCCGATATAGGTGGCCGGGCACGAGCGCGGCGTCTTGCCGATCGGGGTCTGGTCCACTTCCAGCACGCGGTCGATGCTCTCGAAGCCGGTGATGCCCTCGCAGCCCTGCCAGTCGTGCGTGACATCGAGCTTGCGGCGTGGCGTGGCGGCCGCGGCCGCCCTGGTCCTGGCTGCGTTGGCCGCATCGGCGCCGGCGGCCTTGCGCGCGCGGCGCGTGGCCGGCGAGGACATCACCGAGCGGCCCACCGCGTCGAGCAGGTTGGTCATCAGCACATCGCGCGCCAGCGTGGACTTGCCCGAGCCGGACACGCCGGTGATGGCCACCAGCCGCGCGAGCGGGATGCCGACGGTGACGTCGCGCAGGTTGTGCAGCGAGGCGCCGTGCACGGTCAGCCATTGCGCCGGCACCGCTTCGCGGCCCTTGCCTTCGGGCCGCACTGCGCGGCGCGGCTGCAGCGGGTGCTGGATCGGCCGGGCCAGGAACTGGCCGGTGAGCGAATCGGCGCTGGCCGACAACGCCGCCACCCCGCCCTGCGCCACCAGCGTGCCGCCGCGCTTGCCGGCGCCGGGGCCGATGTCGATGATGTGGTCGGCGCGGCGGATGGTGTCTTCGTCGTGCTCCACCACCACCAGCGTATTGCCCTTCTCGCCGAGCTTGCGCAGCGCGTCGAGCAGGATCTGGTTGTCGCGCGGATGCAGGCCGATGGTTGGCTCGTCGAGCACGTAGCACACACCCTGCAGGTTGCTGCCGAGCTGCGCGGCCAGGCGGATGCGCTGCGCCTCGCCGCCGGACAGGCTGGGCGCGGCGYGGTCCAGGCTGAGGTAGCCCAGGCCCACTTCTTCGAGGAACTGCAGGCGGCTGCGGATCTCGCTCACCACGTCGCGCGCGATCTCGGCGTCGCGCCCGGCCAGGCGCAGCGTCTGCACCCAGCGGTGGGTGTCCGACACCGTCCACTGCGCCACGTCAGTGATGGCGTGCGCGTCGAAGGTGACCGCGCGCGCCACCGGGTTCAGGCGCGTGCCGCCGCAGTCCGGGCACGGCAGGTCGGCCACGTCGTCGGGCTCCTGCTGCTCGGAGGGCAAGGTCTGCTCGCGGCCGCGGTTGTCGTCGGCCATGACGGTGTCGTCGAAGGCCGCGCGCTGCTCCCGCGTGAGCGTGAGGCCGGTGCCCACGCAACTGGTGCACCAGCCGTGCTTGCTGTTGTAGGAGAACAGGCGCGGGTCCAGTTCCGGATAGCTGGTGCTGCACACCGGGCAGGCGCGCTTGGTGGAGAACACCGTGGTGGCGCCGATGCCGCGCGTGCCGCCGTTGCCCATGGCATGTTCCAGCCCGTCGAGCGGAGCCAGCAGGTGCATCACGCCCTTGCCCGCTTCGAGCGCCTGGCCGAGCAGCGCGCGCAGCGCGGCTTCATTCTCCGCCGACACTTTGATGTCGCCGACCGGCAGCTCGATGGTGTGCTCGCGGAAACGGTCCAGGCGCGGCCACGGATCGACCGGCAGGAATTCGCCGTCCACGCGCAGGTGCGTGTTGCCGCGCGCCTTGGCCCACTTGGCGAGGTCGGTGTAGACGCCCTTGCGGTTGACCACCAGCGGCGCCAGCAGCCCCACGTGCTGGCCCTTGTAGTCGCGCAGCAATTGCGCGGCGATGGACTCGGGGCTTTGCGAAGTGACCGGCGTGCCGTCGTGGATGCAATGCTGGATGCCCAGCTTCACGTACATCAGGCGCAGGAAGTGCCAGACCTCGGAGGTGGTCGCCACCGTGCTCTTGCGCCCGCCGCGCGACAGGCGCTGCTCGATCGCCACCGTGGGTGGAATGCCGTACACCGCATCCACCTCGGGGCGCCCGGCCGGCTGCACGATGGAGCGCGCGTAGGCGTTGAGCGATTCGAGATAGCGGCGCTGCCCTTCATGGAACAGGATGTCGAAGGCCAGCGTGGACTTGCCCGAGCCGGACACGCCCGTGACCACGTTGAACTTGCCGTGCGGGATATCGACGTTGAGCGCCTTGAGGTTGTGTTCGTGCGCATTGACGATGCGCACCACGTCCTCGCCCTCCACGGCGCGGCGCTCGCGCGCGGCGCGCAGCGCGGCCTGCAGCGGCACGCCTTCGTCTTCCAGGGCGAAGGCGTGGCCGATGGCGCGATCGTAGTGCAGCAGCGCCTGGCCGGTATGGGAGCTGGCGCACTTGCGCACGTCCTGCGGCGTGCCCACGCACAGCACCTCGCCGCCGGCGTCGCCGCCCTCGGGGCCGAGGTCGATGATCCAGTCGGCCGCGCGCACCACGTCGAGGTTGTGCTCGATCACGATCAGCGAGTGGCCGCCGTCGAGCAGCTTGCCGAACGCGCGCATCAGCTTGGCGATGTCGTCGAAATGCAGGCCGGTGGTGGGCTCGTCGAACATGAACAGCCGGCCTTCGTGCGCCAGCGGCTTGTTGCGCGACGACATGGCGCTCTGCGCGGTCTCGGCCAGGTAGCCGGCCAGCTTGAGGCGCTGCGCCTCGCCGCCGGACAGCGTGGGCACGGGCTGGCCCAGCTTCACGTACTCCAGGCCCACATCGACGATGGGCTGCAGCACGCGCAGCACCGCCGCGTCGCCGGCGAACAGCGCCACCGCCTCGCTCACGGTCAGCTCCAGCACGTCGGCCACGCTCAGCAGGCGCGCGGGCTCGCCCGGCAATGCGCGCTCGATCTTCACTTCGAGGATCTCGGCGCGGTAGCGGCGCCCATCGCAGTCGGGACAGCGCAGGTAGACGTCGGAGAGGAACTGCATCTCCACGTGCTCGAAGCCGGAGCCGCCGCAGGTGGGGCAGCGCCCGTCGCCCGAGTTGAAGCTGAACATGCCGGCGGTATAGCTGCGCTGCAGCGCCATCGGCGCCTTGGCGAACAGCTTGCGGATCTCGTCGAAGGCGCCGACGTAGCTGGCCGGGTTGGAGCGCGCGGTCTTGCCGATCGGCGACTGGTCGACGAAGACCACGTCGCTGACCTGCTCGGCGCCCGCCAGGTGGCGGAACGCGCCCGGCGCGTCGGTGGACTTGCCGAAATGGCGCGCCATGGCGGGATGCAGCACGTCCTGCAGCAGCGTGGACTTGCCCGAGCCGGACACGCCGGTCACGCACACCAGGCGCTGCAGCGGGATCTCCACGGTGACGTCGCGCAGGTTGTGCTCGGTGGCGCCTTCCAGCACGATGCGCGGCGTGGTGCTGTCCACCGGGCGCGGCGCCCAGGCGGAAAGATCGGTCACCTGGCGGCGCCCCGCGAGATACTCGCCGGTGAGCGTGCCGGAGGCGCGGATATCGCCCGGCGTGCCGTCATAGATGATATTGCCGCCGCGCTCGCCGGGGCCGGGGCCCATGTCGATCAGGCGGTCGGCGGCCAGCATCACGGAAGGGTCGTGCTCCACCACCACCAGCGTGTTGCCGGCGTCGCGCAGGCGCTGCATGGCCTCGACGATGCGGTTGAGGTCGCGCGGGTGCAGGCCGATGCTGGGCTCGTCGAGCACGAACAGCGTCTTCACCAGCGAAGTGCCCAGCGCCGTGGTCAGGTTGATGCGCTGCACCTCGCCGCCGGACAGCGTGCGGCTCTGGCGGTCCAGCGTAAGGTAGCCCAGGCCCACGTCGCACAGGTATTTCAGGCGCGTGCGCACTTCGGCCAGCAGCAGCTTGAGCGCGTCGTCGAGCATCAGGCTCGGCAGCGTGAGCTCATCGAAGAATTTGCGGATGCGCTCGATCGGCATCAGCATCAGGTCGTGCACGGTCAGGCCCGGCAGCGCCTCGAGCTGGCCGCGCTCCCAGTCCACGCCACGCGGCAGGAAGCGCCGCGCGGGGGCGCACACCGCATCGGCGCCGGCCTTGCTGCCCAGGCGCCACAACAGCGCCTCGGTCTTCAGGCGCGCGCCGCCGCAGGTCTCGCACGGGGTGTAGCTGCGGTACTTCGACAGCAGCACGCGGATATGCATCTTGTAGGCCTTCGACTCGAGGTAGTCGAAGAAGCGCTTGACGCCGTACCAGTGCGTGTTCCACTTGCCGTTCCAGTCGGGCGAACCGTCGATGACCCAGGCGCGCTCGGCCGCGGTGAGGCTGGACCACGCTACGTCGCGCGGGATGCCGGCCTTGGCCGCGTAGCGCATCAGGTCGTCCTGGCATTCCTTCCAGGCCGGCGTCTGCATCGGCTTGATGGCGCCGTCGCGCAGGCTCTTGCGCTCGTCCGGGATCACCAGGCCGAGGTCGACGCCGATCACGCGGCCGAAGCCGCGGCAGGTCTCGCAGGCGCCGTAGGCGGAGTTGAACGAGAACAGCGCCGGTTGCGGGTCGGCGTAGCGGATATCGCTTTCCGGGCTGTGCAGGCCGGTGGAGAAGCGCCACACCTGCGGCTCGGCGGCGGCGGTGTCGTCGCCGCCGGCGTTCAGCACATAGACGTTGACGCGGCCAGCGCCACGCTTGAGCGAGGCCTCGATGGCCTCGAGCGCGCGCACCTTTTCCGTGTTGCCCAGGCGGAAGCGGTCGGCCACCACATCGAGCACCTTGCGCGGGCCGGTGGGCGACTCGACCACGCGCTGCGCCTGCACGCGCGTGTAGCCGCTCACCGACAGCCACTGCTCGATCTCGGCCTCGGTGGTGGTCTCCGGCAGCTCCACCGGGAAGGTCACCACCAGGCGCGGGTCGTCCTGCGCGGCGCGCGCCTGCAGCTCGGCGTAGATGGTCTCGGGCGAGTCGTGGCGCACCGGCTGCGCGGTCTTGCGGTCGAACAGCTCGGCCGCGCGCGCGTAGAGCAGCTTCAAGTGATCGTTCAGCTCGGTCATGGTGCCGACCGTGGAGCGCGAGCTGCGCACCGGGTTGGTCTGGTCGATGGCGATGGCCGGCGGCACGCCGTCCACGCGGTCCACCTGCGGCCGGTCCATGCGGTCGAGGAACTGGCGCGCGTAGGCGCTGAAGGTCTCGACGTAGCGGCGCTGCCCTTCGGCATAGAGCGTGTCGAACACCAGGCTCGACTTGCCCGACCCGGACGGTCCCGTCACCACGGTCATTTCACCGGTGTGCAGGTCGAGGTCGAGATTCTTGAGATTGTGCTGACGGGCTCCGCGGATGCGGATGACACCGGATGACATGGATTGCGTCCTTATGACTTGCGGTTTGCGGGCGGCTTGCGGGGGCTTGAGACGGAAAGCCGGCCGCGCAGGCGAGTGGCGCCGGCGCCACGCTGCACGCGGTATGGATACGGTCAGGCCGCTATCCTATCCCGAAGGGCGGCAGCGTGCCGCGCCCCAGCGTGTGGCGCTGACATCTCCTGACAGTACGCTGTCAGGAGGAAATGGGGACGAATACGCGAAAAGGAAGCGTGGCGGCGCCGCCCGCAGCCCGCGGAAGCCGCAAAAGCCGCAACACAGCCGGAATCCAGGCGGAACTCAGCTTTCTTCCCTGGGCATCTGCGAGACGACGAACTCATGCTCGGCGGTGTTCAGCGTCGAGACCCGCCATTCCACCGCTTGCCGGTGGAAGGAAAACGCCACGCGGTGGATCCGCATCAGCGGCGCGCCCGGCTCCACCCCCAGCAGGGCCTGCTCCCGCTCGGTCGCCAGCACCGAGCGCAGGCGCTCTTCGGTCTGGATCACGTTGACCCCGAAGGCTTCCTGGTAGAAGTTGTACAGCGTATTGGGCCGGCCGCGCAGCATCGCCTCGCCCAGGCCGGGAAACAAGCGCTCCGGCAGCACGATGTCGTCGATCATCACGGGACGTTCGTCCAGCGACAGCACGTTGGTGAAGTGCAACGCGCGCTCGCCGGCCTCGAGCCCGAGCAACGCGCATACGCTCTTGTCGGCCCTGGCCTTGCGGAACGACTCCAGCTCCACCGTCGGGTAGCCGCGATGGCCGTCCTCGTGGATCACCTTGAAGAAGCGGAAGAAATGATCGTCGCGCCGGTGCGTGGCGACGAAGGTGCCGCGGCCCTGATGCCGGATCAGCAGGTTCTCCGCCACCAGTTCGTCGATGGCCTTGCGCAGCGTGCCGATGGACACGCCGAAGCGTTCGACCAGTTTCTTCTCCGACGGTATCGCTTCGCCGGGCTTCCATTCGCCGTCCGCCAGCGCCTGCAGCGCTTGCCGTTTCACGTCCTTGTACAGCACGCCGCCGGGGGGAGGGATATCTCGCAGGTTGCTCATGGCTTGGTGATATTTCTGGATACATCGAATGTACCAGAGATTCACTCATACAACTCATACATATGACATAGTTGACATGAAGGAATTCCCCTCCTATTCTTTGCTTCATCGGTCGCCGCCCAAAACATGCTGCGCCGTAACAAAACCCACAGGAGGAGCAATGATTCACGTTGTGCTGCACGATGCAAAAGACACCGTCGCCGTCGCGGTGGTCGAGGGGATCCAGGCCGGGACCGAGCTGAACGCCTGGATCATGGACGAGGACAAGATCATCTCGGTGGTGGCCAAGCAGGCCATCCCGATCGGGCACAAGGTGGCGCTGCGCGACATGGGCGTGGGCGAGACGGTCTACAAGTACGGCATCGACATCGGCAAGGTGGTCGCCGCCATCAAGGCCGGCGACCATGCCCATGTCCACAACATCAAGACCAAGCGCTGGTAAGCCGCGCCCGCCTTCCCCGCTCGTCCCCCGTACAACATACCGAGAGAACATCCAATGTCCGTCATCGACAACCAGACCACCTTCCGGGGCTATCGCCGCGACAACGGCCGCGTCGGCGTGCGCAACCACGTCATCATCCTGCCGCTGGACGACCTCTCCAACGCCGCGGCCGAAGCCGTCGCCGTCGCCATCAAGGGCACCATGGCGATCCCGCACCCGTACGGCCGCCTGCAGTTCGGGCCCGACCTCGACCTGCACTTCCGCACCCTGATCGGCGCGGGCAGCAATCCCAACGTGGCCGCCGTCGTGGTGATCGGTATCGAAGACGGATGGACCAAGAAGGTGGTGGACGGTATCGCCAGGACCGGCAAGCCGGTGGTGGGCTTCGGCATCGAAGGCCACGGCGACCACGACACCATCATGCGCGCCTCGCGGGCCGCCAAGGAGTTCGTGCAGTACGCCACCGCGCTGGAACGCGTGGAATGCCCGATCAGCGACCTGTGGGTGTCGACCAAGTGCGGCGAGTCCGATACCACCTCCGGCTGCGGCGCCAACCCGACCGTCGGCAACGCCTTCGACAAGCTGCACCCGCTCGGCACCACGCTGGTGTTCGGCGAGACCTCCGAACTCACCGGCGGCGAGCACATCGTGGCCGCGCGCTGCGCCAATGCCAAGGTCCGCGAAGAGTTCATGATGATGTTCAACCGCTACCAGGGCATGATCGACCGCTGGAAGACCACCGACCTGTCCGAGTCGCAGCCGACCAAGGGCAATATCGCTGGCGGCCTGACCACCATCGAGGAAAAGGCGCTGGGCAACATCCAGAAGATCGGCAAGAAGTGCACCGTCGACGGCGTGCTGGACAAGGCCGAGGAACCGACCGGCCCCGGGCTCTGGTTCATGGACTCCTCCTCCGCCGCCGCCGAAATGGTCACGCTGTGCGCCGCCGCGGGCTATGTCGTGCACTTCTTCCCGACCGGCCAGGGCAATGTCATCGGCAACCCGATCGTGCCGGTCATCAAGCTGTGCGCCAATCCGCGCACCGTGCGCCTGATGAGCGAGCACATGGACGTGGACTGCTCCGGCCTGCTGCAGCGCGAGCAGACGCTGGACGAGACCGGCGACAAGCTGCTCGAATGCATGATGGCCACCATCAACGGGCGCTGGACCGCCGCCGAGGCGCTGGGCCACCGCGAGTTCGTGCTCACGCGCATCCACGAGTCCGCCTGATGAAACAGGTCTGCATCAGCGAGTTCATGGACGCCGATGCGGTGGCGGTGCTGGACCGTTGCGTCCGGCTGCGCTACCAGCCGGACTGGGTCGACCAGCGCGATGCCCTGCTCGGCGCGCTGGGACAGGCCGATGCGCTGATCGTGCGCAACCGCACCCGGGTCGACACCGAGCTGCTCGACGCCGCCCCGGCGTTGCGCGTGGTCGGCCGGCTCGGGGTGGGGCTCGACAATATCGACGTCAGGTCCTGCGAGGCGCGCGGCATCCGCGTGATCCCCGCCACCGGCGCCAACGCGCGCTCGGTGGCCGAGTACGTGGTCACGACCGCGCTGCTGCTGATGCGCGGGGCCTACCTGAGCCACGCCGGCATGGTGGCAGGCAAGTGGCCGCGCGCGCGCCTGTCCGAAGGCCATGAAGCCCTCGGCAGGACGCTCGGGCTGGTCGGCTTCGGCGATATCGGCCGGCTGACGGCGCGGCTCGCCACGGCGCTGGGCATGCGGGTGGTGGCGCACGACCCGATGTTGCCCGGCGACCATCCGGCGTGGCGCGAGACCGGCGCGACCCCGCTGGCACTGGAGGCATTGCTGGCCACCGCCGACGCGGTGAGCCTGCACGTGCCGCTGGTGCCGGCCACGCGCCACCTGATCGACGCGAAGCGCCTGCGCGCCATGAAACGCGGCGCGGTCCTCATCAACACCGCGCGCGGCGGGGTGGTCGACGAGGCCGCGCTGGCGGCGGCGCTGCACGAGGGCTGGCTGGCGGGCGCGGCGCTCGACGTCTTCGAGACGGAACCGCTGGGCGCCGCCAGCGTGCTGGCCGACGCGCCGAACCTGGTGCTGACGCCGCATATCGCCGGCGTCAGCCACGAGGCCAACGTGCGCGTATCGATGATGATCGCGGACGCGGTCAGGAACGCACTGGGAGTCACCGTATGACGATGTATCGTGCAGAAGAACTGGTACGCCGCGCCACGCAGGCCCTGCGCCATGCCGGCGCCGGCGCGGCGCAGGCCGAACCGACCGCGCGCGCGCTGGTGCAGGCTGACCTCGCCGGCCTGCCCTCGCACGGCGTGTCGCGCGTGCCCATGTACGTGGCGCACCTGCGCCACCGGCGCGTCAACGGCGACGCGCAGCCCGTCATCGCGCGGCAGACGCCGGGCTCCACGCTGGTCGATGCGCAGGCGGGCTTTGCCTTTCCCGCCTGCGCGCTGGCCGTGTCGGCCGCCGTGGCGAGCGCGCGCGAATGCGGCATCGGCGCCGGCGTGGTGACCAACAGCCATCACTTCGGCGCGGCGGCGCTGCATCTCGATCCCGTGGCGCAGGCCGGCATGATCGGCATCGCCATGGGCAATTCGCCCGCGGCCATGCCCGCCTGGGGCGGCAGCAAACCCCTGTTCGGCACCAATCCGATCGCCGCGGTGTTCCCGCGCAAGGATGCCGAGCCGCTGGTCATCGACCTGTCGCTGTCCGAGGTGGCGCGCGGCAAGATCATGGTCGCGGCCAAGCAGGGCAAGCCCATTCCCCTGGGCTGGGCGCTCGATGCCGAAGGCAGGCCCACCACCGACGCCCAGGCCGCCTTGCGCGGCTCGATGCTGCCGGCGGGCGGCGTCAAGGGCGCCATGCTGGCCCTGATGGTGGAACTGCTGATCGTGTCGCTGGCCGGCGCCCGCTTTGGCGCGGAAGCCGACTCGTTCTTCGAGGACGCGGGCAACCAGCCGCGTATCGGCCAGTTGTTCCTGGCCTTCAACCCGGCCGGCTTCGCCGGCGACGCCACTTACCACGCCCGGCTCGAAACCCTGATCGCGGCTATGCTGTCGGACCGCGGCACGCGCGTGCCCGGCGCGCGGCGCACCGACGCGCAGGCGCGCGCGCGCGAGCACGGCATCGACATTCCGGAAGCCCTCGACAAGGAGCTGCAAACCCTCTCGCAAGCCTGACCGCACAACATGCACGGCGCCCGCCAGAAGGCGCCGGTCCCACCCCAGGAGACAACATGAATTGCACCTTCGTCCGACGCATTGCCGGCTCGTCGCTGGTACTGCTTGCGCTGCTGGCGGTACCGGCCGGCGCGAGCAACGCGCCCGCACCCTTCCCGGCCAAGCCGGTCCGCTATGTCGTGCCGTTTGCAGCAGGCGGCCTGACCGACATCTCGGCGCGGCAGGTCGGCCAGTACCTGGCCGAGGAATGGAAGCAGCCGGTGGTGGTGGAGAACAAGCCTGGCGGCAACGCGAATATCGGCGCGGCGGAAGTCGCCCGCGCCGGCGCGGACGGCTATACCTGGCTGGCGGTGACGCTGGCGCATTCGTCCAATGTGTCGCTGTTCCCGCGCCTGCCCTTCAATATGCAGAAGGACCTGGTGCCGGTCGCGCGCATCGCCTCGTCGCCGATGATGGTGGTGGTGCCGGCCAGCTCGCCGGTCAAGTCCCTCAAGGACCTCGCCGAAGCGGCGCGCAAGGGCCGCCTGAGCGCCGGCTCGAGCGGCAATGGGACGCCTCCGCACCTGGCGCTGGCGCTGTTCGAGCGGCTCAGCAAGACCAGCATCGTCCATGTGCCCTACAAGGGCGGCACCCCCTCCCTCACCGACCTGATCGGCGGGCAGATCGACGTGGTGTTCTCCAATTTCCCGGAATCGCTGCAGAACGTGAAGGGCGGCAAGCTGCGCGCCCTGGCCGTGACGACGCGCGAGCGCCATCCCTTGATGCCGGACGTGCCGACCGTGGCCGAGGCCGGCTTCCCGGATCTCATCGTCGAGAACTGGACCGGCCTGATGATGCCGGCGGGCACGCCGCAGGCAGTGATCGACAAGGTCGGCAACTCGGTGACGAAGATGCTGGAGGACAAGGGCGTGCGCGATCGCATCATCGCCAGCGGCTTCACGCCGGCGCCGCTGGCGAGCGCGGCCTTCGCGACCTACTTCAACAGTGAAGTCGCGCGCTGGGCCAGGCTGATCAAGGAACAGGACATCCACGCCGACTGACCCCGGCGCGTCCTCGCGGCGGGTATCACGAGGCTGTGCGCCGCGCGTGCACGGTCTGTGCCGGCTTGCCGCCGCGAATGGCCCCACTGTGCCGGAAGTATCCCTTGATGACGTCGGTGAATGCCGTGCGCGCATGTGTCGTGCGCTCCAGCAACCCTACGTGGCGCCACACGTCGATACCCTCGAGCGGCACCAGGCGCAGCAGGCTGTCGCCCTCCCACGTGACATTGGCAAGGCGCGGCACGATCGATACGCCAAAGCCCTGGCGAACCAGTTCGATGATCGCTTCGTTCGAGTTCAACTGCATGCTCTCATTCACCGTGACGCCACACCGGTCCAGTACCTCCTGCACCAGGTTGCCTGTCCACGTGCCCGGCTCGAAGCGGATGAAGGGCGCTTCGCGTAGGATCTCCATGCCCTCCCCGGGCAGGAAGAAATGCGGGTGGCGCGGCACGATCAGCACCATCGGCTCCGTGTACAGCTCGGTCCATACCAGGTTCGCGGCCAGGGCGCGCGGCGAGCGCGTAACCACCGCGGCGTCCAGTTCGCCCTGCTCGACCTTGAGGGCAAAAGCGGCCGAGAGGCCGGCGAACAGGCGCACGTCGAGCCGCGGGTGTTCCTGCTTGATGGTCCACAGTGCGTCGGCGAACGCGCCCATCAGCACCGACACCAGCGCGCCCACCAGCACCGTCCCCGACAGGCCGTCTTCCCGCCCGGCCGCAAGCGCCTCGTACCGCTGCACCAGCGCCTCGAGCTCCGGGACCATGCTGCGCCCGGCGGGATTGAGAATCGCGGCGCGCGCGCTGCGGTCAAACAACTGGCAGTTCAGGTCCTCCTCGAGCGCGCGGATCTGCAGCCCGACGGCCGCGGGCGTGAGTCCGACCTGCTTGCCCGCGGCTGCCAGCGTGCCGTACCGGGCCACTGCCAGGAAGGTCTTGATGGTACGGATGGAAGGCATCGGCGCGGCTCCAGGCAAGCGGCAAGCGGGATGCGCCTGCGCAAGAAGCGGCACGCGCGAACGCAAAGGTTTTCTTTATCTGGACAAGAGAATTACTAGCTTTTTGTTCGCAACGCAATCCGAAACAATACGAAAAGAAGAGCGAGCAGACCGGTCCCCGGCGCCCAAGGCCGCGGCGCACTGAACACCACCCCCGAGACGATCCCCATGACAACACTCAACGTTCGTGTATGGCGCGGCAATGAGGACGGCGAGTTCGTCGTCTACACGGTGCCGCGCAACGCCAGCCAGACCATCCTCGATGTGGTGACCTACATCCAGCGTCATCTCGAACCGGACCTGGGCTACCGCTTCGCATGCCGCGTCGGCATGTGCGGCTCCTGCGCCATGACCGTCAACGGCAAGGCTTGCTGGACCTGCCGCACGCACGTCGCGAAAGTCGCGAAAGGCAATGCGCTGGAGATCGCCCCGCTGTCGAACCTGCCGGTGATCAAGGACCTGGCGACGGACATGAGCACGTTCTTCGACAAGTGGGCTGCCGCGAAGGGACAGTTCAAGGGTGCGGCGACGCGGCACGACCCGTTCGCAAGCGTCGCGCCGGCCTCGCCCGAGCGCAAGGCCGCCGATGCCGGCATCGAGTGCATCGGCTGCGGGGTCTGCTACGCCTCCTGCGATGTGGTCGGCTGGCGCCCCGACTATCTCGGGCCGGCCGCGCTGAACCGCGCATGGACGCTGGTCAACGACGTGCGCGACGTGCGGGGCGCCGAGCGCCTGCGCGCGGTTGCCGGCGACGCCGGTTGCCACAGCTGCCACACGCAAGGCTCGTGCACCGAGCGATGCCCCAAGCAGCTTGCGCCGACCGCCGCCATCGCCGGCCTCAAGCACAAGGTCGCCAAGGCCGCCATGAAGGGGGAGCTATGAACGAGACCCTGTCGGTCGCCACCCAGGCCAGGCTCTGGTACTGGCAGCGCCTCAGCGCCATGGTGCTGGCACTGTGCGTGGTGGGGCATATCGCCGTGATCATGGTCGCCGTGCGTGGCGGCTTGTCCGGCGCCGAGGTGCTGGCGCGCACGCGCGGCAACTGGCTGTTCGGCGCCTTCTACGCCTGTTTCGTGCTGGCCTGTACCGTGCACGTGCCGGTCGGCCTGATGCGCATCGCCGAGGAATGGCTGGCCTGGCGCTCGCGCAGCGTGGTCGCCGCCGCGTGGCTGTTCGGCGCGTTGCTGGCCTGCGCCGGCCTGCGCGCGGTCTACGCGGTGGTGATGCCATGAAGAAGAACGACATGCGCGCGCGCAACCACGCCGCCTACTGGGCCTTCCTGATCCACCGGCTGTCGGGCCTCGGGCTCGCGCTTTTCCTGCCGCTGCACTTCTGGGCGCTCGGGCAAGCCATCCATGGCGAGGCGGCCCTCGACGGCTTCCTCAGGCTCGCCGACAACCCCTTGTTCAAGGCCGGCGAGTGGGGCCTGGTGATCCTGCTGTCGCTCCACCTGATGGGCGGCATCCGCCTGTTGCTGATCGAGTTCCGGCCATGGACCGGCCTGCGCAAGGACTGGATCGCGCTCAGTCTCGGCGCCGGGCTGTGCACTGGCCTGGCGTTCATGCTTTCGCTGTTTTCGTAGGCCGACCACGATGAGCGCCGCCGCATGAAGCGGCGCCATTTCCACCTGCACAAAAGGAGACCGCAATGACGTTGTCCGCATCATCCACAAGCCGCAGGATCTGGGCTTCGCTTAGCCTGTGCGCCGCCACGGCGCTCTGCGTCGGGAGCGCCCGCGCCGATACGTGGCCCAGCAAGCCGGTCACGATGATCGTTCCCTTCGCGGCGGGCGGCAGCACCGACGTGCTCGGACGCGTGGTCGGCCAGAAGCTGGGCGAAATGTGGAAGCAGAGCGTGGTGATCGAAAACCGGCTGGGCGCGGGCGGCGCGGTCGGCGCGCAGGTGACGGCAAAAGCCCCGGCCGACGGCTACACGATGATGCTGGCCTCCGGCAGCATGTTCACCGTCAACCAGTACATCTACCAGCGACTGCCCTATAGCGCGAGGGACTTCGCCTTCATCACCAGCGTGGCGAGCGGGCCCATGCTGGTGGTCGTGAACCCGGGCCTGCCCGCCAGGAACCTGAAGGAGCTGGTCGCGCTGGCGAAGTCGCAGCCGGGCAAGCTCAACTTCGGCTCCGCCGGCACCGGCAGCCAGGTCCACATGGCGGGCGAGGCGTTCGCCGATGCCGCCGGCGTCAATATCACGCACGTTCCCTACAAGGGCGAATCGCTGGCCTACAACGACCTGATGGCCGGGCAGCTCCAGCTGATGGTGGGCAATATCGCGGCCGCGTCGCAGTTCGTGAAGGGCGGCAAGCTGCGCGCGCTCGCGGTCACCGGCACCGAACGCTCGCCGATGCTGCCCGACGTGCCTACCGCGACCGAAGCCGGCCTCACGGGCCTGGAAAACGTCACGGGCTGGTTCGGCTTCGTCATGCCGGCCGGCACCCCGCCCGACATCCTCAGCAAGGTCCAGCAAGACACCGTCAAGGTGCTGGCCGATCCCGACACCCAGGCGCGCCTGCTTGCGCAGGGCATGAAGCCGGTCGGCAACACGCCGCAGCAACTGGGCACGGCCATCGCCGCGGAATCGCTGCGGTGGGAGAAGGTCGTCAGGAACCGCAACCTCACTGCCAACTGAGCGCCAACTGAGCGCCAACCTAGCGCCAGCCGGGCGCGAGACAAAACGCAGGACCGGCGCGCCGGCGAGCGCCGGCAACCATCGCAGCCAAGCATCGGGGACCAGCATGCAAATCAATCTTTCCGCCCTGGAGGACACGGCCAGGGAACTGTATATCCGCGCGCTGAAGATCCTGCCGCCCGACGTCAAGGCGGGCATCGGGCGCCTGCAGGCGCAGGAAACCTCGGCCACGGCGCGCAGCGTCCTGGCCACCATGAGCAAGAACATCGCCATTGCGGAGCAGACCGACAACCTGCTGTGCCAGGACACCGGCGTGCCGATCTACAACATGGTGATCGGCACCGGCGTCGCGGTCGACGGGCATGCATTCAAGCAGGCCATCCGCCGCGGCTGCGAGCGCGCCACGCGCGAACATCCGCTGCGCTCGTCGGTGGTGCACCCGCTGACGCGCCAGAACAACCATACCTCCTGCGGCATCGAGGTGCCGGTGATCCATATCGACTTCGACGACACGCCCGGCCGGCTGACGTTGGAGATGGTGCCCAAGGGCAGCGGCTCGGAGAACAACTCCTTCCTCAAGATGGCGATTCCCGCCGAGGGCATCGATGCGATCAAGACCTTCGTGATCGACAGCGTGATCGCCGCAGGCGGCAAGACCTGCCCGCCGACGATCGTCGGCGTCGGCCTGGGCGGCACTTCGGACCTGTGCGTGGCGCTCGCCAAGCGCGCCGCCACGCGCGCGCTCGGCACGCGCTGCGCCGACCCCGCGGGCGCGGCGCTGGAAGCCGAGCTGTCGCTGGCAGTCAACCGGCTCGGCGTGGGCCCGCAGGGCCTGGGCGGCGATGCGACCGCCTATGCGGTGCATATCGAGCTGGCCTCCACGCACATCACCATGAACCCCATCGCCGTCAACATGCAGTGCCACTCCGCGCGCCGCGCGAGTGCCACCTTCAGCGCTGACGGCGTCAGCTACGGATTCTGACCATGGCGCACTACGAACTCTCCATGCCCGTGACCGAGGAACAGGTCCGCCGGCTGCGCGTCAACGACACCGTGACCTTGCAGCAGACCCTGTTCGGCATCCGCGACGCCACCCAGATCCACATGTTCGACCGGCAGCGCACCACGCGCTTCGACCTCGCCGGCCACGCCGTGATCCACACCGCGCCCAATGTCCGCAAGGTGCCCGCCAGCGCCGAGCACCCCGCCGGCTACCAGCCGGTGTGCATCGGCACCACCACCTCGGACCGCATGGAGCGCTTCACCCAGCCGCTGATGCGCCGGTGCGGGGTGCGCATGATCGTGGGCAAGGGCGGCATGCGCGAGGATTCGCTCGCGGCGTTCGGCGAACTGGGCGGTGCGTACCTGGCCATCATCGGCGGCACCGCCGCGCTCGAGACCACATGGGTCGAGCAGATCGAGGACGTCGATCTCGACGACCTCAACCCGGAATCGCTGTGGAAGTTCAGGATCCGTGATTTCGGGCCCCTGCTGGTGGCCATGGACAGCCACGGCCAGAGCCTCTATACCGCCGTCAGGCAGAACACCGCCGACCAGCGCGCCGCCGTGCTGGCCAGCCTTGGAGTGGCAAAGCCATGAAAATCACACGACTGCAGACCGATGTGCTGATCCTCGGTTCCGGCGGGGCGGGCCTGTTCGCCGCCCTGCACGCGCACCAGAACGCGCCGGAACTCTCGATCACCGTGGCGGTGAAGGGGCTGCTCGGCAAGTGCGGCTGCACCCGCATGGTCCAGGGCGGCTACAACGTGGCGCTGGCGCAGGGCGATTCGGTCGAGCGCCACTTCATGGACACCGTGGAAGGCAGTAAATGGCTGTCCGACCAGGAGCTGGCCTGGACGCTGGTCACCAAGGCGGTGGAGCGCATCCACGAACTCGAGAACGAACTGGGCTGCTTCTTCGACCGCAACCCCGACGGCACGGTCCACCAGAAGGCCTTCGCCGGGCAGACCTTCGACCGCACCGTGCACAAGGGCGACCTGACCGGCATCGAGATCATCAACCGGCTGGCCGAGCAGGTCTGGAGCCGCGGCATCGGCCGGCTGGAGGAGCACCGCGCGGTCGAGCTGATCAAGACCCCCGATGGCCAGGCATTGGCCGGCGTGCTGATGATCGACATGCGCAGCGGCGAGTTCGTCTTCGTGCAGGCCAAGGCGGTGCTGCTGGCCACCGGCGGCGGCCCGACCATGTACAAATTCCACACGCCATCGGGCGACAAGAGCTGCGACGGCCTGGCGATGGCGCTGCGCGCCGGGCTGCCCCTGCGCGACATGGAGATGGTGCAGTTCCACCCCACCGGGCTGCTGGCCGGCACGGACACGCGCATGACCGGCACGGTGCTCGAAGAGGGCTTGCGCGGCGCCGGCGGCTACCTGCTGAACGGGAGCAAGGAACGCTTCATGCACAACTACGATGCGCGCGGCGAGCGTGCCACGCGCGACATCGTCTCGCGCGGGATCTACGCCGAGATGCGTGCCGGCCGGACTTCGCCCAACGGCGGCGTCTATATCCAGATGGGGCATCTCGGCCCGGACAAGGTGCGCAAGCAGTTCAAGGGCATGGTGGAGCGTTGCGGCGACTGCGGCTTCGATCTCGCGGGCGACCTCGTCGAGGTGGTGCCGACCGCCCACTACATGATGGGCGGCCTGCAGTTCCGTCCCGACTGCAGCACCGAACTGCACGGCCTGTTCGCCGCCGGCGAGGATACCGGCGGCGTGCATGGCGCGAACCGGCTCGGCGGCAACGGGGTCGCCAACTCGACCGTGTTCGGCGGCATCGCCGGCGACAGCATGGCAGCCTGGACCCGCCGCAACGGGGCGCTGCGCGCGCCCGATGAAGCCGCCATCGCGGCCGCTGTCGCGGCCATGGAGGCGCCCTTCGGCCAGCGGCCGGGCAGTCTCGAACCGGTCCGCGAGGCGCTCTTCGACTGCATGTGGGACGAAGTAGGCATCATGCGCACGCGCGATGGCCTGCTGCGGGCCCGTCATCGCCTCGCGGAGCTGGAGCGCACGCTGCTGGCCACCGGCGTGGCCGACGGCCAGCGCGGGTTCAACGTCACCTGGCATGACTGGATGAACCTCAGGAGCCTGATCGGCGTTAGCCAGGCCATCGTGGAAGCCGCGCTCTCACGCGAAGACTCGCGCGGGGCGCATTTCCGCGAAGACTTCCCGGCCACCGGCGACCTGCCAGGCTCCAGCTTCACCGTGGTGCGCCAGCGCGGCGGCACGCTGCAACTGACCCGCTCACCCGTGCAGTTCACCCGCGTCGCTCCGGGGCAGACGATTCTGGAGGAGGAGGCGGCCTGAGGAAAGTCCGGAGGTGGAGGAGAGCTGAAGAAGAGATGACGGCGCTGGTCGGCAACCTCAAGGGTGGCAAACTGCGGGCTGTGGTGACCACTTCGCCGCAGCGCCTGCCGGCCCTGCCCGAGGTGCCGATGGCAAGCGAGGCCGGGCACCCCCCGGCGGCGCTCAACGTCGAAGCCCTGGTCATCATGTACGAGCAACCCGGCAAATCCCTCGATATCCAGCTCAAGCAGGAAAGCAAATGGCGAAGTCTCACCGCGGCGCAGACGCGCTCGCCGGCACGCTGGCACAGGCCGGCGTCAAGCGCATATTCACCTTGTCGGGCAATCACATCATGCCGGTCTTCGACGCCTGCCTCGACGCCGGCGTCGGGCTGCTGCACACGCGCCACGAGGCCGCCACCGTGCACATGGCCGATGCCTGGGCGCGCCTGACCGGCGAGTTCGGCGTGGCCATGGTCACCGGCGGGCCCGGCCACGCCAATGCGGTCTCCGCGCTCTACACCGCGCAGATGTCGGAGTCGCCGCTGGTGTTGCTGTCGGGCCATGCGCCGAACCGGCAGCACGGCTTCGGCGCCTTCCAGGAAATGCGCCAGGCCGAGATGGCGGCGCCGGTAGCCAAGGCAGCCTGGACCTGCGCCGGCGCGGACAGCATCGCCGCCGACATGGCGCTGGCCATGCAGATCGCGGCCTCCGGCCGGCCCGGCCCGGTGCACCTGAGCCTGCCCACCGATGCGCTGGAGGACGCCGTGCGGGAGGCCGGCGTGCCCGCCTCCATCGCCGTCCCGGCGCACGCGCCCGCGCTCGCTGCGCAGGACGCATCCGCCGTGCTGTCGGCGCTGGCGGGCGCGCGGCGCCCGCTGATCCTTGCCGGCCCGGCCTGGCTGACCGCGCGCGCACGCGTGCGCACCGCCGAGCTGGAGGCGCGCACGGGCATTCCCGTGGTCGGCATGGAGAGCCCGCGCGGCAACAACGATCCCAGCCTCGGTGCATTCGCGCAGATGCTGGCGCAGGCCGACTGCGTGCTGTTGCTGGGCAAGCGCCTCGACTTCACGCTCAGGTTCGGCGGCGCGCCCGCCTTTGCGGCCGACTGCAGCTTCCTGCAGATCGATGCTGACGAGAGCGAGCTCGCGCGCAGCCGCCGCGCCGCCGGCGACCGCCTGCGCTTCGCACGGCGCGCGGACGTCGGCAGCGCCATCGCGCAGCTCGTGGCCGGAGCAAGCGGGCCGCAGCGGCACCGCGCGTGGCTGGACGAAGTGGCGGCCGCCATCCGCTACCGGCCCGATGCATGGAACACCGCCACGGCCGCCGGGGCGCTGCACCCGGTCCAGGTATGCCGCCCGCTGCAAGCCATCCTGGATAGCCACCCGGATGCGGTGCTGGTGTCCGACGGCGGCGAGTTCGGGCAGTGGGCGCAGGCGTGCCTGCATGCGCCGCACCGCGTCATCAACGGGCCCGCGGGCGCCATCGGCGCGGGCCTGCCGATGGCGCTGGCGGCACGGCTGGCGCAGCCGGATGCGCCAGTGATCGCCATGATGGGCGACGGCACCACCGGCTTCCATGTCGCGGAGTTCGATACCGCGGTGCGCTACGGCTTGCCGTTCGTCGCCGTGGTCGGCAACGACGCGCGCTGGAATGCCGAGTACCAGATCCAGCTCAACAGCTATGGCAAGGAGCGGCTGGTCGGCTGCGAACTGCTGCCCACCCGCTACGACCAGGTGTGCGCGGCCTTCGGCGGGCACGGCGAGCTTGTGCAGGCGCCGGACCAGCTCTTGCCTGCCGTGCGGCGCGCCATCGCATCGGGCCGTCCGGCCTGCGTCAACGTGCGGATGGAAGGCGTGGCGGCGCCCGTCGTGGCGCGCCGCTGAGCGACACGGCCGCGGCGCGCCCGGCGCTCAGCCCAGCGCGCTGCGATAGACCAGGCCGAGTCCGGCCATGACGAGGACGCCCCATACCGCGTGGATGACCTTCGCCGGCGCGATGCGCCGGTGCAGCCAGCCGCCGGCGAGATAGCCGGCGATCGCGCAAGGCATCAGCACGGCCGCCAGCACGAAGATGGCGGTATTGGCGTACAGTCCCGCCGCCGCGAACATCGCCAGCCTTGCGAAAGCGGTCAGCACGATCAGCGTGCTGGTGGTGGCCCTCAGCTGCCCGGGATCGCGCAGCCGGCCGGCCAGGTAGATGGTGTAGACGGGGCCGCCGGTGCCGAACAGCGCGGTCAGCACGCCGCCGGCGAGGCCGAACGGCACCGACAGCCGCGGATCCAGTTCACTGTAGCCGCGCTTGAACAGCAGGCTCCATGCGGAGTGCAGCAGCACGAACAGGCCAAGCACCAGCAGCAGCGGGCGTTCCGGCGCATGCATCAGCAATGCCAGGCCGCACGCCATGCCGGCCAGCACGCCCGGCACCAGCCGCCGCAACTCTGCCGTATTCACCTGCCGGCGGCTGCGCAGGCCCAGCAGCGTTCCGGCGACCAGATCGAAGAACAGGATCATCGGCACGGCCGTGCGCAACGGCACGATCTGGGTCAGCAGCGGCATGGCCATGATGGAAGAGCCGAACCCGGTGAGCCCGAATATCGTATAGGCCCAAATGACGATCGGCACCAGGCAGGCAAGCTGGAACAGCGACAGGTGCGTCTGCGACAGGAGGAATTCGGTCAGCAAGATGGGCAGCCGATGGGAAGGGGACGGGGGCGGGAGGGATCCGGCGCTGCGAAGCGTGCCCCATCATATGGGTCGCTCACCCTCACGTCAACCACATCATCTATATGACATGGGTGATTGGAGAAGCCTCGCGCGGTCGCCGGGGCCGGCGCCGCGCGGGCCTCGCCGCAAGGCGTGCACAATGCCGGCTGTTGCTTCGGGCACGGGAATCGGGAAAGGAACATGGAACTTCGACAGCTACGCTATTTCGTCCAGGTGGTGGAACTGGGCAGCATGGGCCAGGCGGCGCAGAAGCTGGGCGTGGTCACCTCCGCCCTGAGCCAGCAGATCAGCCGGCTGGAGAGCGAGCTGTCCACGCGGCTGCTGCAGCGCACCTCCAGTGGCACCGTGCCCACCGACGCGGGCCTGGCCTTCTGGCGCCAGGCGCAGCTGGCCATCCGCCATGCCGATGACGCCGTGCGCGCGGCCCAGCTCGCGCGCCTGTCCGGCCATGTGAGCGTGGGCATGGCGCCCAGCACGATCGCCGTGCTCGGGCTGCCCTTCATGCTGGCCATGCGCGAGCGCTATCCCGATATCCGCCTGCACCTGGTGGAGAACCTGTCCGGCAACCTGGCCGCGATGATCGGCGCGCGCCAGCTCGACCTGGCCGTGCTGTTCCAGATCGAGGGCAGCCAGCGCTGGAGCGTGACGCCGCTGCTCGAGGAACGCCTGTTCGTGATTGCGCGCACGGGCCAGGCCGGCATGCCCGCGGGCGCGCCGGTGGAGCTCGAACAGCTCGGCGCCCTGCCGCTGATCCTGCCAAGCAGCCCGCATGGCCTGCGCGCCCTGCTCAACAAGGCCTTCGCGCGCAGCCGGCACCAGCCCAATGTGGTGGCCGAGATCGACGGCCTGGCGATGCTGATGGACGCGGTGCGCGCCGGCCTGGGCGCCACCATCCAGCCCGGCGCGGCGGTGGCGCGGCTGCTCGGCGAGCCACTCGACATGATCGAGATCGCCGACGGCGGCGGCGCCAGTGGCACGAACGGCGCGGTGTGCCGGCCCAACATGCTGGTCAGCCTGTCCGACGACGAGCTATCCCCGGCCGGGCTGGCGGCGCGCACCGTGCTGGCCAGCGTGACCCGCACGCTGGTCAGGGAAGGCCGCTGGCCCGGCGCCACCCTTCACGAATCCTGAAGACCCCTTGCCGTAACGTGACTGGCGCCGCCTCGCCGCGCTTCGTACAGTCACGCCACCATCGCGCCGCGCCGGCGCATGCCCTGCATTGGCCCGGCGCCGCGCGCACGCGCGGCAGCCGGCCCGCGCGCCGACGACAAGAACCATCCCTCCAGGAGACACCATGCAGTCCACCGCCCGCCGCGCCGCGCTCGCCGGCATCCTCGGCACCATCCTCATGTCGGCAGGCGCCGCCTCCTTCGCGGCGGACCCGTGGCCCGCCAAGCCGGTCACGCTGGTGGTGCCCTTCGCCGCCGGCGGCACCACCGACATCATCGGCCGCACCATCGGCCAGAAGCTCGGCGAGGCGCTGCGCCAGCCGGTGGTGGTCGACAACCGGCCCGGCGCCGGCGGCACGCTCGGCGCCGGCATCGTGGCGCGCGCCCAGCCGGATGGCTACACCCTGCTGCTGGCCACCGTGGCGCACACCATGGCGCCCGGCATCTACAAGACCCTGCCCTACGACTTCACCAGGGACCTGGACCCGATCGGCCTGGCCGCGCTGACCCCCAACGTGCTGCTGGTCAACCAGTCCATCCCGGCGAAGACGGTGCCCGAACTGATCGCCTACATCAAGGCGCATCCCGGCAAGGTCAACTACGGCTCCGCCGGCACCGGCAGCACCGAGCACCTGTCCGGCGAGCTGTTCCGCTCGATGACCGGCACCGATATCGCCCACGTGCCCTACAAGGGCGGCGCGCCGATGATGACCGACCTGATCGCCGGCCAGATCCAGATGGCCATCGAGACCAGCCCGTCGGCCGCGCCCCATGTGCGCAGCGGCAAGGTCAAGGCGCTCGCCGTGACGACGGCCAGGCGCTCCGGCGCCTACCCCGGCGTGCCCACGCTGGACGAGAGCGGCGTGAAGGGCTTCGAGGTCACCACCTGGTACGCCGTGATGGCCCCGCACGGCACCCCGCCGGCCGTCGAGCAGCGCATCGGCGCCGAACTGGCGAAGGTGCTGAAACTGCCGGAAGTGCAGAAGCGCTTCGAGGAACAGGGCGTGACCGCCGGCGACATGACGCCCGCGCAGCTGGCCGGCTTCATTCGTGCGGAGACGAGCAAATGGACCAAGGTGGCCAAGGAGTCCGGCGCCAGCGCGGAGTGAGATGAACGCGGTGCGTCGCGGGCGGGGGCGGGGGCCAATGCTGTCCAACGCGCTGGCGCTGAAGAAGGCGCCCGCCGCGCTGGCGAACTTCGATGCCGCCGCGATGGCACGGCAACTCGGCGCGACGGTGCGCACGCACCAGGTGGTCGGGCGCATCCGTGCGGAGGCGCATGCCGTCGAATCGCACGGCACGGCGCTGGAATACAGCCGGCTGGTGCTGGCCGTGGGCGCCGATCCGCGCCGGCCGCCGCTGCGGGGCACGGGCRCCGCCGACGTGTTGTGCATCAACGACCTGCGCGACTACGCGCGCTTCCGCCTGGCGCTGGCGAACTGCCGCTCGGTCGCCATTCTCGGCGCCGGGCTGATCGGCTGCGAATTTGCCAACGACCTGGCCTCGGCCGGCTTCGTCGTGTCGCTGATCGACCCCGCCGCCGCGCCGCTGTCGCGGCTGCTGCCGCAAGCCGCCGGCCATGTCTACGCGCGCGGCCTGCACCGGCACGGCGTGCGCATGCTGCTCGGGCGCAGCGTCAGCACCATCGAGCACGAGGGCTGGGCTACCGCCTGACGCTGGCCGACGGCGGCACGCTCGATGCGGATCTCGTGGTGTCGGCCATCGGGCTGGCACCGCGCACCGCGCTGGCGCGCGCGGCGGGCATCGACACCGGCCAGGGCATCCGCACCGACGCCTGCTGCCGCACCAGCGCGCCAGATGTGTATGCCCTGGGCGATTGCGCCGAGATCGAAGGCAAGGTGCAGCCTTATGTGCTGCCGATCACGCACGCCGCGCGCGCGCTCGCGCGCACGCTGTGCGGCGAGCCGACGCCGGTGGTGTTCCCGGTGATGCCGGTCAGCGTGAAGACGCCCGCGGTGCCCGCCGTGGTGGCAGCGCCCCCGCCGGGCAGCGGCGACTGGCTGGTCGAACAGGCCGCCGGCCCGGTGGACGAATCACTGCGCGCGCTCTGCACCGATGCCGCGAGCGGCCAGCTCGTCGGCTTTTCGCTGCTGGGGAGCGCGGTGCAGGAACGGGCGGCCCTGACCAGGCGCATGGAGGCACGGAACTGAGCTGCCGGCATGCGCGGCGCATCGTCCGAAGGCTGTCAAGTCCGCGGTGCCGGGATCGGGTCTTTCCTGCCAGGCACGCACACCTGTGCAACCAGGCCCGCCAGGCATCGGGCGCCAGGCTGACGGCGCGCCGCCTGCTGGCGGCCGCCGCGCCGCCGTCCGGCGCGAGTGAGGCGGCGGCGCGACGGCCCGCACGATAAAGCCATGCCGTGCGGCGAAACACCTCTATACTGGATGAAATGCTGCACCACAGCATTTCCCGGCCCGCGTGGCCATCCAAACGGAGGCAGGCATGTCACTCTGCGATCTATGCATCACGCAAGTGGACCGACCCGGCCATTTCCCGCCACACCCCCGGCTGGCCAAGGTCACCATGCTGCGCGAAGCCATGCGCGGCACGGGCTTTGTCTACCGCTGCGAGGCGTGCGGGCAGACCCTCGTGTTGTCCGCCGCGAACGAAGACGCGCCGGACCGCTGGACGCTGCTCGATAGTCCGCAGCGCTGAGCCGGGCCAGCCACCGGCGCGCGTGCAGGCGCCCCGTGCCCGCACGCGCGCTGCGCTCAGCCGCGCAGCGCGCGCCGCAGGATCTTGCCCGACCCGGTCTTGGGCAGGTCGTCCACGAACGCCACCAGCCTTGGCACCTTGTAGGCGGCGAGCCGCGTGCGGCAAAACGCCAGCAAGGCCTCTTCCGTGACGACGTGCCCGCGGGCGGGAACGATGAATGCCTTGGCCAGCTCGCCCTTCAACGCGTCGGCCACACCGACCACCGCCGCCATCGCCACGGCGGGATGCTCGCACAGCACACTTTCGAGTTCGGCCGGATAGATATTGAAGCCACCGGTGATGATCATGTCCTTGAGGCGGTCGACCACGAAGATATAGCCGTCGCTGTCCATGTACGCGAGGTCGCCGGTATGCAGGAAACCCTCGGCGTCGATGGCCTGCGCCGTGGCATCCGGGCGGTTGAGATAGCCGTCCATCGTCAGCGGCCCCTTGAGCACCAGTTCGCCCACTTCATGCGGCGGCAGGACGGTGCCGGCGGCATCGGCGCGCACGATGCGCGCCTGCATGAAGGGCAGCGGGATGCCGATCGAGCCGAGCCGCCGCGGGCCGAGCAGGCAATGGGTGGTGCCCAGGCCGCCCAGCTCGGTCATTCCCCACAGCTCAAGCAGTGGTGCGCCGAAGCGCGCCTGCACTTGCTCCATCTTCGCCACCGGCATGGTCTGGCCGCCCACCGTGCAGCGCGTGAGCGAACTGATGTCGTAGTCGCCGAACTGCGGATAGTCCAGCAGGTACATGTACATCGTCGGCACGCCTTCGAAGAGGGTGGCGCGATGCGTGGCGATACTCTGCAGCACCACTTCCGGCCTGAACACGGCGTGCAGCACGAGCGTCATGCCATACGCCATCGCGCAGTTCATGACGATGTTGCCGTACACGTGCGACAAGGGCAGCGCGCTGACCACGGTATCCGCCTCGGTTCGCCCGTGCATGGTCGCGGTCATGGCGGTGTTCATCAGGATCGACCGGTGCGAGAGCACGGCGCCCTTGGGCTTGCCGGTGGTGCCCGAGGTGTAGCCGATCGTGCTGATCTCGCCGAGGCGGTCCTGGTCCAGGCGCAGGCCCGGGTCGGGCGGCGTGCCGGTCCAGTCGGCGAACGCTTCCATGCCTGCCGTGGTGCCCTGCAGCGAGACCAGTGCCGGGCAGGCCTCGCCCAGCGCCTCGCGCAGCGCCAGCAGCTTGTCGCCTTCCCCGAACACCACCGACGCGCCGCAGTCGCCCACCGCGTAGGCCGCCTCCGGCGCTGTCAGCATCAGGTTGAGCGGGTTGGCGATGCAGCCCGCCTTGAGGATGCCGTAGTAGGCCACGATCCATTGCGCGCAGTTGGGCGCGTAGAGCGAGATCGTGGTGCCATGGCCATGTCCGCGTTGCAGCAGGCGGGTGGCCACGCCGGACGACAGGCGGTCCAGTTCGGCAAAGGAATAGCGTTGCCCGTCGGCCACCAGCGCCGTCTTGTCGCCGAAGCGCGCGGCAGCCTGCGCGATCAGCGCGCCGAGTGAAGTCTCCATCATCGTCTCCGGTTGGCCGCGCGCGCGAATTCCCGCAGAATATGCGGCGGAACGCTTCGCGTCATGCCATGGCTGGCATTGCGCGCGTCTTCGATGGTTGCCACTCTAGGCATGGGCGCGGCGCAAGTCTGTCCCGTGCGCAACAATCCGCGGCAATCCCGCGCCGGAGCCGGCCGACACACAAGCCAACCCCGCAAGCCATGGACACGATCGACCAGTTGCTACTCACCGCGCCGTGGTTCGGGGCGCTCGACCCCGGGCTGCAAGCGCAGGTGCGCGCCGGAACCAGCCTGCGAGTGGTAGCGCCGGACGGCTACGTGTGCCGGCGCGGCGAGCCGAGCCATTGCTGGTTCGGCGTGGTGGACGGGCTGGTCAAGGTGTGCAATACGTCGAGCGAAGGCCGGCTGATGACGTTCGCCGGCATTCCGGCCGGCGCCTGGTTCGGCGAGGGCACGGTCATCAAGGCCGAAGCCTGGCACTACGACGCCGTCGCGCTGCGCACCTCGCGCGTGGCGTGCCTGCCCGCCGCGCTGTTCTTCAAGCTGCTTGACTGCAGCATCCCCTTCAACCGCTTCCTGCTCGAACACGTCAACGAACGGCTCGGCCAACTGATGGCCATGGTCGAGAACGACCGCCTTACCGAGCCCGTCCTGCGCGTCGCCAACTGCCTGCTGGCGATGTTCAATCCGCGCCTCTATCCCCTGGGCAAGGCCGAGATACCGCTGACGCAGGAAGAGATCGGCTATCTGTCCGGCGTCACGCGGCAAAAGGTCAATCTTGCCGTGCGCCGGATGGAGACGCATGGCCTGCTGGCGATCACCTACGGCCGCGTCACGGTGATCGATCTGCCCGGGCTGCGTGCCTTTGCCGCGCAGGCGGCCTGACCGGCGCCCGGCGACGCCTTCCGGGAAGGGCGGTCAGCCGAAGGTGAAGACGAAGGCCTGGACACCCGGGTCGAGGAAGCGGATCTCGAAGGTGCGTTCAGCGACCTCGCCCGACTGGCGCACGAGCTGGTAGAGGCGCGTCTGGGTGACGGTGCCGTTGCCCGCCGCGTCGATATCGGCACCGTGGCTTTCTGCCGGCGCCTTGCCGTCCACCTTCACCTGGAAGCGCACCGGCTTGCCGTCGGCGCCCGCGCCAAGGACCAGATGGAGATCGCGCGCGCGGAACCGGTAGGTGATGCCGCCATTCGCCCGGTTCAGCGTCGCCTGCTCGGCGCCCACCGTCCAGTTCCCGTCCAGCCCCCAGCGATTGAGGCGCGGAGCGCCGATGGTGTAGTTCCGCGCGACATCGCTCGTCAGTCCTTCGGGCGAGGCAAAGTTCGACGCCTGCTGATAGCCGATGTAGGTCTCGGCCGAGCGCACGTTGTCGAGGTCGGGTGCGGCCTGCGCACCCGTGGCGTCCGGCGTCACGGCAGGTGTCGCGGCCTTCGCGGCGCCCGCTTCGGCAAGCAAGTCCTGGATGACCTTCTCGGCCTTGTCGTAGTCGCCCTCGCCGAACTGGTGATAGCGGATCCGCCCCTTGGCATCGACGAAGTAGATGGCCGGCCAGTAGTGATTGTCGAATGCACGCCAGATCTTGAAGTCGCTGTCCACCGCGACGGGATAGCCGATACGGAAGCCATCGATCGCCTTGCGGATGTTTCCGGCGTTTCGTTCGAAGGCGAACTCGGGCGTGTGCACGCCGATCACGGTAAGGCCCTGGTCCTTGTACTTTTCCGCCCAGGCCCGCAGGTAGGGGATGGTGCGAATGCAGTTGATGCACGAGTAGGTCCAGAAATCGACCAGCACGACCCTGCCGCGCAGTTGCTCGCTCGTCAGCGGCGGCGAATTAAGCCACCCCACTGCGCCATCGAGCGACGGCAACGATCCCTCGACCGGCAAGCCGCTGCGAAACGCGGGGCGCGCGTCGGCGGCGACCCGCATGATGCCGTCGCGCACGCGCGCGGCCGTCCTGGTCGACGGCGGCTTTGCGTGCGCGGGGAAGGTATCGAGAAGCGCCTGCTCGAACCTGGCCGTGCCGGCGTTCGAAAACCGCGCAAGCAGCCCGGTATCCGCACCCAGCCCGATGGCTGCGACACCGCACAGGACCGCCGCGCCGAGGCCCCGGCGCACCCATTCGCCGGCACCCAGCGATTGCTTCATGGCGGTGAAGACCCGGCCGCCGATCAGCAGCGCAACCGCGAGCGACGTTGCCGCGCCCGCCGCATAGGCCACAAGCAGCAGCGTGGTCTTTGCGTTGGCGCCGTGCAGCGCCGCGCCGGTCAGCACCAGGCCGAGGATCGGCCCCGCGCAGGGCGCCCAGAGCAGGCCGGTGGCAATGCCGACCAGCAAGGCAGCGCCGGAGGTCGGCGCCTGCGACGTCCCGCCCGTCGATTTCATCAAGCGGTTGGCCAGCGCGACGACCGGCTGCGTCAGCGCGCCGGCAAGCCGTGGCGAGAGCAGCGTGACACCGGACACGGCCAGCAGCGCGAGCGCGGCGTAGCGTCCGTATTCGTTGGCCTGCACCACCCAGCCGCCGCCGACCGACGCCAGGGTGGCGACGAGGGCAAAGGTCATGGCCATGCCGGCGAGCATCGGCAGCGTGCTGCGCACGAAGGGCTGCTGCGCGCGCGCAAAGACGAACGGCAGCACCGGCAGGATGCACGGGCTGAGTATCGTCAGCACACCCCCGAGATAGGCAACGGCCAGAAGCGTAATCATGATCGTCCTTTTTGCGTGAATGCTGGGAGGCGCGGCTGTATCCCGGCCATGCATGTATGAAACACCACCGACATATCCCCGATGTATCGGGATCGGCCGCACGCGTATGGAAGTGTGCGCGGCGCCCCGGCAGATACATTGCGATACAAAGAGAAGCGCTTACAATCCCCGGAAACAGTCCGCGTTGACGCATTTCCCGGGCCGCTGCCAATCCGTATCCAATCCACGTCGAAGGTGCTTACGATGGACCCTCATATCGATCACATCCTGATCGTCGATGACGATCGCGAAATCCGGGAACTGGTCTCGACCTATCTCACCAAGAACGGGCTGCGCGTCACCGTCGCACCCGACGGCCGGCACATGCGGGCTTTCCTGGAGGCCAACACCGTCGATCTCATCGTGCTCGACCTGATGCTGCCCGGCGACGACGGCCTGGTCCTGTGTCGCGAACTGCGTGCCGGCAAGCACAAGGCGACTCCGGTGCTGATGCTGACGGCGCGCAGCGACGAGACCGATCGCATCGTCGGCCTGGAGATGGGCGCCGACGACTATCTGGCCAAGCCGTTCGCTGCGCGCGAGCTGCTGGCCCGCATCAAGGCCGTGCTGCGCCGCACCCGCATGCTGCCGCCGAACCTCCAGGTGAGCGAGGCCGGCCAGCTGCTGAGCTTCGGCACCTGGCAGCTCGACACCTCCGGCCGGCACCTGATCGACCAGGAAGGCACGGAGGTGGCGCTCAGCGGCGCCGAATACCGCCTGCTGCGCGTATTCGTCGATCATCCGCAGCGCGTGCTCAACCGGGACCAGCTCCTGAATCTCACGCAGGGGCGCGAAGCGGAACTGTTCGAGCGGTCCATCGACCTGCTGGTCAGCCGGCTGCGCCAGCGCCTTTGCGACGATGCGCGGGAGCCGGCCTACATCAAGACCGTGCGCAACGAGGGCTACGTCTTTTCCATGCCGGTCGAGATCACCGAGATCCGCCGATGAACGCCATCCCCGTGCCCCGGCGGTTCCTGCCCTGGCCCCGCACGCTGGCATCGCGGTTGTTCCTCATCCTTCTCGGCGGCCTGACGATTGCCTATGGCCTGTCCTTCGGCGTGGTGTTCCTGGAGCGCTACGTCACGGCCAGGGCGATGATGCTCGGCACGCTCGAGACCGACGTGGCGACCTCGATCGCCATTCTGGACCGCCTGCCGGCCAACGAGCGGGCAGACTGGCTGTCGCGGCTCAACCGCGGAACGTATCGATATGTGCTGGGCCCGGGCTTGCCCGGCGTCCCCGACCTCACCAGCCGGGGGGCCGACATTGCCGCGCGGATCCAGGACGCCGGCGGCCAGCGCTTTCCCGTCAAGGTCGAATCCATACCGGGCGACGGCAAGCGCCTGCAGGCCCACCTGACCCTGAGCGACGGCAATCCCCTGACGATCGACGTGCACCCCGCCGCCATGCCGCTGGCACAGTGGCTGCCCTATGTCCTGATCACGCAGCTCATTCTTCTGGTGCTTTGCTGCTGGTTCGCGGTGCGGCTGGCGATACGCCCGCTGGCGGACCTCGCCAATGCCGCCAATGCGCTCAACCCGAACAAGCAGGCACCGCGGCTGAGCGAAACGGGGCCAAGCGAAGTGGCGCATGCCGCCACGGCCTTCAACGCCATGCGGGACCGCATCGCCCACTATGTCGAGGAGCGGGTCCAGATCCTGGCGGCGATCTCGCATGACCTCCAGACCCCGATCACGCGCATGAAGCTGCGCGCCGAAATGGCGGAGGACTCCGTCGAAAAGGACAAGCTGGTTCAGGACCTGGCCGAGATCCAGCGACTCGTCCAGGAAGGCCTGGCCTATGCGCGCAGTACGCATGGCGATACCGAGAAGCCGTCCCGCATCGACATCGGGTCCTTCATGGAGAGCCTCGCCTACGACTACCAGGACACCGGCAAGGCCGTGACCATGGCGCAGAAGCTCGACGGCACCATCCTGACGCGTCCCCACGCCCTGCGCCGCATCCTCACCAATCTCATCGACAACGCCTTGAAGTTCGGCGGCTCCGCGGAGCTCTGCGCGCAGACAGATGCGCAAGGCTCGGTCATCATCAAGGTGATGGATCGCGGGCGCGGCATTCCCGAGGCGCAACTCGAGGCCGTCATGCAGCCCTTCTTCCGCCTGGAACAGTCGCGCAGCCGCGAGACCGGCGGGACCGGGCTCGGACTGGCCATCGCGCACCAGCTTGCGCTTGCGATCGGCGGCTCGCTCAAGCTGAGCAACCGCGAAGGCGGCGGGCTCTGCGCGGAAATCACCATCCCTTGCGCAACGCCTTGACCCGCGGCGCCGGGCCTCGCTGAAATGCCCGCGCCTGATCAGTACCGGTCGACTTCGACGACTGCCTCGGCGAAGGCCTGGGGCGCCTCTTGCGGCAGGTTGTGCCCGATGCCCTTGATGATCCGGTGCGTCCGTTTGCCGGTGAACATCTTCGCGTAGGCGGTACCGTCCGTAGCCGGCGCGACGCCGTCCGAATCGCCGTCCAGGGTGATCGTGGGCACGCCAATGGCGGGACCCGCCGCGAGCCGCTTTTCCAGCTCGTCGTATTGCGGATCGCCCTCGGCCAGGCTCAGCCGCCAGCGGTAGTTGTGGATCACGATGCTGATGTAGTCCGGGTTGTCGAAGGACGACGCGGCGCGATTGAACGTGGCATCGTCGAAATCCCACTTCGGCGAGTTGACCTTCCAGATGAGCTTGGCGAAGTCCTTGCGGTTTGCCTCGTAGCCGGCCTTGCCGCGCTCGGTGGCGAAGTAGAACTGGTACCACCATCCCCATTCGGCCTTCGGCGGCAGCGGCACCTTGTTGCGTTCGCGGTTGTTGATCAGGTAGCCGTTCACCGAGACCATGGCCTTGCAGCGCTCCGGCCAGAGCGCCGCGATGATGTTGGCCGTGCGCGCGCCCCAGTCATAGCCAGCGAGGATCGCGCGCTGGATCCCGAGGGCATCCATCAGGGCGATGATATCGAGCGCGACCACCGCCTGCTGGGCATTGCGCTGCGTCTGGGCGGAGAGGAAGCGCGTGGTGCCGTGCCCGCGCAGATGCGGCACGATCACCCGGTAGCCCGCCGATGCCAGCATGGGCGCCACGTCGACGAAGCTGTGGATGTCATAGGGCCAGCCGTGCAGGAGGATGACCACGGGGCCGTCGGCGGGGCCCGCTTCCGCGTAGCCGACATTCAGGACGCCGGCATCGATCTGCTTCAAGGCGCCGAACGATGTATTCGTACCCGGCTTGATGGCGGGCAGGCTTGCCGGTGCTGCCTTGCCGGCCTGCGCCCGGGCGGAGCCGGCCAGGCCGAACTGGGCGGCGGCGATAGTCATGGCCGCAGTCCCGAAGATGCGGCGGCGAAGGTGGTTGATTTCATCCGACATTCTCTCTCTCCCAATGGATTGCACTCGGACCGCAGAATAGGCATGCCGTGTATCCGGCATATTTCCGCGGCCCGGCGCGATTGCATGCGCATGTAGCTTTTGCGCCTCCGGATACATGGCGCTACAAAGGCCCAAGCCGACGGCACCGGCCGCTCATTGCGCGGCGCGCTCCTGCTTGCGCTCCGACAGCAGGCGCTCGATGGTCGCCTCCGTTTCCTTGTAGTTTCCTTCGCCGAAGTGCTGGTAGACGATCTTGCCGCTGGCGTCGATCAGGTAGAGGGCGGGCCAGTACTGGTTGCCGTACGCGCCCCAGGTTGCGTACGCGTTGTCCTGCGCGACCGGGTACTTGATGCCGAAGCGCTTGAGCGCGTCCTGTACGTTCGCGGTCGATCTTTCGGACGCGAACTCGGGCGTGTGCACGCCCACCACCACCAGCCCCTGGTCACGGTATTTTTCGTGCCACTGCTTGACGTACGGCAGCGTGTGAATGCAGTTGATGCAGCTGTAGGTCCAGAAGTCGACCAGCACGACCTTGCCGCGCAGCGAGGAAATGGACAGCGGCTCCGAGTTCAGCCATCGCTCGATGCCGGTGAACTCCGGCGCCATCCCGTGGCTGGCAGGCGCCGGGGTCGCCGTGTTGGCGTAGGTCGCGGCGAGCAGGGTGGCTGCGCCGAGAAGGGTGACTGCTGCGATACAGGCGCGGATTGCGTGGCGCATGGTTCAGGCTCCAGGGTTGGATGGGAAAATCGCCCGGTCTGCGAGGCAATGCATATCTGCCGGCACCGGCCGCCTGCATGGAAGCGGTAGACGCATTTCAACGCCCGCGCGTATCCCGCCTGTTTCGAAAACCGCCTGATTTGAAAAGTATCTTGTCTGGCGGCGGCCTGGATACACAGCGATACAAGGGGCCGCGCGACCCCACACATAATTGCCTCACCGCGCAAAAGCGCGCCTTCGCAACCTGTGAGGAGGACCATCGAATGACGCGTCCGTTGCTTGTCGTCGCCATGATCTTGTCCGCGTTCGTGTATGAGCTGCGCGGCTCCGTGACCTGCCGCTGGGGGCCTGCGAATCCGCCTGCCGTGCGGACCGTCGGCGCCCCCCGGCGCAAGACGCACTCCAGATGACCGGCCCCCCAACCTGCCCATGGAATGCGTAAATGATCCAGCCTGACCATATCCTCATCGTTGACGACGACCGCGAGATCCGTGAACTGGTCGCCACCTACCTGGAGCGCGGCGGGATGCGGGTCACCCTGGCTGAGAACGGCCTCCAGATGCGCTCGGCGCTCGAAACCGGCGCGGTGGACCTCGTCGTGCTGGACCTGATGCTTCCCGGCGAAGACGGGCTGACGCTATGCCGCGACCTGCGCGCCAGCGATCGCAGGAACATGCCGGTCTTGATGCTGACTGCCCGCAACGAGGAAACCGACCGCATCCTGGGCCTCGAGATGGGCGCCGACGACTACGTGGTGAAGCCGTTTGCGGCGCGCGAGTTGCTGGCCCGGATACGTTCGGTGCTGCGGCGCACGCGCATGCTGCCGCCCAACCTGCAGGTCACCGAAGCCGCTACCGTGCTGGCCTTCGGTACCTGGCGGCTGGACACGACCGCGCGGCACCTGCTCGACGAGAACGATGTCGTCGTTGCCCTCAGCGGCGCGGAGTACCGGCTGTTGCGCACCTTCCTGGATCATCCGCAGCGGGTGCTGAACCGCGACCAGTTGCTCAACCTCACGCAGGGCCGCGACGCCGAGCTGTTCGAGCGCTCCATCGACCTGATGGTAAGCCGGCTGCGCCAGCGCCTGCGCGACGACGCGCGCGAGCCCCGCTATATCAAGACAGTGCGCAACGAAGGCTATGTATTCGCCGCGACGGTGGCAATCCACGAGGAGCGCACATGAGCTTTGCCACCCACGCCTTGCGCATATGGCCGCGCACCTTGTTTGCACGCCTGATGGTCATCCTCGTGATCGGTCTCACGCTTGCGCAAGGGCTTTCCTTCGGGCTTGTCGTGATGGAGCGCAGGGAAGCCGCCGACAGGCTGATGCTGGACAACCTCGAACTCGACGTGGCGGGATCCGTCGCGGTCCTCGACCGGCTGCCGGCGGCGGAACGGCCGGCCTGGCTGGACCGCCTGCGGCGAGCGGCATATAGCTACAGGCTCGATCACGGAACGCCCGGCATGCCATTGCATTCGTCGGAATCGGCGCGGGCAGCCACGACCATCGCACAGGCGCTGGCGGGGCGCTACGAAGTGCAGGCAAACGCGCTGCCGGGCAAGCGCGAGCATCTCCAGGTGCACTTGCGGCTGAGCGACGGCAGCCCGCTCACCATCGATATCCTGCCGGCCCGCATGACGGTGTCGACATGGCTTCCGGTGCTGCTGTGCATCCAGCTCGCCCTGCTGGCGGGATGTGCGTGGATCGCCGTGCGCCTGGTCACGCGTCCGCTCAAGCAGCTGGCGAAAGCCGCCGAGATGCTGGGACCGGACCTGAAGGCCGAGCGGATCCCGGAACGCGGACCCGCCGAGATCGTGCACGCCGCCACAGCCTTCAACGCCATGCAGCAGCGGATCGCCGGATACCTCGCCGAGCGCATCGAGATTCTCGCGGCGATCTCCCATGACCTGCAGACCCCCATCACGCGCATGCGGCTGCGGCTGGACCTGATGGACGAATCCGAGACGCTGGGCAAGCTGCGCAGCGACCTGCGCGCGATGGAGCATCTGGTGCGCGAAGGCATCACTTACGCGCGCACGCTGCATGGCAGCGCGGAGACGCCGGTTCGCGTCGATGCCGACGCGCTGCTCGACAGCCTGGCGGGAGACTACCTGGACGGCGGGCATGCGATTGCCATTGACGGCAAGGTATGCGCGCCGATCGTGACGCGGCCGCAGGCGCTGCGGCGCATCCTGACGAACCTCGTCGACAACGCTCTGAAGTTCGGCGGCGACGTCGCCGTCTGCGTGTCACGGGAGGCCGACGGGCGCCTTGCCATCGCCGTTCGCGACCGCGGGCCAGGTATCCCCGAGTCCGAACTGGAGCGGGTGATGCAGCCGTTCTATCGCCTCGAGATGTCGCGCAACAGGGGAACCGGCGGCACCGGGCTGGGCCTGGCGATCGCGCAGCAACTGGCGCAGGCCCTCGGCGGCGGGCTGGTGCTTTCCAACCGCGAAGGCGGAGGTCTCCAGGCCAAGCTCACCCTGGCCGTCTAGCGGCCGGTTCCGCCCGGCGCCGGCGCCGGGCTCACCGCCTTGCCTCCTTTGCCCCGATCGTGGCCGTGGGCGTAACCGTGTGGAAGCACGGCTACGGTTGCGGCCCGCCATTCCTGGCGCGTCCTGCGTCGCCCCCCTCCCCCCGCCAGCCTGCCTTTTCGCCGCCTTCGTCACATGCCGCAGCCGCGGCCGACGACTTTGTATTCGCTTGTATCGGCTGCTCGACACGATACGTGTGATCACAGATGTGCTCCTGCACGGATACGGGCCAGATACTTCGGTCGCCTTAAATGCATCTCATGGCGCGGCGGGAACGACAAACCCCGGAAAAACCCGGACAACCCAGCGGCGGCAGCAACACAAGCCCCGGACCAGGACTGGTCCACGGACCCTGAATACAGCCTAGGAGTCATCATGAACACCATCATTGCAAAGCGCTTCGTTTCCGCCATCGCACTGGTCGCCGCCGCAAGCGGCGTGCAGGCGGCCTTCGCGGCGGACGCGGCCACGAATCACGGCTTTGGCCAGAGCGCGGCGGCAGCCCGCATCAGCGAACGCGACCCGTTCATCGACGGTGCCCGCACCAGCGAACGCGACCCGTTCATCGATGGTGCCCGCATCGGCCAGCGCGATGTCTTCACCGACGGTGCCCGCACGCTCGCCGGCCTGGACCGCAGCGGCCCCTCGGCCGACCCGGCCCGCGCCATCGACCCGTACCTGGACGGCGCCCGCATCGGCCAGCGCGATGTCTTCACCGATGGTGCCCGCACGCTCGCCGGCCTGGACCGCGCCGGCGTGTCGGCCGACCCGGCCCGCGCCGTCGACCCCTACCTGGACGGCGCCCGCATCGGCCAGCGCGATGTCTTCACCGATGGTGCCCGCACGCTTGCCGGCCTGGACCGCACCGGCGTGTCGGCCGACCCGGCCCGCGCCGCCGACCCCTACCTGGACGGCGCCCGTATCGGCCAGCGCGATGTCTTCACCGATGGTGCCCGCGCCGCTGCCTGAGGCCCCCGCGGGTCCCGCCTGCGCGCAACGGCACATCCACGCAATACCCACGCTGATTCTGTACCCCGGGCACGGCAGCCGTGCCCGCTTTCAAAGAATCCGAAGGCAGTTTTTTACTCTGAGGAGTCCATCATGACCCAAGTCGAAAACAAGGTCCTGTACACCGGCAAGACCCACACCACCGGCGGCCGCGACGGCAGCTCCCGCAGCACCGATGGCCACCTGGACATCAAGCTTTCGTCGCCCGGCACGACGGGCAGCGGCACCAATCCGGAGCAACTGTTTGCCGCCGGCTGGTCGGCCTGCTTCATCGGCGCGATGGGGATTGCGGCCGGCAAGCTGAAGGTCGCGCTCCCGGCCGACCTGGCCGTCGACGCCGAAGTGGACCTGGTCAACGGCGGCGACGCCTACTTCCTGCAGGCCCGCCTCAACGTCAGCCTGCCGGGACTGGAGCGCGACGTTGCGCAAGCCCTGGCGGACAGCGCGCACCAGACCTGCCCTTACTCCAAGCTCGCGCGCGGCAATATCGACGTCGTGATCAACGTGGTCTGAGCCACGCGCATCACGGCCCCGGCCCGCCCGCGCCGATCGGGCGGGCTGCCCCCTGCCTTGCAGGCCCCGCCAGACATCTCAGGCGTTTCCCCGGGCCTGGCAGCAAGCTTCTGACCGGCCGTGCCGGCCGTCACGCCTCGCTTCGCACAGCCTTGACGAGATTGTTGCGCAGCCCGACGATGTCCTTTTGCAGCTTCGTGAATCCCTGGGGCGTGAGGCCGCAGGCCTCCACCAGATTGACGTCCTGGGCCCGTTCGCGCAGGCGCCTCCCGCTTTTCGTCAGGCTGACCCGCACCTGGCGCTCGTTGGCCGCATCGCGCTTGCGCTCCACGTAGCCCACCGCTTCGAGTTTCTTGAGGATCGGCGTGAGGGTATTCGATTCGAGAAAGAGCTTCTCGCCGAGGCCGCTGACCGTCTGGTCGTCCTCCTCCGAAAGCGCGATGATCGTGACGTATTGGGTGTAGGTGAGGCCGAGTTTATCGAGGAGCGGCCTGTAGGCCTTGCCGAACGCCAGGTTCGCCGAGTAGACCGCAAAGCACAGGAAGTCGGCCAGTTTTACGTCTTCGGGATCGGCCCGTACATTCGATTTCATCTGTATCCCTCGCGTTAGCGCTGTCCGTTGAATGACACAGCATACATCGGATACGCGTTAATCGGAACCGCTATGAAAATCGGGAACGGAAACACCGGGGGTGCCTGTTCCGATGGCGTCACATCCGGGTTCACCGCTTCGGGCAGTGGATGTCCGAGGAGGCTCTGCCTGCTGACACGCTAAATATTGAAAGCCTGTTTCAGCAAGCTCTGGCCTCACTCGAAGCCGTGGAAGTTGAGGCCATCAAAGCGATCGCCCGCGAGGCGAGCGGCATCGATTACCACTTGCCGGGCCATTCCCGGTGAAGGTCGTCAATCGTGAAAGCGTGGCGATGCCTGCGTTGTCCGGTCCTCTCTCCTTCTTCCAGGTGGGCATCCAGTTCGTCGCCTTCAGGATGCTCGTGCTCCAGCATGTCGGGGTCATTGGCCGGCCATAGCCGCCATGCGCAAAGGACACCAATCAAGGAGATGCCGGCCAGCACTGCAAACGCTGCAGTCATGCCATACCCGGCGCCGATCTGGCCGGCCAGCGGATAGGCGATCAACCAGCATGCATGTGACAGGGAGAATTGCGCGGCAAACACCGCCGCTCGGTCGGGCGAGGTGGCGGATCGCCTGAGCAGGCGTCCGCCCGGCGTCTGCGTCATCGAGTAGCCAGCGCCGATCACAAACCACGTCAGAAGAAATGCCGGCCACTCGGCCGCCGGCGCAAGGCCGGTCAGCACCACGCCGAACGCAAGGCCAAGGGTCATGATGAACGCCCCGGTCAGCATTGGGGGCCGGTCCGGACGCGCATTGAGGAAGCGCGGCAGCATCAGCGCAACAAGCATCGAGCCGAAACCGAATGCCGCCAGTCCGAACGGCACGTCCGATGCCGGACGCTGCAGATTGCCCTGCACGTAGACAACCGTATTGACGATCACCATCGAACTGGCGGCTGCCGCGGCAAGGTTCAGCGCAAGCAGCCCTCGCAGGCGCGGGGTACGCAGGTAGATGGAGATCCCGCGAAAGGTCTTCGCGTAGATGCTGCCCGTACGGTCCACGGCACGGGACTGCGGCAGACGCACCGATACCACCAGTGCGGCCGAGCAAAGGAAGCCAATGACCGTGCCACCAAACAGCCAGTGAAAACTGATGACCGACAGCAATGCCGCAGCAAGCGCAGGACTCGCCAGACTCTCCATGTCGTAGGCCAGGCGCGACAACGACAGTGCACGGGTATAGTCCTTCTCCTCCGGCAGCACGTCCGGGATCGTCGCCTGGAACGTTGGCGTGAAGGCGGCGGAGGCCGATTGCAGCAGGAAGATCAGCACGTAGATCTGCCAGACCTGTGTCACGAACGGCAGCGAAATGGCCACGGCGGCACGCACGAGGTCCATCGCCACGAGAAATGCGCGGCGCGGCAGGCGGTTGGCGAAGGCGCCCACCACGGGCGCGATGCCGACATAGGCCACCATCTTGATAGCGAGCGCCGTGCCAAGGACGCTTCCAGCGTTTGCCCCGGCGAGGTCGTAGGCCAGCAGCCCAAGCGCAACGGTTGCYAGCCCCGTCCCGACCAGTGCAATCACCTGCGCCGCAAACAGGTGCCTGTACGTGCGATTTCCCAGTACTTCAAGCATGACGTCTCCGACGCTTCAAAACGCTCACTACACTTCGACCAGTGCGCTGTCGCCTGTGACGGCATGCCGTTGCCGGCCCAGGGCCACGCCGCGCCGCATGGGGCCGGCAGGACAAACAGCGTCGGCACGGTCGCCATGATGCGTCCACCAATGACGACTATCGCCAGCGGCGTCTGAACTTAAGCGCCCGTGCCTGTGACGATTGCGCATCTTTACCGGATTCCCGGAATTGTAGAGATATCTACAACATTGAAGAGGCGACTACGGCCAGCTACGCTTGGCGCATGAACCCTCTCCAATCAAGCCCCCAGGCCGCCTGGCTGCTGCTGATCGTCAGCCTGCCGACATCGGCCGCCACGCCGCGCATGCGACTGTGGCGCGGCATCAAGTCGCTCGGCGCAGCGCCGCTGCGCGACGGCGCCTATCTTCTGCCCGACCAGCCAGGATTGCGCGGCCAGCTCGAAAAGCTGGCCGGGGACGCGAAAAGCGAGGACGGCAAGGTCTGGATTCTTTCGGTCCAGACGAACGATGCGCATGAAGATGCCGAGTATCGCGCATTGTTCGACCGGTCTGCCGAGTATGCGACCTGGACGGCCGAACTCTCCGGCGCCCGTGCAACGTTGGGTGACGCGGACGAAGCGGAACTGCTGCGCCTGGTGCGCCGTCACGGCCGGGCATTCGACGCGATCCGGAATATCGATTTCTTCCACAGCGATGCGTCAGCCCGGGCGGAAGCGCAATGGCGCGACTTCAACGCGGCCGTCGACATCCTCCTGTCGCCCGGCGAACCGCACGGAGTAGCCGGCCGCATCCCGCGACGCGATCCCGCCCAGTATCAGGGAAGGCGCTGGGCGACCCGCCGGCACCTCTGGGTGGACCGAGTCGCCTGTGCCTGGTTGATCCAGCGCTTCATCGATCCCCACGCCACCTTCCTCTGGCTCGACGACGTGCGCCAATGCCCGGACGATGCGCTGGGATTCGATTTCGATGGCGCGACCTTCACCCATATCGGCGACCGCGTTTCGTTCGAGGTGTTGCTCGCCAGCTTTGGGCTCGACGAGGACAAGGGACTGGCGCGCCTTGGCCAGATGATTCACGTACTCGACATCGGCGGCACGCCCGTCGCGGAAGCGAGCGGCTTCGAGGCCATGCTGACCGGTGCCCGCGAGCGGCTGCCCGATGACGATGCCCTGCTGGGCGAGATGAGCCATGTCCTCGATTCGCTCCATGTGCACTTCTCCGGCAGCCGCAAACGCTAGGCCACTCCCCCCCAATCAAGCTCACCCCTCGAGACTAACGATGAACTCGCCCCAACCAGCCGATACCTCGTCGGCCCAGCCAACGCATAGCCGCCCCGGCTACACGCTGCGGCAACTGGTGCTCTACTTCCTGCGACTTGGCACCTTCGGCTTTGGTGGCCCGGTAGCACTGGCCGGCTACATGCACCGTGACCTGGTGGATGCGCGGCAGTGGATCACCGATGCCGACTACAAGGAAGGCATCGCGCTGGCACAACTGGCGCCAGGGCCGCTGGCGGCCCAGCTGGCGATCTATCTTGGCTATGTGCATTACCGCATCCTGGGCGCGACGCTCATCGGCATCGCCTTTGTGCTGCCATCGTTCCTGATGGTGCTGGCGCTCGGCTGGGCGTACCTGCGCTTCGGCGGGCTGACGTGGATGCAGTCGGTGTTCTACGGCGTGGGTGCAGCCGTCATCGGCATCATCGCGATCAGTGCCTACAAGCTGACCAGGAAAAGCGTGGGCAAGGACAAACTGCTGTGGTTCATCTACCTGGTCCTCGTCGCAGTGACGGTCATCACCGAGTCGGAGGTGGCCTGGCTATTTCTCGCGGCCGGCATTCTGGTCTGGTTCTGGCGTGCGCCGCCGAAATGGCTGCGTCAAGGCAAGCTGAATGCGATGGCAGCAACACCCTTCCCGGCGGCAAGCGGCCTGCTGAGTACGGTGGACTGGCCACTGCTCTCGCAGATCGGTGTGTTCTTTGCCAAGGCCGGTGCGTTCGTCTTCGGTTCAGGGCTTGCCATCGTACCGTTCCTGTACGGCGGCGTGGTGACTGAGCACCAGTGGTTGAACGACAAGCAGTTTGTCGACGCCGTGGCCGTGGCCATGATTACGCCTGGCCCGGTCGTCATCACCGTCGGCTTCATTGGCTATCTGGTCGCGGGACTGCCGGGTGCCTGCGTGGCAGCGGCGGCGACTTTCCTGCCCTGTTACCTGTTCACCATCCTGCCGGCGCCTTACTTCAAGAAGTACGGCAAGCTGCCCGCCATCCTGGCGTTCGTGGATGGCGTCACCGCAGCCGCCATCGGCGCCATCACCGGAGCGGTCATTGTGCTGGCCAGGCGCTCGATCGTCGATATTCCCACCGCGCTGCTGGCGCTGGTCACCGTTGCGCTGCTGCTTAAGTTCAAGAAGCTGCCCGAACCCATGATTGTTGCGGGTGCTGCCGTGATCGGCCTGGTGGCCTATCCGCTGCTGCATCACTGAGTCGCCAAAGGAGACACCATGACTTACCAGACGAAGCCGCTCTCATGCGATCCAACCAGGCTGCCGGGCCTGTCCGAGAAACTGATCGTCAGCCACTACGAGAACAACTACGGTGGTGCGGTAAAGCGGCTCAACGCCATTACGGCGGAGCTTGTCGCACTGGATATGGCGACCGCACCCGTGTTCTTGCTCAATGGCTTGAAGCGCGAGGAGCTGATCGCCACGAATTCGATGATCCTGCATGAGGTCTATTTCGACAGCCTTGGCGATGCCGGGCCGCCGGAAGGCAATCTGAAGGCCACCATCGAGCGCGATTTCGGCTCGTTCGCACGCTGGCAGGCCGAATTCACGGCCATGGGCAAGGCGCTTGGCGGCGGCTCGGGCTGGGTGCTGCTCACCTACTCGCCGCGCGACCATCGGCTTGTCAACCAGTGGGCGTCGGATCACGCTCATACGCTGGCCGGTGCCACGCCCATCCTGGCGCTCGATATGTATGAGCATTCCTATCACATGGACTACGGCGCCAAGGCCGCGGCCTATGTGGATGCATTCATGCAGAACATCCACTGGAAACGCGTGGCCGACCGACTGGCGGCCCTGCAGCAGTAGGCTGGATGCATCCTGCAAACCAACGGAGACTGTCACCATGCAGTGGATCACGCGGGAACGCCCCAAGATCGATCGCATCGCCTGCCCATGGCTGATCGCGCGCTTTATCGACGAGACACCGGACTTCCTGTACGTGCGGGCCGGGGACGTCGCGCGCATCGCCAGCGAAAGCGGCGCAATTCCTTATGACATCCCTGGTGTCGAACTGACGCATGTGGGCGAGCTTTGCAGCTTCGACGCATTCCTCGGCAAGTACAAGCTCGGCGGTGATCCGGCCCTGCAGCAACTGGCCGGCATCGTGCGCGGCGCGGATACATCACGGCTGGACCTCACACCGCAGTCGAGCGGCCTCTATGCCATTTCGCTGGGGCTGTCTCACGTTTTCACCGACGACCATGAAATGCTTGAACATGGCATGGTGATGTACGACGCGCTATATGCTTGGTGTCAGAGTTGCCAGGCGGAGACACATGCGTGGCCGCCGCAAATGTCCGCATGAAAAGCGCTGGGGCATCAGATGAAACGGATTTTCGCCGCGAGCTTGCGGAGTACAAGACGGGACTGAGGTGTCGGTAATGGCCACCGTCCACACCAAGCTCGCGGGGATTCTGCTTCCGCAGGGCATCGACGCACGTGTCACGCCGCTTCTCATTGGGCGAGCGCTGCGCGGATTGTGCGACGGGTTCGTCGCGGTACTCTTGCCGGCGTACCTGCTGGGGCTCGGCTTTGGCCAGCTGGCTGTCGGGCTGATCAGCAGCGCCACGCTGATCGGCTCTGCCCTCGCTACGATTCTGGTCGGGCTCGTCGGCAGCCGTTTTCCACAACGTCGCTTGCTGAAACTGGCGGCAGTGCTGATGGCGGCGACCGGGGTGGGCTTTGCCGGCCTGTCCTCGCTCTGGCCGCTGTTGATCGTCGCTTTCATCGGCACGCTGAACCCGAGTTCCGGCGATGTCAGCGTGTTCCTGCCGCTGGAGCAGGCCCGGCTGGCAGAGGCGGCGATACCCGACGCGCGCACCGCGCTATACGCCCGCTACAGCCTTGTTGGCGCCTTCTCTGCTGCCATCGGCGCCCTGGCCGCAGCCCTGCCCGGCTGGATTTCCTTGCATGCCGGCCTGTCGCTTCTGGCTGCAATGCGCCTGATGTTCGGCATCTACGCCTTGACCGGCATTGCGCTCTGGGGCCTCTATGCGCGGCTGCCCGAAAGCCCCCCGCAGTCGGTCTCGGCAACAACGCCTCTGGGCCCGTCTCGTCGCATCGTCATTCGTCTGGCGATGCTGTTCAGCGTGGACGCGTTCGCGGGCGGGCTGGTGGTCAATGCATTGCTTTCACTTTGGCTGATGCAGCGCTTCGGGATGTCTCCCGGCGCGGCAGGGCAGTTCTTCTTCTGGGCTGGAATGTTGACAACGGCCTCGCAGTTCGCCGCGGTGCCACTGGCACGGAAGGTCGGTCTTCTGAACACGATGGTGTTCACACACATTCCTTCCAGCGTCTTCCTGATCGCCGCCGCATTCGCGCCGTCACTGACGATGACCCTGCTGCTATTGCTCGCGCGCAGTGCGCTGTCGCAAATGGACGTGCCGACCCGGACGGCGTACGTGATGGCCGTGGTGACGCCAGCCGAGCGCACTGCGGCCGCGAGCCTGACTGCGGTACCGAGGAGCCTGGCTGCCGCCATCAGCCCGGTGCTTGCCGGTGGCCTGATGGCAATGGGCTGGATAGGCGCGCCGTTGCTGGCCTGCGGCGTGCTGAAGATTGGCTATGACCTCGCCATCCTGGCCGCTTTCAGGCGTGTCAGGCCACTCGATTAGCGTACATGGGCGTTGATCCGGCCCGCCTCCTTCCAACGGTGACGCTGGCGTGGAGAATGCGAATGGCAAAAGTCCCGGATGCGCAGGCGAGCGTGTAGCAATGCGTGGGGCACGGGCATCACCAGTCACATCAAAATAGCTCCGTGACGGTCACCAGAAACAAAAAAGCCCTCTAGAAAGAGGGCCTTGGCTACTTTTCTCCACTTCTGGAGATATGTATCTCAGAACGGAATATCGTCGTCCATATCCTCGAAGCCGTTCGACGGGGCTGGCTGCGGACGACGCGCGCCGCCACCCTGACCGCCACCCTGGCCGCCGCCCTGGCCACCGGAGGCCTGGCCGCCGCGGGCGCCGTAGCCACCACCACCGCCACCGCCCGATTCGCGGCCACCGCTGTAGCCGCCGCCCATGTCGTCACCGCCACCGCCGCCGCCCATGCCCTGGCGCGAGCCCAGCATCTGCATCTGTTCGGCCACGATTTCGGTGCTGTACTTTTCCGCGCCCGCCTGGTCGGTCCACTTGCGCGTGCGGATGCGGCCTTCGATATAGACCTGCGAACCTTTCTTCAGGTACTGGCCGGCGATCTCGGCCAGCTTGCCGAAGAAGGCAATGCGGTGCCACTCGGTGGCTTCCTTCATCTCGCCGCTTTGCTTGTCCTTGTAGCGGTCGGTGGTCGCCAGGCGGATGTTGGTCACGGCGTCGCCGCTGGGCATGTAGCGGGTTTCGGGGTCCGCGCCCAGATTGCCGACGAGGATGACTTTGTTGATCGATGCCATGTGAATGTTCTCCCAGGACCACGCCCTCTGCTGCAAGCGGCGTGGCGATGCCTTGACTGATGCGCAAACAAATGCGCGTAAACGAATAACGCGCCCCCGGCCATAGAGTCGGGCGCGCGGTCATGCTAGTGCCAAACAGCGGCGAAAAGCTTTACGAAGTGATGCGACAAACCCTTTCGGACCTGCCTTCCCGCTGCCGCCTGCTTCAGGCAGCGACGGCCGGCGCACTACTTTTCCGGGCCGGGGGCGACTTCATGTTCCAGGCGATTATAAGCCAGAGCAGGAGCACGACCGCGCAACCGATGAACACCGCGCTGCGACCTTCGTGCTTGAGCAGCCAGCCGCCGACGGCGCCGCCGAGAAACAGGCCCATCGCCTGCGTGGTGTTGTACACGCCCAGCGCGGCCCCGCGCGCCGCGGCGGCGTACCGCGACACCAGCGAAGGCTGCATGGCTTCGAGCACGTTGAAGGCGACGAAAAACAGCAGCAGCACGCCAACGATGCCCCACAGGCCGTGCACCGCGGCGAACAGCAGTTGCACGGCAGTCATCAGGCCGACCGAGCACAGCAGCACGGGGCGCACCTTGCCATAGCGCTCGGCCGCCATCATGGGTCCGAGCATCAGGACGAAGGAAACCAGCACCACGGGCAGGTAGACCTTCCAGTGCTGGTCCAGCGGCATGCCGGCGCTGCTGAGCATGGCCGGCACCACCATGAACATGGCGACCTGGGACGCATGCAGGGCGAGCACGCCCACGTTGAGGCGGATCAGGTCGGGGTTGAGCAGCACGGCACGGAACGGCAAGCGCACCGGGTGCGGCGGCGGCGGCGCGGGCACCAGGAACAGCGTGACCAGGATGGCGACCACGCCGAGCACCGACATCAGCGTGAAGATGCCCGGCATGCCGATGCTGTGCAGCAGCGGCGAGGCGATCACCAGCGACAGCGCGAAGGTCAGGCCGATGCTGCCGCCGACCATGGCCATGGCCTTGGTGCGGTGCTGCTCGCGGGTCAGGTCGGCGATGCAGGCGGTGATGGCCGCGGAAATCGCGCCCATGCCTTGCAGCGAGCGGCCGACGATGATGCCGGTCAGCGTGTCCGACCCGGCCGCCACCAGGCCGCCGGCGACGAACAGCAGCAGCCCCGCCACCATCACCGGCTTGCGGCCGACGCGGTCGGACAGCCAGCCCAGCGGGATATGGAGGAAGGCCTGCATCAGGCCATAGATGCCCATGGCCAGGCCCACGCGCTGGGCGTCGTGCCCGTCGGGCAGCCCGGCGGCGTATTCGGCGAACACCGGCAGGATCAGGAACAGCCCGAGCATGCGCAGTGCGAAGATGCTGGCGAGCGAGATGCTGGCCCGCAGTTCCATGCGGGTCATGCGGTCGCGACCGGCGGCCTGGGGCCTGGCGCCATCGGCCTTGGAATCGTCGGCCTTGGCCGCATCTTGGGAGGAGCTATGGATCGACGACATTGCGATCGTGGGGAATTTCCGAGACTGGTTGCCGGACCGGCCCATGCAGCACGCCGGATGCGGTGCCGCGCTGCACCCCCGGAAGCCCCCGGATGGCACCCATCGCGGGACCCTCGGAGACACCCTCGGAGGCATCGCCACACAAGGACGGGCAACCCCGGAAACCGAAGTTCGGTATATTAACAGGTTTGCTTCGCCGCGCTTTGGGCGCCGCAACGGGCGCCGCGCGGCCCGGAGCGGGCTGCCAGAGCCGTGCCTGGCATGCTTTTTTCTTGGAAATTCCGTGAGACCGGCCTGTCGACCTGACTGGCGGCCCGCCTGGCGAAGACATTCGGTATATGGAAGAAATCAGAATCCGTGGTGCCCGTACCCACAACCTGAAGAACATCAATCTCGATCTGCCCCGCAACAAGCTGATCGTGATCACCGGGCTATCCGGTTCGGGCAAGTCATCGCTGGCCTTCGACACCTTGTATGCCGAGGGGCAACGGCGCTATGTGGAGTCGCTCTCGGCCTACGCGCGCCAGTTCCTGCAGCTGATGGAAAAGCCCGACGTGGACCTGATCGAAGGCCTGTCGCCGGCGATCGCCATCGAACAGAAGGCAACCAGCCACAACCCCCGCTCCACGGTGGGCACGGTCACCGAGATCCACGACTACCTGCGCCTGCTGTTCGCGCGCGCCGGCACCCCCTACTGCCCGGACCACAACCTGCCGCTGCAGGCACAGAGCGTGTCGCAGATGGTGGATGCCGCGCTGGCGCTGCCGGAAGACACCAAGCTGATGATCCTGGCGCCGGTGGTGGCCAATCGCAAGGGCGAGCACCTCGACCTGTTCGACACCATGCAGGCGCAGGGCTTCGTGCGTTTTCGCATCCGCTCGGGCGGCGGCACCACGCACGAGGCGCCGGCCGTGGTCTATGAAGTCGACGCGCTGCCCAAGCTGAAGAAAACCGAAAAGCATTCCATCGACGTGGTGGTGGACCGCGTCAAGGTACGCGCCGACATCAAGCAGCGCCTGGCGGAATCGTTCGAGACGGCGCTGCGCCTGGCCGACGGCCGCGCCATTGCGCTGGAGATCGACAGCGCGCACGAGCACGGCTTCAGCTCCAAGTTCGCCTGCCCGATCTGTTCCTACTCGCTGCAGGAGCTGGAGCCGCGCCTGTTCTCGTTCAACAACCCGATGGGCGCCTGCCCGAGCTGCGACGGGCTGGGCCAGATCACCTTCTTCGATCCCAAGCGGGTGGTGGCGTTTCCCAACCTGTCGCTGGCCTCGGGCGCGATCAAGGGCTGGGACCGGCGCAACCAGTTCTACTTCCAGATGCTGCAGAGCCTGGCCGCCTACTACGACTTCGAGCTGGATACGGCCTTCGAGGACCTGCCCGCCGAGGTGCAGGAGGTGGTGCTGCATGGCTCGGGCGACGTCGAGATCCCGTTCACCTACATGAACGAGCGCGGCCGCACCACGGTGCGCGAGCATGCCTTCGAGGGCATCATCCCCAATCTGGAGCGGCGCTACCGCGAGACCGACTCGGTCGCGGTGCGCGAGGAACTGGCCAAGTACCAGAACAACCAGGCCTGCCCCGCCTGCCACGGCACGCGGCTGCGCACCGAGGCGCGCCACGTCAAGCTGGGCGAGAACGACCAGGCGCGCGCCATCTTCGAGATCAACGGCTGGCCGCTGCGCGATGCGCTGACGTATTTCCTCACACTGGACATGCACGGCGCCAAGCGCGAGATCGCCGACAAGATCGTCAAGGAGATCACCGCGCGCCTGAATTTCCTCAACAACGTGGGGCTGGACTACCTCTCGCTCGAGCGCAGCGCGGACACGCTCTCGGGCGGCGAGGCGCAGCGCATCCGCCTGGCCTCGCAGATCGGCTCCGGCCTGACCGGCGTGATGTACGTGCTGGACGAGCCGTCGATCGGCCTGCACCAGCGCGACAACGACCGCCTGATCGGCACGCTCAAGCACCTGCGCGACATCGGTAATTCCGTGCTGGTGGTGGAGCACGACGAGGACATGATCCGCGCCTGCGACTACGTGGTCGACATCGGCCCGGGCGCCGGCGTGCACGGCGGCATGATCGTGGCCGAGGGCACGCCGGCCCAGATCGAGCAGTCGCCCAACTCGCTTACCGGCCAGTACATGTCCGGCGCGCGCCGCATCGAGGTGCCGGCCGAGCGTGCCGCGCCCGACGAGGAAAAGCTGCTGCGCATCATCAACGCCACCGGCAACAACCTGCGCAACGTCAGCGCGGAGATCCCGGTGGGCCTGCTGACCTGCGTCACGGGAGTATCCGGCTCGGGCAAGTCGACGCTGATCAACGACACGCTGTACCACGCGGTGGCGCGCCACCTGTACGGCTCCACGGCGGAGCCGGCGGCGCACGACCGCATCGACGGGCTGGAACACTTCGACAAGGTCATCAACGTCGACCAGAGCCCGATCGGGCGCACGCCGCGCTCCAACCCCGCCACCTACACGGGCCTGTTCACGCCGATCCGCGAGCTGTTCGCCGGCGTGCCGGCGGCCAAGGAGCGCGGCTACGATCCGGGCCGCTTCTCGTTCAACGTCAAGGGCGGGCGCTGCGAGGCCTGCCAGGGCGACGGCGTGCTCAAGGTGGAGATGCACTTCCTGCCCGACGTGTACGTGCCTTGCGATGTGTGCCACGGCAAGCGCTACAACCGCGAGACGCTGGAGGTGCTCTACAAGGGCAAGAGCATCCACGAGACGCTGGACATGACGGTGGAGCAGGCGCACGAGTTCTTCAACGCAGTGCCGGTGGTACGGCGCAAGCTCAAGACACTGCTCGACGTGGGCCTGGGCTACATCCGCCTGGGGCAGTCCGCCACCACGCTGTCGGGCGGCGAGGCGCAGCGCGTGAAACTCTCGCTGGAGCTGTCCAAGCGCGACACCGGGCGCACGCTCTACATCCTGGACGAGCCCACCACGGGCCTGCATTTCCACGACATCGAGCTGCTCCTCAAGGTCATCCACAAGCTGCGCGACCAGGGCAATACGGTGGTGATCATCGAGCACAACCTGGACGTGATCAAGACCGCGGACTGGCTGCTCGACATGGGCCCCGAGGGCGGCGCCGGCGGCGGCCAGGTGATCGCCAAGGGTACGCCGGAAACCGTGGCCGGCAGCCGCGCCAGCTTTACCGGCAAGTACCTCGCGCCGCTGCTCGCGCGCTGAGCGCGCATCGGCCTGGCCGGCGCGCCGCCGTGCGCGCCCCCGCGGCGGTGGCGCCTTGCATTCGACACCGCGCGGCCTACCATGGACTGCGGAAGATCCCGATTCGCTCGGGTCGATGCAGGAGCATGGCCATGGAACTCAGCGTAGTACCGGTCTCCAAGCCGGAGGCGACCAACTTCATCTTCGGCCAGTCGCACTTCATCAAGACCGTCGACGACATCCACGAGGCGCTGGTCGGCGCGGTGCCGGGCATCCGCTTCGGGCTGGCCTTCTGCGAAGCCTCGGGCAAGCGCCTGGTGCGCTGGTCCGGCAACGACGACGGGCTGATCGACCTGGCCTGCAGCAACGCCATGGCGATCGGCGCCGGGCACAGCTTCCTGCTGTTCCTGGGCGACGGCTTCTATCCCGTCAATGTGCTGGGCGCGGTGCGCGCGGTGCCCGAGGTCTGCAGGATCTACTGCGCCACGGCCAATTCCGTCGAGGTGGTGATCGCGCAGACCGCGCAAGGCCGCGCGGTACTGGGCGTGGTGGACGGCGAGCCGCCGCTCGGGCTGGAAACCGACGCCGACATCGCCTGGCGGCGCGACCTGTTGCGCCAGATCGGCTACAAGCTCTGACATCCCGCGCCCGCCGGGCGCGGGCCGCGCCTCAGTGCGCCTGGGCGGACGGCACTGCCCGCACCGGCGGCTCGCCGTCGTCCTCCTTCATGCGGCTGCGGTTGAGCACGCCCGCCTCTTCCAGCACCGGGTAGGCCGTGGCGCAGAACAGCGAGTTCAGGCGCTTGAGGTCACTGATCACGTCGAGGTGCAGCGAGCTGGTCTCGATGCTCTCCGCGGTCTGCACGGCGATGCGCTGCAGGTGGGTGCGCGCGTACTGGCGCTCCAGGTCGCGGAAGGTGGCCTTCTCGGCCATCAGTTGCTGCGCGCTCCTGAGGTCGCCGGAGAGGAAGACCGACAAGCCCAGGCGCAGGTTCGCCACCACGCGCGCATGCATCTGCGCGATTTCCTGCATGCCTGCCTCCGAGAAGGCCAGGTTGTGGGCGATCTTCTTGTCGCGCGCATCCAGCAGGATGCGCTCGATGATGTCGCCGGCATGCTCGAGGTTGATGGTGAGCGAGATGATTTCGGTCCAGCGCCGGCCGTCGCGCTCGTCGAGGGCCTCCAGGCTGATCTGGGTCAGGTAGAGCTTGATGGCGGTGTAGAGGTCGTCCACCTCGTCGTCGATGCGGCAGGTGGCGGCGGCCAGCTTGGCATCGTTGTTGCGCAGCACCCGCAGCATGTTGTCGAGCATCTGCTCGATGCGGTCGCCGATGCGCAGCACTTCGCGCGCGGCGTTGGACAGCGCCAGCGCGGGCGTGGACAGCGCGGCCAGGTCCAGGTGGCGCGGCGTGACCTGGCTGTCGCCGGTATTGCGGCCCGGCAGCACCGCCTCGCACAGGCGCGCCAGCGGGCCGGTGGCGCCCAGCAGCAACACCGCCAGCGCCACGTTGAACAGCAGGTGGAAGTTCACCACCAGCCGCTGCGGGTCGGCATCGAACAGCGCGAGCAGGCTCTCGGCCTGCCCCAGCAGGGGCAGCGCGACCACGCAGCCAAGCAGGCGCGACAGCAGGTTGCCCAGCGTGACGCGCTTGCCGGGCTGGTTGTTGCCCGAGGTGGTGAGTAGCGCCGAGATCCCGGAGCCGAGGTTGGCGCCCAGCACCAGGGCCAGCGCCACGTGCAGCGAAACCACGCCGGCCGAGGCCAGCGCGCCGCAGAACAGCACCACTGCCAGGCTCGAGTAGCACAGGATGGTGAGGAAGGCGCCGATCAGCATGTCGAGCGTCGGATCGCCCGTCAGCGTGCCGAACAGCACCTTGACGCCGGCTGCCTGCACCACCGGGCGCGTGGCGATGGAGATCAGCTCGAGCGCCAGCGTGATCAGCCCCAGGCCGATCAGCACGCGGCCGACGTGGCCGGGCTTGTTGCCCTTCCAGGACAGGTGCAGGATCACCCCGACGAAGATCAGCAGCGGCGACAGCCACGACAGGTCCAGCGAGAACACCTGCACCATGATCGCGGTGCCCACGTTGGCGCCCAGCATGATGGCCAGCGCCGGTGCCACGGCAATCAGGCCCTGGCCGACAAAGGAACTGACGATCACCGCGGTGGCATTGCTGCTCTGCACCAGGCCGGTCACGCCGAGCCCGGCGGCAAAGGCCGAGAGGCGGTTGGAGATACTGGAGGAAAGCACGTGGCGCAGGTTGGCGCCGTACACGCGCAAGATGCCCACCTTGACGATGTTGGTGCCCCAAACCAGCAGCGCCACGCCGGAAAGCAAATGAAGTAAAACGCCCATGGTCCACCCTTCTGTGACCGGTGCCGCCGTTGCGATGGCAGGTGCCGGAGCCCGGCATGAAGGCTGAGGCAAATGCCGGCCGCAAGTTGCCGCCCGGTCATCGTATCGTTGTTGTCAATGGGGCATTATGCGCCCGCATGCATGTGCGGGCAACGCCATGGGGATGGCGCGTGGAACTGCGCAACAGTGCCGGCAGTCCGGGCGGCAGCGGGGCCGCGCGGACACCGGGCGTCCGGGCTGTTCGGGCGTCCGGATGCCCGGGCGTCCGGGCCTATAGCGCGACCTTGATGCCGAGCACCACGAAGATCGCGCCGGCAACGCGGTCAAGCCAGCGGCCGGCGCGCGGACGGTGCTTGAGCCAGTCGCCCAGCACACCCGCGAACAGCCCGAACAGCGAGAACACCACCGCCGTCTGCAGCATGAAGACCACGCCCAGCACCAGCATCTGCCAGCCCGGGTGGGCGGCATCGGCGCGCACGAACTGCGGCAGGAACACCAGGAAGAACAGCGTCACCTTGGGGTTCATCAGGTTGGCCAGCACGCTCTGGCGGAACACCGTGGACAGCGGCACCTCCGGCGTGTCGGCGGCCTTGCCCAGCGCCCCGCGCGAGCGCAGCGCCTGGATGCCGATCCAGATCAGGTAGGCGGCCCCCGCGAACTTGATGCACTGGAAGGCCAGCGGCGAGGAACGCAGCACGGCCGCCAGCCCCACGGCTGCCACCACGGTGTGGAAGAGACAACCGAAAGCAAAGCCCAGCGCCGCCGCCACGCCGGCGCGGCGCCCCTGCGCCATGCCGCGCGCCAGCACTTGCAGGTTGTCGGGCCCGGGAGCCAGGGTGATGGCCACCGAGGTGACGAGGAACAGCATGAGATCCGGCATGGAACAGGCTCCGGTGGTCTATCCAGGTGAGCGCGCGGCGCGCCTCAATGGCCGTCGAAGCGGCACACCGTGAACAGCGGCAGCCCGCTGTCGAGCAGATGGCGCGAACCGCCCAGCTCCGGCAGGTCGACGATGGCGGCGCCCTCCACCACCGTGGCGCCCAGGCGCTCGAGCAGCTTGCGCCCGGCCATCATGGTGCCGCCGGTGGCGATCAGGTCGTCGATCAGCAGCACGCGGTCGCCGGCCTTGCAGGCGTCGGCGTGGATCTCGACGGTGGCGCTGCCGTATTCCAGCTCGTATTCCTCGGACACGGTCTGGAAGGGCAGCTTGCCCTTCTTGCGGATCGGCACGAAGCCGAGGTTGAGCTCGTAGGCCACGATGGCGCCGAGAATGAAGCCGCGCGCGTCGATGCCGGCGACCAGGTCCAGGCGGGCGTCCATATAGCGGTGGACGAAGACGTCGATCAGCACGCGCAGGGTCTTGGGATCCTGCAGCAGAGGCGTGATATCGCGGAACATCACGCCGGGCTGCGGCCAGTCGGGCACGGTGCGGATGCGCTCGCGCAGGTAGTCGGTGACGTGGCCGAGGGCGGACGACTGGATAGTGGTATTGGGCATGGGAACTCGTTCTGACAGCCTGCCGCCGTGGCAGGCCGGATGCGGTAATGGGCTACCACCCGGGCTGCCGCGAACGGCAACACAATGGGCTGGTACCAGGGGGGCCGGGCGCGCAGGCTTGCGCGCCGTTCCGCCGGGCACCCGTAACCATACAGGAGACCGCGATGGCAAAAAAGATCTTGATGCTGGTTGGCGACTACGCCGAGGACTACGAAACCATGGTGCCTTTCCAGGCACTCCAGATGGTGGGCCATACGGTCCATGCGGTCTGCCCGGACAAGAAGGCCGGCGCCAGCTGCGCGACCGCCATCCACGATTTCGAGGGCGACCAGACCTATAGCGAGAAGCGCGGCCACAACTTCACGCTGAACGCGACCTTCGCCGAGGTCGACCCCGTCGCCTACGATGCGCTGGTCATCCCGGGCGGGCGCGCGCCGGAGTATCTGCGCCTGAACGACCGTGTGCTGGAGATCGTGCGCCACTTCGCCAGCGCCAACAAGCCGATCGCCGCGGTCTGCCACGGCGCCCAGCTGCTGGCCGCGGCCGGCGTGCTGGAGGGCCGCACCTGCTCGGCCTACCCGGCCTGCGCGCCCGAGGTGCGCCTGGCTGGCGGCAAATACGCCGACATCCCCGTGGACCAGGCCCACACCGACGGCAACCTGGTGACCGCGCCCGCATGGCCTGCGCATCCGGCCTGGCTGGCGCAGTTCCTTGCGGTGCTGGGCACCCGGATCGTACAGTAGAGGCTGCCGAAACGCGGCCCGCCCTTTGCGCCGGGCCGCGCCGAACCGGAGTCCCCCATGTGCGAAATCTTTATCCGGGCCAACCCGGAGTCGTACCTCTGCCAGTCGCGCTCGCTGCGCCTGCACGGCGTGGCCACCAGCATCCGGCTGGAAAGCCTGTTCTGGGAAGTCCTGGAAACGCTGGCCGGGCGCGACGGCATGAGCGTGGGCCAGCTCATCACGCGGCTGCACGACGAACTGGCCGCCTACCGCGGCGAGGCGGCGAATTTCACCTCCTTCCTGCGCGTGTGCTGCCTGCGGTACCTGATGCTGCAGGCAGAGGGCCGCATCCCGGCCGATCCGAGCATCCCGATCCGCTCGCTCGACGCGCGCTCCGTGCTCGAAGGCCTGCCGCCGTCATGGGCCGACAGCGTGGAAGGATCGAAAACCGCCAGCCGCGTGGCGGCATAGCGCCACAGCCGTGCCTTGCCGGGCGCTTGCGGGGCGTGCTTGCAGGCCGTCCTTGCGGGCCGTGCGCCCTTCAGCCCGTCAGCATGCGTTTTTCCGCCGCCTCCAGCGCCTCCGGCTGCCCGCGCAACACCACCACGTCGCCCGGCTCCAGCACGGTTTCCGGCTGGGGGTCGAAGGCGCGGATACCGCGCCGGCGCACTGCCGTCACCTCCACCCCGATGCGTTCCAGCCCCAGCGCGCCGAGGCTGCGCCCGAGCGCAGTGGCGTCGGGGCCGAGCGAGACCGAATGCAGGCGCACCGAGTCGCGCTCGACCATATCCTCTTCGTCGTCGCGCCCGTGAAAGTATCCGCGCAGCAGGCTGTAGCGCGCGTCGCGCGCCTGCTGCACGCCGCGCACCACGCGGCGCATCGGCACGCCGAGCAGCACCAGCGCGTGCGAGGCCAGCATCAGGCTGCCTTCGATGATCTCCGGCACCACCTCGGTGGCGCCGGCCTTCTGCAGGATGTCGAGTTCCGAGTCGTCCACGGTGCGCACGATCACCGGCAGGGCCGGCGCGAGCTCCTGCACGTGGTGCAGCACCTTGAGGGCGGAAGGTGTGTTGGCGTAAGTGATGATCATGGCGGCGGCCCGGTGCAGCCCGGCGGCGATCAGCGCCTCGCGCCGGCCGGCGTCGCCGTACACCACGGTGTCGCCGGCGCCCGCGGCCTCGCGTACGCGGTCGGGGTCCAGATCGAGCGCGACATAGGTGATGCCCTCGCGCTCGAGCATGTGGGCGAGGTTCTGCCCGCTGCGGCCGAAGCCGCAGATGATGGCGTGCTTTTCCGTCTGCAGGCTCTGCGCGGCGATGCGCGTCATGTTGAGCGACTGCATGAGCCATTCATTGGCGGCGAAGCGCAGCACGATGGCATCGCTGTACTGGATCAGGAAGGGCGCGGCCAGCATCGAGAGCAGCATCGAGGCCAGGATGACCTGGATCAGCACCGGATCGACCAGGTTCAGCCCGTCGATCTGGTTGAGCAGCACGAAGCCGAACTCGCCCGCCTGCGCCAGGCCCAGGCCGGTGCGGATCGCCACGCCCTGGCGCGAGCCGAACGCGCGTGCCAGGCCGGAGATCAGCAGCAGCTTGAAGAGGATCGGCACCGCCAGCAGCCCCAGCACCAGCCACAGGTGGTCCAGCACCACGTGGATATTGAGCAACATGCCGATGGTGACGAAGAACAGCCCGAGCAGTACGTCGCGGAAGGGCTTGATGTCTTCTTCCACCTGGTGGCGGTAGGGCGTCTCGGAGATCAGCATGCCGGCCATGAAGGCGCCCAGCGCCATCGACAGCCCGAGCCGCTCGGTCAGCGCCGCCATGCCGAGCGTGACCAGGAGCAGGTTGAGCATGAACAGTTCCTGCGAGCGGCGCGCGGCCACCACGTGGAACCAACGGCTCATCACTTTCTGCCCGACGAAGAAGATCAGGCTCAGGGCCACCGCGATCTTCAGCGTGGCCAGCGCCAGCGCCATGGCCATGTCGCCGGGATCGCGCGACAGCGCGGGGATCACGATCAGCAGCGGCACCACCGCCAGATCCTGGAACAGCAGGATGCTGATGATGTTGCGCCCGTGCTCGCTTTCCAGCTCCAGGCGCTCCGAGAGCATCTTGGACACGATTGCGGTGGACGACATCGCCAGCGCCCCGCCGAGCGCCACCGAAGCCTGCCAGGTCATCGGGAACGCCCAGTTGAACAGCCAGCTCGCCGGCACCACCACGAGCATCGACAGCACCACCTGCGAGCCGCCCAGCCCGAACACCTGGCGCTTCATGGCCTTGAGCTTGCTCAGGCTGAACTCCAGCCCGATCGAGAACATCAGGAAGACCACGCCGAATTCGGCCAGGTACTTGGTCTGCGCGGTATCGCTGGCCAGGCCTAGCGCGTGAGGACCGATCAGGATGCCGACCGCCAGGTATCCCAGCATCGGCGGCAGCTGCAGCATGCGGAATGCGACCACGCCGAACACGGCGGCGGCCAGCAACACGAGAGTCAGGTCCAGCGGAGAGTGCATCGACAAGGGCCTGGTACGCCGCCCCGGGACAGGGCCACGCCCGGCGCGGGCGACCCTGCCGGCGGATTACGGCAAGCGCGGCGGCCGCCTTTGCTGCCCGATCCCCGGAACAGGCAAGGCGCCATCGCATTCGTTGGTATACTTCGTCGCCATGATAGCTAATTTCAATGCGGATCGAGCACTTCGGCTTGCTCGCGAGACCCTCCAGATCGAAGCAGACGCCGTTGCCGCCCTTGCGGGCCGCCTGGACGGCGAATTCGCGCATGCCGTGCAGCTCACGCTGGAGTGCAGCGGCCGCGTGGTGGTGTCGGGCATCGGCAAGTCCGGGCATATCGGCCGCAAGGTGGCCGCTACGCTGGCGTCGACCGGCACGCCCTCGTTCTTCGTGCATCCTGCCGAGGCCAGCCACGGCGACCTCGGCATGGTCACGCGCGACGACGTGCTGATCGCCTTCTCCAATTCCGGCGAGACCGCCGAGCTGCTGTCGATCCTGCCGATCGTCAAGCGCATCGGCGCCAAGCTGATCTCGGTGACCGGCAATCCCGGCTCCACGCTGGCCAAGATGGCCGACGCCCACCTCAATGCCGGCGTCGAGAAGGAAGCTTGCCCGCTCAACCTGGCGCCGACCGCCAGCACCACCGCCGCGCTGGCGATGGGCGACGCGCTGGCGGTGGCGGTGCTCGACGCGCGCGGCTTCGGCGAGGAAGACTTCGCCCGCTCGCACCCGGGCGGCGCGCTCGGGCGCAAGCTCCTGACCCATGTGCGCGATGTCATGCGCAGCGGCAACGCGGTGCCCAAGGTGCGCGAAAGCACACCGCTGGCACAGGCGCTGATGGAAATCACGCGCAAGGGCATGGCCATGACCGCCGTGGTGGATCCGGACGATCACCTGATCGGCGTGTTCACCGACGGCGACCTGCGCCGCCTGCTGGAGACCCCCCGCGACTGGAAGACGGTGCCGATCAGCGAGGTCATGCACCGCGCGCCACACGCCGTGGGCCCGGACCAGCTGGCCGTGGAAGCGGTGCAGGTGATGGAGGCGAACCGCATCAACCAGATGCTGGTGGTCGACGCCGAGCACCGCCTGGTCGGCGCGCTGCATATCCACGACCTGACCCGCGCCAAGGTCATCTGAGGGCGGCCACAGCATATGCGGGATCTCCTGTCCTCCGTGAGCCGGCTCGGAATGCGGCTGCTGCCACTGCTGCTGATGGCGCTGGTGGCGGGCAGCACTTTCTGGCTGGTGCAGGTCAACTCGCCGCGCGAAGCCGCCACCGGCCCGGTCGGCAAGAAGCACGAGCCGGATTACTACATGATCCATTTTTCCGCCACGGAGCTTGCCGAGGACGGAAACACCAAGATGCGCTTCACCGGCGACAAGATGACCCACTTCGAGGACGACCAGACCTACGAAGTGACGCGCCCGGCCATGCGCGCCTATGAGATTGACCGCCCGCCGGTGACCGGCCACTCCGACCGCGGCACCATGAATGCCGAGGGCTCGGTGGTGGACCTGTTCGGCAACGCGCTGATCGTGCGCGCGCAGGGGCCCGATCCCGCCAAGGATCCGCAGATGACCGCTGCGTCCGAGTACTTCCAGGTGCTGGTCAACGACGACATCGTCAAGACCGACAAGGCCGTCAAGCTCACGCGCGGCCCGTCGGTGATGACCGCCAACGGCCTGATCTTCAACAACGTCACCCGCGAAGTACAATTGCTGGGTAACGTACACGGCACCATCATTACGGGGCCGCCGGCCAGCGCCGCGAAGCAGCCCTGACGAAGCCTGACGCGCCGCGCCCGGAAACAGCCAAGAAACGAAGCCGCCCGCGGGCCAGAGCCGCCCGCGCCAACCGCCACCACGCCAATATGAATCCATTCCTGACGACATCGTCCTGTCGCCGTCGCAGCACGGCTGCCCTGCTGACGCTGGCAGCCATGCTCGGCCTTGCGCTGGCCGCGCCCGCCCGCGCCGAGAAGGCCGACCGCGACAAGCCACTGGTGCTGGAGGCGGACAATGCCAGCTACGACGACGTCAAGCAGGTGTACGTACTGACCGGCAACGTGGTGCTGACCAAGGGCACCATGGTGCTGAAGTCCGATGCGGCCGAAGTGCGCACCGACCCCGAGGGCTACCAGTACGCCGTGGCCACCTCGAAGGCAGGCAAGCAGGCCTATATCCGCCAGAAGCGCGACAACGTCGACGAATACATCGACGGCTGGGGCGACCGCATCGAGTCCGACGGCAAGCAGGAAATCTCCAAGCTGATCGGCCGCGCCCGCATGGCGCGCCTGGCCGGCGCCAAGCTGGTCGACGAGATCCGCGGTGCCGTGATCACCTACGACAGCCGCAACGAGTTCTACACGGCCACCGGCGGCGCCGAGAACGCCACGGCAGGCAGCCCGTCCGGACGCGTGCGCGCGGTGCTCTCGCCGCGCCAGGAGCAGCCCGCCAGCGGCGCCGCCGCCAGTCCGCTGCCGCTCAAGCCGGCCCCTGCCCCCGCCAACCCCTGACGCCGGCGCGCAGCAGCGCCGCCCGATCCACGGATTCAGCCTTCATGACCGCTACCCAAACCGAACCGTCCCAGCCCAACGTCCTGACCGAGAGCAGCACCCTGGTCGTGCGCCACCTGAAGAAGCGCTACGGCTCGCGCACGGTGGTCAAGGACGTGTCGCTCGACGTGAAGAGCGGCGAGGTGGTCGGGCTGCTGGGTCCCAACGGCGCGGGCAAGACCACTTCGTTCTACATGATCGTCGGGCTGGTGGCGCTGGACGAAGGCGACATCGTGCTCGACGACAAGCACATCAGCGGCCTCGCCATCCACGAGCGCGCGCGCATGGGCCTGTCCTACCTGCCGCAGGAAGCCTCGGTGTTCCGCAAGCTCAACGTGCAGGAGAACATCCGCGCCGTGCTCGAGTTGCAGGTGCACGACGGCAAGCCGCTGTCCAAGGCGGATATCGAGCGACGCCTGGACTCGCTGCTCGACGACCTGCAGATCGCCCACCTGCGCGAGAATCCGGCGCTGTCGCTGTCCGGTGGCGAGCGCCGCCGCGTGGAAATCGCCCGTGCGCTGGCTTCCGCGCCGCGCTTCATCCTGCTCGACGAACCGTTCGCCGGCGTGGACCCGATCGCGGTGGGCGAAATCCAGCGCATCGTCAGCTTCCTCAAGGCACGCAACATCGGCGTGCTCATCACGGACCACAACGTGCGCGAGACGCTTGGCATCTGCGACCACGCGTATATCATCAGCGAAGGCACCGTGCTGGCGTCAGGCCAGCCCGAAGACATCATTGCCAACGAATCGGTGCGCAAGGTCTACCTGGGCGAGAACTTCCGCATGTAACGCGGGGCGCGGCCTACTGCCGCGCAGCCGGGATATTCGCGGCCAGGCGGCGTTCATGTCGCCTTTCATCCTGCAAACGATCACGGCGGCATCAGCGATAGCAATTTCCGTTCCAACGGCATGGAAGTTGCGCATAAAATAGGTCGCATGAAACCGTCGCTACAGCTCCGCCTCTCGCAGCATCTCGCGCTTACGCCGCAACTCCAGCAGTCGATCCGGCTGCTGCAACTGTCCACGCTCGAACTGCAGCAGGAAGTTGAGCAAGCGCTCACCGAGAACCCCCTGCTCGAACGCGAAAACGACTGGATCGAAAGCCCGCTGCGCGTGGGTGCCGATGGCTCCGTCAACCTGCAGAGCGCGCCCGCGCCTGCGCCCGCCGATGGCCAGGGCACCAGCGAGAACCGCCCCGACGGCGCCGCCGATGGCGACGACAACTACGCCGACAGCGGCGAGGATTACGGCAGCGACTGGAGCCTCGACGACTTTGCCCGCCGCCCGCAGGGCGACGAGGACGAAAAGACGCCGATGCAGCTGCGTGACGCCGAGCCGACGCTGCGCGAGCACCTGATGGAGCAACTCGCGCCGCTGAAGATTTCCATGCGCGACAAAGGGCTCGCGATCTTCCTGGTCGAGTCGCTGGACGACGACGGATACCTTAGCGCTTCGCTCGAGGAGATCTGCGCCGAACTGCCCGAGGAACTCGAGTTCGAGATCGACGAGGTACACGCCGTCCTGACCCTGCTGCAGAGCTTCGACCCGGCCGGCGTAGGTGCGCGCAACGCCGCCGAATGCCTGGCGCTGCAACTGCGCCGGCTCACCCATCCGCAGCGCGAACTGGCCCTGACCATCGTCACCAGCCACCTGGAGCTGCTCGCGGTGCGCGACTACACGCGCCTGAAGAAAGCGCTGCAGGTCGACGAGGCCGACCTCAAGGCCGCGCACGAACTGATCCGCTCGCTCGCCCCGTATCCCGGCCATGCCTATAGCCGCCCCGAGGCGGATTTCGTGGTGCCGGATGTTTTCGTGCGAAAAATGAGCGGCGGCTGGATCGCGCAACTCAATCCGGATGTGATGCCGCGGCTACGCATCAACGATATGTACGCGCAGATTTTGCGCGGTGCAAAAGGCGATTCAGGGGCTGCCGGACTGCAGCAAAAATTGCAGGAAGCACGCTGGTTGATCAAGAATATCCAGCAGCGCTTCGACACCATATTGCGCGTCGCACAAGCGATTGTCGAACGTCAAAAGAACTTCTTCACCCACGGGGAAATTGCGATGCGCCCCTTGGTTTTGCGGGAGATTGCCGATACACTGGGTCTACACGAGTCCACCATCTCTCGGGTGACAACCAATAAATACATGGCAACGCCGATGGGGACTTTCGAGCTGAAGTATTTCTTCGGCAGTCACGTATCCACAGAAACCGGCGGCGCGGCCTCTTCAACGGCAATTCGAGCGTTGATCAAGCAACTCATAGGAGCCGAAGATCCCAGGAATCCCCTGTCGGATAGCAGGATCGCCGAACTGCTCGGCGAGCAAGGCTTCGTGGTGGCGCGCCGTACCGTCGCCAAGTACCGCGAGGCGCTGAAAATCCCTGCCGTAAATCTCCGCAAGTCTTTGTAGCCGAGTTGCATCGCCTGCCTGATGCAACTCTTTCAGAAGGAGAAACGCTATGAACTTCAAGATCAGTGGACACCACTTGGACATCACGCCCCCGCTGCGTGAGTACGTGGAAACGAAACTGGAGCGTATCGTCAGGCATTTCGATCAAGTCATTGGCGTAAGTGTGCTGCTATCTGTCGACAATACAAAAGAAAAGGACCGGCGGCAGTACGCGGAAATCAATCTACATCTCAAGGGCAAGGACATCTTTGTCGAAGCGCATCACGAAGACCTGTATGCCGCTATCGACGCGCTAGTCGACAAGCTCGACCGGCAGGTGATTCGCCACAAGGATCGCGTGCAAAGCCACGACCGCGAAGCGGTCAAGTATCAATTGGCCGCAGCGCAGATGCAGCAATGACCGTGCCTGGCGGCCCACCTAGGGGGCCGTCGGTGTCAGTCCCTTGAAACCAGAACAAGCCGCGCCCGATGCGCGGCTTTTTTGCGCGCATTTTTGTGCCGTTCTTCCGCCTTTACGGCCGGTATCGAATCACGCAAGGGGATTCCGCAAGGCCACGCTCCCGGTGTATGCTGTGCAATACATAAGCAATAGCGCGGCAATTTTTCCGTGCGCGCGGCACCGCTTCCGCGCATCGGCTATTGCAATGCACAAGGCGGGGGCGGGCCTGCTCTATAATGGCCAGACGCCCGACACCGGCATGGGATAACCGGTGAAACGAGGGCACGAGCCTTTCTATCCCCTTTGCCTGGTGCGGCCCTCTCCTGGCCACGGGCCTGCTTACTAGAAAAACCTGCGCATTCCACATGAATCGTTTGGCTAAATTGCTGCCACCCGGCAACATCAACCTCGACGTCAGCGTCACCAGCAAGAAGCGGGTGTTCGAACAGGCCGGGCTCCTCTTCGAGAACAACCATGGCGTAGCGCGCGCTACCGTGACCGACAACCTGTTCGCCCGCGAATCGCTGGGCTCGACCGGCCTCGGAGCCGGGGTTGCCATTCCGCACGGTCGCATCAAGGGCCTCAAGCAGCCCCTGGCCGCCTTCATGCGCCTGGGCGAGCCGATCCCCTTCGAGTCGCCTGACGGCAAGCCGGTGTCGCTGCTGATCTTCCTGCTCGTGCCCGAACAGGCTACCCAGCAGCACCTGGAGATCCTTTCCGAGATTGCCCAGCTGCTGTCCGACCGCGAAATGCGCGAAGGACTCGCTACCCTGCCCACTCCCGATGCCGTGCACCAGTTGCTGACGCAATGGCATCCCTGACCCGCCGGGGCAAGCCCTGCCCGGCCAACAGGGCCGTTGCCTCCCCGGCCTGAAAGCCTGTCCCCCGAAAGCACCGCATGGAACTCACTGGCGTCACCTCGCAGTCGATCTTCGACGACAACGCAGCCGACATCAAACTCTCCTGGGTCGCTGGCCTGGAAGGGGCCGACCGGGCCTTCGACGTTGAGTTCGCGCGTGAAGCCACGTCCGCCGCCGATCTCGTCGGGCACTTGAACCTGATCCACCCGAACCGGATCCAGGTGCTCGGCAAACCCGAAATCACCTATTACCAGCGTCTCGACGACGAAATGCGCAAACGCCAGATGGGCGAGCTGATCCTGCTCGAGCCGCCCTTCCTGGTGATCGCGGACGGCATGGAGCCACCCCCCGACCTGGAACTGCGCTGCACGCGCTCGTCCACGCCCCTGTTCACCACGCCGGTATCCTCGGCCGCGGTCATCGACCACCTGCGGCTCTATCTGTCGCGGATTTCCGCGCCGCGCGTGACCATGCACGGCGTGTTCCTCGACATCCTCGGCATGGGCGTGCTGATCATGGGCGAGTCGGGTCTGGGCAAGAGCGAACTAGGCCTGGAACTGATCTCGCGCGGACACGGACTGGTGGCCGACGATGCGGTGGACTTCGTGCGCCTGGGGCCTGACTTCATCGAAGGCCGCTGCCCGCCGCTGCTGCAGAACCTGCTCGAAGTGCGCGGACTGGGCCTGCTCGACATCAAGACCATCTTCGGCGAGACTGCGGTGCGCCGGAAAATGAAGATGAAGCTGGTGGTGCAGCTGGTGCGGCGCAACGATGGCGAGTTCGAGCGCCTGCCGCTGGATTCCCAATACCTCGACGTGCTTGGCCTGCCGATCCACATGGTCAAGATCCAGGTGGCGGCCGGCCGAAATCTCGCCGTGCTGGTCGAGGCCGCCGTGCGCAACACTATCCTGCGCCTGCGCGGCATCGATACGCTGCGTGATTTCATGGACCGCCAGCGTGCCGCGATGCAGGCCGATGTCGCTTCGCGGGGCCAGGGCCGCCTGCTCTGACAAGCGGTTTCTGCGCCACTTCTCATTTGCTTACATTGCTGCCGCGCACTGGCGTCAACGTTTTCCACAGCCAGGAGAGCAAGCATGAAGAAGGGCGACGAGCGCAAGGCATTCATGAAGGAATGCCTGTCCAAGTAACAAGGGTCGCCCTTTCGTGGACGCATGTGCAAATGGCGAACTCCGGTTCGTCATTTTTTATGAGGCCTGCCCGTCACGATACCGTCATGACGGCGTCATCGCCTGATGTTATGCTTGTGACGCTATGCGCATCATACTTATCACCGGAATTTCCGGCTCCGGCAAATCCGTCGCCCTGAACGTACTGGAAGACGCAGGCTATTACTGCGTCGACAACCTGCCGGCCCAGTTCATCCCGGAACTGGCGCGCTACCTGGCCGCCCAGGGCTATACCCACCTCGGGGTCGCCACCGATATCCGCAGCCGCGAATCGCTGGACCAGTTGCCCGGCACGCTGCGCGACCTCGCCGCGGAGCACGAGGTCCGCGTGGTCTTCCTGACGGCCAATACCGATGCGCTGGTACAGCGCTACTCCGAGACTCGCCGGCGGCACCCGCTGTCGATGCGTGTCGACAAGGCCGGCCTGCCCGCCGCCACGGGCGACGATGCGGGCAATGCACCCGATGCCGATGCGCCGCTCAACGACACTTCGCTGATCGAAGCGATCGAGATGGAGCGCGAGTTGCTCAGTCCCCTGGCGGAGGCCGCGCACCGCATCGATACCAGCAATGTGCGCACCAACACCCTGCGCGCGTGGATCAAGGAGTTCGTGCGGGACGACGACCTGCGGCTCACGCTGCTGTTCGAATCGTTCGGCTTCAAGCACGGCGTGCCCAGCGACGCGGACATGGTGTTCGATGTGCGCTCGCTGCCGAATCCTTACTACGACCTCGCGCTGCGGCCGCTGACCGGGCGCGACGAGCCGGTGATCGATTTCCTGCAGAGCCAGCCGATGGTGCTGGCGATGGCCGAGGATATCCGCGCCTACGTCGAAAAGTGGCTGCCGAGTTTCATCGCCGACAACCGCAGCTACCTGACCGTGGCCATCGGCTGCACCGGCGGCCAGCATCGTTCGGTGTACATCGCCGAAAGACTTGCCAACTATTTCCGCGCGCATGGTAATGTGCTGGTGAGACACCGCGAGCTCGCGCCGGGCGGCTGACATGCCGCGACGCCAGGCTCCGCGGTCCCCGCCCGGGCCGCCGGTGTCCGGCATCGCTGCCCGGGCGCAACCTTTGCTGGCTCAGCATGTCCTCACGCGCCACGCCCACCGCTCCCGGCCCGTCGACCTCGCCGTCCTCATCCGCTACGCCGGCGCCGCCCCGGCTGGATAGCCTGCCGCTGTTTCCGCTGCACACCGTTCTGTTCCCCGATGGCCTGCTGCCACTGCGCGTGTTCGAGGCGCGCTACGTGGACATGGTGCGTGCCTGCATGCGCGACCGCACACCCTTCGGCGTGTGCCTGATCGCCAGCGGCAGCGAGGTCGCGCATCCCGGCGAGCCCACCATGCCGGAGACGGTCGGCTGCCTCGCGGATATCGTCGATTGCAATATGGAGCAGCTCGGCGTGCTGCTGATCAGTACGCGCGGGCGGCAGCGCTTCCAGCTGCTCAGCCACAGCGTGCGCGAAGACGGCCTGATGGTGGGCCAGGCCAGATTGCTGCCTGCGGACATCATCGACTGCAAGCTCGAATTGCTGGGCGAATGCCTGACCGTGCTACGCCGCATCGTCAGCTCTCTGCACGCCGAGCATCCCGGCAAGCTGCCCTTCAGCGAGCCTTTCCTGTGGGACGACCCGAGCTGGGTGGCGAACCGCCTGTGCGAACTGCTGCCGGTACCGCTCAAGGCGAAGCAGATGCTGATGGCCCTGCCCGATGCGGGGATGCGGATCGAGATCGTCCACAAATACATGCACCAACACCACATCCTCTAGGAAGGTTCAGGAAGGTTCAGGAAGGGACGAGCAAATCTGCTGCGCAAGCGGTGTCAGGCACTGTGGTGCTCGCCGTACCCATCTACGGCCGCGCTCCTCGCACCTCCACCTGCCACTCGCTGCGATTTCTTCACCCTTGCTGACCCACCCTTAGAACAAGCCTCCCCGCGCTTGCGTTTCCAGCAGCTTGCGTACCGGTGCGGGAGTGCCGACTTCATCCAGGTCGTCGAGCGAGATCCAGCGCAGCGCCGGGCCGTCGCCGCTATCGCGCACGGCCAGCGCGCCGCTCATGTCGACGCGGATGGCGCGGATGAGCAGGCGAAAGTGGGTGAAGACGTGGGTGAGCTCGCCGACCATCGCGGCACGGTCCGGGGTTCCGAATTCGCGGGCGCGTTCGAGCGCTGCGTCTTCGGCCTGCTCGGCATCGAAGGGCACGGTGTCGACCGGCATTTCAGGCAGGCTCCACAATCCACCCCAGATGCCGCTGTCCGGGCGCAGCGCCAGCAGGACCTCGCGGCCGCGCCGCACCAGCAGCATCACGGTGCTGCGCTCGGGGATGGCGGCGCGCGGCTTGGGCGTGGGCAGCACGGCAGTCAGGCCGTCGCGGCGTGCCACGCAGTCCGCCGACAGCGGGCACGACTGCGCCGCGCCCAGGCATGCAGGCTTGCCGCGCGAGCAGACGGTGGCGCCGAGATCCATCAGGCCCTGGGTGTAGGACACCATATCCTCGGACTGCGCAGGGCCCTCGGCCGGCAACACTTCGCCCGCCAGCTGCCACATGCGGGTCTCGACCGCCTTGACGCCGGGATGTCCGTGAATGCCGAAGAACCTGGCGAACACGCGCTTGACGTTGCCATCCAGGATCGGCGATCGCACGCCGGCGCTGAACGCGGCCACCGCGGCCGCGGTGGAGCGGCCGATGCCGGGCAGCGTCACCAGTACCTCCGGATCGCTCGGGAACGCGCCGCCGTGCTCGCTCATCACGGCCTTGGCGCAGCGATGCAGGTTGCGCGCGCGCGAGTAATAGCCGAGCCCGGCCCACAGGGCCATCACCTCATCGGCGCTCGCGGCGGCAAGCGCGGCGACCGTGGGAAGGCGGCTTACAAAACGCTGGAAGTACTCGATCACCGCGCTGACCTGGGTCTGCTGCAGCATGATCTCGGACAGCCAGATGCGATAGGGATCGCGTGTGTTCTGCCACGGCAGGTCGTGGCGCCCGTGCACGCGCTGCCACGCCACCACGCGGGCGGCAAAGTCGGCGCACGGCGGGGCTACGGCGGCGGGGGTATCAACAGGCAGGGCGGCGGACTTGCGGGGCATCGGAGACGTGACGGGAAAGGCGGCGGCGCCGGGAGCGGCGGCGCGTCATGATACCGCCTCCCGCGCCACGGCCCCGCCGTGCCTGTGCCCTGCCTCAGGCCGCAACCGCCCGCGCCGGGGCGGCGCTGCCCTCCGAGCCCAGGATCTGCCCGGCGAACGATTCGATCCGTCCGCTGCGGTCGTCAAGGCCGTTGAGCACTTCCTCGAGCTGCGCGATGCGGCTCTCGAGCGTGTCGGTGGCTTCGTGGATGCGCTCGATCGAATCGACCCGGCGGCGCAACTGCTTCTGGTGCTCGCGCACCTGCGCCTCCAGCGGCGTCATCACCGACTTGAGCCAGATCTCGATATCGCGGTTGAGGTCGCGGAAGGTCTCCAGCACGCGGCTGGAGATGGTGGAGAACGCGCTCTGCACCAGCTGCGGGCGCGAACGCGTCAGCATGCTCATGGCGCCGAAGTGCGTATTGGCCAGCGTCAGCGTCAGCTGCAGTTCGCTGATATAGCGCGCGGTGACGAACTGGATCGGCGCCGGCAGCGTGAATCCATGCTCCGCATTGAAGCGGCGGTACATGCTTTCGGTGAGCTGATGGAGCTGGACGATCTTCTGGTCGGCCTCGCTCACCAGTTCGCCGAGCCGCGCGAACAGGCTGTCCATGTCTTCGCGCAGGCCGCGCGAGAAGAACCTTTCCTTCATCTGCTCGCGCCGGTCGCGCATGGTGCGACGCACGTCGCGCAGCTGCAGGCTCTTGATGATGTCGGCGCTGTGCCGCCCGAACACCAGCCGCAGGGCCTGGAACTTGGCGATGCTCTGCTCGAACTCTTCCTTCTCGGACTGCACGCGCGAGAGCATGTGCTTGACCATTGCGTGGTTCTTGCCGCGCAGGCCGCGCAGCTCGAACAACTGCTCGACGATGCTGCGGCGGCGGCTTTGCAGCAGCTGCTGCGCGCCGCGCGCCATCTCCTCCACGGAGCGCTGCACCTGGTCGGCGACGATCTCGCGCCGCTGCGGGATCAACTGGTCCGACAGCACGTGTTCGAACTGCGGCAGGCCGCTGCGCGCAAGCAGGTCGTCGTCGTGCGTCACCTTGGCGACCAGCCCCTTCTGCGCCGACACCGGATAGACGCGCGATTCGTCGATGCCCAGCACCTGCGCGCTGGTGGTGACCTGGCGCGTGATCTCCGCCGCGGTCTCGGACGGCGTCTTGAGCGGGTCCCACAGGCCGTCGATCTTGTTGAGCACCGCCAGGCAACCCTTGCGGTGGCCGGCGCTGACATGGCTGCGCCAGAGCTCGAGGTCGCTCTTGGTCACGCCCGCGTCGGCTGCGAGCATGAACACCACCACATGCGCATCCGGGATCAGGCGCAGCGTCAGCTCCGGCTCGGTACCGATGGCGTTCAGCCCCGGCGTGTCGAGGATCACCAGGCCCTGGCGCAGCAGCGGATGCGGGAAGTTGATCACCGCATGGCGCCAGCGCGAAATCTCCACCATGCCGTCGGCGTCGAGCGCGTACGCGGCGTCGGGGTCCTTGTCGTTGTACAGGCCCAGCGATTCGGCCATCTCGCGCGTGACGCGGCTGGTCTCGATCACGTGGCGGAAGGCGGCGAGCATGCCGTCGGGCGACGACGGATCGAGCGGCACGGTATGCCAGTGCGAATCGACGTCGAGGAAGTCGGCGGTGGAGGCTTCCTGCATGCGCGTCTCGATCGGCAGCAGGCGTATGCAGGGCGCCTCGCTCTCGTCGTAGCGCAGCTCGGTCGGGCACATGGTGGTGCGCCCGGCCGACGACGGCAGGATGCGCCGGCCGTAGTCGGCAAAGAAGATGGCGTTGATCAGTTCGCTCTTGCCGCGCGAGAACTCAGCAATGAAGGCAACCTTGAGCCGGTCACTCTTGAGCACACCCTGGATGCGCTGCACGCGTTCGTCGGCCTGCGCATCGTAGAGATCGTGCTGCTGCAGCCACGAGCGGAATTCAGCCAGGGAATCGAGTACCCCGGTTCTCCAGGCACCGTATTGTTCGAATTGATGGGCGAGGGTTGTCATTGGTACTGGGATCTTGAGCGCTGAGCCCCGCGGCAGCGCCAGGTGCCACGCGCAGGAATCTACGCCGGCTCGCGCCAGGACGGGGGCTGTGGATGCTGTAACACTTTTTTACGTTCTCGACGATACAGGTTTCCCAAGCACTTTTGTGAAATTCGAAGCGCCTGTGCGCGCCCGGTGTTGCGCCGGCCCATCGGGCGCGCGCAACATATTCCGGAAGGTAACAAAACGCCACTTCTGCGTGGCGTTGCTCCGCGCGCCCTGCCGCGGCGAGCCGCAAGCCGTTCAACGCTGGCAGGTCGGGCAATAGAAGGTGGAGCGCTGCCCCTGGACGATCTGGCGGATGGTGGTGCCGCATACCCGGCATGGATGACCGGCGCGGTCGTACACGGCGCAGTCCAGCTGGAAGTAGCCGCTGCTGCCGTCGCTGCCGACGAAGTCGCGCAGGGTGCTGCCGCCGCGCTCGATGGCGCGTGCGAGCGTGTCCCGCACGGCCGCCGCGAGCCGCTCGCAGCGCGCCAGCGACAGCCGGCCGGCCGGCGTGGTGGGACGGATGCCGGCGGCGAACAGGCTTTCCGACGCGTAGATATTGCCCACGCCGACCACGATGTCGCCGGCCAGCAGCACCGTCTTGATGGCTGCGCTGCGCCCGCGGCCGTGGCGATAGAGCCAGCTCCCGTCGAAACGCTCGTCGAACGGCTCGATGCCGAGCCCGCGCAGCAGCGGATGCGTGTTCAGCGCGGCCTCTTCGAGCGGGCTCCACAGCACCGCACCAAAACGGCGCGGATCGCGAAAGCGCAGCACGAGCGAGTCAGCCCCGCCCGGCGCAAGCGGGTCGGCAAGGACCAGGTCGAGATGATCGTGCGCCCCCGGCGAGGGCGCCTGCGGCAGCACACGCAAGGTACCGGTCATGCCAAGGTGGATCAGCAGCCAGCCGCGGTCGCCGGCGGGCGCCGGGGCAACTGCGTGCGCTCCTGCGTGCTCCGCCGCCAAAGTACTGTCCGCGGCGGCGCGCACGCATTCCAGCAGCAGGTACTTGCCGCGCCGCTCGATGCGCGCGATCACGCGTCCGGCCAGTTGCGCCTCCAGGCCGGCTTCCACCGGCCAGCGCAAGCCGCGATGACGAACCACCACCTCGGCGATGCGCCGTCCCACCACATGCGGCAGCAAGCCGCGCCGGGTCACTTCGACCTCCGGCAACTCAGGCATCGAACCTCTCCCTTGCGCGCCACTCAAACCGCCAGAGACCCCATGTACGCTGGCGCCATGCGGACAAGCAAGGCATTGTAGCGGCAGGCTACAATGCCTTTAACTTTCCCATTGCATTTGCGCTTTTGCGTGCTGGAGCACCCCCCCACATGCCGGACCGCCTGGACCGTATCACGATGACCACCGCTGACTCCACCCTTATCCGGCGGCCCCTGCGTCACAGGCTCGCGGCTACCGCTGCGGCCGCGCTTGCGGTCTGTGCCCTGGCGCCGCTCGCCGGCCATGCTGCGCCCGCCGAGGGCAAGCGGCCGCTCACGCTGGCGGCGGAGGCCGCACCCGCGCCCATCCGCTCCAGCCCCTTGCCGCCCAGGATGCCGCTGCCGGCCGTGTCGCTGACCGGCGATATCCTGTACCGCGTGCTGGCCGCGGAAATCTCCGTGCAGCGCGGGGTGATCGGCCCGGCGTACCAGACCTACATGGAACTGGCCCGCAATACGCTCGACCCGCGCTTCGCGCAACGCGCCACCGAGATTGCGTTCAATGCACGCAGCGCGCAGCAGGCGCTGGATGCCGCGCGGCTGTGGACCGAACTCGCGCCGACCTCGGCCGGTGCGCGCCAGGTGCTGTCCACCCTGCTGGTGCTGAGCGCCAAGTGGGACGAGGCCGAGCCCCTGCTCGCGCTGCAGCTCAATGGCGTGCCGCCGAGCCACCGGCCGGAGGCAGTCCTGCAGATGCAGCAGCAATTGTCGCGCACCAGCGATCCCGCCGGCGCCGCGGCCCTGCTGCAGCGCCTGGTGGCCGACGATATGCGCTCGGCCGAAACCCACCTGGCACTGGCCCGGGCCAAGGAAGCCGCCAGCGATATCCCCGGCGCCCTCGCCGAACTCGACGAGGCGCAGCGCATCCGGCCAGACTACGAAGCCGCGGCGCTGATGGCTGCCGAACTGCGCGCGGATACCGCACCGGACCAGGCCATCGCCGGCCTGAAGTCGTTCGTCAGCAAGGCGCCGGCTTCGGTCAACGGGCACATCACGCTGGCTCGCCTGTACCTGCTGCAGAATGACCTGCCATCCGCGCGCGCCGAGTTCGAGACGCTGCGCAAGATCGCACCGAAGGATCCGCGCGTGCCGCTCGCGCTCGGGCTGACCAGCCTGCAGTCCAAGCGCTACGACGAGGCCGAGCAATACCTCAAGGAGTACCTGCAGCTGGCCGAGCAGGTGCCCTCGGCGAGCCCGGATATCGCCTACCAGTACCTCGCACAGATCGCCGAGGAAAAGAAGGACTACCCGGCCGCGGTGGCCTGGCTCGACCGGATCGACGACAGCCGCCTGGCGCCCGCCGCCGCCGTGAAGCGCGCGCAGCTGCTGGGCCGCATGGGCAAGCTCGACGATGCCCAAGCGGTCTTCAACGACATGCTGGCCGATGCCGAGGATATTGCCGAGCCCGACCAGCGCGCCCAGCGCATGACCGCGATCCGCCAGGCCGAGGTCGGCATGCTGATCGACGCCAAGGCCTACGACCGTGCCCGCAAGGTGCTGGAAGAACGCTCCGCGGCCGAGCCCGAGAACCCGGACTGGGTCTACGAGCTGGCCATGCTCGACGAGCGCGAGAAGCGCTACGACAGCATGGAGAAGCTGCTGCGCCGGGTGATCGCCATGCAGCCCGAGCAGAAGCAAGGCTACAACGCGCTCGGCTATTCGCTGGCGGACCGCAACGTGCGCCTGCCCGAAGCCCTGCAATTGCTGGAAAAAGCCTCGGCGCTGGGCCCGGACGATCCCTACATCATGGATAGCCTGGCCTGGGTCAAGTTCCGCCTCGGCCAGCTCCAGCCGGCGGCCGAACTGCTGCGCAACGCCTACGCCAAGGCGCCCGAGGCCGAAATCGGCGCCCACCTGGGCGAGGTCCTGTGGCAACTCGGCCAGCAAGACGAAGCGCGCAAGACCTGGACCGAGGCCGCCAAGATCGAGCCCGACAACGTGATCCTGATCGACACCCTGCGCCGCTACAACGTGCCGGTCTCCGCGCTGTCCAAGTAAGCCCTCGATCACCTTCCTTTCCGTCCAGCTTTCGATAATCCGCACCCTGTCCTCCCGGCCCGCGCCGGGAGGATGGCCCGGCGCCCGCGGTGGCGCCGCGGGCGCAAGATGCCTATGCCCATTTCCCGACGCCTAGCCCTGCTGGGCCTGACCGCGCCCCTGTGGCTCGCGGCCTGTGCCAGCATCACTCCCACGCGCCAGTTCGATGCCGGCGAGACCGCCCAGGTGCACGACCTCAAAGGCCGCTTTGCCGCCAACTACGTGCGCTACGGCCGCGAGGAAGGCGTGCAGGGCAGCTTCCAGTGGCACGAGCAGGGCCGCAACGTGCGGCTCGACCTGATCTCGCCGCTGGGCCAGACCCTGGCCGTGGTGACCTCCACGCCTTCGGGCGCCACGCTCGACCTGCCCAACCAGGCGCCGCGCAACGCCCCCGAAGTGGATAGCTTGCTGGAACAAGCCCTGGGCTTTTCGCTGCCGGTGGCCGGCATGCGCGACTGGCTGCACGCCAGGCCCGCGCCGGGCAGCCCCTCGCGCACCACCCGCGACGACAGCGGGCGCCTCGCCACGCTGGCGCAGAACGGCTGGACCGTGCGCTATGTCGCCTGGCAGGAGTCGGCCGCGCAGCAGCCGCGCCGCATCGACCTGGCACGCGACGGCGACAGCAGCCCGCTGTCGGTGCGCCTTGTGATCGACCCGGAGCAAGCCCAATGAATACCGCACGCGTCCTGCCCCCTCCCGAACTGCGCAACTGCCCCGCGCCCGCCAAGCTCAATCTCTTCCTGCATGTGACCGGGCGCCGTCCCGACGGCTATCACACGCTGCAAACCGTGTTCCAGCTGGTGGACTGGAGCGACACGCTGGACTTCCGCCGCCGCGACGACGGCCGCATCGAGCGCGTGACCGACGTGCCCGGCGTGCCGGCGGACTCCGACCTGATCGTGCGCGCGGCGCGCGCGCTGCAGCAGGCCAGCGGCACCGCCTTCGGCGCCGACATCGCCATCGACAAGCGCCTGCCGATGGGCGGAGGCATCGGCGGCGGCTCGTCGGACGCGGCCACCACGCTGATGGCCCTGAACCACCTGTGGGGACTCGGCCTGGGGCGCGAGGAACTCAAGCGCATCGGGCTGGCGCTGGGCGCCGACGTACCGTTTTTCCTGCACGGGGAGAACGCCTTCGCGCAGGGCATCGGCGAAGAACTGGCCACGGTGGAACTGCCCGACAGCTGGTTCGTGATCGTCCATCCGCGCCAGCACGTCCCTACTCCAGAAATTTTTTCGGACAAACTGTTGACAAGGGATACGCCCCTCTCCATAATTGCGGTCTTCGCTGCTTGCACAAACAAATTCGCTTTCGGTCGCAACGATCTGGAAACGATAGCAACAGCGAAGTTCGGCGAAGTTGCCCGAGCCCTTGAATGGCTGAGACAATTCAGTCCCCATGCAAGGATGACCGGTTCCGGAGCCTGCGTGTTTGCACGGTTTGATGACGAGCAGACAGCGCAGCAGGTACTAGACCGGTTGCCTCCCGGATGGGATGGCAAGTGTGCGCGGAGTTTATCGCGCCACCCGCTCGCAGCACTCGCTTAGAAAGTTTTTCGTTCGGCGTCACGCTGGCTGTATGTGACGATGGACGGACCCGGTTGTGTAGGGGAGTCGCCAAGTTGGTCAAGGCACCGGATTTTGATTCCGGCATTCGAAGGTTCGAATCCTTCTTCCCCTGCCATTACATTCCTATAGTGTCCTAACGGACCTGCACGAAAAAGCTGCCGGCACTAGCCGGCAGCAATCTTTCCCCCCTCCAGCAGCAAGACAGGTGCACCGAATGAGCAGCGAAGGCTTGATGGTTTTTACCGGCAACGCCAACCCCAAACTCGCGGAGGCTGTCGTGCAGCACCTCGGCATCCCGCTCGGGAAAGCCCAGGTCGGCCGGTTCTCCGACGGCGAAGTCCAAGTTGAAATCCAGGAAAACGTTCGCGGCAAGCACGTCATCGTGCTGCAGTCCACCTGCGCGCCGACCAACGATAACCTGATGGAACTGATGGTGATGGTCGATGCGCTCAAGCGCGCCTCGGCACGCAGCATCACCGCGGCCATGCCGTACTTCGGCTATGCCCGCCAGGACCGCCGCCCGCGTTCGGCGCGCGTCGCGATCTCGGCCAAGGTAGTGGCCAACATGCTGGAAGTCGCCGGTGTCGAGCGCGTCCTGACCATGGACCTCCACGCCGACCAGATCCAGGGCTTCTTCGATATTCCCGTCGACAACATCTACGCTTCCCCGGTCCTGCTGGGCGACCTGCGCGAGAAGAACTACGGCGATCTGCTGGTGGTCTCGCCGGACGTCGGCGGCGTGGTGCGCGCCCGTGCGCTGGCCAAGCAGCTGAACTGCGACCTGGCCATCATCGACAAGCGTCGCCCCAAGGCCAATGTGGCCGAGGTGATGAACATCATCGGTGAAGTCGACGGCCGCAATTGCGTGATCATGGACGACRTGATCGACACCGGTGGCACGCTGTGCAAGGCGGCCCAGGTGCTCAAGGAGCGCGGCGCGCTGAAGGTCTTCGCGTATTGCACCCACCCGGTGCTGTCGGGCGGCGCGGCTGCCCGCATCGCGGACTCCGAACTGGACGAAGTGGTGGTGTGCGACACCATTCCGCTGCGCGACGACGCCATCCAGTCCGGCAAGATCCGCCAGCTCTCGACCGCTTCGCTGCTGGCCGAGACCTTCACGCGGATCGTGAAGGGCGACTCGATCATGTCGCTGTTTGCGGATTCTTGATAGAATCCAAGGCTTTACTGCGGTAGGCCAGGGCGAATCAGCCTTTGCGTGCCGCTTCATCGGGCTGTCTGGTCGCGGACAGCCCTCTTACATTTGGAGTCATCATGAAAGTAGTAGCTTTCGAGCGTAGCGTACAGGGAACGGGTGCGAGCCGCCGCCTGCGCAATGCCGGCAAGACCCCGGGCATCATCTACGGCGGCGCCGCCGAACCCAAGATGATCGAACTGGATCACAACGCACTGTTCCACGCCCTGAAGAAGGAAGCGTTCCACTCGTCGATCCTCGACCTGGAAGTGGAAGGCAAGGCTGAGAAGGCCCTGCTGCGTGCGTTCCAGATGCACCCGTTCAAGCCGCTGGTCCTGCACGTCGACTTCCAGCGCGTGTCGGCAGCGGACAAGATCCACGTCAAGGTGCCCCTGCACTTCATGAACCAGGAAAACGCCCCCGGCGTGAAGCTGGGCCATGGCATCGTCAACCACATCCTGAACGAACTGGAAGTGTCGTGCCTGCCGGCCGACCTGCCCGAGTTCATCGAAGTGGACCTGGCCAGCGCAGAACTGGGCCAGACCCTGCACCTGTCGGACGTGAAGCTGCCGAAGGGTGTGAGCGCCATCACCCACGGCGACGAAAACCCCGCCATCGCCAGCATCTCGCTGCCGGCCGGCGGCGTGTCGGAAGCCAAGGAAGGCGGCGAAACGCCTGCTGCCTGAGTTGCCTGAACGCAGCCTGCTGGCTGCGTGGCAGCGACCGCAAGAAGAAGCCGCCGGCGTGTCCGGCGGCTTTTTTTCGCTCGCCGGTTTGCGAGCGGTTTCGCGTATGCTTGGCCTCTGGCCGCCCTCACCCAAGTAGTGCAACGCATGATCAAACTCATCGTCGGCCTCGGCAATCCCGGGGCGGAATACGAAGCCACCCGCCACAATGCCGGCTTCTGGCTGGTCGACCAGCTGGCCCGCATGGGCGGCGTCACGCTGCGCGTGGAAGGCCGCTTCCACGGCCTGGCGGCGCGCGCGCGCCTGTGGGACCAGGAGATCTGGCTGCTCAAGCCGTCCACCTTCATGAACCGCTCCGGGCTGGCGGTGGTGTCGCTGGCGCGCTTCTACAAGATCCTGCCGGACGAGATCCTGGTGGCCCATGACGAGATGGACATGCCGCCCGGCACCGTCAAGCTCAAGCGCGGCGGCGGCGCCGGCGGCCACAACGGCCTGAAGGACATCGCCGCGCACCTGACCACGCAGGACTACTGGCGGCTGCGCCTCGGCGTGGGGCATCCGCGCAATGCCCCCGGCGGCGCCGGCGGCCGCGAGGACGTGGTCAACTATGTGCTCAAGCCACCGCGTCGCGAGGAGCAGCAAGCCATCGACGAAGCCATCGACCGCTGCATCGCACCGCTATCGCTGCTGGCCAGGGGCGAGAGCGAGCGCGCCATGCTCGAGCTGCACACGGGACGCTAGGCTCCGGACGCACCGCAGCCGGCGCCAGACAAAAAAAACCCCGCCACCTCCCGGTGTCGGGGTTTTTTGCTGCCAGCCTGGCAAGCCGCCTCAGGCGACCCGCTTGGCCGCCGTCAGCAGGCGGTAGCGCTCCATCAGCGTATCCCGCGATTCGATCCGTGCCGGATCGTGCGGGATGCAAGCCACGGGGCAGACCTGCTGGCATTGCGGTTCATCGAAGTGTCCGACGCATTCCGTACATTTGCCGGGGTCGATCTCATAGATCTCGGGCCCCATCGAAATGGCTTCGTTCGGGCACTCCGGCTCACAAACGTCGCAATTGATGCAGTCGTCGGTGATCATCAGTGCCATACAATTTCCTTGACCTGGACATGTGCCGCGCCCGACTGGCCGCGGTTCGCATGTCGCAAGCCTCTATTCTATTCCGCTTTGCCGATCTTCTCCTGAAGCCAGCGCTCCACCGAAGGAAACACGAACTTGCTGACGTCGCCGCCCAGCACCGCGATCTCGCGCACGAAGGTGCCGGAGATGAACTGGTACTGGTCCGACGGTGTCAGGAACATGGTCTCCACATCGGGCAACAGGTAGCGGTTCATGCCCGCCATCTGGAACTCGTACTCGAAGTCGGAGACCGCGCGCAGGCCCCGCACGATCACCCGTGCGTTGTTCTTGCGGACGAAATCCTTGAGCAGGCCGGAGAAGCCTTCCACGCGCACGTTGGGATAGTGGCCCAGTACTTCACGGGCGATTCCGATGCGTTCTTCCAGTGCAAAGAATGGGCGCTTGTTGGGGCTCTGCGCCACGCCGACCACGAGCTCATCGAAGATATTGGACGCTCTGCGCACCAGATCCTCGTGGCCCCGGGTCATTGGATCGAAAGTGCCGGGGTAGACCGCGACGACCATGCTTCCTCCTTGTTCTGCCCGTTGCCGGTCCTGGATGGACCGCTTGGCCCCGCCCGCTATGGTGAGGGCTGGAGCCAAGGCTGCGTGACGAGCGTTGGCGACAGCGGCGTAGTGTAACCCTAAAAGCGGCACTTGGAAGCCGCCGGATGATGGTTTCGCGGCGGTGCCGCATCTAGCGTGCGATGGCCGGTCACGCCGCGCCGGCCCGCGCGGATCAGTTCGTCTTGTGCTGCAGCAAATGGAAGTGCACGGCGCCGGCGCGGGCATGCCGCACGATCTCCAGCGCGGCCGGCACTGGCGCGTCGGGTCCGATCAGGGCCCGGTCCGTTTCCACGTAGACCGCGCCACCCGGGCGCGACAGCCTGGCCGCATGCTCCAGCGCCGGGCCGAGCCAGTCTTGCGCGAAGGGAGGATCCAGGAAGACCACATCGAAGCTCGAGGCCGGCATCTGCGCCGCTGTTGCGAAAGCATCACCCTGCACGATGCGGATCTGCTGGGCATCCAGCCTGTACTGGTTGTCTCGCAACTGTTTCGCCACACGCGGATTGGATTCCACCATGGTGACCTGCATCGCCCCGCGCGAAGCGGCTTCGAAGCCGAGTGCGCCGGAGCCGGCAAACAGGTCGAGACAGGCCATCCCGGACATGTCCTGGCCGAGCCAGTTGAACAGGGTCTCGCGCACGCGGTCGGGGGTGGGACGCAGGCCTTCGGCATCGAGCACAGGCAGCGGCGTGCGCTTCCACCTGCCGCCGATGATGCGGACCTGGGTGGGCGAGCGCCGCGCCGCAGGAGCTAAGGATGGCCCGCCGGCGGCGGGCGAAGGAGATCGGGTACGCGAATTCATGCCGTGATTGTAGAGCCTGCGGACGCCGACCGCGCGCCGCATCTCGGAGCGAGCCTCACTCCGGCCCGCCCACGATCACGGTCGCCATGGCATCCGGATGCACATGGCGCTGGAAAGCGTCCTTCACCTGGCTGCGCGTCACCTTGCCGATCTGCGCGGTCCAGGTGTCCAGGTAGTCCAGCGGCAGGCCGTACCAGCCGATATTGGCCACATTGGTCAGCAGCTTGCGGTTGCTGTCGATACGCAGCGGAAAGCCGTTGACGAGATTGTCCCTGGCGGCCTTGAGCTCGGCGTCGGTCGGACCTTCCGCGACATATTGCGCGAGCACCTTGCGCACCAGCGCCAGCGCTTCGTTGGTCTGCTCCTTCTTGGTCTGCAGGCCGATGCCGAAGGGGCCGGCCTGCTTGGCCGGGGCAAAGTAGCTGTCCACGCCATAGGTCAGGCCGCGCTTCTCGCGCACCTCGTCGGTCAGGCGCGAGCTGAAGCCGCCGCCGCCGAGCACGTAGTTGCCCACCAGCAGCGGGAAATAGTCCGGGTCGCCGCGGGCGATGGCGGGCTGGCCGATCGCCACCGTGGCCTGCTGCGCCGGATGAGGCACACGCTGCTCGCTGGCCGCGATCTTGAGCTGAACCTGCGGCATGGCTGGCGGCGTGGCGCCGGGCGGCAGGCCGCGCGTGAGCTGCTCGGCGATGGTCTCGGCCTGCTTGCGATCGATCGCGCCGATCAGCGTCACGACGGCGCGCGACGCGGCGAAATTGTCGCGCCAGAAACGCTCGAGATCGGCCCGCGTGATGGACTCCACCGAGGCCACCGTGGCCGCAACGCCATAGGGGTGCGCCGGGTAGATCGCGCGCGACACCATCTTGTCGGCAATCACGCCTGGCTTGGTGTCGGCTTCGCGGATGGCGGTGATCAGGCGCTGCTTCTCGCGCGCGACCACGGCATCCGGATAGGCCGGCGCCTTGATCAGCTGCGCGGCGAGCGCCAGCGACTGGCTCAGCTCCGGCTCGCTGGTGAGCGTGCGCAGGCCGATGCCGCCGCGGTCGCCGCTGGCGGCGCCGCCGAAATCGGCGCCGGTATCGGCGAAGGCGTCTGCCACCTGCGCCTCGTTGCGGGCAGGCTGGCCGTCCTGCGCCGCCGCGCCCTTGTCGAGCAGGGCCGAAGTGAGCGTGGCCAGGCCCGCCTTGCCGGGCGGGTCATAGCGGCTGCCAGCGTCGAAATCCATGTTGACGTCCAGCATGGGTATGGACGGGCTGCGCACGAAGTAGACGCGCGCGCCGGTGGATGTGGTCCACTGCTCGATCGGGATGGCCGCCAGCGCGGCCTGCGAGGCAAGCATGACCAGCGCGCCGCAAGCCACGCCCGCAAGGCGGCGCAGCAGGCGCGGCGACGGAATCGTCGGGGCAAAGAGAGGCATCTTCGGTCCTCTTGGAAACTCAGCGCAGCGCACCGGCGTCGACCGGTGCCTGCTTCTTGTTGGGATCGATCGGCTGGGGCAGCAGCGTCGCCACAGTCAGGTTGTCGTCGCTGAAATACTTTGCTGCCACCGCCTGCACCTGGGCCGGCGTTACCTCCTTGATGCGCTCCAGCATGCGGTCGAGCTTGCGCCAGGAAATGCCCGAGATCTCCGACACGCCGATCTCCATGCCTTGCCCGAACACGGAGTCGCGCTTGTAGATCTGCGCGGCCACCACCTGCGCCTTGACGCGCTTGAGCTCCTCGGGCGAGACGCCCTCGCGCGCGATGCGGGCGATTTCGTCGCGCAGCGCGCGCTCGATCTCCTCGGTGGTATGTCCGGCGGCCGGGGTGCCGTCGAGCACGATGATGGATTCGGCGCGGTTGACGCTGTCGTAGCCGACGTTGACGTCGTCGGCCAGGCGCCGCTCGCGCACCAGGTCGCGCGTCAGGCGCGCATTGTCATAGCCGTTGAGCACGGCCGACAGGACTTCCAGCGCGTAGGGATCGACATCCTTGTCGACATCGTGCAGGCGCGGCACCTTGTACGCCATCACCACGTAGGGGTTCTCGGCCGGCGCCTTGACCCAGACCCGCTTGACGCCCTTCTGCAGCGGTTCGAGCTGCGTCTTGCGCAGCGGCAGCGCGCGCGGCTTGAGCTTGCCATAGGTGCGCTCGGCCAGTTTCCTGACTTCGGCCGCGGTGACATCGCCGGTGACGATCAGCAGCGCGTTGTTGGGCACGTACCAGTCGCGGTACCAGGCCTGCACGTCTTCCACGCGCATGTTGACGAGGTCGTCCATCCAGCCGATCACCGGGTGGCGATAAGGCGCCGCGGTAAATACCGTAGCCAGCAGCTGCTCGTAGACGGTGCCGCGCGCGGAGTCATCGGTGCGCAGGCGGCGCTCTTCCATCACCACCTTCATCTCGCGCTCGAACTCATCCTTCTTGATGATGAGGTTGGCCATGCGGTCGGCCTCCAGCTCCATCATGCGCGGCAGGTACTGCTTGCTGATCTGCTGGTAGTAGAGCGTGAAGTCGCGGTTGGTCATGGCGTTCTCGCGCCCGCCCAGCGCGGCGATCTGCTTGGAGAATTCGCCTGGGCCGACCTTGGGCGTGCCCTTGAACATCATGTGTTCGAGCATGTGCGCCACGCCGGTGGTGCCGCTGACCTCGTCCATGCCACCGGTGCGATACCAGATCTGGTGGGCCACGGTGGGCGCGCGATGGTCTTCCTTGACGATCACCCGCATGCCGTTGGACAGCGTGAATTCGGTGGTGGCCGCATCGGCTGCCGCGCTCTGCGAGGCGGTGGCCTGGCCGGTCGGCAGGGGCGGCGCCACCACGCCGGTCTGCGCGTAGGCCGCGCCAAACCAGGGCAGGGTGCTGATCAGCAGGACGGGAAGGAGGCGCCGGGCAAAAGCGCCGGCGCGGCTGGCACCGGCACCGGCGGCCGGCGATGCGGCACGGGCGGTGCCCGGCCTGGAGCTGACAGCACAATGGTTCATGCGACCCCGTCTGCTAGAATTTTGGCGATTGATTCTACCGGGGTATTGACCCCTTTCCCAATGTTTAGTTTCTGGAAGAAGCGCAAGGCCGAGCCGGCCGGTGCGCCAGTCGAGGCGCCAAGCCCCGCGCCCGCGGCCGCACCGGCCCCGGTAACGGCGCCCGCGCCGACCCCGAATGCAGCCCCGGTGGCGGCTCCGGTGGCCCCTGCGCTACCCGTGGCGGCCCCCGCCCCGGCGCCGGTTCCCATGCCGGCGGCAAGGCTGCCCGAGCCACCCGCTGGCGAGGAAATGGTCCTGACACCGCCTCCGGCCGCCAGCCAGGAGGCCAGGCGTGGCTGGGTACAGCGCCTGCGCACGGGGCTGTCCAAGACCAGCCGCAACCTGGGCACGCTGTTCGTCGGCGTGAAGGTCGACGAAGCCCTGTTCGAGGAGCTGGAAACCGCGCTGCTGATGGCTGACGCGGGAGTTGAGGCCACCGAATACCTGCTGGGCGAGCTGCGCCGGCGCGTCAAGAGCGAGCGTATCGAGACCTCCGAAGGCGTCAAGACTGCGCTGCGCGAGCTGCTCACCAACCTGCTGCGCCCGCTCGAGAAGACCATGGAGCTGGGGCGCGAACAGCCAATGGTGATGATGATCGCGGGCGTCAACGGCGCCGGCAAGACCACCAGCATCGGCAAGCTCTGCAAGCATTTCCAGAGCTACGGGCAGTCCGTGCTGCTGGCCGCGGGCGACACCTTCCGCGCCGCCGCGCGCGAACAGCTGACGATCTGGGGAGAACGCAACAACGTGACGGTCGTCTCGCAGGAGAGCGGCGACCCGGCCGCCGTGATCTTCGACGCGGTCAACGCGGCGCGCGCGCGCGGGATCGATATCGTGATGGCCGATACCGCCGGACGCCTGCCGACGCAGCTGCACCTGATGGAGGAGCTCAAGAAGGTCAAGCGCGTAATCGCCAAGGCCATGCCGAGCGCGCCCCACGAATCGCTGCTGGTGATCGACGCCAACACCGGGCAGAACGCACTGGCGCAGGTCAAGGCGTTCGACGACGCGCTGAATCTCACCGGGCTGATCGTGACCAAGCTCGACGGCACCGCCAAGGGCGGCATCCTCGCCGCGATCGCGCGGCAGCGCCCGGTGCCGGTCTACTTCATCGGCGTGGGCGAGAAGGTCGAGGACCTGCAGCCGTTCAGGGCCGACGAGTTCGCGGAAGCCCTGCTGGGCTGAACACCCGCGCCGGCGGAAAAAAAAGCCCCGCAATCGCTTGCGGGGCTTTTTCATACGGCCGCCTGAACTGCCGGCGCGCTACTCCGCGTCCGGCTGCGCCTTCGGCTCGGCCTGCTGGAAAGCCGGCAGCGCCATGCACGCATCGAACGCCTTGGCGATCGCCGGATAGCGGCTCACGTCGATATTGAAGCGCTGCGCGTTGAAGACCTGCGGCACCAGGCAGACATCGGCCAGCGTCGGCGTGTCGCCAAAGCAGAAGCGGCCTGCCTTGCCGGAACGCGCCAGGTTGGTGTTGACCGCCTCGAAACCCAGCTCGACCCAGTGGCGGTACCACGCGTCCTTGGCCTCTTCCGCCACGCCCAGCGTGTGCTTGAGGTACTTCAGCACGCGCAGGTTGTTGAGCGGATGGATCTCGCAGGCAACCTCGAACGCCACCGCGCGGATATAGGCGCGGTCGAGCGCGCTGCCGGGCAGCAGCGGCGGCTCGGGATGCGTTTCGTCGAGGTACTCCACCATCGCGATCGACTGCATCACGACCTGATCGTCGTCGAGCAGGGTCGGCACCAGCGCATCGGGATTGAGCGTGCGGTAGGCGGGCTGGAGCTGCTGGCCACCCTCGCGCAGCAGATGTACGGGCACGTAGTCGTACGGCAAACCCTTCAGGTTCAGCGCGATGCGCACCCGGTACGAAGCCGAGCTACGGAAGTAGCTGTAGAGCTTCAGCATGGGCTAGACCACCTTGACGATGAGCTCGCCCAGGCCTTCGATCTTGCCCTGCATGACGTCGCCCTTCACCACCGCGCCCACGCCTTCGGGCGTGCCGCTGTAGATCAGGTCGCCGGGATGCAGCTCGAACAGGCGCGAAAGATAGGACACCATTTCCGGCACCGACCAGATCAGGTCGGAGAGGTCGCCGCGCTGCTTTTCGGCGCCGTTGACGGCCAGCGTGACAGCGCCCTTTTCCGGATGGCCGATGGCGGACACCGGCACGATCGGACCGATCGGTGCAGACTTGTCGAAAGCCTTGCCGGTTTCCCAGGGGCGGCCGGTCTTTTTCGATTCGTTCTGCAGGTCGCGGCGCGTCATGTCCAGGCCGATGGCGTAGCCGAACACGTGGCTGGCGGCGTGGGCCTCGGCAATGTCCTTGCCGCCCTTGCCGATGGCGACCACCAGTTCGATCTCGTAGTGGCAGTTGCTGGTGCCCTGCGGGTACGGGAAGCTGCCTTCGGTGCCGTCGGCCACATAGCTCACCGCGTCGGCGGGCTTGCAGAAGAAGAACGGCGGTTCACGGTCGGGGTCCGAACCCATTTCACGGGCGTGGGCGGCATAGTTGCGGCCCACGCAGTAGACCCGGCGCACCGGGAACTGCGCGCTGCCGCCGCGCACGGGCACGCCGGTGGGCGCGGGCGGGGCGAATACGAATTCGGTCATCCAACTCTCCAGACTTTGTACTGTGTTTGTCAGGCCGCGCGTTGCCGGCAGACGCCCTGCCGCGCAGCAGGGCAATAGCATACACCGCCCCCTTCGGGCTTGTACGCCGGCGGACATTGAATGCGGGAAACCCCGCAATACAATAAAGACGTAGTCGGCGCGGATCTTGCATGGCAAGTCCCGACGCCAATGGAAACATGACCCGACGCCCTCCCGCCCCTCCCAGCCCGCCCCGTCCCGCGACGCCACCCGCGGCGGGTTCGCGCAGCCTGCGCATCCTGCTCGTGCGCGATCCGCACGACGCGGACCCGCTCAATGTCGAGACCATCCAGGCCGGCCTGGTATCGGCGGGTTTCACCGACATCGAGACGGCGGACGCGGACATGCGCCTGCCCGACGCCATCGCTGCACGGCAGCCTGATCTCATCATCATCGCCTCCGAATCGGCTGCGCGCGACACCGTGGAGCATGTGTGCGTCTCGACGCAGCACGCGCCACGGCCGATCGTGCTGTTCACGGACAACGACGACGCCCAGCGCATCAAGGCGGCGCTCACGGCGGGCATTACCGCCTACATCGTCGACGGCCTGCGCGCCGAGCGCGTCAAGACCGTGCTGGATGTGGCCTATGCGCGCTTCGAGCTGGACCAGCAACTGCGCGCCGAGCTGGATGCCACGCGCCTGCAGCTGGCCGAGCGCAAGGAAGTCGAGCGTGCCAAGGGCTTGCTGATGAAGGAGCGCGGCATGAGCGAGGAAGAGGCCTACAAGCGCCTGCGCAGCATGGCGATGGAGCGCGGCATCAAGCTGGTCGAGGCCGCGCGGCGTGTGATCGATGTGATGAGTTGAGCCCACGGCGCCGGCAACCGGCCCGCACGGGCTTGGTGCATTGCACAAACATGGCGCCGCGCCGGCGCACGCCGCGCACCGAGTGCGCTCAGGCCCGCCGCATTCCTCCCTCCCTTTTCCCGGTCGCCGTGCGCCCGATGCCCGCCTTTTGCCGCACCTGCCCCTCGCCGGCGAATGAACGCATGGCACGCCGCTTGCGTAGATACCATGACGGCCAACGAAGGCCGATCACTATCCGATGTGCGCCGCCAACGAAGGCTGCGCCGCATCACGGGACAACGGCGTCCTGACCTGCCCCGCATTCTGGCGAAAGCGGCGCGGTTCAGGACGCTTTTCATTTGGAGCCGTGGAATGCCCTCTCGCCTGAAGCTTGCCAAGCCGCTGCACGCCGCGGTCGCCAACGATGCCAGCACGGCCGCCGCCGACGCGGTGCCCGCCAGCAGCGGCCGCCGCCGCGCGCTGGCCACCATCGCCGGCGCCAGCGTGATCACCCTGGTCGACCCGCTGGTGCGCGCCGGCGCCTGGGCGGCGGGCTCCGACGCGCCGGAGAAGCCCGAGGTGCGGATCGGCTTTATCCCGCTGACGGACTGCGCTTCCGTGGTCATGGCCGGCACGCTCGGCTTCGACAAGAAATACGGCATCAAGATCACCCCCACCAAGGAGGCTTCCTGGGCCGGCGTGCGCGACAAGCTGGTCAACGGCGAGCTCGACGCCGCGCACGTGCTGTACGGCCTGATCTACGGCGTGCAGCTGGGCATCGGCGGGCCCAAGAAGGACATGGCCGTGCTGATGAACCTCAACCACAACGGCCAGGCCATCACGCTGTCCTCCAAGCTGGCGGAAAAAGGCGTCAAGGACGGCGCCAGCCTGAAGGCGCTGATGACGAAGGAAAAGCGCGACTACACCTTTGCCCAGACCTTCCCCACCGGCACCCACGCGATGTGGCTGTACTACTGGCTGGCCGCCAACGGCATCAACCCGATGCAGGACGCCAAGGCCATCACCGTGCCGCCGCCGCAGATGGTGGCCAATATGCGCGTGGGCAATATGGATGGCTTCTGCGTCGGCGAACCCTGGGGCGCGCGCGCCATTGCCGACAAGATCGGCTTCACCGCGGAAACCACGCAGGCCATCTGGAAGGATCACCCCGAGAAGACCCTGGGCACCACGGCCGAGTTCGTGCAGAGGTACCCCAACACCGCGCGCGCCATGGTGGCCGCCGTGCTCGAAGCCTCGAAGTACATCGACGCGTCGGCCTCCAACCGCCGTAAGACCGCGGAAACCATTGCCGCCAAGTCTTATGTCAACACCGACATGGACATCATCCTGGACCGCATGCTTGGCCGCTACAGCAACGGCCTGGGCAAGACCTGGGACGACCCGGACTCGATGAAGTTCTACCAGGACGGCAGCGCCAACTTTCCCTTCCTCTCCGACGGCATGTGGTTCCTCACGCAGCACAAGCGCTGGGGCCTGCTCAAGGACCACCCCGACTACCTGGCGGTGGCGAAGAAGGTCAACCGCATCGATGTCTACAAGCAGGCGGCCGAAGCCGCGCAGGTGCCGGTGCCCAAGAGCGATTTCCGCACGGCGCGCCTGATCGACGGCGTGACATGGGATGCCACCAAGGACCCCAAGGCGTACGCCGACGGATTCAAGATCAAAGCCTGAGCCGGTTCGATTGCAGCCCGAATGCCGGCGTGGCGACGCGCCGGCGCCTGAAGGAGCCTGATGTGAATGCACTAGCTCGACCGGCCGAACATGCCGGCAACCAAGTCTCCTCCACCGACGCCGGCGGCACCGCCGGACTCGCCGTGCTCGGCGACCAGCAAGCGCACGAGCGCGCCGAACGCCGCGCGCTCGAGGCTCAGGCCGATGCGCGCCGCGCCGCGCGGCGCGAGGCCGTCAGCGCCGTCGTGCTCAAGGCGATGCCGCCCGTCGCCGGCTTTGCGCTGTTCCTGTTGTTCTGGCACGGCGTGGCCACGATGAGCCCTGCGCTGCCCACCCCGGCCGCCACCTGGCACGCCGCCGTGCCGCTGTTTTCCGACCCGTTCTACCGCAACGGCCCCAACGACCAGGGCATCGGCTGGAATGTGCTGGCGTCGCTGGCGCGCGTCGCGGCGGGCTTCGGGCTGGCCGCGCTGATCGGCATTCCGGCTGGCTTCGCGCTGGGCCGCTTTGCCTTTCTCAACGCCATGATGGCGCCGATCATCAGCCTGCTGCGGCCGGTCTCGCCGCTGGCGTGGCTGCCGATCGGGCTGCTGCTGTTCAAGGCCGCCAACCCGGCCGCGATCTGGGCCATCTTCATCTGCTCGATCTGGCCGATGGTGATCAACACCGCGGTGGGCGTGACGCGCGTGCCGCAGGACTACCTGAACGTGGCGCGCGTGCTCGACCTGTCCGAGTGGAAGGTGTTCACGCGGGTGCTGCTGCCGGCTGTGCTGCCCTATATGCTGACCGGCGTGCGGCTGTCCATCGGCACCGCCTGGCTGGTGATCGTGGCCGCGGAGATGCTCACGGGCGGCACCGGCATCGGCTTCTGGCTGTGGGACGAGTGGAACAACCTGAAGGTCGAGCACATCGTGATCGCCATCTTCATCATCGGCGTGGTGGGGCTGCTGCTGGAATACGCGCTGCTGAGCCTGGCCAGGAAATTCAGCTACGGCAACTAAGGCATCCGGGAGATCGTCATGGAAAAGTTCGTCCGTATCGAAAACGTGGGCCAGACCTTCAAGACCAAGAAGGGACCGTTCGTCGCCCTGCGCGATGTCAACCTGACCATCGCCCGCGGCGAGTTCGTCACGCTGATCGGCCACTCGGGCTGCGGCAAATCGACGCTGCTGAACCTGCTGGCCGGCCTCGACCGCCCCAGCAGCGGCGCGCTGATCTGCGCCGAACGCGAGATCGCCGGTCCGGGCCCGGACCGCGCGGTGGTGTTCCAGAACCACTCGCTGCTGCCGTGGCTGACCTGCTTCGACAACGTCTACCTCGGCGTGGAACGCGTGTTCGGCGGCAGCGAGAGCCGCGCGCAGCTCAAGGCCCGCACGCATGACACGCTGGCCATGGTTGGCCTGACCCATGCCGAGAGCAAGTACCCGCAGGAAATCTCGGGCGGCATGAAGCAGCGCGTGGGTATCGCGCGCGCGCTGGCGATGGAGCCCAAGGTGCTGCTGATGGACGAGCCGTTCGGCGCGCTGGATGCGCTGACCCGGGCCCACCTGCAGGACGAGCTGATCAAGATCGTCGCCAAGACCCGCAGCACGGTGGTGATGGTGACCCACGACGTGGACGAAGCCGTGCTGCTGGCCGACCGCATCGTCATGATGACCAACGGGCCCGCCGCGACCATCGGCGAAGTGCTGCCGGTGGACCTGCCGCGTCCGCGCGAACGCATGGCGCTGGCCGACGACAAGACCTACCACGCCTGCCGCACCGCGGTGCTGGACTTCCTGTACCGCAAGCAGCGCAATCCTGCGCTGAAGGAAGCGGCCTGACCGGCGCGGAACGGCGAGGTGACGGACCGGGGCCGGCCGCCGCCATGGGCAGGGCCGGCCCGCTCCGCTATCATGAACCTCAAACAACACTGTCCCATCCCGCCATGACCGATACGTCCTCCACGCCCCAGCCCGCCGCCGCCTTCGCCGCGGCGAAGTACATCAAGGAGATCGGCCGGGGCGTCAATGGCGCCCGCGCGCTGCCGCGCGAAGACGCGCAGGCGCTGTTCGACGCCATGCTGGCCGGTCGCGTGGCCGATATCGAACTGGGCGCGGTGCTGATGGCCTATCGCATCAAGGGCGAGGCACCGCACGAACTGGCCGGCATGCTGGACGCCGCGCACGCGCATTGCCTGCCGCTGGCCGCGCCGCCCGAGCGCGTGGTGGTATCCATCCCCAGCTACAACGGCGCGCGCAAGCAACCCAACCTGATCCCTTTGCTGGCCATGTTACTGGCGCGCGAAGGCCATCCCGTGCTGGTCCACGGCACCCGGGAGTTCAACGGGCGCGTGACCAGCATCGCGCTGTTCGAGGCGTTGGGCATTGCGCCCTGCGCCACGGTGGCCGAGGCTGAAACCCTGCTTTGCGCCAAGGCCGGGCAGCCCGGGCCGCTGGCCGTGCTGCCGATCGATGTGCTGTCGCCGGCGCTGGCCCGCATGCTCGACCGGCGCATGCAGATCGGCCTGCGCAACTCCTCGCACACGGTGGTCAAGATGCTGCAGCCGGTGGGCGCGCATACGCCGGCCGAGGCCCTGCGCCTGTACAGCTACACGCATCCGGAGTACCGCGAGACCCTGACCGATTACTTCTCGCGCGAGCCTGCCAATGTGCTGCTGGCGCGCGGCACCGAGGGCGAGGTGGTCGCCGACGCGCGGCGCGGCGGCCGCATCGACTGGCTGCACGACGGGCACCAGCGCACCCTGGTCGACCCCACCGCGGGCTCGATCAGCGAGGTGCCGGAACTGCCACCCGGCAACGACGTCGCGCAGACTGCGGCCTGGATCCGCTCCGTGCTGGATGGCAAGGCGCCGGTCCCGGCCCCGATCGCCACGCAGGTCGAGGCCATCCGCAGCTGCCTGCAGCAGGGCACGCGCGTGGCCTGGGCCAGCCCGGTCTGAGCGGGGAATGGGGAACGGGGCGGCAGGCGAGGCTGGCGGCGCCCGCGTCGTCAGCGCGCCGTCAGCGCTTGCGCTGTGGCAGCGGGATGCGGTCGTCCTCGCCGGGCACGCGCGGGAACTGGTCGTCCTCCCATCGCTGGGATGCGGCTTCGATGGCTTCTTTGCTGCTGGAAACGAAATTCCAGAAGATAAAGCGGTGCCCGTCGGTGGGGTCGCCGCCGAGCAGCATGACGCGCGACGGCGCCTCGGCCGTCAGCGTGACCGTCTGGTCCGGCACCAGCAGCGCCATGTGGCGCTCAGGCAACACTTCCCCATCCAGCGCGACCACGCCGTCTACCGGGTAGATGCCGCGTTGCGCGTGCTCCGGCGGAATCTCGAGGCTTGCGCCCTGCTCCAGATCGATCGCCACGTACAGCGTGCGACTGAAGACCTTCACGGGCGCCTCGGCCCCAAACGCATCGCCCGCGATCACCGTCATCCGCACCCCGGGCCGCTCGAGCTTGGGCAGGGTCGCGGCAGGATGGTGAAAGAAGGAAGGCTCCACGGTCTCGTGCTCCTTGGGCAGCGCCACCCAGGTCTGGATGCCGTGCAGGCGCGGACCGGCCTCGCGGGCCGCCTGCGGTGAGCGCTCCGAGTGCGCGATGCCGCGGCCGGCCGTCATCCAGTTCACGTCGCCCGGCTTGATGACCTGCTTGCTGCCCAGGCTGTCGTGGTGAAGGATTTCCCCTTCGAACAGGTAGGTGACGGTCGCCAGCCCGATATGCGGATGCGGGCGCACATCCATCCCCTGCCCGGCCGGAAGCACCGTCGGCCCCATATGGTCGAAGAAGATGAACGGGCCCACGGTCTGGGCCGCCGCGGCCGGCAGCACCCGGCTGACGGTAAAACCGTCGCCCAGGTCACGTACGTGCGGTTTGAGCAAGTGTTCGATAGCAGACATGCATTTTCCCCGGTTAGGCCGATGCTGACGGCCGCATGAATGAAAAGAGTGTAGCCGCTGGTGAAACACAGCATCTCATTGCGCGACAGAACCGGGACCGGCGGCGCCCCTCTAATCAATGTCCGATGGCGTTGCGGGGGCTGCCGGATAGTGGTCGCTCCACATAGCAGGAAGAAAGCCAGAAAAAAGGCTATTTGAAAACAGAAGCCAATTACCTGGAACTATCAACCCTATAAGGACTCCAACTTAGCAGTCTCCCGGCTTGAGTGCTAATATGTGTTGCAATGCAGTGCGCGGACCCTTCAGGGCGAGCGCCGCGGGCAACCCACCCGCCGGATGCGAAAGGAGCAATCGAGTGAACGCGGTCCTATCTGCCGACCAAACCCAAACCAGCAGCCGCCTGCCTACGGCGCCTCAGGGCGCCGGGGCATTTGCGCTGACGTTTCCCGGAAACCTGGGAAACCTGGACAGCTATATCCAGGCTGTCCATCGTATCCCCATGCTCACCCCCGAGGAAGAGCAGCGGCTTGCACGCGATCTGCGCGAGCATGACTCCGTCGATGCGGCTCGCCGCATGGTGCTGTCGCACTTGCGCCTGGTGGTGTCCATCGCCCGCCAGTACCTCGGCTATGGCCTGCCCCACGCGGACCTGATCCAGGAAGGCAATATCGGCCTGATGAAGGCCGTGAAGCGCTTCGACCCGGACCAGGGCGTGCGGCTGGTGTCGTACGCCATGCACTGGATCAAGGCCGAGATCCACGAATATGTGCTGAAGAACTGGCGCATGGTCAAGGTGGCGACCACCAAGGCCCAGCGCAAGCTGTTCTTCAACCTGCGCAGCCACAAGCAGGGTGCCCATACCTTCACGCCGGAGCAGGTCGACGCGGTCGCGCGCGAGCTGAACGTCAAGCCGGAAGAAGTGATGGAGATGGAAACCCGCCTGTCGGGCGGCGACCTGGCGCTGGAAGGCCAGATCGACGACGGCGAGGAGGAGTTCGCGCCGATCGCCTACCTGGCTGACAACCACAACGAGCCGACCCGCGTGATCGAGGCCCAGCGCCACGACCGCATGCAGGTGCAAGGCCTGGAAGAAGCGCTGACCAAGCTGGACGACCGCAGCCGCCGCATCATCGAGGCGCGCTGGCTGCACGTCAACGACGACGGCTCCGGCGGCTCAACGCTGCACGAGCTGGCTGACGAGTTCGGTGTCTCCGCCGAGCGCATCCGCCAGATCGAAACCGCGGCGATGAAGAAGATGAAGGGTGCTCTGCAGGCCTTTGCCTGATAGTTGCGCGGGAGCGCGGCGGAACGAAAGCCGCGCGCCAGAATGGAACAGGGCCGGTCTCGCGACCGGCCCTGTTTTTTTGTCCGGAGACCCCGCCCCTGGCGGGCGGAGCCGCTTCAGGAAAGCAGCTGCTTCAGGTCGTGCGCGATCGGCTCGGGGCCCTGGCCGTGGCGGATGAACAGGCGCAACCGGCCGCTCGGATCGAATACATAGCTGCCTGCCGAGTGGTCCATCGTGTAGTTGTTCGGCGAGGTACCCGGCACCTTGGCGTAGAACACCTTGAAATCCTTTGCCACCTTCTGCAGCGCCGCGTCGTCGGCCGGGCGCATGCCCAGGAAGCGCGGATCGAAGGCGGGCACGTATTGCGCCAGCAGCGCCTGCGTATCGCGCTCGGGATCGACCGTGACGAACAGCACCTGCACGCGGTCGGCATCCGGGCCCAGTTGCTCCATCACCGCCTTCAGCTCGGCCATGGTGGTGGGACAGACATCGGGGCAGTGCGTATAGCCGAAGAACATCACCACGGCCTTGCCCTTGAAGTCGGCAATCGAGCGCACTTTGCCGTTGTGGTCGGTGAGGACGAAATCCTTGCCGAATTCGCTGCCGCCGCTGATGTCGACATTCTTGAACGAGGCGCGCTGCTGGCCGCAGGCGGCAAGCAGCAGCGAGCACAGCGCCAGCAGGCAGAAGCGGCGGAACAGCGCAAAGCTGGACGAAGAACCCGGAAAGAGACGGCTTGGCATGCGATTCGCTTGATTGGCGGCTTGATTGGCGGACAGGCCGGCCCGGGCGCCCCGGAAAGCCGGATGGAGGCGGACGGCGGCCTGGTCACATTGGCAGATGGATGCAGTATCGCCGATCGGCACCGCCCCGCGCCGGGGCCGCGACAAGATGCCGCAACCGCGCGGGTGCTCCCGGCATCGCTCAGGACTGCGGCAGGAACTTGAAATAGTGATCGATCAGCAGCGCCGCGAACAACAGCGACAGGTAGAGGATCGAGAAGCGGAACGTGCGCTGGGCCAGCGCATCGGAATAGTTGCAGAACAACTTCCAGGCATAGGCCAGGAAACCGCCGCCCAGGACCAGCGCTGCCGCCAGGTAGATATACCCGCTCATGCCGTACACGAAGGGCAGCAGCGTGGCCGCGATCATGATCAGCGTGTACAGCAGGATATGCAGCAGGGTGAAGCGCTCGCCATGGGTGATCGGCAGCATCGGCAGGCCGGACTTGGCGTAGTCGGCGCGGCGGTACAGCGCCAGGGCCCAGAAATGCGGCGGGGTCCAGGTGAAGATGATCAGCACCAGGAACCAGGCTTCGGCAGGCACGTTGCCCGCCACGGCCGCCCAGCCCAGCGCCGGCGGCATCGCGCCGGACAGCCCGCCGATCACGATGTTCTGCGGCGTGGCCGGCTTGAGCAGGATGGTGTACACCACGGCATAGCCGACGAAGGTCGCCACCGTCAGCCACATGGTCAGGTCGTTGGTGAAGACATGGAGTACCCACATCCCTGCCCCGCCCAGCACGGCCGAGAACACCAGGGTCTGCATCGTGGTGATCTCGCCGGTCGCCGACGGCCGCCACGCGGTGCGGCGCATCAGCGCATCCACTTTCTGCTCGACCAGGCAGTTAATGGCGAAAGCGGCACCCGCCAGCAACCAGATCCCGGCCGCGCCGCCGATCAGCACCGACCACGGCACCATGCCCGGCGTGGCCAGGAACATGCCGATGATGGCGCAGAAGACAGCCAGCTGCGTGACGCGTGGCTTGGTCAACGCGGCGTATTGCCGGGCCAGGTGGCGGAGTCGTCCGCCAGGATGGGGGTGGGTAGCAGTAACCACGGGGGAGTTCTTCTCTTTCATGTGGCGCGCACGGCAGCCGGCACGTCAGTAGCAATGTCAGCGGAGCGGGCCGCGAGCCCTATATTGTAGTTGAGGCGAACCAATAGCATCAGAAGCGCCGCCGCGCCGCCGTTGTGGGCCACCGCGGCCACCAGCGGCCAGTCGAAGACGATGTTGGAAAGACCAGTGGCCAGTTGCAGCGCCAGCACGGCCAGCAGCCACCCCGCGCCGCGCGACAGCCCGCCCAGGCGGCGCGCCCGCAGGCCGAACCAGGCCAGGTAGGCCAGCACCACGAAGGCAAAGCCGCGATGCACCCAGTGGATCGCCACCAGCGCCGAGTGCGGGATGTAGTCGCCGTCGGCGGTCATGCCGAGTTGGCGCCAGAGCGTGAAGCCGTGGCGGAAGTCCATCTCCGGCACCAGCTGGCCGTTGCATAGCGGGAAGTCCGTGCAGGCCAGCACCGCGTAATTGGTGCTCACCCAGCCGCCCAGGAAGATCTGCAGCACCAGCAAGGCCAGCGCGAGCCTTGCCGGCCAGCGCAGCGCGCCGGCATCCCGCGCCACGCCCAATGGCGGGTCGTTGCGCGAACCCAGCCAGATCAGCGCCGCCAGCAGGCTCATGCCGAGCATCAGGTGCGTGACCACGATGATGGGCTGCAGTTTGAGCGTGACCGTAAAAGCGCCGAACGCGCCTTGCACGCAAACCAGCAACAGCACGCCGGTGGCGAACCATGGCGACTGCCTGAGTTCGCGCCGCTTGACCCACGCCAGCACCATCAGCGTGATGATCAGCACGCCCACGGCCATGGCGAAGTAGCGGTGGATCATCTCGATCCAGGCCTTGGTGACGGAGACCGGGCCGCTCGGCATCGCCGTCTCGGCCGCGCGGATCGGCTCGCTCGCCGCGTGCGGGTTGGAGTGGCCGTAGCAGCCAGGCCAGTCCGGGCAGCCCAGGCCGGAATCGGTCAGGCGCGTGAAGCTGCCGAACATGATCAGGTCCAGCGTCAGGAAAGCGGTGATCCACACCAGCTTGCGGTACTTGTTGCGGTCTCCCTTGACCAGCACGTAGCTGAGCGGGAACAGCGCGATCAGGACGCCGATGATGGCAAGTTGGAGCAGCATGCGCGTTGGTCGTTAATCTTGGGCCGTTCTGGCGTCGGCCATCAGCCGGCATCCGCCGGGATCACCCGATGCGGGAGTACTTGAGCAGTTTCTTGAGGTCGGAAGCCATCTTCTTGGGATCCGGATCCCGCGGGAAACGCATCATCAGGTTGCCGAGCGGGTCCACGAGATAGAGCGTGTCCTCAATGCGCGCACCAGGCTCGAGCGGCAGCCATTTCTGCAGCGTGTCGCGAGGGGCGCGCAAGAAGCGCACGCCGGCATACGGCTCGTTGTAGGCCGAGGAAAGGCGTGCATCGATGGGGCCGTCGTCGCTGACCAGCCACACCGGGACGATGCGCTCGCGATCCTGGCCCTGGCCCGCGCGCAACTGGCGGATGGTGAACAGCTTGCGCGCGCAGGCTTCATCACATGCGGCGCCGTCGGCACTGATCAGCAGCCATTTGCCTTTGAAGCTCTCCAGCGGCACGGACTCGGCGCGCTCGTTGGCGACCTGCAGCGCGGGCATCGGGCGCTGCGGCTCGATGAGTGCGCCGTAGTTGGTGGTCCCGCCAGCCGGCCTGAACACGTAGTAGGTCAGGTAGGAAGCGATCACCGGCGACGCGCACACCAGCAGCAGCAGCAGCATCTGGATGCGGCCGCGGCGGGTGCGCGCATCGATGCGCGGGTCTTGCGGAGCAGCGCGCGCGGCCTGCGCCGGCGCGGGATCTTGTTGTTGCATCACGTTTCGTCTGTCTCTCTGTCTCGTCGTCTTTCATCGGAGCCGGCTGCGCTCGTCTGACCGCCGCGCCCGGCCGTGGTTCGCCGGCATGCCACCGCCCGGCTTGCCCGGGCCATCTAGGCCGCCATGCGCGCCGCGCGCCGCCAGCTCAGCGCCACCAGCAGCACCAGCGTCAGGGCGGCCAGCCCGAACCACTGGAAGGCATAGCCGTAATGCCGGTCGGCGCCCGTATCGGCCGGGGCCCAGTCGCGCGCCAGGCCATCGCCGCTTTCGCTACGCTGCTCCAGCACGAAGGGCTGCAGGGGTACGCCCAGTTCCCTGGCAAACGCCGCAATGTCCACATTCTGGCGGATCTTCTGCCCGGCCTCCGAGCCCGCGTCCCGGCCCAGGCTGAACACCCTGGGCACCGTTTCCAGCGCGGTACCGTCCAGCTCCACCTCGGCCTCGGGCGTGGGGAACGGCGCGATACGCGTGCGTTCCTGCGCATCGCGCGGCAGCCAGCCTCGCAAGACCAGGAGCGCCGGTGCGGCAGGATCGCCGTCCACCACGCGCAGCGGCGTCAGGACCATGAAGCCGGCGCGGCTGTCGGTGCCGTTTCCGTGCGGCCGGTTGTCCAGCAAGACGGTGTGCGCCGCGTCGAAACGGCCGCGCACATGCACGCGCCGCTCGGCCACCGGGCCCGCGATCAGCGCCTGCCCGACTTGTAGCGGCGGCTCGGCAGCCAGCGCCTGCTGGCGCGCGGCACGCGCGAGTTTCTCATGGGCGCGGTTGAGCTGCCAGTTGCCCAGCGCGCAGGTGACGGCGATCACCACCAGCGCGGCAATGGCCGGGACCGGACTCAGGGCGCGCCACGGCTTCACGGGCGGCTCCCGTGTGCCGGGAACGGCGCGCCGGTGCGATAATGGCAGCTCCTCTCCAGCCGATCCCGCGCGCGCGGGCTTTCCATGCGCATTGTCATCATCATCGCGTTCATCCTCATCATCGGCAGCCTGGCCTCGGCCCTGTTCTTCATGATGCGCGACCGCGGCAGGACGCCGAACATGATGCGCTCGCTGATGTTCCGGGTCGGCTTTTCCGTGGCGCTGTTCCTCTTCATCCTGTTCTCGCACTGGATGGGCTGGATTCAGAGCACGGGCATCCGCATGGGGCCGTGAAGCCGTGGACTCCGGCAAGCGAACCGGTGACCAGACCAAAAAAACAAGCGCCGCAGGCTGGCTAGACTCCTGCGGCGCTTGTTTTTTGTTGTTCTGCACGGGGAGGATGCCTCCCCGCGATGCCGCCGGCCGGGCCGGCGGGCACCGCAGCCGGGTGTCTTACAGCCAGTACACCACGATGTAGAGGAACAGCCACACCACGTCGACGAAGTGCCAGTACCAGGCGGCGCCTTCGAAGGCGAAGTGATGGTCGGGGGTGAAGTGCCCCTTCAGCACGCGCACCAGCACCACCGTCAGCATGATCGCGCCCATGGTCACGTGGAAGCCGTGGAAGCCGGTCAGCAGGAAGAAGGTGGAGCCGTAGATGCCCGAGGTCAGCTTGAGATTCAGCTCCGAGTACGCATGGTGGTACTCAAACACCTGGAAGCACATGAAGACCGCGCCCAGCAGGATGGTCAGCACCAGGCCCTGGATCAGCTGGCTGCGCTTGTTGGCCAGCAGCGCGTGGTGCGCCCAGGTCAGCGTCACGCCGGACATCAGCAGCAGTGCCGTGTTGATCGTGGGGATCGGCCACGGGCCCATGGTCTGGAAGCGTTCCACCACGCCGGCCGGGCCGGCATTGGGCCACACCGCGGCGAAGTCGGGCCACAGGATCTTGTTGTTCAGGTCGCCCAGCCATGGCATGGCGATGTTCCGGGCATAGAACAGCGCACCGAAGAACGCCGCGAAGAACATCACTTCGGAAAAGATGAACCAGCCCATCGACCAGCGGAACGACAGGTCGATGTTCTTGCCGTACTTGCCGGTCTCGGATTCGCTGATGGCTTCGGCGAACCAGCTCTTGAGCACGAACAGGAACCACAGCAGGCCGAGGCCGCAGACGTACGGTCCCCAGGGTTGCCCGTTTACCCAGCCGGCAGCCCCGCCGGCCGTCAGCAGCAGGCCGAAGCTTGCCGTGATCGGATGGCGCGATGGGCCCGGTACGAAGTAGTACGGAGCGTTGGCGCGATTCGCACTCATTCTTTTTTCTCCAGCTCAGAGTCTTGATTCAGTAATCGTTATCCGCACATCCGGCCCCGACTGCTGGCCGGCGGCATGCTTTTGCCTGCTTGTACCTGTTACCTGTTACCTGTTACCTGTTTCCTGCCCTGCGCCGTACCCGGACTGCGCGGCCTCACCCTACCACGACGCGCACGACGGTAATCAGCACCGCGATCAGGATGGCTACCCCGATCAGGCCGGCGATGATCACATGGACCGGATTGAGCTGTGCCATGTCGCGCTCATGCTCGCTGCCCTTGCGCAGGCCGATGAACGACCAGAACACCGCGCGCAGGGTCTGCGCAAAGGACAGCTTGCGCTTGACCGCGTCCTTCATCTCTTCCACGGCTACTCCCACTACTGCCTCGACCTCGGCCGGCGGTGCCGGCCGCTGCTCAAATGCCCTTGCCTGCCCCGGCCGGGGTCTCCAGGTCGCCCTGCGGCACCTGCGCCACCGGCGCACCGATCTCGAAGAAGGTATAGGACAGCGTAATGTTCTTCACGTCTTTCGGCAGGTCCGGATCGATCACGAACACCACCGGCATCTCGCGTGCTTCCTTTGCCTTGAGCGTCTGCTGCTTGAAGCAGAAGCACTCGATCTTCTTGAAATACTGCGTGGCCAGCTTGGGCAGGTAGCTCGGGATCGCCTGCGCCGAGATGTCGCGCGACTGCCCGTTCGCCACCTCGTAGACGATGGTGGCCATCTCGCCCGGATGCACTTCCATGGTGTTCTTCACCGGCCGGAATGCGAAGGGGCCGCGCGCGTTGGAATCGAACTCGACCGTGATGGTGCGGCTCTTGTCCACCTGCGTGTTCTTGACCTGGCCGCCATACAGATCACGCGTGGTCACCACATTGAGGCCGGTGATCTCGCAGATCTTCTTGTACAGCGGCACCAGCGCATAGCCGAACGAGAACATCAGCGCCACCACCACCAGCAGCCGCAGCATCATGCCGCGGTTGAAGCGCCTGTCGGTGGTGTCTTGTGACTGCTGGTTCGTGCTCATTCCAATACCCTGCAGCTTCAGCCCAGAAGAATCATCTTGGCGAAGAAACCCAAAAAGAAAACCATCACGATCGAAAAGAGGATCAGACCGAGACGGCGGTTGGCGGCCTTGCGGTCTGGCTGCGATGGACTTTTGTTTGGATCCTGCATGACACCCTGCTTGCTGGACGCGGAAGGACGGGCATGCCCGTCCTTCCTTGCCCGGTTGCGTCTTACCTGACGTGCGGCGGCACTTCAAAGGTGTGGAACGGGGCCGGCGACGGCACGGTCCACTCCAGGCCTTCGGCGCCATCCCAGGGCTTGTCCGCTGCCTTCTGGCCACCGCGATACGACGGCAGCACGACGAAGAAGAAGAAATACACCTGCATCAGCCCGAAGCCCAGCGCACCGATCGATGCGATCGCGTTGAAATCCGCGAACTGGGTCGGGTAGTCGGCATAGCGACGCGGCATGCCGGCCAGGCCCAGGAAGTGCATCGGGAAGAAGGTCACGTTGAAGAAGATCATCGAGCCCCAGAAGTGGATCTGCCCGCGGGTTTCGTTGTACATGAAACCGCTCCACTTCGGACCCCAGTAGTAGAAGCCCGAGAACATCGCGAACAGCGAGCCCGCCACCAGCACGTAGTGGAAGTGGGCCACGATGAAGTAGGTGTCCTGCAACTGGATGTCGATCGGGGCCACGGCCGGCATCAGGCCGGTGAAGCCACCGATGGTGAACACGAAGATGAAGCCGATCGCGAACAGCATCGGGGTCTCGAAGGTCATCGAGCCGCGCCACATGGTAGCGATCCAGTTGAAGATCTTCACGGCCGTCGGCACCGCGATCAGCATCGTCGCGTACATGAAGAACAGCTGGCCGGTCACCGGCATGCCGGTCGTGAACATGTGGTGCGCCCACACGATGAACGACAGGATGGCGATCGAGGCGGTGGCGTACACCATCGAGCTGTAGCCGAACAGGCGCTTGCGGGCGAAGGTCGGCACGACGTGCGAGACGATCCCGAACGCCGGCAAGATCATGATGTAGACCTCGGGGTGGCCGAAGAACCAGAAGATATGCTGGTACATCACCGGATCGCCGCCGCCCGCGGCCGAGAAGAAGCTCGTGCCGAAGTGGCGGTCGGTCAGCACCATGGTGATGGCGCCGGCCAGCACGGGCATCACGGCGATCAGCAGGTAGGCGGTGATCAGCCAGGTCCAGCAGAACATCGGCATCTTCATCAGCGTCATGCCGGGCGCGCGCATGTTGAGCACCGTCACGATGATGTTGATCGAGCCCATGATCGACGACGCGCCCATGATGTGCATGGCGAAGATGGCCATGTCCATGCCCGGGCCCATCTGCACCGACAGCGGCGCGTACAGGGTCCAGCCGGCGGCGGTGGCGCCGCCCGGCGCGAAGAACGACAGCACCAGCAGCAGCGCCGCCGGCGGCATCAGCCAGAAGCTGAAGTTGTTCATGCGCGCGAACGCCATGTCGGACGCGCCGATCTGCAGCGGAATCATCCAGTTGGCGAAGCCCACGAAGGCCGGCATGATCGCGCCGAACACCATGATCAGGCCGTGCATGGTGGTGAACTGGTTGAACAGTTCGGGGCGGAAGAACTGCAGGCCCGGCTCGAACAGCTCGAGGCGGATCAGCAGCGCCAGCACGCCGCCCGACAGCAGCATGGTGAAGGAGAACAGCAGGTACAGCGTGCCGATGTCCTTGTGGTTGGTGGCGAACAGCCAGCGCCGCCAGCCGTGCGGATGATCGTGATGCTCATCGTGCGCGTGGTCGTGCGCATGATCGTGCGGGTGCGCAAGCGCGTCCGGGGTAGCAGTACTCATCGCGAAAAACTCCTGTAATCCTGATCAGCCTGCCGCGCGGTCGCCCGCAACGCTGGCCTGCTTGGCGGCGGGCTTGTCTTCCGCCTTGGGAGCGGCATCGCCGCCGGCGGCGCCGCCGCCTTCCGGGAACTTGCCCGCACGGGCGTTCACGAAATCGCTCGGTTGAATCACTTCGCCAGTCTTGTTACCCCAGTTGTTGCGGGTATAGGTCATGACGGCAGCGAGTTCGGTATCGGAGAGATGCTTCCAGACCGGCATGGCACCCTTGCCTTCGAGCAGGATGTGCATCTGGCCAGCCTTCGGGCCGTTGACGACCTTGGAGCCGTCCAGCGCCGGGAACGCGCCGCCGCCCTTGCCGTTCGGCTGGTGGCAGACCGCGCAGTTGGCCGTGTAGACCTTCTCGCCGCGCGCCTTGAGCTCCTCGAGCGTCCAGGTCTTGTTGGGGTCGTCGGCCTTGGCGGCGAGTTCCTTCTTCTTGCCCTCGACCCACTTGGCGTAGTCGGCGTCGGACACCACGCGCACGACGATCGGCATGAACGCATGTTCCTTGCCGCACAGCTCGGCGCACTGGCCGCGATACACGCCGACCTTCTCGGCCTTGAACCAGGCATCGCGCACGAAGCCGGGGATCGCATCCTGCTTCACGCCGAAAGCCGGGATCATCCACGCGTGGATCACATCGTTGGCGGTGGTGACGACACGGATCTTCTTGTTGACGGGCACCACCATCTCGTTGTCCACCTCCATCAGGTAGGTGTTCGACTTCGGTGCCTCGTTGTTGATCTGCTCGCGCGGCGTGGTCAGCGTGGAGACGAAGGAAATGCCCTCGCCTTCGCCCTTCAGGTAGTCATAGCCCCACTTCCACTGGTAGCCGGTGGCCTTGATGGTGATGTCGGAATTGGTGGTGTCCTTCATCGCCACGACCGTCTTGGTGGCGGGCAGGGCCATGCCGATGACGATCAGGAAGGGGATGATGGTCCAGATCACCTCGACGGTGATGCTTTCATGGAAGGAGGCAGACTTCGCACCCTTGGACTTGCGGTGCTTGAACACGGAATAGAACATCACCCCGAACACGCCGACGAAGATCACCGTGCAGATGATCAGCATCATCCAGTTCAGCCAGTGAATCTGTTCGGCGATCTTGGTAACGGGTTCGGTCAGATTGAGCTGGCGCACGGCTGGACCGCCCGGCATGTCTTCCACTGCCAGAGCTGCCTGGCTAACGAGCAGGGACGCGCCCGTTAGACACGCTGCGGATGCCTTCTTCCACATTTTCATTTGTTATCTACCCAATTTACAGATTCAAATCTGCCAGCCCGCCTGACCGTCGCCGCCCCAGTTCAGAGACAGCGCAGGGCAGAAACGAGCTCCTGCGCGAACTTTCGCCGCTTGTACGGGTCCAGAAAACACCCCACCTGCACAGCGCACTTACCCGAGCGCAACTGCACCAGCGCCCGTAATGATTCACCCAGTTCGACCCGCACCCAGAGCGGGTTGAATTCATGCCGCGTCACCTGCCCGGCGCTGACGGCCTCGACCACCAGCAGGCCGTCTGCCAGGCTGACGCGTTCGTAGTCAGCCGCATGCCGCGCGTAGACCAGCAGCGCAATACCGAGCCCCAGCAGGTCCAGCCCGGCAAAAGGCAGCACGAGCCACGACCCTCGCCACGCAAAGAACAGTGCGATGGCGAGCGAAACACAGACGATTGAGAGGTAGAACCAGCCGACCTGGCGTGGAGAAAGCGAACAGTTCCGCTTCATCAGCCAGTCTTTGTCCGGCGCGCCGGATCCACCGGAACCACCGCCGGACCCGTCTTGCGCCGTCTGGAATGCGATACCCAAGTCTTGCATCGCCAACCACTCTGCATAGGATGCACACCTGGGACGATCGCCTGGGCCGCACTGACTTAGTGCGATTCCGGGGCACATGTGCCAGGGGAACCACTGCGACAAACTGGCGCATTATAGGGCGCTTCGCCTACTCGAACAAGGCCGTCCCTTGACGGCGGGGCTGGCGCGCGACACGTTTCTGTGCATCGGTGCGGTGCATGCGATGGAGTAGGCGGACACGCCAGCAGGACCATTGCGCCACGCTAGCGACGCGGCCGCGCGCGCCCGATCTTGTCGATCGGCACCACCGCGTGGCCCAGTTCATCGACGTCCTGCTTGCCGCGCGGCGCCAGTTTCCACGCATGGCCGTAGACGATTTCGAAGGTGAGCGGGATCAGCCCGTCGGCGTTGCGATGGCGCTCGAGCGCCGCCAGCAGCGCATCGAGCCAGCGCCGTCCACGCAAGCCCCGGCTTGGCGATGCGGGCAGGCGCAGGCCACCGAAGGCCTGCACTTCGCGCAGCAAGGTAAGCGGCGACTCATAGGTAACCGTGATGGTTTCCATGTCCATCACCGGCGTGGACCATCCGCTATGAACCAGCATGTCGCCGATATCGTGCATGTCGACGAAACGCAGCGAGTGCGTACCGCTATCCACATGCGCAAAGGCGTCGCGCAGCTCGGCCAGCGTATCGGGCCCGAACAGCGAGAACAGCACCAGGCCGTCGTTACGTGCGACACGATGCCACTCGGGAAATACCCTATGCGGCTCTGGATGCCAGTGCAGCGCAAGGTTGGACCAGAGCAGGTCGAAGCTGGCGGGCGCGAATGGCAATGTGGCAAGATCGCCCTGCACCAGGTCGAAGATCGGGCGCTTGCCCAGCATGCGTCCCAGCCAGCCGGCCTGGCGCTGGGGGTCGCGCTGGGCCGCCTCGCGCAACATGGCGCCCGAGATATCCAGCCCGGCGATCTGCGCATCCGGATACTGCGCGCGCAACGCCGCCAGCCCGCGCCCATGGCCGCAGCCGATATCGAGCGCGCGCACGGGCGAGAGCCGGATCATCTGCATGCGCTCCTGCATGCGCTGGCTGATCTCGCCCAGCAGGAAATCCAGCTGGCCGAAGCCGGCGCTGCGCCGGTCGAAGGCCAGGCGGGTCAGCCGCGCAGGCGGCAAATAGGCATCGGGGGAGTCGGCGTCATGCAGGGACACGGGCAAGCGGGGCAGCAGGAGGATGAGGATGAGGAGCACGGCCGGACGCAGGCGCCCGGGCGGAATACGGCGTGCGCGCCAGCGGGCACGGCGGCCGGACCGCAAGTATACGCGCCTGCCGCGATGGCTGCCGGCGGCGCCGGCGCGGCAGGCAGGCTGCGCCGCCACGCCCGGCGATTGTGGCGAATCATGCTGCCGTCGGCATGCGCATTGTGCGGCGAAGTGCAGGAAGACGCCGTGTGCGCCGGTTGCGCCGGCGAACTGCTCGCGCCGGTGCCACGTTGCGCTTGCTGCGCCCGCCCCGCCGCGCGCGGCACCTCGCGTTGCAACCACTGCCGGCTCGAGCCTCCCGCATTCGACGCCGCGGTCGTCCTGGGCGACTACGCGAGCCCGCAAGATGGCCTGGTGCTGGCCCTCAAGTTCGGCGGCGCGCTGCCGCTGGCGGACTGGCTGGCGACGGAACTGGCGCGCCGCTGGCAAGCCGCGAGGCCGCCAGCGAGCACCGCCCGCCCCGCCTTGCTCGCGCCAGTCCCGCTCTCCGCACAGCGCCTCGCGGTGCGCGGATTCAATCAGTCCTGGGAAATCGCCAGGCCGCTGGCACGCCTCCTGGGTGCGCGCGCCTCGCCTACGCTGCTGGCCCGCTTGCGCGATACGCCGGCCCAGGCTTCGCTGGACCTGTCCGCGCGCCAGGCGAACTTGCAGGGCGCCTTCGGGCTGGCGCCGGGCAGCGATATCACGGGCCTGCATGTGGGGCTGGTCGACGATGTGATGACCAGCGGCGCCACCCTGGGCGAAGCGGCGCGCATATTGAAAGCCCATGGCGCGGCGCGCGTCACATTGTTCGTTGCCCTGCGCACGCCCTAGCCCGCGCTAGCGTGACATGCGCCCCTTGCCCGGGGTAAGCTGCGCAGCGTTTTATGGCTGCGGCGCCGCGAGGCCCGCCCGACACCATGTTCAATGTCGTCCTGGTCGAACCAGAAATCCCGCCGAACACCGGCAATGTGATCCGCCTGTGCGCCAATACCGGCGCGCGGCTGCATCTCGTCAAGCCGCTTGGCTTTCCGCTCGAGGATGCGCGCATGCGCCGCGCGGGCCTGGACTACCACGAGTACGCCAGCATGCGCGTGCATGAAAACTGGGACGCACTGATGGCCAGTGAGCAGCCCGATCCGGCCCGCATGTTCGCCCTCACCACGCACGGCTCGACGCCGTTCGGGCAGGTCGGCTTCCGGCCCGGCGACTGGTTCGTGTTCGGATCGGAGACGCGCGGCCTGGCGCCCGAGCGGCGCGAATGGTTTCCCGCCGCGCAGCGCATCCGCCTGCCGATGCGGCCCGACAACCGTAGCCTCAATCTCTCCAATACCGTGGCGGTCGTGGTGTTCGAAGCGTGGCGGCAAAACGGCTTCGCCGGCGGCGCCTGAGCGCTCTCCCGCCTATTCCGGCTCGACGCCGGCGATCCGGATCACCTTGTCCCAGCGCGCCTTCTCGCTCGCCATGGTCTGGCGCAGCGATTGCGGCGCCGTGCCTGCCGGCACGAAATACTGCGCGCGCATCTTGGCGCGCACGTCCTCGCTGCCGATGATGGCCACCAGTTCGCGGTAGAGCCGGTCGATCACCGGTGCCGGCGTACCGGCCGGCGCCAGCACGGCCTGCCAGGAAATCGCCTCGAAGCCCGGATAGCCGGACTCGGCCACGGTGGGCACGTTGGGCAGCAGGCCGGTGCGCCCGCTGGTAGTGACCGCGATGATGCGCAGCTTGCCGGCGGCGACCAGCGGCATGGCGATCGCCGGCACCATGAAGCCGGCCTGCACCTGGCCACCGACCATGGCCGTGGTGATCTGCGCAAAACCCGGGTAGGGAATATGGGCGAGGTCGATCTTCGCCATCGCCTTGAGCTGCTCCATGGCCAGGTGCGCGGCGCTGCCGTTGCCCACCGAGCCGTAGTTCAGCACGCCGGGCCGCGCGCGGGCCAGCGCCACGAACTCGCGCACGTCGTGCACCGGCAGGCGCGCGTCCACCACCAGCACATTGGGCGAAGTCGCCACAAGCGATACCGGCGCGAGCTGGCGCACGGGATCGTAGCCAAGGTGGCGCGACAGCGTCGGCGCGGTGACCAGCGGCCCGTTGATGGTGAGCAGCAGGGTGTAGCCGTCGGGCGCGGCGCGCGCCACCAGGCCGGTGCCGATATTGCCGCCGGCGCCGGGGCGGTTTTCCACCACCACGGGCTGGCCGAGCGACACCGACAGCTTCTCGGTAAGCAGGCGTGCGATCAGGTCCGGCGAGGAACCGGCCGGAAACGGCACCACCATGCGGATCGGGCGTACCGGCCAGGATTGCCCGGCGGCAGGCGAAGCCAGCAATGCGCCGGGCACAGCGCTGGCGGCAAGGGCGATCAGGACGCGGCGGCGGGCCGCAATGGAGTCTGGGGGCATGGGGCGGAGCGATGGCGGCACGGCATCCGTGGCGGCGCGGGAATCATTGGTCATTATGGAAAACGGGAAGACGCGAGGCGCGCTCACTCGTGCGCTCACTCGTCCCGGGCATCGCGTTGCAGCAGGCGCGCCACCGCATCGGCGACAGGCAGGCCTTCGAACAGCACGGCGCAGACCGCGCGCGTGATCGGCATCTCGACACCCTGTGCCGCGGCCAGCGCCGCTACCGCCTGGGCGCAGCGCACGCCTTCGGCCACATGGCCCAGGTCGGCCAGGATCTGTGCGAGCGTCTTGCCTTCGGCCAGCTGCTGGCCGACCTTGCGGTTGCGCGAGAGGTCGCCGGTAGCGGTCAGGATCAGATCGCCTATGCCGGCCAGCCCCATGAAGGTCTCGACCCGTCCGCCCAGCGCCATCCCGAGGCGCGTCATCTCGGCCAGGCCGCGCGTCACCAGCGCGGCGCGCGCGTTCAGGCCCAGCCCGAGCCCGTCGCTGGCGCCGGTGGCGATCGCCAGCACGTTCTTCACCGCCCCACCCACCTCGGCGCCGACCAGGTCATCGCTGCCGTAGATGCGCATCGCATGATGATGAAAGCCCTGCTGCGCCAGCTCGGACAGCACCGGCGACGTGCCCGCGACAGTCAGCGCGCATGGCAGTCCGAGCGCCACCTCCCGGGCAAAGCTCGGTCCGGTCAGCACGCCGTACAAGGTTTCGTCGAGGCGGCCGGCGGCATCCAGCTCCTCCCGCACCATCTGATGCGGGAGGGCGTTGGTGCCGGCTTCGAAGCCCTTGCACAGCCACAGCATGCGCAGGCCGCCGTTGCTGCGCGTGGCCAGCCGGCGTGTCATCTCGCGCAAGCCGGATACCGGCGTGGCCACGATCACGAGGCCATCGGGATCGGCATCGACGTGCGCCGCGGCCCGCTCGAAATCGGCCTCGAAGGCGAGCTTTTCCGAAAGCGCCACGCCAGGCAGGTAGGTGGCGTTGACACCGGCGGCGCCGATCGCAGCCAGCTCGGCGGCATCGCGCCCCCACAGCACCACCTCGTGGGCCGCGGCGGCATGGCTGGCCAGCGCGGTGCCCCAGGCGCCGGCTCCGAAGACAGTGATTTTCATGACGGTTTGCCTCGCTCGTTTGGTGGCCTGGACGCTCGGCCGCCGGCCGCTTGCGTCGCACATGGGCGGGCCGGAATGACAAAACGGGGCACGTGGCCCCGTCTTTACTGCATACCGCGCCAGGATCCGTGGATCAGTGGCGGGCCTGGCTGCCGTCGGGCATCACGATGCCGCTGTTGCCGCCCTGGGCGGCTTCGGCTTCCTGCATCGCAGCCTGCAGGCGTTGCTCGTACAGTGCCTGGAAATTGATTTCCGACAGGTGGATGGCCTGGAAACCGGCGCGCGTGATCACGTCGGCGATATTGCCGCGCAGATACGGGTAGAGGATGGTCGGGCACGCAATGCCCAGCAGCGGGTCGAGCTGCTCCACCGGCACGTTGCGAATATCGAAGATGCCGGCCTGGTGCGCTTCGACCAGGAAGGCGACCTTGTCCTGCACCTTGGTGGTCACGGTACCCGTCACCACCACTTCGAAGATGCCTTCCTGCAGTTGCGAGGCGCCCACGTTCACCTGCACTTCCACGGCCGGGGCTTCCGTCTCGAGGAAGATGCCGGGCGAATTCGGCTGTTCGAGCGACATGTCCTTCAGGTACACACGCTGGATATTGAAGAACGGCTGGTCTTCCTGCTGATTGTTTTGCTCGTCGCTCATGAAAGGCTTCCGGGAATGGGCATTGGACGCCAGATACCCAGGCCGCAAGCGCTGCGGGCGGCAATGGCCCAGGCTGGCGACCCGGGCAGGCACCCGGTTGGAAAACGCATATGGTACATGACGCGGGTGGCGAATTCACCCGCGTCGCGGCTAGGAATTTGCCTCAGGCCGCCAGCAGCGGCGTCAATCCGCCCTGGCGGTCGAGTGCGGAGAGATCGTCGAAACCGCCCACGTGGGTTTCGTCGATATAGATCTGCGGCACCGTGCGGCGCCCTGTGCGGCTCATCATTTCTTCGCGCCGTCCGGGCTCGCGGTCGATCAGGATCTTCTCGATCGCATCCACGCCCTTGGCCTTCAGAAGGCGCTCGGCCATCTGGCAATACGGACAAACTACCGTGCTGTACATCACAACGCGGGCCATGCGGTTCTCCTTTGAAACTTGGCTTTGGCTTGGCTCGGGGCGGCCGGCAGGTGGCCGGTCAGGTACGCTGCCGCGCCCTTTGCTGCGCCCGGCGCGCGTTTTACTTGACCACCGGCAAGCCGGCTTGCTGCCACGCGGCCAGGCCGCCTTCGAGCGAATAGATCTCACTGTAACCGGCTTCCTTCAGGACTGCTTGACCCTTGCCCGAGCGCTGGCCGGTCTGGCACACGACGATGATGGGGACGGACTTGTCCTTTGCAAGGCCGGCGGCGCGGTTGGCCAGGTCGGCAAGTGGCGCACTCTTGGCCTGCGGCAGGTGCCCCTTGGCATATTCGGTGGCTTCCCGGATATCCACGACCACCGCATTGCGCTTGTTGATCATCTGCGTGGCGCTGGCCGGATTGACGGATTTGCCGGAGGTGCCGCGCGAGATGGCGGGCCAGGCCAGCAGGCCGCCCGACACCACGGCAATGGCGATCAAGGCAAGGTTGTTGTAGTCGGCGAAGAAATTCACGTTGGCATTCCGGTGGGTTGAGTCGGCGGCATTATAAAATAGACGGTTTAGCGCCCGCGACCGCCATTGTCTCCTACTTGACACATGAAGGCGCAAGTGGCACGGCGCGCACAGGTTTCTCACGCTTTGGAAGCAGCATGTACAAACTCGTTCTCATTCGCCACGGCGAATCCACCTGGAATCTCGAAAACCGCTTCACCGGCTGGGTCGACGTCGACCTGACCGACACCGGCGTGGCCCAGGCCAAGCTGGGCGGCAAGCTGCTGCGCGAGGCGGGCTTCGCCTTCGACGTAGCCTATACCTCGGTCCTCAAGCGCGCCATCCGCACGCTGTGGCACGTGCAGGACGAAATGGACCAGATGTGGATCCCGGTGCGGAACGAATGGCGCCTGAACGAGCGGCACTATGGCGCACTGTCCGGCCTCAACAAGGCGGAAACCGCGGCCAAGTTCGGCGACGAGCAGGTTCTGGTATGGCGCCGCAGCTACGACACCCCGCCGCCGGCGCTGGAACAGGACGATCCGCGCGTCGCGTACGACGACCCGCGCTACGCCAGCGTGCCGCGCAACGAGATCCCGCTCACCGAATGCCTCAAGGATACGGTGGCCCGCGTGCTGCCGCTATGGAACGAATCCATCGCACCCGACATCAAATCGGGGAAGCGCGTGGTGATAGCCGCCCATGGCAACAGCATCCGCGCGCTGGTGAAGTACCTGGACCAGATCTCGGATGACGACATCGTTGGCATCAATATCCCCAATGGCACCCCGCTCGTGTACGAGCTGGACGCCGAGCTGCGCCCGCTGCGTCATTACTACCTGGGCGACCAGGAAGCGCTCGCCGCCTCGCTGGCCGCCGTGGCCAACCAGGGCAAGGCACGCTGAGGCAAGGGCCGGGCACGCGCCTCCGCGTGCCGCCCGGCCGTTGCCGGCAGCGGAACAGACCTTTTTTTCCGCTCCCTCTTATACTGTCGGACAAAACCGGCCGGTGTGACGCACCAGGCCGGCTCCGACATAGCATAATCCTCACACGTTCAGGCAGCCCTCATGCGTAAGACGCTCAAGAACATCAGTCTTGTTTCTGCCGGACTCGTTGCCGGCGTGCTGGCCACGCTGCAGCTCTCGGCCACCGCGCAGAATTCGTCCGGGCCGCTGCCGCTGGAGCAGTTGCGCCTGATGGCGGACATCTTCGGCCAGATCAAGCGCGAGTACGTAGAGCCGGTCGACGACAAGAAGCTGCTGACCGAAGCCATCAAGGGCATGGTCGCCAGCCTCGACCCGCATTCGGCCTACCTGGACGAGAAGGATTTCAAGGAACTGCAGGAAGGCACGCGCGGCCGCTTCGCCGGCCTCGGCATCGAGATCTCGCAGGAAGAAGGGCTGGTCAAGGTGATCAACCCGATCGAGGACACCCCCGCCTTCCGCGCCGGCATCCAGCCCGGCGACCTGATCACCCGCATCGACGACAAGCCCGTGCGCGGCCTGCCACTGGAACAGGCGGTCAAGCGCATGCGCGGCGAGCCGGGCACCAAGGTCACGCTGACCATCTACCGCAAGAGCGACGAACGCACCTTCCCGGTCTCGATCACGCGTGCCGAGATCCGCGTGCAGTCGGTCAAGGCCAAGCTGATCGACAACGACCGCCTCGCCTGGGTGCGCCTGACCAGCTTCCAGGAACGGACCGTGGCCGACCTGGGCAAGAAGCTCGATGATCTGGCCAAGAAGAATCCCAACCTCAAGGGCGTGATCCTCGACCTGCGCAACAACGGCGGCGGCGTGCTGCAGGGCGCCGTGGGCGTGGCCGCGGCCTTCCTGCCCGACGACGTGACCGTGGTCTCGACCAACGGCCAGGTGCCGGACGCCAAGCGCGTCTACAAGACGACCTTCAACAACTACCGGCTGTCGTCGATCGAGGATGACCCGCTCAAGAGCCTGCCGGCGCTGTACAAGAAGATCCCCATGGTGGTGCTGACCAACGCCTACTCGGCCTCGGCGTCGGAGATCGTGGCCGGTGCGCTGCAGGATCACAAGCGCGCGCTGATCATGGGCAAGACCACCTTCGGCAAGGGCTCGGTGCAGACCGTGCGCCCGCTGACCAACGAGACCGGCATCAAGCTGACCATCGCTTACTACTACACGCCGACCGGCAAGTCGATCCAGGCCAAGGGCATCCGCCCGGACATCCCGGTCGACCAGAATCCCGAGGGCGATCCCGACGACGCGCTGATCACGCGCGAGATCGACACCGAGCGCCACCTGCACAACAAGCAGGAATCGGAAGAGCCGGAGATGAACGAGCGCGAGCAGCGACGCGTGGAAGAGCTGCGCCGGCTCGAGGAAGAGAACGCCAAGAAGACACCGGAAGAGCGCGAGAAGGAACGCAAGAAGAAGCCCATCGAGTTCGGCTCGGCGGATGACTTCATGCTGCAACAGGCCGTCGCCCAGCTCGAAGGCCAGCCGGTCAAGCGCTCCAAGTCCAAGCTCGAAGCCGTCGCGACCTCGGACAAGCCGGCCAAGCCCGCCAAGAGCGCAAGCCCGGCCAAGCCCGCTGCCCCGGCCGGCAAGACCCCGGCAAGCGCACCGCCGGCAAGCGCCCCGATGGGAACGCCGCTGGGCACGCCCACCGGCAAGGCTCCCTGAACTCCTCTCGAATAAAGGCGGCCCTGCGGGGCCGCTTTTGCATGGCACCGCATGAACGACGATCAACTGCTGCGCTACTCGCGGCATATCCTGCTCGACGAACTCGGCATTGAAGGTCAAGGCCGCCTGCTGGCCAGCCGTGCGCTGGTGATCGGCGCCGGCGGGCTGGGCGCGGCCGCCCTGCCCTACCTCGCTTCGGCCGGGGTCGGCACCATCACGGTGGTCGACGACGACGTGGTAGACCTCACCAACCTGCAGCGCCAGGTGATTCACACCACTGCCAACGTCGGCCGGCCCAAGGTGGAGTCCGCGCGCGAAGGCATGCTGCGCATCAACCCGGACCTCGATGTACGGCTGGTAGCCGCGCGCGTGGGCCCCGATCAGCTGGCGCAGCTGGTCGCCGATGCCGACGTGGTACTCGACTGCTGCGACAATTTCGCCACGCGCCAGGCGGTCAATCGCGCCTGCGTGCAGCACCGCGTGCCGCTGGTTTCGGGCGCGGCGCTGCGCTTCGACGGGCAGGTCAGCGTGTTCGACCACCGCCAGCCGGACGCACCGTGCTACGCCTGCCTGTTTCCCCCGTCGCAGCCCGCGCAGGAAGTCGCCTGCGCCACCATGGGCGTATTCGCGCCGCTGGTGGGCATGGTCGGCACCGTGCAGGCAGCCGAAGCGCTCAAGCTCCTGATGGGGGTTGGCACCAGCCTCGCCGGGCGCCTGCTGATGGTCGATGCGCTCGGCATGGAATGGACTACCATGCGGCTCGGCCGCGCGCCGGACTGCGAGGTCTGCGGTGGCGGCCATGATGGCCACCCAGGCGCCTGATGCCGATCCTGATGCCTTCCGTCAAGGGCCGGCGCAACAGACACGCGCCACCGTTTCAGGCGCGCGTGCGTTCGCGCAGGTAGGCCAGCACGGCCGGGCGCGCGCCGCGGAACACGATCCTGGACTCGCGCTGCTCGCGCTGGTAGGCATACATCGGGTCGTAGTACTGGCTTAGCAGCACGGCGATCCAGGCCCGGTGCATGTCAGTTTCTCCGCTGCCCTCCTGGCGCGCCAGTGCCTGATCCAGCAATGCCGACAGCCTCGCGTAGCGTACCCCGCCAAGGCGCCCGGCAATCGCTGCCATGGCCTCGCGCAGGCGCGCGGCGTAGGCCGCAAACCCGGCCTGCCCGCCAAACGCCGCCATGAACTCGCCGGACAGGCCGAGCACATAGTCGTCGAGCACCCGGCTCACGCGCGCCTCGAATGGCTCCTCCAGCCAGACCAGCGGGGCCGCCTGCATGGCGAGATAGAAAGGCAGCGGCAAGGTGCGCCTGCCGATATAACGCCCTTCGTCTTCCACCACCAGGGCCGGGTGCCCGGCCGCACGGCGGCGCAACAGGTCGATCGCCATGCCATTCTCGAAATCGATCTGCGTGGGCTGCGCCACGGCCCGCCGGCCGAAGCTCGATCCACGATGCCGGGCATGCCCTTCCAGATCGATGGCGGCGCCCTCCCCGGCGACCAGATCCGTGATCAGTTCGGTCTTGCCGCTGCCGGCGAGGCCGCCAAGCATCAGCAGGCCGCAGCTCGCCGCGGCCGCATCCAGGGTCTCGATCAGGAAGGTGCGCATCGCCTTGAAGCCGCCGGCCACGCGCGGACAGGCAATGCCGGCATCATCGTTGAGCCACTGCTGCACGATCTGCGAGCGCAATCCGCCGCGAAAGCAGTACAGGTAGCCATCCGGGTGGGCGCGGGCAAAACCCGCCCAGGCGGCGACGCGCGCGGCGCGGATCTCGCCCGACACCAGGCGGTGCCCCAGCGCAAGCGCGGCGGCCTGCCCTTGCTCCCTGAAGCACAGGCCCACCTGATGCCGCTCGGCGTCATCCATCAGCGGCAGGTTGACGGCATCGGGAAAGGCGCCTCGCGCGAATTCGGCCGGCGCGCGGACATCCAGCAACGGCGCGCCGGAGAGAAAGAGCCGCCTGAGATCAGCCGTATCTGCGCGCATCGCGAACCAGAGCCTTCAAGTGAAAGAGAGAGACGGCGTGCGGGGGAGGATTTGTCGTTCGATTTGTCGTTCGATTCGATTGTACGCACGCGCAAGGCACAGGCATGCAAGGTACCGGCGACCGCGTGCGAAAACCGCCTCGAATGGGAATCTAAATCCGAATGATAAGGGTTACTACCAGAATGCAGGCAAGAGCGGCAGCACCGGACGGCACCGCGCGTGTGCGGCCACCAGGTTCTTGCGAACGTGCGGCCGACTGCTGGGCGGCTTACTGCTCGCCCGGCTCCATCTGCGACTGCAGATAGTTGGGCAGGCCAACCTTGTCGATCAGGTCGAGCTGCGTTTCCAGGTACTCGATATGCTCTTCGGTGTCGGTCAGGATATCGACCAGGATGTCGCGGCTGACATAGTCGCCCACCGATTCGCAATATGCGACGCCTTCCTTGACCGTGGTGTGCGCGGCTTGCTCCAGCTTCAGGTCGCACTTGAGCATTTCCGGGGTGTCTTCACCCAGCAGCAGCTTGTGCAGGTCTTGCAGGTTGGGCAGTCCGTCGAGCATCAGGATGCGGTCGATCAGGCGATCCGCGTGCTTCATCTCGCCGATGGATTCCTTGTATTCCACGTCGCCGAGCTTCTTCAAGCCCCAGTGGCGATACATGCGGGCATGCAGGAAATACTGGTTGATCGCGGTCAGCTCGTTCTTCAGCTGCGCGTTCAGGTGTTGGATGACCTTCTTGTCACCTTTCATTGGAGGCTCCTGTTGCATCGGGCCCCCGCAAAAACGCGAAGCGGCGCAAGGTGCGCCGCGTGCAGTCTGGAAATGGGAAAACGCGCCGCAATCTAAAAATTGCGGGCGAGTTCAGGCAACCAGCTCAGTTTGCTGGTCGTTCGCGACTGCCGGGTCCCGAGTGTCCATTATGGCACGCGGACCAGAGGACGAACAGGAGGAAATGTCCACCACCTGGATGGTGGCGACCGTTACGTTGCGCACCGCCGCCACGCCTTCGCACAGGACCTGGTGGGCGCATTCGCGGCAGCGGCCGCAGCAGGTGCCAACACCCAGCGTTTCAGCCAGCTCTTCCAGCGTTTGCACGCCAAGATGGGCGGCTCCATGGATTTCTCGGTCGGTAACCTGATTGCAGATGCAAACGTACACAAATGCCTCCTTGGGGCAGGGGTGACACCGGCATGTCACCCTCGATGTACGCCAGAATATCAGAGATCGAAAATGATAACAATTCCCATTAAGGCACAAAGGGTACATGCCAGGAGAGCGCCACTTTGCACCAGTTTCCGGCATGCGGGGGTCGTCACACTCCCGCCGAAAAGTGGCGGATTACCCCCAATCACGGTGCCGGATCCGAGGCAAAAACCCCAACCACATCAGGGTTGTCCGAGCCGTCACAGCTGCTTCAGCGCGCAGGCCAGTTCCTCCGGCTCGTAAGCACACAGGACCTGCTCCACCAGCCGCTCCAGCCGCTGGCAGTCGGCATGCAGGACTTCCTGCTTGACCCGCAGCAGCTGCGAAGGATGCATGGAGAATTCGCGCAGCCCCATGCCCAGCAGCAGCCGGGTCATGGCGGGGTCGCCCGCCATCTCGCCGCACACCGCCACGGGCACGCCGGCGCGGTTGGCCTCGCGGATGGTGCGGGCAATCAGCTGCAGCACCGCCGGGTGCAGCGGGTCGTACAGATGCGCCACGGCGTTGTCGGCACGGTCGATGGCCAGCGTGTACTGGATCAGGTCGTTGGTGCCGATCGAGAGGAAATCCATGCGGCGCAGGAACAGCGGCAGCATCAGCACGGCTGCCGGAATCTCGATCATGGCCCCGACCTTGATGTTCGGGTCGAAAGCCTGGCCGCGCGCGTCGAGCTGGCGCTTGGCCTGGGCGATCAGGTCCAGGGTCTGGTCGATCTCGCGCGCGTGCGCCAGCATCGGGATCAGCAGGCGCACCGGCCCGAAGGCCGAGGCACGCAACAACGCCCGCAGCTGGGTCAGGAACATCGCCGGTTCCGACAGCGACCAGCGGATCGCGCGCAAGCCCAGGGCGGGATTCAGCGCGGTCTCGAAATCGTCGCCCCGTCCGTCGCGTCCGTCCAGGGGCTTGTCGGCGCCGATATCGATGGTGCGGATGGTGACCGGCAGGCCGTGCATGGCATCCACGGCGCCGCGGTAGGCATGGAACTGCTCCTCCTCGTCGGGCAGTTCGCCGCGCCGGTTCATAAAGAGGAATTCCGAACGGAACAGCCCCACCCCGACGGCACCGGCAGTGAGCGCCGCGCTGGCGTCTTCCGCCATTTCGATATTGGCCAGCAGGTCGATCTCGAGCCCGTCCAGCGTCACCGCCGGCGTATGGCGCAGGCGCTGCAGGCGCTTCTTCTCCAGGGCCCGCTCGCTCTGGCGGTGGCGGTATTCCTCGAGGATGATGGCCGACGGGTCGACGATCACCAGGCCGGCGTCGCCGTCGATGATCACCCAGTCGTCCTGGCGGATCAGCTCGCTCGCGCTCTGCACGCCCACGGCGGCGGGGATGTCCAGGCTGCGCGCCACGATGGCGGTGTGCGAGGTGCGCCCGCCCAGGTCGGTCACGAAGCCGTGGAACACGGTATGGCGGAACTGCAGCATGTCGGCCGGCGAGATATCGTGCGCGACCACGATCACGCCCGGCGCGGGCTCGCCGTCGGGGGCGAGCGTGGAAGGCGGCGCCGGGGCCGGCGCCAGCATCGCCGCGCCGGCCAGCACCTTGAGAAGGCGCTCGACCACCTGGCGGATGTCCGCCTTGCGCTCGCGCAGGTATTCGTCTTCGATTTCGTCGAACTGCCGCATCAGTTCTTCGAGCCGCGTGGTCAGCGCCCATTCGGCGTTGTAGCGGCGGTTGCGGATCAGCGCCTCGGGTTCGCGCGCAAGCGCCTCGTCGTCGAGGATCATCGCGTGCACGTCGAGGAAGGCGCCCATTTCCTCCGGCGCCTCGCGCGGCAGGTCGCGCTTGAGCGCGGCCAGTTCGGCCCGCACCACCGCGCGCGCGGAGCGCAGGCGCTCGACCTCGTCGTCGAGCCGGTCTTCATCGACCAGGTAGTGGGAGACATCGAGCGCGGCAGGCGCGAGCAAATGCGCGCGGCCGATGGCGACGCCGCGCGAGACCGGGATGCCGTGCAGGGCAAATGGCATGTACCGCTCCGTCAGGAACGTTTAAGAAGTCTGGCCGTGGCCAGCAGCCTCGAGAGCCGTCGCAGGATGCGGCAAGGCGGCCCCGGCCGGGCGCGCCATGGCGGACGGTGCCGCCGCACTCATCCTGGGCCGGCCCTTATTCTCCCTCGCCGAAGCGGTTGGCGATCAGCGCCAGCAGCGCGTCCATCGCCTCCTGCTCGTCGGGACCGTCGGTCTCGATGGTCACGGTCGAGCCAATGCCGGCGGCCAGCATCATCACGCCCATGATGCTCTTGGCGTCGACCTGCCGGCCGTTGCGCGACATCTTGACCTGACTCACGAAATTGCCGGCCAATTGCGTCAGCTTGGCGGATGCGCGGGCGTGCAGCCCGAGCTTATTGATGATGTTGGTGTCCCTCTGCAGCATATTTGTCGGGATGATTAGCGATCTGGTTCTGGACAGTGGTGGAGCCTACCTGCAATACCCCCTGCGAGCCGCCGGCCAGGGCCTTGAGGGCGAGCTGGTCGAGCTTCTCGGTACGGTAGCAGATGGCGCGCACCAGCATGGGAAGGTTGACGCCGGCGAGTACCTTGACGCGGCCCGGCTCGGCGAGCCGGGCCGCGATATTGGCCGGCGTCGCGCCAAAGATATCGGTCAGCACCAGCGCACCGTTCTCTTCACAGATCTCGGCGAGACGGCGCCGGGCTTCGGCCAGCACGGCGGCCGGCTCGGCGTCCGGCGTGACGTCGATCGCTTCGAGCCGTTGCGGCTGGCCACAGTAGACGTGGGCGGCGCAGTCGCGCAATGCCGAAGCCAGCGGGGCGTGCGCGATGATCAGAATGCCTGCCATGGTGGTGAATCCGTTGGATTGACGCGATTGTAGCAGGCACTCCAGCCGGCGAAGTCAGCCGCGGCTGACTTCGCACCGGCTTAGCCCGCGCGGGCCTGTACCGCCTGCTCCAGCGCGTCGATGAACATGGCGGCCACCTGGAAGCCGGTCTGCTGCGTGATTTCCTGGAAACAGGTCGGACTCGTCACATTGACTTCGGTGAGGTAGTCGCCGATCGCGTCCAGCCCGACCAGCAGCAGGCCGCGCTCCCACAGGCCCGGCGCCAGCGCCTCGGCGATCTCGCGGTCCCGCTGCGAAAGCGGCTGCGCCCGCCCCGTGCCGCCCGCGGCCAGGTTGCCGCGCACTTCGCCATCCTTGGGGATGCGCGCCAGCGAGTACGGCACCGGCTTGCCGCCGATCAGCAGGATGCGCTTGTCGCCGTCCTTGATCTCGGGGATATAGCGTTGCGCCATCAGCGTGCGCGCGCCGTTCTCGCCCAGCGTCTCGATGATGGAACCGAGGTTGAGGCCATCCGCGCCGACCCGGAAGATCCCCATGCCGCCCATGCCGTCGAGCGGCTTGAGGATGACGTCGCGGTGCTCGGCGTGGAACTCGCGGATGCGGTCGGCATCGCGCGTGACCAGAGTAGGCGTGGTGAACTGGGGATACTTCGCGATCGCCAGCTTCTCGGAAAAGTCGCGCACCGCCTGCGGCTTGTTGAACACATTGGCGCCATGCGACTCGGCCAGCTCCAGCAGCCAGGTGCTGGTCACGTATTCCATGTCGAACGGCGGGTCCTTGCGCATCAGGACGGCGTCGAAGCCCGTCAGCGGATGCAGGGCGGGCTCGCCGGCGCGATACCAGTCATGCGCATCGCCGGTCAGTTGCAGCGGACGCACCACGGCCTCGACCCGGTGCGCCGACAGCGAGAGCTGCGACTGCAGGCAGGCAAACAGCTCGTGGCCGCGCTCGGCCGCCTCCACCATCATGGCGTAGGTGGAGTCCTTGTAGGTCTTGAAGGTGTCCAGCGGGTCGGTAATAAACAGAATGCGCATGTTGGCTCGTCCCGGATCGCAGGGGCCGCGCACTGCGCGCGGCACGTCAAGGCGCTGCCACACGGCAGCGCCGCCTCACAGAATCGGATTGGGGTCGGTCTTCTCGAGTTCCAGCGAGGCAGCCAGCAAGGCCAGCCGCGCCACCACGCCGTACATATAGAACCGGTTCGGCACCGCCGCGCCAGGCTTGGCATGACTGTCCGGAATGCCGTTCGGCGCAAACGCCAGCGGCACGAAGTGCATGCCCGGCGCATTCAGGTTCTCGTCGTTGCCGCGGCCGGTATGGACGCGGTAGAAGCCGCCGACCACATAGCGGTCGATCATGTACACCACCGGCTCGGCCACCGCCTCGTTGACCTTCTCGAAGGTGTGCACGCCTTCCTGGATGATGACGTCGTTGACCTCGAGGCCTTCCTTGACGACGCTCATCTTGTTGCGTTCCTTGCGGTTCAGCCCCTTGACCTCGGCCGGATCGCGCACGGTCATGATACCCATGCCATAGGTGCCGGCATCGGCCTTGACGACCACATAAGGCGTTTCCTTGATGCCGTACTCGCGATATTTCTTGGCGATCTTCTTGAGCACCGCCTCGACCGAGTCGGCCAGCGCGTCCTCGCCCACGCGCTCGTGGAAATCGATGCCCGAGCACTTGGCGAAATACGGATTGACCATCCAGGGATCGATGTCGATCAGCTTGGCGAACTTCTTGGCCACCTCGTCGTAGGCGGCGAAGTGGCTGGTCTTGCGCCGCGTCGACCAGCCCGCATGCAGCGGCGGCAGCAGGTACTGCTCGTTGATGTTCTCCAGGATCGGCGGGATGCCGGCCGAGAGATCGTTATTGAGCAGGATCGAACAGGGATCGAAATCCTTCAGCCCCAGGCGGCGCCCGCGCGCACCCAGCCGCGCCAGCGGCTCGACCACCAGCGTCTGGCCGTCGGGCAGATCGATCGGGGTGGGTTCGGTGATGTCCTCGGACAGCGAGCCCAGCCGGACATTGAGTCCGGCCTGGCGCATGATCAGCGACAGGCGCGCCACGTTCTGCAGATAGAACATGTTGCGCGTGTGACGCTCGGGGATCAGCAGCAGGTTCTTGGCATCCGGACAGATCTTCTCGATCGCGGCCATGGCCGCCTGCACCGCCAGCGGCAGCATTTCAGGCGCCAGGTTGTTGAAACCGCCCGGGAACAGGTTGGTGTCGACCGGCGCGAGCTTGAAGCCGGCATTGCGCAGGTCGACCGAGCAGTAGAACGGAGGCGTATGTTCCTGCCATTCCAGCCTGAACCAGCGCTCGATGGACGGCGTCGCGTCCAGGATCTTTTTTTCCAGCTCGAGCAGCGGACCGTTCAGCGCGGTGATGAGATGCGGGACCATATACATCCTATTGATCGTCTTTATCGTTCGCCCAGATTGTAGAGGAACGGCCAATTGGCTGCTGGCGCTACCAGAATAAGCATATGCGAGCGCCGGCTAGAGGAAGAAGGATATGGGGATGCCGGCGTGGATTAAAAGGGGCGCCTGGCAGGCGCCCCGGCGACATGCGCAAATCGGCGCCCGGGCCAGGCGCGGCGGCCGGCGAGGCAAAAAAAAAGCGCGACAGTGTCGCGCTTTCAAATGGCCTGACAGATACGGGGAGCGTTCTGCAGGTGGAGGAAACTGCCTCACTCGCACTGTATGTGCGCTGCCCTCCTAAAACAATTGAAGCTTTTTAAGATCGGATTTAAGCACCTGGCGAAAAGTCCATGCCGGCAGTGTGCCCAAGGCGCCGCGGCGCGCCGGTGCCGAACGATGCAGGCTATTTCGTCGCAGATGCCATCACGATACCGGCATCACAACGAAAAAAGCCCGGCACAAGGCCGGGCGAAACTCCTGAGAGAAGATTCCCAATCAGCTCTCCAGCACAACTCCTCTGCGATCAGGCTTCATACGCGGTCTCGCCGTGCGAGGTGATGTCCAGACCCTCGCGCTCTTCTTCTTCCGGCACCCGCAGGCCGATCAGCATATCCACCAGCTTGTAGGCGACGAAGGCCACCACGCCGGACCACACGATGGTGGTCAGCACGCCTTCGAACTGGATCCAAACCTGGCCGGCGATCGAGTAATCGTCGGCCACCTTGTTGGCCACGTAGTCATAGATGCCCGTGCCGCCCAGGCTCGGGGATGCGAACACACCGGTCAGCAGCGCGCCCAGGATGCCGCCCACGCCATGCACGCCGAACACGTCCAGCGAGTCATCCATGCCCAGCAGCTTCTTCAGGCCGGTCACGCCCCACAGGCACAGCAGGCCAGCGGCGATACCGATCACGATCGAACCCATCGGGCCGACGAAGCCGGCCGCCGGGGTGATCGCCACCAGGCCGGCCACGGCACCCGAGGCACCGCCCAGCATCGACGGCTTGCCCTTGCTGATCCACTCGCCGAAGGTCCAGGACAGCACTGCCGCGCAGGTCGCCAGCAGCGTGTTGACGAAGGCCAGCGCGGCCGAGCCGTTGGCTTCCAGCGCCGAGCCGGCGTTGAAGCCGAACCAGCCGAACCACAGCAGCGAAGCGCCCACCATGGTGAAGGTCAGGCTGTGCGGACGGAGCGCCTCGCGGCCGAAGCCGATACGCTTGCCGAACATGAAGGCACCCACCAGGCCGGCCACGGCCGCATTGATGTGCACCACGGTACCGCCGGCGAAGTCGAGCGCGCCCTTCTGGAACAGCCAGCCGGACTTTGCGGTGGCAGCCGTCGCGGCTGCCGCGTCGGTGAAGCCGTCCGGGCCGGGCCAGAACCAGACCATGTGGGCCATCGGGATGTACGAGAAGGTGAACCACAGCACCACGAACACCAGCACGGCCGAGAACTTGGCGCGCTCGGCGAAGGCACCGATGATCAGCCCGCAGGTGATTGCCGCGAAGGCGCACTGGAAGGCGAAGTAGGCCAGCTCCGGCACCACCACGCCCTTGCTGAAGGTCGCTGCCACGGCGTCTACGTTCAGGCCCTTCATGAAGAGCCGGTCGGTGCCGCCGAAGAACGCGTTGCCCTCGGTGAAGGCGAAGCTATAGCCGTAGATGGCCCATAGCAACGACACCAGAGAGAAGATCACCAGGCACTGCATCAGCACCGACAGCATGTTCTTCGAGCGGACCAGGCCGCCGTAGAACAGGGCCAGGCCGGGCAGCGTCATCAGGATGACGAAGGCGGTCGATACCAGCAGCCAGGCGGTGTCGCCCTTGTTCGGCACGGGTGCCGGGGCGGCGGCGGGAGCCGCTGCCTCTGCCGCGGGAGCAGCCGCTGCAGGCGCCGCGGCGGCCGGAGCCGCTGCCGGGGCCGCGGCGGCAGCCGGAGCCGAGGCTTCCGCGGCGGGCTTGTCCTGCGCCACGGCGTGGGTGGCCACGCCGATGCCGGCCGTGCCCAGGGCCAGCGCCAGGGCGCCGGTGCTCAGGATGCGCTTGATCCAGGATTTCATGTGATTAACCTCTTGTCGTTGGGCTGTGCGTCACAGCGCATCGCCGCCGGTCTCGCCGGTGCGGATGCGGATGACCTGCTCGATCGGAGCAACAAAGATCTTGCCGTCGCCGATCTTGCCAGTGCGCGCCGATTTTTCGATCGCCTCGATGGCCCGGTCGACCACGTCGTCCGGGACGGCCACTTCGATCTTCACCTTGGGCAGGAAGTCCACGATGTACTCCGCGCCCCGGTACAGCTCGGTATGGCCCTTCTGGCGGCCGAAGCCCTTGACTTCGGTCACGGTGATGCCGGACACCCCGACGTCCGAGAGCGCTTCGCGCACCTCGTCGAGCTTGAACGGCTTGATGACAGCGATGATCAGTTTCATCCGATTTCTCCTCTGAGCGGGTCGGCCCGGTATCCGCCCGGCGCCCGCTCTACCTCATGCTGGTTTAGAAAGTCTTGGTGATCGAAGCCCAGGCCGTGGCGCGGCCGACATAGCGACCGGACGTATTCGTATAGACCGAGTTGTGCGCGTTGGTGTCGATATAGGCGACCGCCAGCGCGAAGCCCTTGCCCAGGTCCTTGGTCAGGCCGATCTTCCAGTCCGTGTACGAGGCGCTGTTGATGTGCTTCACGTTCTGGTAGCCGACGTGCGCGTTCACCGTCAGGTCCCAGAAGTTCAGCGGCACGTTGGCCGTCAGGTCCACGTAGTAGCTGTACTTGCTGTCGGCAAAGCCGAACAGGTTGGTCAGCGACTGCGAATACTTCAGGAACACCGGGCCGTAGCCCGCGCCGACGTACAGTTCCGTGGTGTACGGGCGCGTGAAGCCGGCCGGGTAGTCGCCCGGGTAGTAGTACTGCAGCACGCCGGCGTCGTAGTTCCATTCCAGCCCGGCGATCGTGACGGTGTTCTTGAAACCGCCGTAGAAGTCCATCTCGATCGGCGCCGAGACCTGCGAGTTGCTGTCGCTGAGCCAGCTGATGTTCGAGTTCCAGTTACCGATGTAGAAGCCACTCGAATGCGAGTAGTCGAAGCCACCCTGGATGGCGGGGCGGTGATTGGTCTGCATCAGGCCGCGATAGCGATATTCGGTAGCCAGGGTCACATTGGCCGTGAACGTATGCGGCGAGGCCTCGGCCGCGGCGGCAGGAGCCGCCGCGGCGTCGGATGCGCTCTGGGCAAAAGCTGCGGAGCTGAGGCCGCAAAGCACAACTGCACTGGCACTGACTGCAAGGGCCAACTTCTTCATGGATTTCTTCTCCTTTTCCTCTGGCTCGGTACTCGTGTGTTTGGATTCGATAGTGAAACAAGGCTCCCGGATTCATTACTGCAACTGCCGTGCCAGGTCTGCCGCCATGCAGGAACCGTATTTTTGTGAAGAAAGGACCTCTCCCCTGCGTCATTGGAAAGCCAGCTGAGCGGCGGCGGCACGTTAAAAGGTGTTACCAGGCCTCGCCGGCGCTTTCCCGGCGGCGCATGAAGCGCGATAATCGGCCCAAGCCGGCGGCAGGTGCCGTGCACGCACCGCGTTTGCCCGCGTTCCGGCCGGGTGCACCGTGATGCAGCACGCGAAATCCGCCCACCCATCATCCGCACCAAGGCGGTGCAAAAGGAGAATCACCATGAAACCGACCGACCTGTTCAACGATTTCCAGGCCAAGGTCAGCGAAGCCTTGCGCAACTCGCCCGCCAAGGACATCGAGAAAAACGTGCGCAGCATGATGACCCAGGGCTTCTCCAAGCTGGACCTGGTCACGCGCGAGGAATTCGACGTGCAGTCGCAGGTGCTGGCCCGTACCCGCGCGCGCCTGGAAGAACTGGAAGCCCGCGTGCTCGAGCTGGAGCGTCGCGCCGCCGGCGGCTCCGACAAGCCGGCTGCCGGCTGAAGCGCTTGGCGCGCCGCGCATCCGCCCCGGGTCGCCGATGACGCCGGGCAAGCGTCTTGTTCGCCATCATGGCCGCCGCACTCCGGCGGCCATTTTCGTTAACACTTCCTTGAAGTTTGCGGAGCAACGATGAGCCTCGCCCTGCTGCGCAGCCGGGCGCTGACCGGACTCGAGGCGCCACTGGTGTCGGTCGAGGTTCACCTCGCCAACGGCCTGCCTGCCTGCAGCATCGTCGGCCTGGCCGACACCGAGGTCCGTGAAAGCCGCGAGCGGGTCCGCGCGGCCATCATCAACAGCCGCTTCGAATTCCCGAACCGGCGCATCACCGTCAACCTGGCCCCGGCCGACCTGCCGAAGGAATCCGGACGCTTCGACCTGCCCATCGCCCTGGGCATCCTGGCCGCGAGCGGCCAGATCCCGCTGGACGGGCTGGATGCCAGCGAGTTCGCCGGCGAGTTGTCGCTGTCCGGCGATCTGCGCCCGGTGCGCGGCGCACTGGCCATGGCGATGAGCCTGCAGCGCGACAATGCGCTGCGGCAGGCCAGCGATGCCGGGCCGCCGCGCACCTTCGTGGTGGCAGCCGAGAACGGGCCGGAATCTGCCCTGATCGACGGGGTCACCGTCTATGCGGCGCGCTCCCTGCTGGAAGTCTGCGCTCACCTTGGCCCGCTCCCCGAGGGCCGGCTGCCGCGCGCCGAACCGCTGCTGGCTGTCGGCGGCGCCGAGCCCGCCCGCCCCGACATGCGCGACGTCCGCGGCCAGGCGCAGGCGCGCCGCGCCATGGAGATCGCCGCCGCCGGACAGCATTCGGCGCTCCTGATCGGGCCGCCGGGCACCGGCAAATCCATGCTGGCGCAGCGCTTTCCCGGCCTGCTGCCGCCCATGACACTGGAAGAAGCGCTGGAATCCGCCGCGGTGCAAAGCCTCACCGCCGCCGGCTTCCACCCCGCCCGCTGGCGCGAGCGGCCCTACCGCGCGCCGCACCACACCGCCTCGGCGGCGGCGCTGGTCGGCGGCGGCGGTAATCCCCGCCCCGGTGAAATCTCGCTCGCCCATCACGGCGTGCTGTTCCTGGACGAGCTCCCCGAATTCGACCGCAAGGTGCTCGAAGTCCTGCGCGAGCCGCTGGAGTCAGGGCGCGTCACCATCTCGCGCGCCGCCCGCCAGTCCGATTTCCCGGCCCGCTTCCAGTTTGTCGCGGCCATGAACCCCTGCCCCTGCGGCTACCTCGGCCATCCGTCCCGGCCTTGCCGCTGCACGCCCGACCAGGTGCTGCGCTACCAGTCCCGGCTCTCCGGCCCGCTGCTCGACCGCATCGACCTGCAGATCGAAGTGCCCGCCCAGGACCAGCAGGAAATGCTCGACGGCCCGCCCGGCGAGCCCAGCGCCGAGGTGCGCGAGCGCGTACTGGCGGCGCGCGCCCGCCAGCAGGCGCGCCAAGGCAAACCCAACGCCGCCCTGGCCGGCCGCGAAATCGACGAGCATTGCCCGCTCGCGCCCGAAGCGCAGGCGATGCTGCGCGGCGCCATGACCAAGCTGGCCTGGTCGGCGCGTGCGTATTTCCGGGTCTTGAAGATCGCCCGCACGTTGGCGGACCTGGAAGGCGCCGAGCTATTGCAGCCCGGCCATGTGGGCGAGGCGATCCAGTACCGGCGTGCTTTGCGCACGCCGTGATTGCATCGTGAAAGACTGGGAACTGGCACGGGAGAGAGGTACTCGCGCGGTCGGCGCGAGCTTACGATATTCGCCGCTTGATTTTCATTTACACGAAGGCCGGCAAACGCCTTCTAGGCTGCACACGGAAACACTGCGATCCCGTGAAAAATGGCGCCGTTCTCCAGTCTCACCCGATATGGCATGGCGACATGAATGCCACCGTCGGCCGCCGATCCCAGCATGATTTTGGCGCCGATGCCACCCGAATCGAAATCCTCGTGGCTCTGCACTGCATCACTGCGCGTGAAAATCGACTTCCCCTTGAGCCCTCCCTTTTTACCACCCGCCATTGCCACCAGTTGGAAATCGACGGTTGCAACAGAATTGAGGATCGAGAAGCTTGCCTTTCCACCGACCGTGCCGGCCTGCTGATTGCTATCGATATTGGTGCCGTTAACAAAAGTTATCGTGGTGACACGTGGCGCGCCGCACCGATAGGTCCAATTGCCAGGCATCGCCCTTAATGGCTTGATGAGCAGGTAATGCCATGACCACCGAGGGCTCCCATCAAGAATCTCCGTGCTTCCTTGCGGGGTAGTCAGCGTACCGGCCGACCATCGGCCTAATGCGAAATCCGCGTTCCCCGAAACATCGCCCAACTGCATCGACGCACCCGATAATCTAAAGTTAGCCAGGGAAGTCAATGCGCCGCTGTCCACCTGTCGATAAGTAGTCAACGGAGCCAACGTAAATCCGGAGGGACCGATGAGCGAGAAAATAGCCGGATTGTCATTTCGGAAAAGCGCCGACACGCCGCCCAAAATGCCGTTCGGCAATTCCGACTCGGACGATCCGGGTTTATCGGTGCGCCTTTCCCATCCGTCGCAGGCGCTCATGCCACTCGCCGCCATCAAAAGCAATGAGCAGAGAAATAAATCCCTTGGTTCCATGAAGTTGTGCGCTTGGTTCAGGGCTCTCAATGATTGCGAGGTTGAGACCCACCACAGCGGAGAACAATCGTTCCTAAACAGTGGCTTACCTGCGTGCGCAAGCCCATCAGAAACCGCTCAAAGTTGCATGAGAAATTTCCGCATGCATGGGGCGTAAACGTGTGGTGTGTCGACGTGCGAGGAGAAAGATATGCAGTCAGCAGGCAGCAGTAGGCTGCTGGAAGCAGGGAGTACGCTACAGAAAGACGAGCGCCGCAAAACCGGGTCGCGCCGGCGGCCACGCAGAACCGCTATTGGGATCTCGGACCGACCCCTGTCTGCTGGCACGCCGGACGCTGTCATCCGAACTTCACGGCATTTCCCGGTCCGGCGCGCGATGTACCTTCACCCGCGCGGCGGCACCGCGACGGGCGGCTCCGCGGGCGGCGGATCCTCTTCGGGCGGCAGCGGCAGGTCGGGAGGGACGCCCGGCGGCGCGGGCTCATCGGCCGGCGGCACGGTATGGGCGGGATGGCGGCGCGGCTGGGCCTGCACGGCGTGAGAATGGGGCATGGCTGGTCTCCGCGTCGGACGATTCACCTCACCTATTTAAGCAAACGCCCCCGCCAGAAGCCAGCGGCATGCTGAAAGCCGGCCCGCGGCACCCGGCCGCCGGAGGGCACGCCACTTCGGCCGCTTCGGTCATCAGGCATCAGGCCGGATGCCGCCTGACGAAGAACAGCGCCGCGCCTACGGCCACCAGCACGCTGCCGAACACGCGGTTCTGCCAGCGCATCGCCCGCGCGTTGCGGAACAGGCCGCGCATGCGCGAGGCGAGCAGCGCGTAGCCGTGCATCACCACCAGGTCCACGCCGCACATGGTCGCGGCGAGGATCGCGAGCTGGGGCGCCAGCGGGTGATTGGGATCGATGAACTGCGGCAGCACCGCGACCATGAAGATGATCCCCTTGGGGTTGGTGACATTGGTCAGCAGGCCGGTGGCAAAGCGGCGGCGCGGGCTCAGGGCGGCCACGCGCGGCGCGCCGGCTTCGTCGCCCTGGTCCGCGGCGGCCGGGCCGTCTTCCACGCGCGCGCGCCACTGCTGCACGCCCAGGTAGACCAGATATAGCGCGCCGACCGTCTTGACCACGACAAAGGCGTGTTCGGAGGCAAGCAGCAGCGCGCCCAGCCCGCCGCCCGCCACCAGCAGGATGATCACCAGCCCGGTCTGCAGGCCGAAGATGGTGGTGGTGGTCTTGCGCAGCCCGTAGGACAGGCCATGGCTCATCGACAGCACGGCCCCCGAACCCGGCGACACGGCAATCACCCAACAAGCTGCGAAATAGGCCAGCCAGACTTCCAGACGCATGACATCACTCCTTGAATAGAATCCAGAATCGCGCCCGCACGGGCGCTTGCAAACGTTATCTCATCGGCCCCGCGCGCGGCATGGGGCACAACCGGCCCGGCGCAGCTCAAAACGGATGGAAGCTGGTGAGGAACTGATCGACCTGCTCGGCCTGGCGCTGGTCGCGCGCCGCGTCGCCCGCTTCCAGCACCACCGCCTGGTAGACATGCACGCCCGAGGCCACCAGCCTTGCCGTCAGCCTGCGCGCCGACTTGTCCTGCGGCGACACTGCCGCCACCTGCACCTCCACGCCCTCCAGCGCCACCGCCGGCGTGGCGGCGGACATCACCGTCACCTGGCGGGTCTTGACCGCATCGGCCGGATGCGGCCCGAGATTGCCGAGCAGCCCGGCCTGCATCGATGCCAGCGCAGCCTGCCGCATGGCGGCATCGTCAGCCGGCAAGGTCACCACGCCCACGGCGAACAGGGTCTCGTCGACCCGCGCCGCCTCCATCGTCATCGGCAGCTTGCGCCCGGCAATCGACACCTCGCGCGCGGCGCCGCTCGGCTTGCCCGGATAGAGCGCGGCATAGGCCCCGTCGTTGGACTGGATGGTGCGCCAGTCATAGCGCGGCGAGCAGGCAGCCAGCGCACAGATGGCCGCGATCGCAACAAGCCCGGCGAGCGAGGGCGACGAAAAACGGGAAAACCAGGCGTGTGGCATCGCGGCAGTCGGGGGGGCTGAAAGCCTGGCAGCGGTCCTGCGAACCCTGCCCGGGAATGTGCGGTCCCGCACCCCAAGGCATGCCGGCACGGCGCCTCGGGTTCGGGCAGAAGCCGCTATTATCGGGGAACCCGCGCGCCAGCGCGCATTCATTGCCCAACCCATGCCACGCTCTTTGCAAACCTTGCCACCGGCGCCGCCATCGCCAAGGACGCGTGCGCGGCTGGCCGCGCGCGCCGCGATGCTGGGCGCAGTCCTGCTTGCCATCGGCACCGCGGCGATGGCCGCCTCCACGCACCTGCCGCCTGCCACGGACCTCGCCGCCCAGGCCGCGGCGGCCGCCAGCAGGGGCGAGCCGCTGGTCGTGCTGGTCACCCTGCCCGACTGCGTCTACTGCGAGACCGTGCGCCGCAACTATCTCGGCCCGCAAGCCGCCAGCGGCGAGATCGTCGCGCGGGAAATCGACATGACCTCGAATGCGCCCCTGCGCAACGCGGACGGCACCATGACCACCGCGCGCGAATGGGCACGCAGCCGCAATGTGGCGGTGGCGCCTACGGTGCTCTTCCTCGATGCACGCGGCCGCTCGCTGGCCACGCCGCTGCGCGGCCTGCAGCCTGACTTCTACGGCGCCTACCTGGAACAGGCGCTGGACCAGGCCCGCTCTGCCCTGGCAGCGACGCCGCGGTGAGCCGCGGTCCGGGCCGGGCCGCGCGGATTCCTGCGGCCAATCGCCGCACCCTTGACGGCGCCGGAATTGCCTCCGGCAGCGCATCGGCGGCGGCAGTAGAATGAGAGCTTGTCCCTGACCTGTCGGCACGCATCATGACGACCTCGGCTTCCCCCTCGCCTTCCTCCCAGCGCAAGCTCTGGCCCGTCATCGCGGGCGTGCTGCTGGCCGCCGTGCTCGGCTGGTTCGGCTATCGCGCCATCGCGCCGGCCAACGCGGCGCCGCCTGCCACCTTCACCCTGCTGTCCGGTGAAAAGGTGAGTACCGCCGATCTCAAGGGCAAGGTCTACCTGGTCAACTTCTGGGCCACCAGCTGCGTCACCTGCGTCAAGGAGATGCCGGAAATGGTCCGCACCTACGACAAGTTCAAGGACAAGGGCCTGGAGTTCGTGGCCGTGGCGATGAGCTACGACCCGCCGATGTACGTGATGAACTATGCGCAGACCCGCAAGCTGCCGTTCAAGGTGGCGATGGACTCCGATGGCGCGGCGGCCAAGGCGTTCGGCGAAGTGCAGCTGACGCCGACCACCTTCGTGATCGACAAGGACGGCCATATCCTCAAGCGCTACGTGGGCGAGCCCGAGTGGGACGCGCTGCACAAGCTGCTCGACGGCGCCCTGGCCAAGGCCGCCTGACCGGGACCGCCCGGCCAGCGCCAGAGCCCGAGCCACCTTTTCCGCAAGCCTTTCCAGCCACATACCCGATGGCAAGGCCAGGCACGCAACGCCCCGGCTTGCACGCCTGGCCTGTATAGATATACAGTTACCGGCAGCTTTCCCCCGCCCATGCACGGCAGCGCACATGCGCGCCCGCATTCCTGAGGCCCCTGCCGTGTTACTCGATTCTTCCCCTGCCTTGCTGGATTCCGCGCCCGGCGACGCACTTTCCGCCGTGCCGCCTGCCCAGGCCACGCCCGCCTATCTCGCCAGCCTGAACCCCGAGCAGTGCGCCGCCGTGACGCACGAGGCGGCCGCGCCGCTGCTGGTCATCGCCGGCGCCGGGTCGGGCAAGACCAATACCCTGGCGCACCGCGTGGCGCACCTGGTGCTGGGCGGCGCCGATCCGCGCCGCATCCTGCTGCTGACGTTCTCGCGGCGCGCCGCCGCCGAGATGGGGCGGCGCGTCGAGCGCATCGTCGACCAGGCGCTCGGCAACCGGGCATCCGGCGCGGGGCGCGCCGCGCTGCACTGGTCCGGCACCTTCCACGCCATCGGCGCGCGCCTGCTGCGCGAGTACGCCGAGACGCTCGGCCTGTCGCCCAGCTTCACCATCAGCGACCGCGGCGACGCCGCCGACCTGATGAACATGGTACGGCACGATCTCGGCCTGTCGGCGCAGGCCTCGCGCTTCCCACGCAAGGAGACCTGCCTGGCGATCTACTCGCGCGCGGTCAATACGCAGGCCCCGCTCGACGACGTGCTCAAGCAATGGTTTCCGCGCTACGCCATGTGGGCGGATGCATTGCGCGGCCTGTTCGCCGGCTACGTGGAGGCCAAGCAGAAGCAGCACGTGCTGGACTACGACGACCTGCTGCTCTACTGGGCCCAGGCGCTGGGCGAACCGGCGCTGGCGCAGGACATGGGCGCGCGCTTCGATCACGTGCTGGTCGACGAATACCAGGACACCAACGCGCTGCAGGCCACCATCCTGCTGGCGCTCAAGCCCGACGGCCGCGGCCTCACCGTGGTGGGCGACGATGCCCAGTCCATCTACGCCTTCCGCGGCGCCACGGTGCGCAATATCCTCGACTTCCCCACGCAGTTCTCGCCGGCGGCGGACATGGTCACGCTGTCGCAGAACTACCGCTCCACGCAGCCCATCCTGGCTGCCGCCAACGCGGTGATCGGCCTGGCGGCCGAGCGCTTCACCAAGGACCTGTGGTCAGACCGCGGCTCGGCCGAAAAGCCGGACATCGTGGTGGTCAACGACGAGGCCGACCAGGCCCGCTACGTCGCCGAGCAGATCCTGGCGCGGCGCGAAGCCGGGCTGGCGCTGATCGCGCAGGCCGTGCTGTTCCGCGCCGCCGACCACAGCGTGCAGCTGGAGATCGAGCTGGTCCGCCGCAATATTCCCTTCGTGAAATTCGGCGGCCTGAAATTCCTGGAATCGACCCATGTCAAGGATGTGCTGGCGGTGGTGCGCTGGATGGAGAATCCGCGCGACCGCATGGCGGGTTTCCGCGTCCTGCAGCTGATGCCGGGCGTGGGCCCCAAGACCGCCGCGCGCGTGCTCGACGCCATCGATGTCGCAACCGGGCCGCTGTTCGCGCTCGAATCGTTCGAGGCGCCCCCGGCGGCGGCCGAGGCCTGGCCGCAGTTCGTCGCGCTGGCGCGCAGCCTGATGGCGCCGGCCGCGCCGTGGCCATCGGCCTTCGAGCAGGTGGTGGCCTGGTACCAGCCGCACCTGGAGCGCATGCACGACGACGCCCACGCGCGCGCCGCCGACCTGCAGCAGCTCGAACGCATCGCCGCCACCTACGCCTCGCGCGAGCGTTTCCTGACCGAACTCACGCTCGACCCGCCCGACGCCTCCAGCGACGAATCCGGCGTGCCGCTGCGCGACGAGGACTACCTGATCCTCTCCACCATCCACTCGGCCAAGGGCCAGGAATGGAAGGCCGTCTATGTGCTCAACGCCGTGGACGGCTGCCTGCCGTCGGACCTGGCCACCGGCACCACCGAGGAGATCGAGGAAGAACGCCGCCTGCTCTACGTGGCGATGACGCGCGCGCGCGACCACCTCGACATCGTGGTGCCGCAGCGCTTCTATGTGCACCAGCAGCCCGGCTACGGCGACCGCCACGTCTATGCCTCGCGCACGCGCTTCCTGCCCAACCGCGTGATGCCGCTGTTCCACAGCCGGGCGTGGCCACCGCCGCCGCCCGTGCCGGACGCGCCGGCCAAGGCGCCGCTGCCGAAGCTGGACCTCGGCAGCAAGATGCGCGATATGTGGCGCTGAGTCGCTGAGTCGCCGCGCCTCAGTGCACCGCGGCGCCCGCCGCGCGCACCACTTCGACCAGCGCACCCGCGCGCAGCGTCGCGGCGATGGCTTCGATGTCGTCGGTCATGTAGCGGTCCATCGCCAGGAAGGGCACGCGCTCGCGCACGAAGCCGAACACCGCGCGCCCGGCCGGCGACAGGTGCTCCACCGCGCCCGCCAGCTCAGCCGCCTGGCATGCCGCCAGCAGCTCCACGGCGAGGATGTACTGGTTGTTGTCGATGATGCGGCGCGCATTGCGCGCGCCGATCAGCCCCATGCTCACCACGTCCTGGTTGTCGCCGTTGGACGGCACGCTCTGGATGCTGGCCGGGCTGCAGATGGTGCGGTTCTCCGCGATCAGCGCCGTGGCCGGATACTGCGCGCCCGCGAAGCCGCAGCTCAAGCCCTCGTTGGCGGCCGCCAGGAAGGCCGGCAGCCCGTTGTTCAGGTGCGGGCTGAGCAGGCGGTTGAGGCGGCGCTCGGACACCACGCCGAGCTGGGTGGCGGCGATGGCCAGGAAGTCCATGGCGAATGCCACCTGCTGGCCGTGGAAATTGCCGCCGTGGAACAGCTCGCCGTCATCGAAGAACAGCGGGTTGTCGTTGGAGGAATTCAGTTCGCGCTCCACCACCGCGGCGCAGTGGCCCAGCGTGTCGCGCACCGCGCCCAGCACCTGCGGGATGCAGCGCAGCGTGTAGGCTTTCTGGATGAACACGCCGGTGCCGGTGTTCTTCTCGGCGCCGGCGCGCGTCTTCATCTCGCCGGCCAGCTGGCCGTGGCCGGACAGGCGCGTGGCGCCCGCCAGCAGCGCGCGCATATTGGCCGCGGACTGCACCTGTCCCGGATGCGGCTTGGCGATATCGTGGCCATGGGTCATGAAGGCATCGGCCGAGGCGTTGAGCCCCTCCAGCGCCAGCGCGGCGATGATTTCCGCCTGCGTCACCTGCGCGCGCATGGTCTCCAGCAGCAGGCACGACATGCCGGTCATGGCCGAGGTGCCGTTGATCAGCGCCAGCCCTTCCTTGTAGGCCAGCTTGATGGGTTCGATGCCGTGCTCGCGCAGGACCTGCGCGGTGGGCGCGGTGCTGCCGTCGGCCAGCAGGACCTTGCCCTCGCCGATCAGCGTGATGGCGATATGCGACAGCGGCGCGAGGTCGCCGCTGGCGCCCAGCGAGCCCACCTGCGGCACCGCCGGCGTGATGCCGGCCTCCACGTAGCGCAGCAATTGCTCGATCACCAGCGGGCGCACCGCCGAATAGCCGCGCGCCAGCGCATTGGCGCGCGCCACCATCATGGCGCGCACTTCCTCGCGCGCGAACAGCGGGCCCACGCCGGCGCAGTGGCTGCGCAGCAGGTTTTCCTGCAGCGCGCGGCCATGCTCGATATCCACCCAGTTGTGCACCAGTTCGCCGAAGCCGGTGGAGACGCCGTAGATCGGGATATTGGCCGAGGCCAGCTGCTCGAAGCGCGCCCGCGCATCGGCCACATGCTCGCGCGCCGCCGCGTCCAGGCTTGCGGCACTGGCGCCGCGCGCAACCTGCGCCACGGCGGCAGCGGTGAGTTGATGTCCATCGACCTGCACGGCCACGCCGGCCTCCGGGGTGGATGCGGGCTGGCGGGATACCTCGTTCATGGCTTGTTCCGGGTGATCTGTTCGGGGCACGCCGGGGCGATGCAGTGCCGCGCGGCGTGCCGGGCCCGCGAGTGTATCAAGAGATGAACGCGACTTTGCGCCTACAGCCCGTAGCGCTTGATCTTCTCGTACAGGGTCGCCTTGCCCACCTGCAGCAGGTCCGCCGCCTGGCTGACCGCGCCGCCGGTGCGCGCCAGCGTGTCGGCGATCACCGCGCGCTCGTAGTGCTCCATGCGCTCCTTGAGCGGCGTGGAATCGTCCAGCGCGTCGGCGCGCGCGCCGCCCTCCGGCACGCCCAGCACCAGGCGGTCGGCCGCGTTGCGCAGCTCGCGCACGTTGCCCTGCCAGGCGCGCTGCATCAGCGCCTGGCGCTGCAGCTCGGAAAGAATGGGCGCGGGCCGCTGGTAGCGCACCGCCGCTACCAGCATGAAGTGCTCGAACAGCGGCACGATGTCTTCGCGCCGCTCGCGCAGCGGCGGCAGCGGGATCGTCACCACGTTGAGCCGGTACAACAGATCCTGGCGGAACGTGCCCCGCGCCACCAGCGCTTCCATGTCGCCCTTGGCGGCGGCCACGATGCGCACGTCGATGGCGATCGAGGCATTGGAGCCCAGCCGCTCCAGCGTGCCTTCCTGCAGCACCCGCAGCAGCTTGACCTGCAGCGCCAGCGGCATGCTCTCGATCTCGTCGAGGAACAGCGTGCCGCCCGAGGCATGCTCGAGCTTGCCCACGCGGCGCTTGCCCGCGCCGGTGAAGGCGCCCGCCTCGTGGCCGAACATCTCGCTCTCGAAGATGGCCTCCGGCACCGCGCCGCAGTTCAGCGCCACGAAGGGTGCCTGGTGGCGCGTGGACAAGGTGTGCAGGCTGCGCGCCACCAGTTCCTTGCCGGTCCCGGTCTCGCCGTTGATCATCACCGGCACGTCGGTGGCCGCCACGTTGGCCACCAGCGTGCGCACCTGTTCGATCGCCGGCGAGCGTCCGATGATGCGCGTGCCCGCGGCCGGGCCGGCCAGCTCGCGGCGCAGCGCACGGTTCTCCAGTTCCAGCGCGCGGCGCTCCAGCGCCCGGCGCACGGTCTCGGTAAGGCGGTCCGCGCCGAACGGCTTCTCGATGAAATCGTAGGCGCCTTCGCGCATGGCCTGTACCGCCATGGTGATGTCGCCGTGGCCGGTGACCAGGATCACCGGCACGCCCGGGGCGGCATTGCGGCAGTGTTGCAGCAGGTCCAGGCCGCTGGCGCCGGTGAGCCGCACGTCGGTCACCAGCACGCCGGGAAACTCGGCCGACAGGTGCGGCATGGCGGCCTCGGCCGAGGGCAGCGCCAGCACATTGAAGCCAGCCAGCTCCAGGCTCTGCGCGGTGGCCTGGCGCACCAGGGGTTCGTCTTCGACGAACAGGACACGCAATCCGTCTTGCATGGCGATGCTCACTGGGTGTTGGTGGAGGAAGCGCCGGATGGCGCGGCGGCAGATGCGGAGGACGGCGCCACGGCAGCGCCGGGCAGCGTCGCGCGCCGCAGCACCACCAGGAATTCGGCGCCGCCCCCCGCACGGTTGGCCGCGCTCAGCTGGCCGCCGAACTCGCGCACGATGGAGGTGGAGATGGCCAGTCCCAGGCCCAGCCCCTGGCCGATTTCCTTGGTGGTGAAGAACGGCTCGAACAGCCTGGGCAAGGCGTCATCGGCGATGCCGCCGCCGTTGTCGCGCACGGCGATGCTGACCGTCTCGCCCTGCTCGCTGACCGCCACTTCCACGCAAGGGGCCGCCGGCAGGGCAGCCGCCAGCGCATCCAGCGCGTTGCCGATCAGGTTGAGCAGCACCTGCTCGAGCTTGAGCTCGTCGGCCCAGACCGCCGGGCCCGGCGGCGGCGACAAGCCTTCCACCTTCAGCGCGACCTGGCCCAGGCGCGGCGCCATCAGCGCCAGCACGTGGTCGAGCGCGGCGCGCACGGGCACCGCGTGGCGGCGCGGACGCGCCTTGCCGGCGAACAGCTTGAGCTGACCGGTGATCTTGCCCATGCGCGCGGTGAGATCGGCGATGGCGGCGAGGTTGTCGGTGGCGGCATCGAGCTTGCCGCGCTCGAGCAGCACGCGCGTGTTGTCGGAGAACGTGCGCAGCGCGGCCAGCGGCTGGTTCAGCTCATGGGTGATGCCCGCGGCCATCTGGCCCAGCGCCGCCAGCTTGCTGGCCTGCACCAGCTCGTCCTGCGCCGCGCGCAGCTCGCTTTCGGCGCGCGTGCGCTCGGCCACCTCGGCCTCGAGCTGCTCGTTGATCGCCATCAGGTCGGCGGTGCGCGCCTCCACGCGGCGCTCCAGCTCGTCGTAGGCGGCCTCGAGCAGGCGCCGGCCGTACTCGATGTCGCGCGCGCGCTGGCGGCGCTGGCGCCAGTTGAACAGCAGCAGGCACATGCAGGCGTAGGCCAGGGCCGCGCCCAGCGTGGCATTGCGCGCGCTGGCCAGCACCGGATCCAGCGCGGCCAGCACCTGCATGGTCCAGTCGGCCGGGCCCACCTTGCGGCTGACTTCCAGGTACCGCTCAGCCTTGCCGCCGGTGCCGATGCGCACCAGCCGCGCGCCCTCGCCCAGCACGGTCTGGCCGAGCCAGCGCGTGACCGGCGACTGCAGCGCGTCCAGCGGCAGCGGCTTGACCTCCTGGTCGTGGTACTGGCGCGTGCGGTCCAGCTCCGACTGCAGCTCGGGCGGCAGCGGGCGCAGCGTGCGGTACTGCCAGCCCGGCACGGAGGAAAGGAAGATCACGCCGTGGTCGTCGCTTACCATCACCGGCTCGGCGCCGCCGGCACCGGCACGCTGGAACCATTCCAGGTTGAGCTTGACCACGGTCACGCCCACCACGCGGCCGCCCGCCTTGACCGGCTGGGCGATGTAGTAGCCCGGCTCGTCGCTGGTCACGCCGATGGCGTAGAAGCGCCCGACCTCGCCACGCGAAGCGATCTGGAAATACGGCCGGAAGCGATAGTCGGTGCCGACGAAGCTGCCCGGCTCGTCATGGTTGCTGGCGGCCAGCGCGAGCCCGTTGGCGGCGATCACGTAGGTGGCCGAGGCGCGCGCGCGGCGGTTGACTTCAGCGAGATAGCGGTTGGCCGCCGCCACGCGCGTCGGGTCGTTGGGCGCGGCGAGCAAGTCGTGTACGAAGGGATGGAGCGAGACCAGCGCCGGCAGGAACTCGTAGCGGTCCAGCGTGCTCTCCAGCGTGGCCGAGTAGCGGTCGGCGCGCGTGGCCGTGCTTTGCTGCAGGGCGTCGATGCCGCGCTGCACCGAAACCAGCCAGGTCAGCGAGCACAGCACCAGCAGGCCGACGGCCAGTGCCGCGGCGAAGCCCCGCCAGGTGCCGCCACCATCGCCCGGCGCATGCACCAGGCGGGCGGAAGCGGGATCATGCACGGCGAGAAAATCGTCGGAATGTGGCATCGGCGCACGCGTTGGGACACGCGCCGATGATACCCGCTGGCGGGCGGCGCCGGCTGGCGCCGCCGCCCCGCCGGGGCCGCGGGGGCCGCCGGCGGCGTCCTCAGCGGACGCCGGGGCCGGCTTCGGCAAGTTCGGCCGTTTCATCGCCGCCACGGCGCAGCGCGCGATCGAGCTGCGCGCGGTCCAGCTCGTGCTCCCAGGCCGACATCACCACCGTGGCCACGCCGTTGCCGATGATATTGGTCAGGGCGYGGCATTCGCTCATGAAGCGGTCGATGCCGAGGATCAGCACCATGCCCGCCACCGGGATGTCAGGCACCACCGCCAGCGTGGCGGCCAGCGTGATGAAGCCCGAGCCGGTCACGCCGCTGGCGCCCTTGGAGGTGATCATCGCCACGCCCAGCACGGTGAGCTGCTGCAGCAGCGTCAGCTCGATGCCGGTGGCCTGGGCGATGAAGATCACCGCCATGGTCATGTAGATATTGGTGCCGTCCAGGTTGAACGAGTAACCCGTGGGTACCACCAGGCCCACCACCGACTTGGAGCAGCCGAGCTTTTCCAGCTTTTCCATCAGGTGCGGCAGCGCCGCTTCCGACGAGCTGGTGCCCAGCACGATCAGCAGCTCTTCCTTGATGTAGGAAACGAAGCGGAAGATGGAGAAACCCGTGAGGCGCGCCACCGTGCCCAGCACCACCACCACGAACACGATGGCCGTGAAGTAGAACGTGCCGATCAGCTTGAGCAGCGGCACCAGCGAGCCCAGGCCGTACTTGCCGATGGTGAAGGCCATCGCGCCGAAGGCGCCGATCGGCGCCACCTTGGTGATGACGTGCACGATGTGGAAGAACACCTTGGAGACCTGCTCGACGAAGTCGAACACGATCTTCGAGCGGTCGCCCATGGCCGCCAGCGCGGAGCCGAAGAACAGCGAGATCAGCAGGATCTGCAGGATGTCGCCGTTGGCGAACGCGCTCACCATCGTGTCGGGGATGATGTGCATGAAGAACTCGACCGTGCTCTGGCCATGCGCCTGCGTCACGTACTGCGAGATCGCCTTGGTATCGAGCGTGGCCGGATCGATGTTGAAGCCCACGCCCGGCTTGAGCACATGCGCGGAGATCAGCCCGATCAGCAGCGCGAAGGTGGAGATGATCTCGAAGTACAGCAGCGCCTTGCCGCCCACGCGGCCCACCTTCTTCATGTCGCGCATGCCGGCGATGCCGGACACCACGGTACAGAAGATGATCGGCCCGATGATCATCTTGATCAGCTTGATGAAGCCGTCGCCCAGGGGCTTCATGGCCACGCCGGTGGCAGGCCAGAAGTGTCCGAGCACGATGCCGACCAGGATGGCGAACAGCACCTGCACGTACAGGATCTTGTAAAAGGGTTTCCTCATGATGTCGTCCTCGGTGTTTTTGACCGTGCCCGCCGCCGCAGCAGCGGCAGGTTCGCGCACCCTTGTCGATGAGGGCGCGTCTGGCTTATGTAGTTGCAACCGTCGTGCCAGCCATGTGCCTCGCGCCAAACCCCTGATTCAAAAGGAAAAACCCTGAAGCGCAGGCGCGAGCACTCCGGCTTTCCGGAAATCCGGAAAGCCGGCGTCCGGAGATCCGGAAGCGGGCGGCTGCCGCAGGTGCCCGCTACGCCACCCGCGGCGGCGCACCGATGCACGCAGGCCACGCGCACGCGCGCAAAGCGGCGAAGCGGCCCGCGCGACCCCGTATAATTCAGGGCTTCCACCTGACCCCAGCGGCCGGCGCGCGCGCCGGGCATCCAGCTTCCTGGTGCCGCATGCCGCCCGACGCCCGCCAAGCCACGCATGAGCAGCTTCTATCAGCACCACGTTTTCTTCTGCCTCAACCAGCGCGAGGACGGCGCTGCCTGCTGCGCGGACCACAATGCCAAGGCCATGCAGGAATACGCCAAGAAGCGCTGCAAGGCGCTGGGCATCGCCGGCGGCGAAGGGCGCGTGCGGATCAACAAGGCCGGCTGCCTGGACCGCTGTGAACTCGGCCCGGTGCTGGTGGTCTATCCCGAGGCCGTCTGGTACACCTTCGTCGACGAGCATGACATCGACGAAATCATCGACAGCCACCTGGTGGGCGGCAAGCCGGTCGAGCGGCTGATGCTCGACCGCTGAGCCGCCGGTCCGCGGACACCCCGGGCCTGTTGAACCGTTGCAACCCGGGCGGCGCCCCGCCCGCGCCAGCCATCCCGTTGCCCAGCATTCCCGTCATCCTGTTTCCTGCTTCCCGTCTGCCATGAACGCGCATACCCAGGTACACACCATCGCCGGCCCGGCCGGCGCCATCGACCTCTCGGTCGACCTGCCGCAGGGCCAGGCCCCGCGCGGCCTGGCCCTGGTGGCCCATCCGCACCCGCTGTTCGGCGGCACCAAGGACAACAAGGTGGCGCAGACCCTCGCACGCAGCTTCGTGCAGCTGGGCTACGCCACCGTGCGTCCCAACTTCCGCGGCGTGGGCGGCAGCGCCGGCACGCACGACAACGGCGTGGGCGAGCAGGACGACCTGCTGGCCGTGGTGGACTGGATGCGCACGCAGACCGCCTGGTCGCCCGAGGCAGCCACGCTGCCGCTGGCGCTCGGCGGCTTCTCGTTCGGCAGCTACGTGGCCAGCCACGTGGCCAGGCGCCTGGCCGCCGCCGGCGCGCCGGTGCAGCGCCTGGCCATGGTGGGCACCGCCGCCAGCCGCTGGGAGGTGGCCGAGGTGCCGGCCGACACCATCGTCATCCACGGCGAGCAGGACGAGACCGTGCCGCTGGCCAGCGTGTTCGACTGGGCGCGCCCGCAGGAACTGCCGGTGATCGTGATCCCCGGCGCCGACCATTTCTTTCATCGCAAGCTGCACCTGATCAAGCAGCTCGTCGTCAATGCGTGGGACCAGTGACGCGTGCGACAACCGTGGCGGGGCCGGCAAGCTGCCGCCCGGCCGCGTCGCCTCAGGCACCCCTTCGCAACTTCTTCTTTGCCGGAAAACTGAAACATGTTGAATAGAGCCACGCCGCTTTTCGCGTCCGCCAACACGTCCACCCTGGTCGCCGCCGCCACCGCTGCCGTGATCGGCACCGCCTCGCTGCTGGCCGCGGCCCCCGTGCGCGCCCAGGGCGTGCCGATGCCGCAGGTGGCCGCCAAGTCCTGGATGCTGTACGACGTCACCAGCGGCCAGGCCCTGGCCTCGCAGAACGCCGATGTGCGCATCGAGCCGGCCTCGCTGACCAAGCTGATGACCGCCTACCTGGCCTTCGCCGCGCTCAAGGAAAAGCGCCTGACGCTGGACCAGACCGTGGTGCCGACCACCGTCGTGCTCAAGGTCAAGAGCGATGAATCGCGCATGTTCCTCGAGCCCAACAAGCCGGTCAGCGTGCAGGACCTGCTGCTCGGCCTGATCGTGCAGTCGGGCAACGACGCCGCACTGGCGCTGGCCGAGGCCGTGGGCGGCTCGGAAGAAGGCTTTGTCGCGATGATGAACCGCGACGCCCAGCAACTGGGGATGAAGAACACCCACTTCACCAATACCGACGGCATCCCCGACCCGAACCACTACACCACGGCCAATGACCTGGCCACGCTGACCACCCGGCTGATCAAGGACTTCCCCGAGTACTACAGCATGTACTCGCAGAAGGAATTCACCTACAACAAGATCCGCCAGCCCAACCGCAACCGCCTGCTGTACATCGATCCCACCGTGGACGGCGTCAAGACCGGCCACACCAAGTCGGCCGGCTACTGCCTGATCTCCTCGGCCAAGCGCCCGCTGGCCAATGTACCGAACGGTTCGCGCCGGCTGATCTCCGTGGTGATCGGCACCACCACCGAAAGCGTGCGCACGCAGGAAAGCCTGAAGATCCTGAACTACGGCTTCCAGTTCTTCGACACCCTGCGCCTGTACGACCGTGGCCAGGTACTGGCCACGCCGGACATCTACAAGGGCAAGGAATCCACCGTCAAGATCGGCGTCAAGGACGAGACCTTCATCACGGTGCCCAAGGGCACGGGTGGCCGCATCAAGCCGGTGCTGGAGCGCCAGGAACTGTTGCTGGCGCCGATCGCGGCCGGCCAGCAGGTGGGCACGGTCAAGCTGATGGACGGCGCCACCAAGGTGGCCGAGTTCCCGGTGGTGGCGCTGGAAGCGGTGCCCGAAGCGGGCTTCTTCGGCCGCCTGTGGGATACCATCCGCTTGTGGTTCAAGCGCAAGTAGGAGGGCCCAGCAATGAGCACCGATGATCCCAAGGGCAAGCCGGGCGAGATCACGCCGGCCGAGTCGCTGATCGAATACCCCAGCCATTTCCCCATCAAGGTGATGGGCACCATGCAGGACGGCTTCGCCGAAGCCATTGTCACGCTGGTGCAGGACTTCGACCCCGACTTCCATGCCGGCAAGATGGAAATGCGCCCGTCGCGCAATGGCAACTACCTCGGCCTGACCGTCACGGTCTGGGTCACCAGCCGCGAACAGCTCGACGACCTGTACCGCGCGCTGACCTCGCACCCGATGGTCAAGGTGGTGCTGTAGTGGCCGGGAGACCGGCTTGCGCCCCTCTCCCGCCCGCGGCAGAGGGGCCGGGGGAGAGCGCGGGCGCCTGATACGTCGCCATCCGGGACATACGCCGCAGGCTTCGCTTCTTGCGGCTCCCGGCCAGACCACCGCTCTCCCCGGCCGCCTRCGCAAGCGGCTTTGGCGCATCCGCCGGCTTCGTCCGGCGACAGCTTTTTTCCCCTGCCGCCCTGAAGCCGCCACAATGGCCCACCGCCGAACCCGCGCGCCCATGCCGTCGCTATGGCGCCGCGCCCAGATCCAGAACTAGAAAACCATGAACACCATCACCCTCAAGCCCGGCAAGGAAAAATCCCTGCTGCGCCGCCATCCCTGGGTCTATGCCACCGGCGTGGCCGCCACCGAAGGCCGCTGCGAACCCGGCAGCACCGTGGTCATCCGTGCCGCCGACGGCCGCTTCCTGGCGCGCGCGGCGTACAGCCCCTCGTCCCAGATCCGCGCGCGGGTGTGGAGCTTCGACGAGAACGAGCCGGTCGACCACGCCATGTTCAAGCGCCGCGTGTCCGCCGCGCTGGCGCATCGCAAGCAATGGGTCACCGACAGCAATGCCGTGCGCCTGGTCTTCGGCGAGTCCGACCGCCTGCCCGGCCTGGTGGTGGATTACTACGGCAGCGGCGCCACCGGCCAGCTGGTGTGCCAGTTCAATTCCGCCGGCGTCGAGGCATGGAAGGACGCGCTGGTGCAGGCGCTCGTCAAGGAGACCGGCTGCCCCAATGTGTACGAGCGCTCCGACGCCGCCGTGCGCGAACGCGAAGGCCTGCCGCTGGTCACCGGCGTGCTGGCCGGCGCCGAGCCCGATCCTGAACTCAATGTCACCGAACACGGCGTGCGCTATTACGTGGACGTGCGCAGCGGCCACAAGACCGGCTTCTACGTCGACCAGCGCGACAACCGCAAGCTGGTCGGCGACCTCGCCGCCGGACGCGAAGTCCTCAACTGCTTCTGCTACACCGGCGGCTTCTCGCTGGCCGCGCTGCGCGGTGGCGCCACCGCCGTGACCTCGATCGATTCCTCCGGCGAAGCGCTCAAGACCGCCGCGAACAATGTCACGCTCAACGGCTTCGATCCCGCGCGCGCCGCCTGGCTCGACGCCGACGTGTTCAAGACCCTGCGCCAGTTCCGCGCCGAAGGCCGGCAGTTCGACCTCATCGTGCTGGACCCGCCCAAGTTCGCCCCGTCGGCCCAGCATATCGACCGCGCCGCGCGCGCCTACAAGGAAATCAACCTGGTCGGCATGCAGCTGCTGCGCCCGGGTGGCCTGCTGTTCACGTATTCGTGCTCGGGCGCGATCAGCATGGAGCTGTTCCAGAAGATCGTGGCCGGCGCGGCGACGGACGCACGCGTGGACGCGCGCATCCTGCGGCGCCTGTCGGCCGGCACCGACCACCCGATGCTGTCCGCGTTCCCGGAAGGCGAATACCTCAAGGGCCTGCTGCTGGAAAAGATCTGAGTCTGAGGCGGGGGCCGGGGCCGGCGGCAGCGCCGTCATCGCAATTTCACGCGGGCGTCGCCGCTCCGTCACAAACCCCGCCTATAGTCCGGTATGCGGATGCGGCATTGGCAGGTGTCCTCCGCCTCTTCCTATCAGTCTTCGTGGTAGTTGCCCCGCGGCGTAGCGGGGCTTTTTTTTAGGCGCGGGCCGGGCTGCCTAGCGCGTCCTGTCCCATCGCCGCCCGCACCGCGTTGCAATGCCGGACGAGATTCGGGCGCGACAGCACGAAGCGCTTCAGCGGCGTGTCGATATCGTAGCCATGGATATTGGCGACGAACCCGTACAGGCCCGCATCGGTGCTGGCGGGTGCCGCGCCGAACAGGAAAGGCTGGTCGCCGATCAGGCCGGAGAGCACCGCGAGATCGGCCACGCCGCGCGCGTACACCTCGTCCGCTTCGAAGCGCCCGATCCCCTGGTAGTAGTACCGCTCGAAGTTGTATTTCTGCGCGCCGGCCAGCGCCGCTTCGGTGAGATCAGGATGCTCGCGCAGCAGGGCTGCCATGAAGCTCGGCCAGTAGCGCTCATCGCGCCAGCGCGAGTACGACATGACCCAGTAGAGATCATCCAGCGTGCGCCGGATCATGTGGTCCAGGCCATGCTGCGCCTCGGTCAGCGACGCATCGATGGCCAGGCTGTACTTCTGCTTGAGATGCCGCACGATGGCGTCGCTGTCGCCGATCGTCTTGCCGTCGTCGTCCACATAGGGAAGCTGCCCGCGCGGGGCCAGCTTCGTGTCGAGGATATGGCGGTGCGCGAATGGCAGGCCGCTCAGCCGCAGGAAGGCAAAGACCTTGAGGCCGTAGGGATTGTTGTCTTCGAGGCCGAACAGGCCCGGGTAGGAAAAGAGGGTGATCATGCGCGCTCCTCTCGGGCCCTTCCCGCGGCCGTCTCAAGGGTTCGGGAAAATGCGGGCGACTTCAGGATCTTTGCACCGGCGCAAGGCGGCGCGCGTCAGGCGTTGCGGCCGCCGCGCCGCCTGCACGAGCGCGACCTACACCAGCGCGACCTTCCCGCTCTGCAGATCGTAGACCGCGCCGACGATGTCGATCTTCTTGTCGCCGTAGCGCTTCTGCACCACCGGCGGCGAGGCCTTGAGGCGGATCACCTGCCGTCGCACGTTCTCCGCGACCGCGCTGCCGGGCAGGTCGGCGGGCCCGGTCTTTTCCGCGGCGATCACCGCCGGCTTGATCGCCGCCACGAGGCCCGGCAGATGCCCGGGCAGGACCGCCTTGTCCTTCAGCACCTTGATCGCGGCGTCGACCGCGCCGCAGTTGGTGTGGCCGAGCACCACGATCAGCGGCACCCCCAGGAACTCGATGCCGTATTCCAGGGAGGCCAGCAAGTCGGGACTGACGATATTGCCGGCGACGCGCACGACAAACAGGTCGCCGGGCGCCTGGTCGAAGGCCAGCTCCGGCGCGACACGGGAATCGGCGCAACCCAGGATCGCGGCAATGGGGTACTGCACCTGCGCGCGGGCGGCGCGGCCGGACGAAAAATCGCGCTCGTCGGGCGTGTTCGCCGCATAGCGCGCGTTGCCGTCCATCAGCCGCTTCAACGCCTGCGCAGGCGCGATCGCGTTCTGCGGCGGCGCGCCCGGTGCCGGCGCATCGGCCGCGAGTGCGGCACCGATGCTCCACGGCGCCAGCGCGGCGAGCGCGCCGGTCCTCAGGAAGCCGCGGCGCGAAACATGGCTCGCATGCCGGGCGTCATCACACAGTTCACACAGATCGCACATCTCGTCCTCCCTTCGCCGTCCGATTCCGCGAGCCGCCGCAGCGGAGCACGGGCCCGGGGGCCGATGGCCGGCGACGTCGCGATTTGCGGCTGCCCGCAGCTTGCGCGAGCGCCTGCGATCCAGTCCGTGCAGGAAGGTTAGGAGATCCCGCGCGACATTGGGAGCCAATCTGGCGCCCGGCAAGCGCCGCCATCCGGAAAACCCGGCGGCGCCTCACCCGGGCCGGCAGGATCGGGCGGCACCATGCTGCACTGCGTTCAGGCCGGCATGACCGGTCGCGGCGCCAGGAACGTGCCATCCGGCTGGTAGAAGACGAGCGCGTCCACCACGCCCGGCGAGGGGCTGCGAAACGCGACGCGATATCCGGCGAGCCCCTCGATATCGAAGGACCGCCCGTCGAACGGCAACAACCGGCGAACCTGCTGCGTCGCAATGCGCAAGGTCAGCTCGCCCGCCGCGTCGAGCACGACATCGATTTCCTGCGCGCCATGCAGGAACCTGCCGGCGCACAACGCGCGGAAGGCGGGATCGAGCACATCGCCGGCGGCCTTGCGGCGAAAGACAATGTCCGCGACCATTGGCTCGAATGGTGCGGTGATCCGGTCGATGACGCCCTCCCGGTCATAGCCGAAGGTGAGTGCCAGGCAATCCGGATTGATCTCGGCCGGCTTGTCAGGGACGGTGAACACGTCGTAGTGGCGATGCTCGAGCGGCCCCGACATGCCGCGCCAGCACCACGCCAGCTTGCCACCCTCGCTGGCAATGCCGATCCGTCCGTAGGCCGGGTGTTCGTACTCGCCGACATAGTCGTCAAGCGCGTGGCTCGGTGCCGTTCCGGTGCGGCGCAATTCGCCGCGCGCCTGCCGGTCGACCTTCTGCTGGGCCAGCACCTCGCGGCGCATGGCGCGGAACCGCCCGAACCAGTCGACCGGCTGGTGGCCACAGAGCCGGTCGAACGCGGCATAGGCGAGAATTTCCGGCACGCTGCTGGCGTCGCGGTTGGTCAGCACCGCGACGCCGATCCGGCGTTCCGGCAGCATCGCCATCGCGGTGCCCCAGCCGACCCACGAGCCGGTATGCGACACCTTGCGCTCGCCGCGATAGTGCTCCACCGTCAGGCCGAGCCCGTAGTGACAGTCACCGACCTCGCTGAACACGGAGCGCCCGGCATGCACGTTCGGCGTCATCATCTGGCGCACGACATCTGCCGACAGCAACGGCTTGCCGTCGATGGCGCCCTCGTTCATGAGCAAGCGCATCCATCTTGCCAGGTCGGACACCGAGGCATTGAGCCCGCCGGCGGCTAGCGCGCGGATCGGCGTGAGCGTCGCGCGCCGGCTTTCTTCGCCCTGCCTGATGTGGGGATGCGCGTGGTCGGGCGCAGCGGCGAGCGCCTCGATGCCGAGTCCGAAATGCGCGAAGCCCAGCGGACCAAGCAGGCGCCCGGTGGTGAACGCCTCCCAGCGCTGCCCGCTGATGCGCTCCGCGATGTGCCCGGCCACCACATAGCCGAGGTTCTGGTACTGGTACGCAGCGCGCAGATCGCGGCTTGGCTCCAGATGGCGCAACGCCGCCAGGATCTGCGCCATGGAGAGGTCGCCCGGCGAGTGGATCCAGTCGTGGCGCGGCAGTCCGCTGTGGTGGGAAAGCAGATCCCGCACCGTCACGCGCTCCGTCGCCACGGCATCGTGCAGCCGGAACTCGGGGATGATGTCGCGCACGGGTTGCGCCCAGTCGAGCCTGCGCTCGTCCACCAGCAGCCCCAGCCCGGCGGCCGTGAAAGACTTCGTCAGCGAGCACAGGAGAAACTGCGTGTCTTCCGTCACGGGCAGGCCGGTGTCGGTATCCCGCACGCCATAGCCCTTCGACAGGAGGATCTCGCCATCCCGGATCACGGCGACGGCAACGCCCGGCACCCGCCACTCGTTCATCGACGCTTCGACAAGGCTATCGAAATCACGCAGCGCGGGGCTTTCCATCTTGTGCATGCTCGCTCGGGAAGAAGCCTGGAGGAAGGTGTGCCATCCGCGACGATTTTCCCGTTTCCCGCCAGCGCTCTCAAGTCGGCATTCACCCGAGTGCCTGCATTCGGGTTTATGCCAGCTTTTCGCAGGTTCTGCGTTGCGGTCTACTGAAGGCGAGTTGAGACGTGGCTGGAGCGTGGATCGGTACCGATTGGCTTGCCACTACATTCCAGCCGTGGATTCCTACTTCAGGAGACAAGACCATGGTGACCAAGCAGGATGATGCCTTCGTTCTGAAGAACCTTCTCGCGCTGGCGGCAGTGGAAGCGCTAGGCGGCGCGATTGCGCTAGGGTTCGCCTTCAACCTGCTGACCTGACTGCAAGGACCTCGGCGGTCCTTCATCGGCGTCACGTACTTCGCGTACTTCACGTACTTCAAGCACTCCACCTATTCGCGTTCCCCGGTGCCGGCCTGACGCCGGCCGGTCCCGGGGAACGTCGTCAACTCAGTTCAACCCGCCCGGATTCTGCGCAGTCGCGCGCTGCTTGGCCTTGGCAGCCCAGAACGCGCCAATCTGCCTTTGCGAGACCGAGCCGGTCTTCTTTACATCGATCTCGTCGAAGTGCTTGTAGACCTCGGGCATGCCGGCCTGCGCCTCCTCGCGCGTGAGCTTGCCGTCGTGGTCGGTGTCGGCAGCCTTGAACGTCTCGGCGAATTTCGCCTTGGCTTCCTTTGCGTTCATCGGCTGCTGCGGCTGCTGTGCGCCGACGGTTCCGCATGCGAGGATGGCGGCCAGAGCCAGGCTGGCGGTCGACAGTAGTCGTGGAATCATCAGAGTCTCCTTGAGCACTTCGATAATGAGTCCGGCCGGTCCCGCGCTTGTCCGCGGCCGGCCTGCTCTTGCTGGGGTCGGGAGAAGTCGATCCGCTGCCCCTTGGCAACGATCATGGTCGGCTTTCGGGTATTGCGGAATTCATTTATTTCGGCAGCCGATATTAGACTTTCCGGGGGCGGACGGCGGCGCGAGGCAGGTCCGGCGCGGCGGCGGACCGCGCCATGCCGCACGCTGCAGCACGGCAACTTCCTGGAAATACCCCTGCCGGCGTGCCGGCGCGGACTGCGATCATGCGGGGTCGGGGGCAAGGCGGGGGGCGGAAAAAACAAAAGGCCTGCATCGCTGCAGGCCTTTTGCTTCATGACTTGGTGCCCAGGAGAGGACTCGAACCTCCACAGTGTTGCCACCGCTAGGACCTGAACCTAGTGCGTCTACCAATTTCGCCACCTGGGCAAGGTGAGCGGCGCATTCTACCGGACAATCCAGAAAATGCAAGCACCACTTGCCTGCCTGCGCGGAAATGGCCCGGATGCCGAACGCCAATGCGCAAACGGCGCAGCCGCGGCCGGCAACGGCCGATGTCACTGCCTGCCGGAGACAAGCCGGTCGTTGCGTTCGGCGAGGGACCGGATCAGGCCGTCCACGCCGCCTTGCTGGATGATGTCGTTGAATTGCTGGCGGTATGTCTGCACCAGCCACGCGCCGAGCACGTTCAGGTCATATACGCGCCAGCCTTCGGTGGTCTTGTGCAGGCGGTAATCGATCTGCAATGGCTGGCCGCCCGTCATATTGGTAGCGACCGTGCGCACCACCACGTCGGTCTCCGTCGGCTCGATGCGCGACGGCGGATACTCGATCTGCTGGTCCGGGCGGAGCTGCGCGATTGCGCCCGCGTAAGTGTGGATCAGCAGCAACTTGAACTGTTCGATCACCTGCTGCTGCTGTGCCGGCGTCGCCGCGCGCCAGTAGCGGCCCATGGCGAGCTGCGTGGTGCGGTGCAGGTCGGTGTAGGGAAGGATGTCCCGGTTCACGATCGATATGATCCGCGGGATATCGCCTGGCGCGACCGCGTGCGTGCGCACCTCGTTGAGCAACTGCTGCGTCACGGTCTGGATCAGCGCCTGCGGCTTCGACTGGTCGTCGACCTGCGCAAAAGCCGCGCCGCTGAACGCGGACAACGCCAGGAAGGAAGTGATCAGGAATGCTTTCATCTGGGAACCTGCGCGGATAGTCGGTGCGTTCCCTATTGTGCGAGATTTTCCGGTGACCCGCCAAGGCGGGTCATTTCACCCGCCTCCGTCTCGCCGCCGGCGGCCCACCGCGCGCTATTCGATGAAGACGTAGTCGGCCCGGTAGGGCACGCGGTCTTCCTGCCCTTCCTGCGTGCAGGCCTGGGGCAGCGCCACGCCGCCATGCGTATTCAGCCGCTGGACATAGCGCGCGGACCCCAGCAGGCCGGCGCCGCCGACACTCGTCGCCTGCAACAGCAATAGCGGAATGCTGCCCGGCTCCCGCGCATTCGCCGCCTGCCGCAAAACCTTGCCGGTCAGCTTGCTGCCATCGGGCGCTTCCCAGCTCGGGCCGGCGTAGTGCTTGACGGCGAGCTTGCCGTCGGCGTCGTACAGGTCTGCCTCGGGCGCCTTGAAGCTCCAGAGCAATTGCCCGTTCTGATCGCGCTTGCACAGGTAGATCTGCACGCCGGAGGCGCGCATGGTGGCGATCGTGCGGACCGCATCGGCGGGCTGGAGATCGGGCGGCGCGGCGCCCTTGTCGACGGCACAGCCCGTCACGGCGCACGAAGCCAGCGCGCATGCCATGCCGCGCACGATGCGCTTCGCCCTGCCACTACTGCGGGAACCCGGCAACATACGGCCTCCTTGCCCAAGCCTAGGCAGCATAGTACTTGGCGGACCGGGCTGCCAGGATGGCGCCGCGATCTGCGCCGTGTTCGCCGCGTTCGCCGCGGCATGTCCGCGCTCGCCCGCCGCGACGGCTCGGGCGCCATCTTGACCGGCACGCAAACAGCAAGGCGCGTCGCCTGGCGGCACCGCGCCGTGTGACTTGAACGCTTGCGTATAATCCAGGTTTCCGCGATCCGCTCGCCAGCGAGCCAGCCGATCGCCTGAATCCCGGTCATCACACCCCGCGCCAGCCAGGCCGGTGCAGGCCCCGAGCGCGGTAACACCGCCAGGCCACTGACCACCCCTCGCGGAAGTGGATCGCCGGTCATGCGGCGCCCCTTCCTTGTGTTCCTCCCCGGCGCCCCGGCCGTCCAGCACCTCGATTGTCGTTCCCCGACGCTCCGCCAGCAGGCGAAGCCACGACAATCGCAAGCCATTGTGCGATTGCCGGCTCAGCCAGACCATCCGAAACGTGTTTCCGCTATGAGCCATTTTCCCAAGCTCGCGCTGAGCCTTGTGCTGGTCGCACTGTTCCACCTGACGCCGGCGGCCCTGCCGGCAGCCCTTGCCGCCGAAGCGGCGTCGGAGGCCGCCGCATCGCAGCCGGCTATCCTGACGCACGCCGAGGCGGTGGCCGAGCTCAAGCGCCTGCAGACCGAGCAGGATCGCATCAAGCAACTGGCATCGAGCGCCACCAGCGGCACCAAGCTCGACGGGCTCGACGACGTCATCCAGCAACTGGCGACGGACGTCGACAAGCTGGCCACGGCATTGACGCCCCAGCGCGCGCAGTTGCAGGCACAGCTCGATGTGCTCGGCCCGCCGCCCGAAGCCGGCAGGACGCCGGAGGCGCCCGCCGTCGTGCGGCAACGGGCTGACCTCAATGCGCGCAGGGCGCAAATGGACGTCGAGCTCAAGCAGGCGGCCGAGAGCAAGGAAAACATCGCCAACCTGAAGTCGCAACTCGGCAAGCTGCAGCGCAGCCAGATGAAGAACCAGCTCGCCTTGCGCTCGGAAAGCATCCTGAACCCGCAGTTCTGGGCGCCGTTGTCCGCGCCGTCGATGGACGACCAGGAGCGGCTGGGCGAATTCAAGGAACAGCTCGTGTCGATGCTGCAACTGGCGTGGCAGCCCGGGCAGCAGGCCGTCACCGCCGCGCTCCTCCTGCTCGCCCTGGCCGTGTGGACACTCGGCCGGCTGCTGATCGAGCGGGCGCTGGCATGGTTCTGCCTGACGCGGCTGCCGGAAAGCCGGTTGCGCCGCAGCGCCCTGGCACTGGCGACTACGCTGACCACCCTGGTGACGACGGCCCTCGCGGTACAGATCGTCTACACCGCCTTCACCCGCCACTATGCATTGCCGCCCGAACTGCAGGACCTGCTCAGCGAACTGGCGAAGCTGACCTTGACCAGCGCGCTGATCGCGGGCCTGGGGCGGGCGCTGCTGTGCACGCGCCACCCGTCGTGGCGCCTGCCCGCGCTGGCCGACCCGGTGGCGCTGGCAATGAAGCCGTTCCCGACCGTGCTGGCCGGCCTGTTGCTGCTGGCCGGTACGCTCGAACAACTCAACCGGACCGCCGACACCAGCGTGCAGGTCACGCTGCTGGGCCGCGGCCTGGTCTCGCTGGTGGTGGTGCTGACCATCGGCGCGGCGCTGCTGCGGGCCAACCGCGTGCGCACCGCGCTGGCGGCGGCCGGTGAGCCGCCAGAAGCGCGAGCCGCGCTGGCAGGCATGATCCACGCCGGCGTGACGATCACGATCATTGCCTCGCTCGGCGCCCTGCTGGTCGGCTATATCAGCTTCGCGCGCTTCCTGACCTACGAGCTGGTCTGGTTCGACATCGTGCTGTGCAGCCTGTACCTGCTGACACGGCTGACGCGCGATATCTGCCAAGGCCTGTTCTCGTCGCATCACACCAGTGGCCGCGTGATCAAGCAGCTGTTCGGCGCGAACGACAGCCACCTGGAGCAGGTCTCCACCGTGTTGTCCGGGATTGGCGCGAGCCTGCTGCTCCTGGTGGCCGTGATCGCCCTGCTGACCGGCGGCTTCGGCACCACGCCCGTCGACCTGCTCAACAGCCTGCTGACAGTGCTCGGGGGCGAGAGGCTGCGCAGCCTCAACATCATGCCCGAGCGCATCATGAACGCGATGATCGCGCTGACGGCCGGCATCTGGCTGCTGCGCTCGGTGCGCCGCTGGCTCGACGCGGAACTGCTGCCCAAGGTCTTCACGGAGCCCGGCCTGCGCGCCTCGCTGATCACGCTGTTCAGCAATGTCGGCTACGTGCTGGTGGTACTGCTGACCTTGTCGCTGCTGGGCGTCAGATGGGAGAACCTGGCCTGGATCGTCAGCGCGCTGTCGGTTGGCATCGGCTTCGGCCTGCAGGAGATCGTCAAGAACTTCGTCTCGGGGCTGATCCTCCTGACCGAGCGGCCGGTCAAGGTGGGCGACATGGTCAGCATCGGCGGCGTGGAGGGCGACATCCGGCGCATCAATGTGCGCGCGACGGAGATCCAGCTCGGCGACCGCTCCACCGTGATCGTGCCGAACTCGCAGCTGATCTCGCAGAACCTGCGCAACGTGACCATGAGCAACAGCACCCAGGGCGTGGCGACATTGCTGCTGACCTTCCCGCTGAACATCGATCCGGAGCAGGTGCGAGACCTGCTGCTCGATGCCTATCGCGAGAACGAGACCATTCTCGACCTGCCCGCGCCGTCGGTCACGTTCAACCAGCTCGCGCCGAACGGGATCACGCTGAGCGTGACGGGCTATGTCGGCAGCCCGCGCATCGCCACCACCACCAAGAGCGATCTGCTGTTCGAGATCCTCAAGCGGCTGCGCGCGGCCGATATCGCGCTGTCGGTGCCGCAGACGCTGAGAGTCGAGAACATGCCGGCGCCGGGCACGGAATCGCTGGCGGCGGCCGGCTAGGACCCCCGGCGCGGAAGCGGTTGGTGAGGTAGCGCTTCACCGACGTGCGCGCGAAGCCGGGACCGGCGGCGAGATCCCGCGGCCCGCCATGGGACCGGAGGACGCCGCCAGTGCCCCGGGGTGGGCAGGCCTCAGCGCGGCCCGCCCGCGTTGCCCGCGGCCTCGGCGCGCACGCGCTCTTCCTGCGCCCGCAGCTCGGGCGTGAATTCATCGCCGAAATCGGCGGCCTCGAACAGCGGGCGGATTTCGATCTCGGAGTCGCCTTCCATGGGGTTGGGGCAGCGCCTGACCCATTCCACCGCCTCTTCCATCGACTTGACCTGCCAGAGCCAGAACCCGGCGACGAGCTCCTTGGTCTCCGCGAACGGGCCGTCGATCACGCTGCGCTGGCTGCCCGAGAAGCGCACCCGCTTGCCCCTGGCGCTCGGATGCAGGCCCTCGCCCGCGAGCATCACGCCCGCCTTGACCAGTTCTTCGTTGAACTTGCCCATCGCCGCGAGCAGCTCCTCGCCGGGCATCTTGCCGGCTTCCGACTGGCTCGTCGCCTTTACCATCACCATGACACGCATCGTCTTTCTCCTGGAACAAGTGGCTGGAGCCGCGCGGCCGCGCGGCCACGAAGCCGGTTCAGGGCCCGCGGGATGCGGGCCCGACGGGCAGCTCTGACACTACGACGGGCCGGGGCACCGGAAATCGACACCGCCCGCGAAAAATCCGCGCCTCGGCAATCCTGCTCACGCGCCCGAGCGCTGTAGTCGCATCGATACGGAATACCGCTCGGCGGGATGCACGGTCACGGATACCTCGAACGCCTCGCCAGCCGTGTCCAGATAGCGGCGCACGATCTTCAGCGCCGCGGCACCCACCTCCAGCTGCAGGGCGCGCGCCATGGCCGCATCCGTCACCGTGCAGGCGCGGATGTCCTGGTAGATCTCCGCGATGTGGCGGCCATAGCGCTCTTCGATCAGCGCGCTGATCAGGGTGCCCGGCGATGCGCGCACGATGTCGCCAAGGTCCGCGTAGGCCGGATCGACATAGACGTCGGTCCAGCCGATCGGTGACCCGCCCGCCTCCCCGACCATCCGCAGGCTGGTGATGCGCAGCCACCGCGTGCCGCTTGCGCAACCCAGCTCAGCGGCCAGCGCGCCGGTCGCTTCCAGCGACTCCACCGAGCGCACCACCCGCAGGTGTTCCGAGCCGAACTGCACGAGGTCATCCACCGAAGCCAGGGTCGGGCGAAAGACATTGGTTGGCCTGGCCGCCTCGACCCGCGTGCCTACATTCTTGCGCCGCGATACCAGTCCCAGCTGCTGAAGCTCCTGCAACGCCGCCCGGATCGTGTGGCGGCTGGTCTGGTACTGCTCGCACAACTCAAGTTCGGTCGGCAACAGCGAGCCAACCGGGAAACGTCCCGAGGTAATGCCATCCGTGAGTTCACGGGCGATGCTTGCGAAATGGGGTCTGCTCATAAGGCGGAATCTTGGGCCAGGGGAATCACATTTGTCCAGCTGCGGGTTAACACTGGTTTGCTGAATATGTTCGGACATACTAAAGTATAGATATGTCCGAACATATTGACACCCCCCTTCACCAGCACCAAGAGACCCTCATGCCGAATCCCACCCTCCCCATGGCCAGCACCGTCGTCGACTCCATCCTGTTCCGCGATGCCTTTGGCACGCAGAAGATGCGCCAGATCTTTTCCGACGGGGCGCTGATCCAGCGCTATATCGATGTCGAAGTCGCCCTGGCGGCGGCCGAAGCACGCGTCGGCGTGATTCCCGCCGAAGCGGCGGCAGTGATCGCGCGGGAATCGCGCCTCGAGCGCATCGACTTCGATCACATGCGCGAGGAAACCGATATCGTCGGCTACCCGATCCTGCCGCTCGTGCACCAGCTTGTCGCGATGTGCGGCGAGGCCGGCCGCTTCGTGCACTGGGGCGCCACCACGCAGGACATCATGGACACCGCCGTCGCGCTGCAGGTGCGCGACGCGCTCGATTCCATCGACGCCGACATCCGCGAACTGCGCGGCATCCTGGGGGGACTGGCGAAGACGCACCGCGACACGCCCATGGCCGGCCGCACCCACCTGCAGCAGGCGCTGCCGGTGACCTTCGGCTACAAGGTCGCGATCTGGCTGGCGATGTTCGATCGCCATCAGCAGCGCATCGCCGAACTGCGCCCCCGCGTGGCCGTGGTCGAATTCGCCGGCGCGGCCGGCACCCTGGCCTCGCTCGGCGACCAGGGCTTCGCGGTGCAGGAAGCGCTGGCCGAAGAACTGGGGCTTGGCGTGCCCGACACCACGTGGCACGTGGCGCGCGACGGCTTCGCCGAGGCCGTGAACCTGCTCGCGCTCGTCACCGGCTCGCTTGGCAAGATCGCGCTCGACATCATGATCATGGCCTCGACCGAGTTTGCCGAGGTCTACGAGCCCTTCGTCAAGGGCCGCGGCGCCAGCAGCACGATGCCGCAGAAGCGCAACCCCATCTCCAGCGAACTCATGCTCGCCGCATCGAAGGCCGTGCGCCAGCACGCGGGGCTGATGGTGGATGCGATGGTGCAGGACTTCGAGCGGGCCACCGGCCCGTGGCACGCCGAGTGGATCGCCATCCCCGAGAGCTTCATCCTGACGGCCGGCGCGCTGCACCAGGCCAAGTTCGCGCTCGGCGGCCTGATCGTCGACACGGAGCGCATGAAGCACAACCTCGGCATCTCCAGGGGCCTGATCGTGGCGGAGGCCGTGATGATGGGCATGGCCCCGCATATCGGCCGCCAGCAGGCCCATGACGTGGTCTACGACGCCTGCCGCACGGTCAACGAGCAAGGCGGCTCCCTCGCCGACGCGCTGGCCGCCCTGCCCGAAGTCACGAAGCACTTCGACCGCGCCGCCATCGAGCGGCTCACCGACCCGTGCAACTACCTCGGCCTCGCGCCGCAGATGGTTGACCGCGCCATCGCACGCTCCGCGCGCGTGCCTGCCTGAACTGAGGGTGGAGGAAGACAATATGTACAACGAAACCAAGCAAACCCCCGAGGCGCCGCCGCCGGCGCGCAAGCTCCCGTGGTACCGCAAGCTGGGCATGCAGGTGCTGCTGTCCCTGGTGCTCGGCATCATCGTGGGCTTCGCCTTCCCGAAGTTCGCCTCGCAGCTCAAGCTGCTGGGCGACATGTTCCTGTCGCTGATCAAGGCGGGCGTGGCCCCGCTGGTGTTTCTCACCATCGTGCATGGCATCGCGTCGGCCGGCGACGTGAAGAGCGCGGGCCGGGTCGGCTGGCGCTCCATCGTCTACTTCGAGGTGATCTCCACCATCGCGCTGGTCGTTGGCCTGCTGGCCGGCAACCTGCTGCAGATCGGCAAGGGCATGACGAGCGTTGCGGCAGGCGCCGCGCCGCCGGTCGCCAAGGCGGCGGCGCCGCAAGGCTTCCTGGAGTTCATGGCCCACATCGTGCCGGACAACTTCGTGGGCGCGTTCGCCAAGGGCGAACTGCTGCAGGTGGTGGTACTGGCCGTGATGGTCGGCATCGGCATCCTGGCGATTCCCGAAGGCCGGCGCGAGAAGATCAACGGCGGCCTGGACACCATCTCGGAGGTGCTGTTCTCGTTCATCAACCTGGTGATGAAGCTCGCGCCGATCGGCACCTTCGGCGCCGTGGCCTACTCGGTCGGCAGCAACGGCGCGGCGGTGCTGGTTGCGCTGGCGCAACTGGTGCTGAGCTTCTACGCCGTGGTGGCGCTGTTCATCGCGGTGGTGCTGGGCCTGATCGCCAGGCTGGCGGGTTTCAGCCTGTGGCGCTTCCTGCGCTACATCAAGGATGAAATCCTCATCGTGCTGGGCACCGCGTCCTCGGAAAGCGCGCTGCCGCGCCTGCTGATCAAGCTGCAGCGCCTGGGCTGCGCCAAGCAGACGGTGGGGCTGGTGCTGCCCACGGGCTATGCCTTCAACCTCGACGGCACCTCTCTGTTCATGGCGATGGGCGTGATGTTCATCTCCCACGCCTACGGGGTACCGCTCTCGCTCGATCACCAGATCGGCATCCTGCTGCTGATGCTGCTGACATCGAAAGGCGCGGCGACCGTCTCGGGCGGCTCCTTCGTGGTGTTCGCCGCGACCGTCACCTCCACCGGCATGCTGCCGGTCGAGGGGCTGGCGGTGATCTTCGGCGTCTATCGCTTCCTGTCGATGGCGATCTCGACCTGCAACACCATCGGCAACAGCGTGGCGACCGTGGTGGTGGCGAAGTGGTCCGGCACGTTCGACCCGGAAGTGGCCGCGCGCCATCTCTACCCGGAGCGCTATCCCGATGCCGCGGCCGCCGATGCCGCGCTGGACGACGGCAACCTGCTGGGCGAAGACGCCAGCGAGGCCAACCCGCATACCCCCGGCATTCCGCTGTCGAAGGCCACGACCTGAAGCTCACAAGAACATATCCGCCCACCCGGAGGAGACCATCCATGACCCGTACCAAGCCCTCGTTTCTTGCCACCCTGGCGCGCGTGGCCGGCGCCGCGGCGCTGATCGCCGCCAGCCATCCGGCCGCCGCGCAAGGCTATCCCGCCAAGCCGGTCACGTGGATCGTCCCGTTCGCCGCCGGCGGGCCCACCGATGCCCTGGCGCGCACCATCGCGGAGCGCGTATCGCGCGAAGTCGGCCAGTCGATCGTGATCGACAACTCGCCCGGCGCCGGCGGCACGGTGGGCGCGGCCAAGGCCGCGCGCGCCGCGCCCGATGGCTACACCATGCTGGTCGGCCACATGGGATACATGGGCGCCGCTCCGGCGCTGTACAAGAAGCTTGCCTACGATCCGGTCAGGGACTTCGCGCCGGTGTTCCGCTTTCCGGATACGCCGATGGTATTGATGGTCCGCAAGGACCATCCGGCCAAGGACATCCGCGCGCTGGTCGACTTCGGCAGGAAGAACCCCGGCAAGCTCTTCATCAGCAACGCCGGCATGGGCTCCAGTTCGCATCTGATCGCCGCCCTGTTCGCGTCGGCTGCCGGCATGAAGGTGTCCCTGGTGCCCTACAAGGGCGCGGGGCCGGCGCTGATCGATGTCATCGGCGGCCAGGTCGACGGCATGTTCGACCAGACCAATACCGCCTTGCCGCAGATCACGGAGTCCAAGGTGCGCCCGCTTGCGGTGACCTCGGCCACCCGCGTGGCGCAGCTCAAGGACGTCCCCACGCTGGCCGAGAGCGTGTTGCCGGGCTTCGAGGCCGCGACCTGGTACGGGATCTATGCGCCAAAGGGCACGCCGCAGGCGGCGCTCGACAAGATGCAGGAGGCTTACCTCAAGGTCATGTCGGATCCGGCGTTCACCGCGAAGATGGCAGGCCAGGCGATCCAGATGCTGCCGCGCGAACAATACACGGGCCGCGCGCTCGGCCTGCACACCGAAGCCGAGATCGCGCGCTGGAAGGCCGTGGCGGCAAAAACGAACATCTCACTGGACTGAAGACGATGACCATGACCCGAGTCGAGCACGACGCCTTCGGTCCGGTGGACATTCCCGCAGACCGCTACTGGGGCGCGCAGACGCAACGCGCCCTCGGCCTGTTCACGGTGGGCGAGGAACGCTTCCCGGCCTGCCTGATCCGCGCCTTCGGCCTGCACAAGATGGCGGCGGCGCGCGCCAACGTGCGCTGCGCGGCGCTGGACGCGGGGCTGGCGCAGAGCATCGTCGCGGCCGCCGGGGAACTGCGCGACGGCCGCTTCGACACGCACTTCCCGCTCACCATCTGGCAGACCGGCTCCGGCACCCAGACCAATATGAACGCGAACGAAGTGATCGCGAATCGCGCCAACGAGTTGCTGGGCCAGCCGCTGGGTACCAAGTCGCCCATCCATCCCAACGACCATGTCAACGCCTCGCAGTCCTCCAACGATAGCTTCCCGAGCGTGATGCAGATGGTCGCGGCGCTGGAAGTCAGAGACCGGCTGCAGCCGGCCTTCGCCTGCCTGCGCGATGCGCTCCTGGACCGCGCCCATGCCTTCGCGGACGTGATCAAGGTGGCCCGCACGCACCTGATGGACGCCGTGCCGATGCGCATGGGCCAGGCGTTCGAGGGATTCGCCGCGCAGGCCGCCAATGGTCTCGCGCGGCTCGACAGCGTGCTGCCGCGCCTGCTGGAATTGCCGCAGGGCGGCACGGCGGCGGGCACCGGCCTCAATGCACCCGCGGGATTCGACCAGGCGTTCTGCGAGGAAGCCGGCCGGCTCGCCGGCCTGGCGTTCCGCCCCAGCCCCTGCAAGGTGGAGGGCATGTCCGCGCACGATGCGCTGGTCGAACTCTCCGGCGTACTCAACGTCATGGCCACCTCCCTGACCAAGATCGCCAACGACCTGCGCTGGATGGGGTCGGGACCGCGCTGCGGCCTGGGAGAACTGACGATTCCGGATGATGGCCTGACGTCGTCGATCATGCCGGGCAAGCGCAATCCGACCATCGCGGAGGTGGCCGTGCAAGCGGCCATCCAGGTCATGGGCAATCACGTCGCGGTCACCATGGCGGGCGCATCCGGCAACTTCGAACTGAATGTCGCCAAGCCGGTGCTGATCCACAACGTGCTGCAGTCGATCCGCATCCTGTCGGACAGTGCCCGCCTGCTGGCCGAAAAGCTGGTCGCGGGACTCGAGGTGAACCAGGAGAAGCTGGCCGCCAACGTGGAGGGTGCGCTGCTCGCCGTGACCGCACTGAATCCGGTCATTGGCTACGACCGTGCCGCGCAGATTACCCGCACCGCCATCGCGCTCGGCATCACGCCGCGCGCCGCGGCGATGCAGCTGGGCCTGCTGAGCGGGGAAGACTACGACCGGCTGGTCAATCCCGAGCGCATGGCGAAGGGGCTCCCCTGAACTAGTACCCCCGTGCGCGATCGACTTCGTTCAACACGGCCAGGCCGCTCCTGACCCGACGCACGTTCTCCACGCACTGCTGCGCGACGAGATCGAACGAGGCCTGGGCGGCGATATGCGGCGTGGCCAGGATGCGAGGGTGGCGCCAGAGCGCGGAGTCCGCGGGCAGCGGCTCGGCACGGTAGACGTCGAGCGCCGCGCCCGCCAGATGCCCGCTGTCCAGCAGCGCGATGAGATCGGACTCCACCAGATGCTCGCCGCGCCCCACGTTGACCAGGTATGCGCCTTGCGGCAGCTGCGACAGTCGCCTGCGATCCAGGATCTCATGGGTGTCGGCGGTCAGCGGCAGCGTGCAGACCAGGATATCGCTCTGCGACAGCAGCGTCCCGAGTTCGCTCTCGCCGGCAAAGGTGGCGATACCCGGCAAGGCTTTCCTGCTCCGGCTCCAGCCGGCCACATGAAACGCCGCGCCGTGCATGGCGCGTGCCACCGCCTGCCCGATCTGCCCGAGACCGAGGACGCCCACCCGCGTCTTCTGCGCCGGGCGAACCGGATGCCGGTGCCATTCGACCCGCGACTGCTGGGCTTCATAGCAAGGCAGTTCGCGCGTATGGCGCAATGTCACCGCCAGCACGTACTGGGCGATCTCCAGCGGCTGGCGCGGGTCGACCACGCGGGTGACCGGCATGCCGGGCGCAAGGTCTGTCGCCGAGAGCAGCTTGTCCACGCCGGCGCTCGGCGCGCTGATCAGCTTGAGAGCGGGGTACGACGAGGCGACGCCGTCTTGCAGGCTCCACGCCATGATGCACTCGACTTCCGGCACGGGGGCTTGCGCCGCGCTTGTCCACACGGGAATGTCGGGCGCAGCCTTGCGCAGTGCATCGGCCAGCGGCGCGGACAGCGATGGATGGATCAGAACCAGGATGCCCATGTTCAGGTCCTGAACGAGGGATCGATGCGGTCCAGGCGTCGCAGCAGCCCGGGCCAGACCAGGCCGGCGCCCTGGCCCTTGGTGACTTCCTTTGCCTGCCCGGCCATGCCTTCGAGGATGGATGCCGGCACGTGGGTCAGGCTGGTGCCGCCGCTTTGCGCCAGGATCTGCACGCGGCATGCGGTCTCCAGCGTGTACATGGCCAGGAAGGCGTCGGCGATGGTGCTGCCGCATGTCAGCAAGCCGTGATTGCGCAGGATCATGTTGCTGGCTGTGCCCAGGTCCGCCACCAGCCGCGCGCGCTCGGCGTCTCGCAGTGCCAGGCCTTCGTAGTCGTGATACGCGAGCGCGCTGAGCGGAAACATCGATTGCTGGGAGATCGGCAGCAATCCCTCGCGCTGCGCCGAGACGGCAATGCCGTGCAGCGTATGGGTGTGCAGCACGCACTGCACATCGGGCCGCGCCTCGTGGACTGCGCTGTGGATCAGAAAGCCGGCCGGATTCACCAGGTGCGCGGTTGGCCCGACCGGCGCGCCGCCGTGGTCCACCTTCACCAGACTGGAAGCGGTGATCTCCTCGAACATCAGCCCGTAGGGGTTGATCAGGAAGTGCTGAGGCGCGCCGGGCACGCGCGCGGAGATGTGGGTGAAGATCAGGTCGTCCCAGCGGAAATGCGCGACTAGCCGATAGCAGGCCGCCAGGTCCACGCGGGTGCGCCACTCCGCATCGGTCATGTCTGTGCCGGCATGCGGCTCGGTATGTGCTGTCATAGGTTGACTCCAGGATTTGCGGGGCGAAACTCAGTGAAGCTGTCCCATACTGGAAGCATTGCAACCTATCGTCAAATGCAATATTTTTCAGTTTTCCATGCGTAAAAACTTAATTTCATGGCCCTGAGGAAGTACCAGCACTTTGTCACCCTGATCGAGGCCGGCAGCTTTGCCAGGGCGGCGGACGAACTGCACCTGTCGCAGCCTGCCTTGACGCGCAGCATCCAGGCCCTCGAAAGCGAGCTGGGCAAGATGCTGATCGACCGGGCCTACGGGCGTGCCGCGCTGACCGCCGAGGGCCTGGTCGTGCTGGAACGCGCGCGGCGCATGCTGCGCGAAGCCCGCGAGATGAAGCGCGACCTGGAAATGATGCAGGATCTGACCCGCGGCCATATTCGCGTAGGTTTCGGCGCACTTGCCGCGTCGTTTCTGCTGGACCCTGTGCTTGCCATGCTGCTAGGCCGCTATCCCGGCCTGCGCGTGGACGTCGAGATCGATGAGGCGCGCGCATTGGGCGAGCGGATCGAAGCGGAGGAGCTGGATGTTTTCCTTGGGGAGAGCACCAGCATCGACAAGCGTCCTCAGTTGCTCGTCGAAGACTTGCCGCCGATCGAAACCGGCTTCTTCGTGCGCGCAGGCCATCCGCTGGCACGCAAGACGGCAGTGGCGCTGCAAGACCTGCTGGGCTATCCGGTCGCCGGCCCGCATCTGCCGAAGAGAATCGCCGCGATGCTTCGCCAGCGCCTGGACGAACAGGTCCCGGGCACTGCTCGCGATCTGCTGACGGTGGCCTGCGACCAGTTGCTGACCGTTCGCTCGCTGGTGCTGGAAACCGAAGCGGTGGGTCTCGTGCCCAGCGAGATGATGAAGGCCGAATGCGCCGCGGGAACGGCGCGCAGGCTCGCCGTGCTGGGCTTCGATGACATGTGGTCGCCGTATGGCGTCGTCACGCTGGCCGGGCGCACGCGGTCACCGGCGACGCAGGCATTTATCGCGATCCTGCAGGAGAGCGTTGCGCGCTACAGGTAGCCGGCCATGTCCCCGATGGATTTGCCGCGCCATCCCGACGATATGCGCGGGCTTGCGCGATCGTCCGCGGCCACGTCAGAACACGCCCAGCGCGATGCCGGCCGCTAGTCCCGCGCCGAGCTCGGCACAGCGCGCGAGATCATCGGCGCTTATTTCCTTGCGCGCCAGAATGCGTTCAGGCGTCTGTGCATGGGTGCAGACGATCAGGCCTGGCGCCACGCAGTTAAGCCGCCATCCGGTGGCGATGCGTTCGAGCTGACGCAGTGCGTTCTGCCCGTCGCTGCCGGCGCAGATCATGGCCGCGTACGGGCGGCCGTTTACCTGGTCAAGCGCCGCGTAGTAGCAGCGATCGAAGAAGTCCTTCATCAGCCCGGACATCGAAGCCAGGTTTTCCGGCGTCGCGAACAGGTAGCCGTCGGCCGCCAGCACATCGTCCGGGCCGGTCTCGGACGCACGCTGCAGCCTGACCGCGACGCCCGACTGGGTGCGCGCCGCGCCGGCTGCCGCCTCGGCCATCTGCTGTGTTCCCCCGGTCATCGTGTGGTAGATGATCAGCAACGTCTTCATTCATGCTCCGCCATATGCAGGTCCGCGGGTCCGCGGGTCCGCAGGTCCGCAGGTCCGCAGGTCCGGTCAGCCAGGAATCGCCCAACCTGTCCGGGTTCTCGCAAAGGTAGCCCTCGATTCCCGTCGACGTCAACTTCGGCAAGCGAGCAGGCGCTTGCGGGCCGCATGGCAGGGCTACCCGCCTTTCTTGCGTGATTCGCTTGCCATCGCGGGCTTTTGAAACTGCGCCACCAGGAAGTCGATGAACGTCCTTGCACGGGCGGTCTGATTTCGACGTTGAGGGTAGTAGACAAAGAGATCGGCCGACGGCAGCGCGAAATCGGGCAATACCACCCTCAACCTTCCGCTTTCCAGATACTTCGCCAGATCCCACTCGGACCGTATCAGGATTCCATGGCCATCGAGCGCCCAGCCGAGCACGATATCGCCGTCATTGCTGGATAGCGCGCCGTCAACTTTCACCACTTCACTCTGCCGCTTGTGCAGAAACCGCCAGACGCCGTGGGCGCCGTCGTTCTGCCTGTGGATGATGCAGCGGTGGCTTGCCAGTTCGGCGAGCGTCGTCGGCGTCCCGAACCTGTCGAGATAGACCGGTGACGCGCAAAGAAACCGGCGGTTCGACATGATGCGCCTGGCGTTCAAGCGATTGTCGGGCAAGGCCCCGAACCGGATCGCGAGATCGAACCCGCTCTCGACCAGGTCCACGGGCCTGTCAGTGACCTCCAACTGCACTTCGACGTTGGGATAGCGCCTGGCGAAATCGGAGACGAGCGGCGCAATGGTGGTGCGACCGAAGCCCAGCGTGGCGTTGACACGCAGGAGACCGCGAGGCTCGGCTCCGCTGCTCGATACGGCATCTTCCATTTCACGAAGGTCCGCGAGGATGCGCGTCGCATAGGCGAGGTAGGTTTCGCCTTCGTTGGTCAGGCTGATGCTGCGTGTCGTGCGGTTGACCAGGCGCACGCCCAGCCGGCCCTCCATGAGCGCCAGCCGCTTCGTCGCCGCCGGCGGCGTCAGGTCGAGTTCGCGCGCCGCGGCCGACAGGTTGCCGTGACGCGCCACCAGCACGAAGAACTCCAGTTCGGAGGCGAGGTCAGTTTTCACTCAAAGTGAATAATCAAATTAATTTGATTCAATTTTAGTTCACGCTCCAGCCACTAAGCTACCGATTCCCACACCCCACGCACCGTAGCGCCAGCGCGCCAGGAGACACAGCATGAGAATCGTCGAAATCCGCGAAAAGACCCTCCCCATCAGCTCGCCCATCCGCAACGCCTATATCGACTTCAGCAAGATGACGCTGAGCCTCGTCGCCGTGATCACCGACGTGATCCGGGACGGCAAGCCCGTGGTTGGCTACGGCTTCAATTCGAACGGCCGCTATGGCCAGGGCAAGCTGATGCGCGAGCGCTTCATCCCGCGCCTGATGGAAGCCGATCCGGAATCACTCATCGACGCCACCGGCGACAACCTGGACCCCCACAAGATCTGGGACACGATGTTCACGAACGAGAAGCCGGGCGGCCACGGAGAGCGTTCCGTGGCGATCGGCACCATCGACATGGCCGTCTGGGATGCCGTGGCAAAGATCGAAGGAAAGCCACTGTTCCAGTTGCTGGCGGATCGCTACGGCAACGGTACGCCCGATCGCAAGGTCTTCGTGTATGCAGCCGGCGGTTACTACTATCCCGGCCAGGACCACGACAAGCTCAAGGACGAAATGCGCAGCTACATCGATCGTGGCTACACGGTCGTCAAGAAGAAGATCGGCGGCGCATCGCTCGACGAGGATCTGCGTCGCATCGATTCGATCCTGAGCGTCCTGCAGGATGGCCAGAAGCTGGCGGTCGACGCCAATGGCCGCTTCGGCCTCGACACCGCGATCGAGTACGCCAAGGCGCTTTCGCAGTACGACCTGTTCTGGTACGAAGAGCCGGGCGACCCGCTAGACTTCGAACTGCAGGCGACCCTGCGCAACTACTACGCCAACCCGATGGCAACCGGCGAGGATCTCTTCTCGATGCAGGACGCCCGCAACCTGATCCGCTACGGCGGCATGCGCCCGGACCGCGACTACCTCCAGTTCGATTGCGCACTGAGCTACGGCCTGGTCGAGTACCTCCGGACCCTCGACATGCTCAAGCAGCATGGCTGGTCGGCCAGCCGCTGCATCCCGCACGGTGGCCATCAGATGTCGCTGAACATCGCCGCCGGCCTGGGCCTCGGCGGCAACGAGAGCTACCCGGACCTGTTCCAGCCGTTCGGCGGCTTTCCCGATGGCGTCAAGGTCGAACAGGGCTATCTCACCATGCCGGACCTGCCAGGCATCGGCTTCGAAGCCAAGTCCGACCTCTATCGCGTGATGCAGGAACTGTCGGCCTGAGCGGCATAGCCAGGGCAAGAAACATACAACGGAGACAACCATGTCGAACAAGCAAGCGGCTTCCTATGCCGTCACCCTTTGTCTTGCCGGCGGTGCACTTGCCGCCCCGGGTCCCGCGTACGCCGAGTACCCGGCGAAGCCTGTCACACTGGTTGTCCCGTTCGTCGCCGGCGGCCCGAGCGACAAGATCGCTCGCGATGTGGCAGAGGCATTGCGCAAGACCCTGGGGCAGACGGTCCTGGTCGAGAACACAGCCGGCGCGGGGGGAACGATCGGTACAGCGCGCGTTGCGCGCGCCACGCCGGACGGGTACACGCTGCTGGTACATCACATAGGCCTGGCCACGGCGCCGTCGCTTTACAAGAAGCTGGGCTACAAGACGGCCGACCTGGAGTTTCTCGGTCTGATCAACGAGGCGCCCTCGACCCTGATTGGCAGGCCAAACCTGCCGCCGAATGCGCTACCCGATCTCCGCAAGTTCATCGCGGAGAATGGCGCAAAGCTGAACCTCGCCAATGCCGGAGCGGGTTCCGCCTCCCATCTGTGCGGCCTCATGCTGCAAAGCGCGCTCAAGAGCAATATGACCTCTGTGCCTTACAAAGGTACGGCTCCCGCCATGTCCGACATCATGGGCGGCCAGGTCGACCTGATGTGCGAGCAAGCCACGAACAGCACACCCCAGATCGAGGCCAGGAAGGTGAAGGCCTACGGTGTGACCAGCGCACAGCGATCATCTGTGCCCGCGCTGGCAAGCATTCCGACCCTCAGCGAAGGAGGGCTGGCGGGTTTCAACTTCACCGTCTGGCATGGCCTCTACGCACCGCGCGGGACGCCGCCAGCGGTACTGGCAAAGCTCAACACGGCCCTGCGCGCCGCGCTGAAGGACGCGGCGCTCATCAAGCGCGAAGAAGCGCTCGGCGTCACGGTCGTCAGCGACGACCGCCTTTCGCCGGCCGGGCACAAGAAGTTCTTCGACGGCGAGGCCAATCGCTGGTCGAAGATCATCCAGGACGCCGGCATCCAGCCCGAGTGATTCCCCTGTTCGCGCATCCCCGGCACAGGCTGCGCGGGCAGGCCGGTTCCCTTGGGAGAATGTCGCGCCGGCCCGCTCCTTGTCCGCCCTCCGCGACAAAGCGCGGCGTGACCCTGACGATCAGCCGGCCAGGCACCACCGGCCAGAATCCTGGCACACACCGGCCCTTGCACCGTTCAGCCAGACCTGCTCTTCATTCAGTTGCAGCGAGGTCGAGGCAGAGATGTCGAAGTCAACCTCGAGCGCGTGCCCGACACCGGCATCCTCGATGGGAAGCTCCCAGGTCAGGAATAGCTGGACCCAGTCGTGGCCGGGCGGGAAGTCGCCCACGTCGAAGCCGCTGCTGTGGCGTGGAATGACGCCATGGGGCTGGCAAGTATCGAATATCACAACCGTGCCCCGGCTCAGGGGGATGCGCAGTCCCAAAGAGGGGAAATGCAAGTCCAGGCCCTTGTCCTCGCTCAGGAAGAGGTTGCAGAAGGCCGCGCCGCCATATTGCTCGCCGTCATGGTGGTACCTCGCGCCGCGGCAGGCCATGAGGGCGATGTCACTGGCGGCAAGCACCCCGGGTAGTCCGAGCGCGCACGTCCAATCGGACGCCGCCTGCACGCAACGCGTGTAGTCCGGCCAGCGCGCCCGCGCTCGTGCCAGGGGCATGGCTTCGACATCCCCGGGTTCCAGGATCAGGCGTGACGATATCTCCCTTGCCCAATCCGCAAGCAGACGTGCAGGGGGCACGGGGACGTCGACCGTGCCTGACAGCACGATGTCGCTCACGCGCCGGCTGCGGATGGCGTCGCCACTCCAGAAATAGGAAGTGAGGAGGTCCCGTGGCTGATGCTGTTCAGGGCGGCTCATCTGCCAGGACGCTTCGGCATCGACATGCCCCAGCCCGGCTACGAGCGCAGGCCGAACAAGCCGTGCCAGAACGAATCGAAGGTGCCGGGGTGACGCCTGGACCGCGTCGCCTCATCGGCATTTGACGCCGCCGCGCCGGCAGGCGTCGGGGCGGCTTCGCTGTGTGGCGCGTCCGCGGCCGGCGCACCTGCCCGCCGCGACTCCTGCAAGGCCCATACGCTGTCCGCGATGCGTGCCGCCAGCTCCGCCTCGCAGTCACGGCCGAGCAGCACGCCGAAGAGGACTTCGCGGTTGTGTCCGTCGTCGGCAAAGCGCATCGCGATCGCGACCATCTTCTCGTAGTGTTCCTGCGCGACGCGCTGGGCTTCGCGTTGCGCCTCGCACTCCTGTTCTTCCTGCGCCTCGCGTTCAGCCTGCCAGCGCTGCATCTCCTGCTCGAATACCTCGTCGTAGATCCGGCGCTGCTCCGCATCGGAAAGAATGCCGTAGGCATCGCGGATTTCCTGGAACGCCTTGTGCGCCTCCGCCTCGCGGCCAAGATTGCGGTCGGGGTGCCACTTCATCGCGGCGCGGCGGTAGGCACGCTTGATCTCGTCGAGGGTGGCGTCCGATTGCACGCCGAGGGTCGCGTAGAGGGTGGTCATGGGCCTGGGGCGGCTGCTGGGGAGCGTTCATCCTAGCACGGGGTGACCCGCCAGCACGGTCACACCGCGTCGTCGTGGCGCCGTCGCCGACAAGGCACTTATGCGCGCATCGCCGCCACCCGGCACGGCGCACGCCTCGGTGCGGACAGCACGCCATCCATCAACCCGCCGCCCCACCACTCAGGCATCACATCTTTACTACACTTCATGACAGGGGGTGCCGTCCATCGACGCACTGATGAGAGCCTGGTCTGGCGGGCCTCCATCCGCGTTGGTGGCCGCCAGGCGAACGCTTGAATAAGCGCTGGCTACGATACTTTGCGCTACGCCCGCGCAAGCCGATACCTGGCGGGTCTGCTCCAGTCCACGCCACGAAGGAGCCTTGGGATGGCCGGGAGTATCCGTAAGCCGACCGGTAACGGCGAACAAAAGCCAATCGCGCTCGCTTTGCAGGGCGGCGGGATGCATGGTGCGTTCACGTGGGGAGTCCTCGACCGCTTGCTCGAGGATGGGAGATTCACCATCGAAGGCATCAGTGCGACGAGTGCGGGCGCGATGAATGCCACCGTGCTCGCCCACGGCTTGCTGCAGGGCGGGCACGACCGGGCGCGCGAGGCGCTCCACGAATTCTGGCTCGCGATCGCGCAATCGGCAAAGAAGCACAGCCCGTTCCGCTGGATGCCCTGGCTAAAGGGAACCCATAGCTTTGGGCTGAACTACTCGCCCCTTTACGCGATGGCGGACATCGTTCTTCGGATTCTGTCGCCATACCAGTTCAATCCCAGTAACAGCAATCCGCTGCGGGATGTCCTCGAGCAACAGGTCGACTTCGCGGTGCTGCGCAAGCAATGCCCGATACAGCTTTATCTGTGCGCGACCAATGTCGAGACCAGCAGGATACGCATTTTTTCAAGCACGGACATTTGCATCGAGGCCGTGCTGGCTTCGGCCTGTCCGCCCACCCTGTTTCAGGCTGTGCCGATAGACGGCGAGTACTTCTGGGATGGCGGCTATGTCGGCAACCCGGCAATTTTTCCGCTGATCTATCACTGCAATACAAGCGACGTCGTGATTGTCCACATCAATCCGATCGTGCGCCCTGGCGTGCCGACCACCGCCGTCGACATCCTCAATCGCGTCAATGAAGTGAGCTTCAACTCATCGCTCATGCGGGAGATGCGCGCGATTGCCTTCGTGACTTCGCTGATCCAGCAAGGCAAGGTCAATCGAAGCGAGATGAAGGAAATGCTGATCCACTCGATCAGGTCTGACGAGACCATGAGCGCCCTCGGTGCGTCGAGCAAGTACAACGCCGACTGGGACTTCCTTTGCTCCCTGCGCGACAAGGGGAGGACCGAGGCCGAGGCATGGATCAAGGAAAACTACGATCATGTTGGCCAGCGCTCGAGCATCGACATCAAGAAGGAATTTCTTTGAGGATCGCGATCGCGAGCCATGTCCGCTCGGGCATTGGCCCTTCGCGCGCCGATGATCCGGCCACCGCCTCCGTGCGAGCGCCGAGGCCGCCCCCCATTTCTCCCTCCCCGACGCCCCGGCGGATAGGTGCGTCCACACGACCGACCGGCTCCGTGTCGTGCCGCGCCGGCATCCCGCCGTTCTGACAGCAGCACATATCCTGCGCGCCTGCATGCCCTGGCTGCGCCGCGGTGGTGCGCGAGGTGCCAGCGGCGACGCCTGGCGGCACGCCGGGGAGCACCGCCCTGCCCGTGCAGGCAATGGCGATTTCAGGGGCAACCGCCAGGCAGCGCTTTGTCCACTTCGAACCAGCGCGCGGGAAATTGGGAGTCGCGCCGGCTGATGAAGCTGTGCACCTGATTTGTTCCTGCCGCGCAAGACTGATTCGCCTTGGCGGGTATGCGAGTTCGACGGCGATGCGCCTAGATTGGTGCCCAAGGGTAACGAGCAATCCCCGGGCGGCGCCAGGCGGCATCCAGGACGACAGCGGCTCGTTTCACTGGCTGGACTCGCAGAGTCCGCCATCACACGGCGAGCATGCCGGACTGCACACCAGGAAGGAAACATCATGAAGATTGCAAACATCGAGACGATACCCCTGCGCATTCCCTTCACGGCGGGGGGCCGATCAGATGACGCCGTGTGGGGCAAAAGCGGATTGCAGACCGCTGACTCGCTGGTCGTCAAGGTCACGACCGATACGGGCGTGGTCGGCTGGGGCGAGACGTTCGGCTTCATGGCGGTTCCTCCGGCCAAGGTCGTGATCGACACGATTCTCGCGCCCGAAATCATCGGCCGGGATGCCTCGCAGCTCGAGAAGCTGATGCTCGACCTGCAAAAGAAGTTCCATGTATTCGGGCGCAGTGGCGCCTTCATCCACAGCCTTTCCGCCATCGACATCGCGCTGTGGGACATCGCAGGCAAGGTCGCGGGAAAGCCGGTCTACCAATTGCTCGGAGGCAGTAGCGCCACCTCGCTGCGTGCCTATGCCAGCCTGACCCGGTACTCCAACCCGGATCTCGTCAGGGAAAACGTGGCGCGCGCGCTGAACGACGGATTTCGCCATCTCAAGCTGCACGAGATCGATGTCGAGAGCGTCCGCGCGGCGCGCGAGACGGCCGGTGACGACGTCGACATCACGCTCGACGTCAACTGTCCGTGGACGGTCCGCGAAGCGCTCGACATGGCGGAAAAGCTTCGGCCTTTCAACCTGCGATGGCTCGAAGAGCCGGTCTGGCCGCCGGAAAACTATGCCGGGCTCGCGCGCGTCAGGCAGGAGGGCCGCATCCCCGTCGCCGCCGGCGAGAACGCCTCGACGTTGATGGACTTCCAGCATCTGTTCGAAGCCAAGGCTGTCGACTTCATCCAGCCGAGCCCGGCGAAGATGGGTGGCCTGACCGAATTGAAGAAGGTGTACGCCCTGGCCAATGCCAACAATGTCACGGTGATGGTCCACACGTTCTACGATGGTCCCGGCCTGCTCGCCAGTGTGCACGCAAGCGCCGCGCTGGGCGGTCCCGATGCGCTCGTCGAATGGCGCTATTTCGACCTCGAGGCACAGCTCTACGGCGACGCCATCATCCCGAAGAACGGTGCGTTCGCCGTGCCGCAAGGTGCGGGTCTCGGCCTCGAGCCCAGCGCGGAAGTGATCCGCGACTACCGGGTGGCCTGATCAGGCCATGCATGAAGGCACGGCGCGCAAGAGGCGCCGTGCATCAAAGGCGATCGCGTGCCGGGCGAAGGAACAGACCTGACGGTACGGATGCCAAATCCAAGGAGTGTCATCATGCTGGACCGTATCGCAGGGCCCCTGCTGCCGGTTGCGTTTGTCATCGTGCTCGGATTTCTCGCGGGCAAACGCGGCAAGCTCAACCATTCGGATAGTCTCGTCATCAGCCGCCTGGTTCTCAACTGGATCTTCCCCGCCCTGCTGCTGGTCGGCATGGCCGGCACGCCGCGTTCGCAGTTGCTGGATTTCCGGTTCGTCGTCGCAACGTTCATCGGCATCATGGGGATGTACGCCGTGGCGTTCGCGCTCGGCTGGTTTCGCTATCGCGAGCTCAAGGCCGCCACGCTGAAGGGCTTCGTGGTCGGCTACCCGGACGCTGCCTTCATGGGCATCCCGATCCTGCAGGCCATGTTCGGCCCCAGCAGCCTGTATTCCGTGCTGGTGCTCAACCTGGTCGCAAGCCTCGTGATGATTCCGCTGACCACGATGCTGCTCACGGTCGCCAGTGGCAAAGGCAGCGGCGCCAAGGCCTTCGTTGCGAGCGTATCGGGCGCCGTCCGCCGGCCGCTCATGTGGGCGCCCGCCATCGGCATCCTGCTCTCCCTGTTCGCGGTCAAGCTCCCGCCGGTAGCGGCCGAATCGCTCAATCTGCTCGGCAAGGCAACGCCCGGCGTTTCGCTGTTCTGCCTCGGCCTGATCATGTCCTCCGTGCGGCTGAATCTTTCCAGCGAGGTGTGGGTGAACATGGGACTCAAGCTGCTCGTGCACCCGGCCCTGATGATTGGCGCAACCATTCTGCTTTCGGTCAAGGGTCTCTACGCTCAACAGATGATCCTGCTGTGCGCGCTGCCGTCCGCGACGATTCCGGCCATGTTCGCCAACGAAGCCGGCGCCTATCGGAGCGAAGCGGCAACTTCCATCCTCACCAGCACGGTCATGTCTCTCGTGACGTTCTCGATCGCGATCTATCTGATCGACGGCGGTCTTGCGGCAGCCTGAGCGCGGCTCGCCAGCCAGGCCGCTTCCGCGGGTCGGCTGCAAGAGGACACGGGCCAGCGGTTGAAGCCGGCCGATAGCAGCGGCCGGCTCATGGACCTTACAAGAAGGAAAGGCCCCTAAGGGATATGAACTTGCGGGGCCTTTCTTTCGAGGCAGACGCTCGAAAAGGCCGGGATGCGGGTAGTGGGGCGATGCTGTCAGACGGCTGCGATCGGTCCGTACCGGCCGATCGCGCGCTTATGCGGATCGCAACTGAATTACCGCTTTGCCGAGCCCATGGACAAGCGCGACATCATGACGTCTGTTGCGGGCCGCCCCAACAGGCCAGGCCGCCCTCCCCCGAGGGCGTGGCTCGCGACTCAACTCCCGACAGCGTCCACAGCCGTGCGCGGCTTGGCCGCGGCCTTCTGATGCGCGTCCACGTCCAGCTCGCGCTCCGCGGCGTCGCCGGTGGCACCCTTGTAGTAGAGATGCACGCCGATGGCCAGTGAGTCGTGGCGGATTTCCTGGAGTGCCTTCCACGCCTTGGACGGATCGCGGAACACCAGGTAGTGCGCTTCCTGCGAAACCAGGTCCGCGACCTGGTGCAGCCCGTGCCCGTGCAGCGCGCTGACAAGCGCGTCGAGGCTGCGGTGAGTGCGGGCGTCGGTGCGCGGGTAGAGCATGTGCAGCACGGCGACGCGCTGCTCCGCGACCAGCGCCGACAGGGCGACAACGATTTCCTGATGGTTGAGCGCGCTGACGATGTGCTCGGGGTCGCCGACATGCCTTGCGAACAGGGCTTCGAGAATGGAACTCATAATGCACTCCTTTGCTGCTACGGCTGACTGCTGGCTGGGGACGGCGCGCCGACCGGGTCGACGCGGCTGCCTGGCTCCGGCGGCTCTCTTGCCGGAGACGCTGAGCGGAAGCCAGGCGGTTCACGCAATGTACGCCGCCTGGAACCAAGGGAAAACCCTAGATTCGTCAATACACTGTTCTGTAAAGGAAACAATGGCGACGGAACCTGTACGCCTGGATGCAATACACGGGTGCGTGGCGGCACCCATACTGACTTAACGCCCGCCCCCGCTTCGCCGTAGACTTCCTCTAATACCAGCCACGCCGAAAGCACCCCGAACTCCCTATAATCGAACGCTCGTTCATATCCAGGGCGCCCCATGCGGCGCCCGCCGTGGTTCAGGAGACGCCATGCCCGCCGCCAAACAACTGCCCCCGGTTCTGCAGAACCTGTCGCTGCCCGTCATTTCCTCGCCGATGTTCATCGTCAGCTACCCCGAACTGGTGCTGGCGCAGTGCAAGGCGGGCATCGTCGGTTCCTTCCCCGCGCTGAACGCGCGCCCGGCGGAGATGCTGGGCGACTGGCTGACGCAGATGCAGGAGGATCTGGCCAGCTTCCGCGCGGCCAACCCGGGCGCGGCGGTGGGCCCGATCGCGGTGAACCAGATCGTGCATGCGTCCAACGCGCGGCTGGAGCACGACATCAAGGTGTGCGTGGACCACAAGGTGCCCATCTTCATCACGTCGCTGCGCGCGCCGCCCAAGGAAATGATCGACGCGGTGCACAGCTACGGCGGCATCGTGCTGCACGACGTCATCAGCATCCGCCACGCGGAGAAGGCCATCGAGGCCGGCGTGGATGGCCTGATCCTGGTGGCCGCCGGCGCCGGTGGCCACGCGGGCACGCTGTCGCCGTTCGCGCTGGTGGGCGAGGTGCGCAAGATCTTCGACGGCGTGATCGCGCTGTCGGGCTCCATCGCCACCGGCGAATCGGTGCTGGCCGCGCAGGCCATGGGCGCGGACTTCGCGTACGTGGGCACGCGCTTCATCGCCTCGCAGGAAGCGCACGCGAGCGAGACCTACAAGCAATCGATCACCACCTCGGCCGCGGCAGACATCATCTACACCAACCTGTTCACCGGCGTGCACGGCAACTACATCCGCGAAAGCATCCTGGCGTCCGGGCTGGATCCGGAGAACCTGCCGCTGGCGGACAAGAGCAAGATGGACTTTTCCAGCGGCGCTTCGAAGGCGAAGGCCTGGAAGGATGTGTGGGGCGCGGGCCAGGGCGTAGGCCAGATCCACGACATCCCCACCGCCGGCGAAATCGTGGCGCGCATGAAGGCGGAGTACAACGAGGCGCGCGCGCGCCTGGGGCTGGCGGTCTGAATACGGCGCCGCCCGCAAGCGCCAACGCCGGCTCCGCTGCGCGCAGCCGCCGCGAGCGGGTGCTGCGCGCGCTGTTCGTGGCGCTCGGCGCGCTCAGCCTGCTGCTGGGCATCGTCGGGATCTTCCTGCCGGTGTTGCCTACCACGCCGTTCGTGCTGCTGGCCGCGGCGTGCTTCGCGCGCGGCTCGGAACATTTTCATGCGCGGCTGCTGGCGCATCCGCGCCTGGGGCCGCTGGTGCACGACTGGCAGCAGCACCGCAGCGTGCCGCTGCGCGCCAAGTGGCTGGCCATCGGCACCATGTGGCCGTCGCTGGGTGCCACGGCGCGGTTCTTGCGCGAGCGCCCCTTCGTCTCGGTTGCCTTGCTGGCCTGTGCGGCGGCCGTGACCGCGTGGCTGCTGTGGCTGCCGACGCGGCCGCGCGGCGGCTATGCGCAGTCCGCCACGGACGGCGCAGCCTGAGCGCGCCGGCTCAGGCCACCTCCTCGCCCTGCGCCGCCGCCGCGGCTGCCGCACGCGCCTTGAACCAGCCGAAGTAAGCCACCGTCAGCGCCACCAGGAATGGCACGCCGAACACCAGCGTCATGCGGAACGCCTGCGTGAACGCCGTGGTGAGCATGACGGCCAGCATCAGCCCCGCGCCCAGCAGCGTGAGCACCGGAAAGCCCCACATGCGAAAGCGCAGCGGCGCGTCGCCCCGGGCCCGCCACGCGCGGCGGAAGTAGTAGTGGGTGATGAAGATCATCATCCACGTGAACAGCGCGCCGAACATCGACACGGCCATCATGATGGTGAACGAAGCATCCGGATAAACGATGCTCACCAGCGTGGCGATGCCGATGCCGCCGGTGGACAGCAGCAGCGCCGGCAGCGGCACGCCGCGCGCGCTGAGCTGGCCCAGTTGCCGCGGCGCGTAGCCCGCGCGCGCGAGGCTGAACATCATGCGCGTGGTGATGTAGAGCTGGCTGTTCATGGCCGACAGCGCGGCCACCAGCACCACGAAGTTGATCACGCCGGCCGCGCCCGGGATGCGGATGGCTTCCATCACCTTGACGAAGGGGCTCTGGTCATGGCCGGCGGCCGTCCACGGCAGGATGGCCAGCATCAGCGCGAGCGTGAGCAGGTAGAACAGCACCAGCCGCACCATGGTGGAGCGGAACGCGCGCATGACGGCGCGCTCCGGGTCCTGCGCCTCGCCGGCGGCCACGGCGATCATCTCGATGCTCAGGTAACTGAAGATGGAGACGATGACGGCTATCCACGTGCCCCGGATGCCGTTGGGAAAAAAGCCGCCGTGCGCGGTGTAGTGATGGAAGCCGGCCTGCTGCGCGCCGCCGCCGACCAGCGTCGGCGCGCCGAATACCACGTAGGCGCCGAGCAGGATAAAGCCGACGATGGCGGCGATCTTGATGACCGAGAACCAGTACTCGACCGCGCCGAAGATATCGACGCTCAGCGCGTTGACCAGCACCAGCGCGCCCGAGAACGACACAATCCAGAACCACCCCGGCACCGCCGGGAACCAGTACTTCATGTAGAGCGCGGTGGCCGTGACCTCCGCCCCGACCGCCAGCACGATGCAGGCCCAGTAGGCATAGCGCACCAGGAAGCCGGCCAGCGGGCCGATGTAGTGCTCGGCATAGGCGCCGAACGAGCCGGAGGTGGGGTGCGCGACCGTCATCTCGGCCAGGCAGCCCATCAGCAGCAGCGCGATGAACGCGCCGATGGCGTAGCTCACCAGCACGCTCGGGCCGGCAAAGCCGATGGCGAAGCCGCTGCCGAGGAACAGGCCGGTGCCGACCGCGCCGCCGATGGCGATCATGGTCATCTGGCTGGCGCTGAGGCTGCGCCGCAGCCCCTTCTCGCGCTCGACGATCTGCTGGAACTGCTGCGGGGGATTGGTCATGGCTTGTCTCCTTCGGGTGGCCGGCCGCGCCGGCGCGAGGCCTGGCTGTTGCCTCGTCCGGCGCGGGCCGCATGGTCCCCGGAACCGGGGGCTGGGGGATGCGGGACGCCGCGGCTCAGAAGATGTGGCGGATGCCGAGCGCCACGCCGGTCTGGTTGCCGCGCCCGGGCAGCTCGGTGGCGGCGGCGCCGCTGACGACGTTGTGGTCCACCGTGCCGTACAACTGCGTGCGCCGCGACAGCGCGTACTCGGCCAGCATCACGCCCGCGTAGCGCCGGCCACCGTTGCCGGCGATGCCGTTGGCGTTGCGGATGCGGTCGTAGTAGAAGACGGCGGTCAGCGCCAGCGCCGGCATCACCTGACAGGTCAGGCCGGCGTAGACGGTATCGTCCCTGCGCGGGTTGGCCGTGAACGTGCCGTAGCCGACGGTGCGGGAGGCATCGTTGAGCGCCGCATCGAGCGAGCCGGTGGCGTCCCTGCCGCCGAGATAGCCGAGGAAATACTTGCCGGCGCCCGCCGCATAGCGCGCGGCCGCGCCCCACATGCGCTGCGTGTTGCTGGCGGCGTCGCGCGTCTCCTGGTACACGCCGCCCACGCTGACGCTGCCGAAGGTGTAGGCGGCACGCGCGCCCCAGTACGCATTGCGGCCCACGCTGCCGGGCTGCTCGCCGAAGCCGTAGCTCGCGCCCACGTTGAGGCCGCCGAAGCTGCCGTCATAGCTGACGGCGTTGTCGACGCGGCCCACGGTGATGAAGTACGGCCAGTAGTTGGCGGTGTAGTTGGCGATGCCGAGCGGGTCGAAGTCGCCGAACAGGTTGAAGCCCTCGGTGGACTGGCGGCCGAGCCGCAGCGTGCCGAGGCTGCCGGACAGGCCGACGTAGGCGTAGCGGCCGAACAGCCGTCCGTTCTGGTTGGCGCGGCCGGTCTGCGGGTCGAAGCCGTTTTCCAGGCGGAAGATGGCCTTGAGGCCGGCGCCCAGCGTTTCCTCGCCGCGCAGGCCGAAGCGGCTGTTGGTCACAGCGCCGTTGGCCAGCCCGATGTCGTGGTTGTCGGCGGCGTTGGCGTGGGTGGTGAAGCGCACGCTCTGGTCGACGATGCCGTAGAGCGTGGCCGAGCCCTGTGCGCAGGCGCTGCCCATGGCGAGCATGCCCGCCAGCAGCGGGGGGCAGAATATCTTCATCGATGCGTCTCCTCTCTTTTTGTTTTTCCGGCTCCGCGCGCCTCGCGGCGAAAGAGCCTGCCTGATACGTGGCACCGCATGCCAGCCAGTGCTTTTGCGTCCAGGGAGAGGTATATTAACAAACAGATAATTTAATTTTCTTCGAGTTATTACCGAATTAAATCATCTTGCGCTGCATTTATTTCGTACAAGACCGATTTTTCGGTTAAATATCCAGAATGAAACTTGATCTGATCGATGTCCGCATCCTGCGCCACCTGACCCGCGACGGAAAAACCACGAACCAGGAGCTGGCCGAGGCCGTGAACCTGTCCGCCTCGGCATGCTTCCGGCGGGTGAAGCTACTGGAAGAGGCCGGCGTGATTGCCGGCTACCGCTGCGTGCTCGACGCCAAGGCGCTGGGCATGGAATTCGAGGCGCTGGTCCAGGTATCGATGCGCACCGACGTTGAGCGCTGGCACGAAAACTTCGTGCAGGCCCTGAACGGCTGGCCGGAGGTGGTGACCGCGCGGATCGTGTCCGGTCCATCCAACTATGTGCTGACCGTGCGGGCGCGGAACCTTGAGCATTATTCTGAATTTGTTGTCAACCGCTTGCATAAGGCGCCGGGGGTGATGGCGATTAATTCTAATATTGTGTTGGCTACGGTTAAGAGGACGGGGTCGGTTTTGGAGATTTTTGAGATGGGATAAGTCTTAGATTTTTACTCAGAATCTTAACTTCAAAGGCGAAGTCTTAAAGACTAAGTCTCAAAGACTCAAAGACTCAAAGACTCAAAGAGGGCCCGGGCCTTTTTGGTCCTTCAGGCGCATGCAAGTGCGCCTGTCTCTGTGGGCCTAGCGGCGCGGGCTTGGTAGCCCGTTCGGGCACATGTAAGTGTCACTTTTCTTTTCTCGAAAAGAAAAGTAACCAAAAGAAAGCGATTCTTGCAGAAGGCTGGGCGCTCAGACTTCTCGTCTGAGGCTGGTTTCGTGGTGGGCGCGTTGGCTTTGATTGGGCTGCTGACGCTACCGG
>NZ_JBFRFX010000007.1:0-270691 GCF_052115045.1 Cupriavidus sp. 2TAF22
ATCGTCCATGAGCTGGTGCCGAACATACGCTGTTCTCGAGTTGGATGGGAAATCGCCCTTTGATCTTGGTCGCTGATATTGTCAGCGCCGGTTTCCATGCGAGCCAGCCGTGACCCGAAMCCCGCACGTWGTTTCACCCATCTCCCTGAAGCCAGCGCACGCAAGCGAATCGATGTCGGGTGCCGACATCATCCTGCGTGTCCTCAGCGARSAGGGCGTCGATACCGTATTTGGATATAGCGGCGGCGCCATCTTGCCGACCTACGACGCTGTTTTCCGTTTCAACGAAATGCACGAGGGARACCCCGAGCGTCAGATCAAGCTCGTGGTACCCGCCAATGAACAGGCCGCGGGCTTCATGGCCGCCGGTTACGCGCGCGCCAGCGGAAAAGTCGGCGTATTCATGGTGACCTCCGGCCCGGGCGCGACGAACGCGGTGACGCCGATCGCCGACTGCAACGGGGATTCGGTCCCGGTCGTSCTGATATGCGGGCAGGTGCCGCGTGCCGCGATCGGCACCGATGCCTTCCAGGAAGCGCCCGTCTTCAACATCATGTCGGCGTGCGCCAAGCAGGTCTTCCTGGTGACCGATCCGGCGAAACTGGAATACACACTGCGGACCGCGTTCGAAGTGGCGCGCACCGGTCGTCCGGGCCCGGTTGTGGTGGATGTGCCGAAGGACATCCAGAACTGGACGGGGCCCTATCATGGGCAAGGTACCTTGCMGTTCCGCGGCTACTCCGATCGTCTTCGCATGGTCGCAAAAGGCGCTCGTCTGGACGAGAAAAAGCGCACCGARTTCTTCGATCTCCTGGGGCAGAGCAAGCGGCCGCTGCTGTATGTCGGTGGCGGCGTGATCACGGCCGGCGCAACGGCKGAACTGCGTCGATTCTCCGAGCGCTACGGGATCCCCGTYGTAACGACGCTCATGGGCCTTGGCGCGATACCGGCGAAACACGAGCTGTGTCTTGGCATGCTCGGGATGCACGGTGCCGCCTGTGCGAACTACGCGGTGGAGGATTGCGATTTCCTGATTGCGGTGGGTGCGCGATTCGATGACCGGGTCGCCGGCGGGCGCCCGGATGCCTTTGCTCCCGGTGCGCGGCATGTCGCGCATATCGATATCGACGAGGCGGAGATCAACAAGGTCAAGCGGACCCACTGGAGTCACATCGGCGATGCGAAGAGCGCGCTGCTGTCATTGATGGAACACGCGCCGGCCGCGCGATCGCCCTCGGACTGGCTCAGCCAGGTGATCGAGCTGAAGCGGACCTATGGCATGAATTACGACAGAAACAGCGCCGCGATTCAGCCGCAGTTCGTGATCGAAAAGCTCAGCGAAATCACGGCCGGCCAAGCCATCATCAGCACGGGTGTCGGCCAGCACCAGATGTGGGCCGCGCAGTTCTTYGAGTTCGTCGAGCCTCGCAGCCTTCTGACRTCGGGCAGCATGGGAACGATGGGCTTTGGGCTGCCGGCGGCGATCGGTGCCCAGCTGGCGCGCCCGGACGCGCTGGTGATCGATATCGATGGCGATGGCAGCATCCGGATGAATATTGGCGAGCTGGAGACCGCGAGCACGTACGGGGTTCCGGTCAAGGTGCTGCTGCTCAACAATCGCGGCGACGGGATGATCCGGCAGTGGCAGCGTCTMTATTTCGAGGGGCGATTTTGCGTAAGCGACAAGGCGCTGCATCGCAAGGATTTCGTGATGGCGGCACAGGCCGACGGGTTCGAATTTGCGCGTCGCGTGGAAACGAWAGGCGAGATCGAAGACAGCCTCAGGGCGTTCGTGGAGTTTGACGGACCCGCCTTGCTCGAAGTGATGATCGACGAGAACGCCGACGTGTTTCCGATGGTGGGACCGGGCCAGAGCTACGCGAGCATGCTCACGGGACCGTTCATTCCGTCCCGCTCCGGGCAGGAAACGGGAAATCAGGGGGCGGGGCGCCAGGATGCTGCGGATATGTTCTGACGACGCTGCGCTCCGGCGCGGCACAAGCCGATACGGGCGCTGCGTCCSGCAAGCTGCGCTCGCGGCGCCATTTCGCTACYTTMWCCCSGYCCTGGCYGAAYTCCATGATTGACGCGAACCTGATTCATAAAGCCCTCGCGAACCGCTTCCGGCGTCAGATCCTGGCGTGGCTGAAGACGCCGAACGAGGTCTTCGTACAGGGCTACATCGATCTTGGTCATGGCGTGCCGTCGACTGTGATTCACGCRCGCAGTGGCCTGTCGCAGTCGACCGTATCGGCGCATGTCGCAACGTTGGTCGAGGCCGGCCTTCTTGTTCAGACCCGGGTGGGGCAGTGGATCCTCCTCTCTCGGAATGAAGARGTGATACGCGCCTTTGCCAGGCAGATCAGCTTGCATCTGTAGGCGCCGGCCTTGTCGATCGGAGGGGCGGACGCACTGCCCTCGCGAGTCACCGGGCCTTGTTCATAGGCGACCGGTGGGAGCGTTTGCCCGTCTTCCTGAGCGAAGCCGTATTGCAATCGCATCTGTTCAGCCTCATCTACCTGTAACTGTGCGTCGGCGGCTGCAGGCTCCGACCGGAATGGCGAGAATGAACGGAGCGGTCATACGACCCCGTTGACTGCCGGGATTCCGGTGTCCAGATCGACGTGGGCCTGCTTGTATGTAAATACGCTTTTCAATGACAATTAATCCGGTCCAGTCACGGCCCCAGGGGGCACGCCGTCGGACGAACATCTGATATTCTGAGCAAACTTGCATAGATTTGAGCGCGTCGGCGGCCATGCATTCCATAGTGCACTTGGCAAAGCCACCGGTTGGTTGACTTTGTTCGAACAACCCTTACAGCAGCGCCCAGGATGGCGTAGCCGTTACGCCGGTATAGAAGTGAACGAACAGATCCATTGATGAAACTCGCTGTTGTCGTGTTTGATGGAGTACAAGCGCTAGACATTGCTGGCCCGATGGATGTATTCGCGGAGGCCAACGCGCTATTGCCACCCCACAAGCGGTACGAGATTTCATTGGTGGGCGTGCGCCCCGATAGCGTCACCTGTTCGAACGGCATGGAAATTAGTGTGCCGGTGGACTATCGCAACTATTCCGACGATTGCGATCTCCTGTTGGTGGCAGGGGGGCCGCGTGCTCCGGAGATGCGTCCCGACCCGGATTTCCTGTCGTGGCTTCACGATAAAGCGCTGACCACGCAGCGGTTCGGAGCGGTTTGCAACGGCGTATTTCTGCTTGCGCACGCCGGGCTCCTTGATGGACGGGAAGTCACTACGCATTGGTCCGAGACCAAGCGACTCCAGGAGCATTTTCCGCGTGCCTTCGTGCGGCCAGACAAGATCTTTGTCCGTGACGGCAGCTTGTTCACGTGTGGTGGCGTCACCGCCGGCATCGACCTGTGCCTCGCATTGGTCGCCGAAGACCTGGGTCACGCGCTCGCGGTGAAGGTTGCGAAGCGCCTGATTGTCTATATTCGCCGGGACGGCGGACAATCTCAGTACAGTCCATACCTCGCTGTCGGCCCGGAGGAAGACTCCATCGTCAGCAAGGCGCTGCGGTACGTCAACGACCATATCGCAGATGCCTTCTCGATCGAGGAATTGGCGGACGCGGTAGGCGTGAGCCGGCGCACGTTCAGCCGCACCTTTGCGAAGCACGCCAAGGTTGCCCCTTCTGTCTTTGTCGAGCAGGTACGCGTCGACTTCGCCAGGAAGCTGCTCGAGCAGACGGATGTGCCTCTCAAGACGATTGCGTTCAGGAGTGGATTCCATAGCTCCACGCATATGCGGATGATCTTTTCGCGACGCCTCGACATCACACCCAAGCAGTATCGCCAGCGCTTCCAGGAGAACGAGGGTGGGTCAGGCGATATTGCGGACCAAAGCAGCCACAACAAGCATCCGCTGCCGGGCAAGCTGCGTCGGGACGATATTCGGATCACGTCATCGCGCGAAGTTGCTATCGCTAAACGCTGAATTGCGCGGCCCCGCTTCCTGAACCTCATCTGCCATAGCCGGATCATCCGCCGGATAGCAAGTCACCGCTGAACACAATCCGCATGGTCCGCAAGAAGAGCACGACGATCACCACGGACAAGAACGCGAGCAGAAGAATCGCCAGCACGGTAAGCGGCCAGACACGAACCGTGTCTGCGTATTTCAATGCCGCGCTCGTCAATGCCGCAACCGGAAAGCTGACGCCCCACCAGCCCGCGGCAAACGGAATGCTTCGACGGAACACCTTGAAGACCAAGGTAAAGAAAAGAAACAATCCGAAATAAAACAAGACCGCCGCGAACACATCAACTCTTTGCGTGAAATTCGTGTAGGCCAGGAACCCCACCTCGAATGGAGCGATGAGGATCATGAGCGAGGGAATCATGCCACTCGCCAACTTCTCATGATGAATCAGCCGGGACACAATCATGGTGAAGAACACAAGAGCAAGAATGGTCCCGACGGCCAGGGAGAAGATATTGAACTCGTGCGCCCACGGCATGGACATCGTCCCTCCCGCCACGGCGATATCGAGCGTCGCGACGCCGGGGATCAGCCACGCCGGCAGTGCATGCCCGGAATCGATCTTTCCGCGGAAAAGCCGGCTGACAATAGTGAACGCGAGGGCGATGGTGCCGATGGCGCCAATGGTCCAGACGACTTCCGCCGTTGCCTGACTGGCCTGGCCGATGATCGAAGAGATCAGCAAGACCGCGATAGGCACCGTACCGAAGAAGTTTCCGGCAATTGGATGCCGAAACTCATGCATCACGGCATCCGGATACTTTGCGATCTTCACCGCGTACGAGACTGCCAGAATCAGAAACGCGATCACCGCCAAGAGTCCGATCACACCAGAGATGATCGGGCTGACGCCATACTGATTGGCGGCCAGTCGCCAGGCAAGCGAAAGCCCGGAAATACCCATGACCGAGGCAAAGAGATTCACCGGAAGATGCTTCACCGACATCTCACGTTTCTCAATTGCGTGCTTGGCGGGTGGTTGTAAAGCCTGCATCGATTCTCCTCAGTAAATGGCCGTACCACGGAATCGCAGCGACGTAGCGATTTGGGGAGTATAAGTTCGGATGCAGAGCGGAGTTCCTCCCGCGCAAGGCTGTTTGGGGCCAAATTATTCTAGTTTCTGGCCACCATGAACCACGGAAGTAAGCCAGGCACATCGGCCCGATCGGCGTGGATGCTCAGGCCTTCCGTGACGGGGTGGTACGAATGTCATGCAAATCGAAGCGAGGTCAGTGTCTCGATGTCAGCACGCGTTGCGCCGGCCATGGCTTCGACGAATGTCACGCCTTCTCCGGTGACATCGATGACAACCGAGTCGGAGATGATTCTGTAGGGGACACCATCGTTCTCGCCGTCCATCAGGGAACCGGCCATGTCCTTGATCCCGTGAGCCGATCCAAGCAGGAGTACAACCCGCTTGGCCCCGCTGCCGATCGCCCAGCGTGCAATCGCAACACCATCTCCGTGCTTGCCGCTTGCGTCGATGATCGCCATGTCCATGGACGGGCTGGTCATTTCGGCGAATGAATCGGTGGAGTGATATACCTCCCTCTGCCGGGCATCGCCGTGGCGTTGCCGACTGCCAGCGATGAAGCCCGCATCCATGAAATCGTCCGTCGGATACGACATCATGCCTGGCACGCCGTCATGAACATGCAACCAGACTTCGGTATCCGTCGGAACCCGACTTGCTACCGCCGCCGGCAAACCGGGGCCCAGGTAGACAAATTCTCCATCCTTGAGATGCGTTGCTGCGCGCTCAAGCATCTGCTCGGTCGTCCATACCATCTTGCACTACCTCCTGTTCATCTTGAACTGCCGCTGTTTGCCGGACACCGCAAGGAAATCCTCATCGCCGGCCTAACTCTCCGCGGCGAGGCGGAACTCGCCGTAGGCGTCAACCAGGTCGGCGAGACTGAAGCCACGGTTTCGGCCGCTTGGGTTCGGCAATACCCAGACCTTCGAACTGCTTATTGGCTGCCGCTGTGGCCCCCAACTGACCACCCGCTGCCCGGTCATGGCCGCATAGGCGGCCTTACCCAGGAATGCGATATAGGCCGGACTGAAGCGTTCGAGCTTCGCTGCCAGCTGCGGCGAACCACCGACATACTCCTCGTGCGAGAGTTCGCTCGCACTGGCTGTGGGGCGGCTCACCGCGGTTGCCAGACCGTATCCATACGAAAGCAACAGATGACAATCCGCGGGCCTGAGCTCGCGATCGGTGAACCCTGCGAGATGGATCGCCTGCCAGAAGCGGTTCCCGTGGCCGGCAAAGTGAAAGCCGGTCATCGCTGCCTGCAACCCGGGATTCAATCCGCAGAACACGCCCGAAAGCCCCGGCCTCATCATGTCCTGCAGGGGCCCGGAAGGTTCTTGCGCCGGGACCAGGTGTGGATGCGTCATTTCTCTGTCCTTCGCCCTCGCCGCGGGCAGCCTGAACTAGCAGGAACCCGACTGGCCTTCCCGCCCGCCGCATCGGCGACAGGGCGCGGCGGGTTTTTCAACTATAGAGAAGGCCCGTAGCCTGGGGCGTTGAAGATAGGCCAGAAGCTGGCCATAGTTTGTCGCTTGTCGGCCATTGGGGTTTCTCGCTCACATGGCCTCCCGGCCTGGGACGGCGCTCGCCCAATGAGTTCGCCGGCGCCCGGCGACTGGCTCATAGCCGCTGCTGCGCGACATGTCTAGTCCTACTAAGGTTGGGGGAAATTCGTTTCGGCTTGCGTCGATATCCCATACAGACACGGCCGCCCCGATCTTCTGCTGTCTTTTTCCCCGCGGCAACAAGCTTCCGACGGGCGGCTTCCAAACGCGCCGATGGAGAGCATCCGGGGCAGTTTGCAGAAGTGAAGCGGTGCACCACCACCGGTACGCAACGCGCACCCGGCCACTGCTTCCATTCGAAGGTATATCGAGATCCTCTACAAGCGGCGGCGGCAAGCGAAACTCGAATGCCGAACCGCGGGGGAAGTCGCCGCTAAATACCGTAGCCAGCAGGTTGCGGCATATATCGGGCATGAATCGGATCGCGCATATATCGGCTGTGTCGGGAAGGAGACGCCCGCCATGCGGATTCCTGCGGGACGTCTGGCCGTGAATTTAACAGCATCGTCTCCCGGCCAAAGGTCGAGAGACGGTCCGAATTGCCGATGCCGTATTTCAAGAAGCAATCATGAACGAAAATCGAAAACTCACCCTCAATCAACGGCTCTGGATTCCTTTCGGGCTGATATGGCTGGCGATGATTGGCATCGTTACTTACGAGGCATCAGTCACTCGCGCGGAGCAGTTTGCCGGTCGTCAGCGCGAAATGCAGAGCATTGCTGAAGCCGCGGCCAGCATTCTCGTGGCAATCGAGAAACAGGCCGCGAGCGGTAGCATGTCGATGGAGGAGGCCCGGAAGCAGGCGAAGGAGAGTCTCAGGCCAATCCGCTTTGGTGTGGATGGCTATGTTTCGATTACGGACTTTTCCGGTCGGTCGATCATGCATCCGTTCAAGCCGGAGAACGAGGGCCAGGACATGAGCGGGCTAAAGGACCCGACCGGCAAGGCCATCTACGTCGAGATTGCCAAGGTTGCCCGCGACCAGGGCGGCGGCTTCGTGAGCTATATGTGGGCCAAGCCAGGAGCAAGCGAGCCGGTGCGTAAGCTCAGCTACGTAAAGCCGTTCAATGCATGGAAGTGGACTGTCACTACAGGCGCCTACGTAGACGATATCGAGGCGGCTTTTCGCGAGGAGCTTTTTCACTCCATTTTGCTGCTGGTCTTCCTGGGGGGCGCCGCGACCTTGCTTGCCGCTTGGCTATTGCGTAGCGTTCACCGTGAGCTGGGCGGAGAGCCGGCCTATGCCGCCTCGATAGCGAGCAGCATTGCGGCTGGTGACTTCACCCGCCACGTAGCGCTTCGCGGGAACGACACCTCCAGCTTGCTCTACGCCATGCAACGCATGCAGGGCAAGCTCGCCGGCACGGTGGCGCAGATTCGTGAGTCGGTGGACTCGGTAGCTACTGCGACCGCCGAAATTGCCGCGGGCAATGCCGATTTGTCCTCGCGTACCGAGCAGCAGGCCGCCTCGCTCGAGGAGACGGCCGCGAGCATGGAAGAACTGACCACCACCGTCCAGCACAATGCGCAGAGCGCTCGCCAGGCGAGCGGGCTGGCAAACAATGCGTCAGAGATCGCGAACCAGGGCGGCGAGGCAGTAGGTGCGGTGGTCAGCACCATGGCACAGATTGCCGAGAGCTCGGGTCAGATCGCCGACATTATCGGTGTAATCGAGAGCATCGCCTTCCAGACCAACATTCTCGCGCTCAACGCTGCGGTCGAGGCGGCGAGGGCCGGGGAACAGGGCCGCGGCTTTGCCGTGGTAGCAGAGGAAGTGCGCAGCCTTGCCCGGCGTTCGGCGACCGCCGCCAAGGAAATCCGCACCCTGATCGGCACTTCCGTCGAGCGCGTCCGGAGCGGATCCGAACTTGTCACGCGAGCTGGCTCGACCATGACGGAGATCACGCAATCGATCCGTCGCGTCACCGACATCATGGGTGAGATTGCCGCGGCATCGGAGGAGCAGCGCAGCGGCATCGAACAGGTCAATCGGGCGGTGACACAGATGGACCAGGTCACGCAGCAGAATGCGGCGCTGGTGGAGGAGGCTTCCGCGGCGGCACATTCGCTCGAAGAACAGGCGGCCACGTTGCGGCATGCGGTTTCGGCGTTCCGTATTGCGGAGCAAGCGGACGCTGCCACATTCCCGCGGCAGGCTGATTCCGCATATGCAAGCCATGCGTCCAGTGCGCCAACCCTGAATCGATCGATGCGATAAAGCATCGTCGCCACGAAGGCGGATCATGGTTCGATCGCCTCAGGTACGGTGTTGAGCCGATGCGGAATCCGCCGTGCCTGCCGGGAAGAACAGCCTGAATGCCGTTGTCCCCCCGACTTTGGACTCCACCTCGACGCGCCCGTGATGCAAGTCCATGATGGACTTCACGATGGCCAGACCGATGCCTGCCGACTCTCCCGAGTTGGCGCGGGCCGGATCGCCACGGAAGAAGCGGTCGAATAGCCTGGGCAGGTGTTCTGGCGCGATGCCGGCGCCGGGGTTGCGTACTTCAATGCTGCCGCCTGCCGGCCCCGAGCGCGCCGTCATCACCACCGTCTGCCCGGGGGGTGTGTAGCGGATGGCATTGGCCACCAGGTTGCTGACAGCGCGCCGCAGCAGCAGAGGATCTGCCTGCACCGCGCCACTGCCATCCACGGCGATCGCCACGCCGCGCGCCTCGGCCAGTCCTTCGAAGTAATCGGACAGCGCGCCAAGCTCGCGCGCCAGGTCCAGCCGCGCGGGCTTGACGGCCACGCGGGCGTTCTCCGCCCGCGCGAGAAACAGCATGTTCTCGATCATGCGGGCCAGCCGCTCGTACTCTTCGATATTGGACGCCAGCAGGGCCTGGTATTCGTCGGCGCTGCGTTCGCTCGCCAGTGCGACCTGGCTCTGTCCCAGCAGATTGCCGATGGGCGTGCGGAAGTCATGCGCAAGATCGGCGGAGAACTGGGAAAGCCGCTCGAAGCCGTCGCGCAGCCGGTCCATCATCTGCTGCAGGGCCGTGGCCAGTTCCTCCAGTTCGGGCGGCAACTGGGCCGGGTCTACCGGCAACTCCAGCCGCCGCACCGTGACCGACGAGGCGCCGGCAGCGATGCGCCGCAGCGGCGCCATGCCGGTGCGCAGCGCCAGATAGCCAAGCGCGGCCACCGCCAGCGTGCCGAGCAGACCGGCCAGCAGCAGCTTGGCGCGGTAGGCGTACAGCATCGTGCTGCGTGCAATGGCGGTCTGGTAGAGCGTGAAGGTCAGCGCTGGCTGTGCTGCGGCGGTTCCGGTACCAGCACCCGCATCCGCGCCCGGCCGTACGAGTGCTCTCACGCCGTGCGCGGGATAGCCTTGCTGCGTGGTCCAGCTGCGTATCGACCCGGGGCCGATCGGCGCATCGGGAGCAAGCGGCGCCAAGGCGGGCGGTGCGTCCGTCCCGGTATTGGCGGCCACCAGCACCCTGCCGTCGGCGCCGTGCACGAGCAGTGTGAATTCGTCGTTGCCGGACACCACGCTGCCGACCTCCTTCCACTCGGCAGCGGCCTGGGTGCTTCGCTCCGCCAGTTCATTGCGCACGCGCGCCGCCTTGCGCAGCAACTCCGCGTCGTCGCGCTCGATCACTTGCGTGGCCAGCGCGCGATAGAGGTAGGCGCCAACGCCGCCGAACACGAGCGCGGCGACCAGGCCAAAGGCGAGCGCCAGGCGGGAGGTGAGCGAAAGCCTGTGCATCAGGACTGCCGGCGCTCCAGCACATAGCCCATGCCGCGCACGGTATGGATCAGCTTGGGCTGGAAATCGTCGTCCATCTTGGCGCGCAGGCGGCGCACGGCCACATCCACCACGTTGGTATCGCTGTCGAAGTTCATATCCCAGACATGGGAAGCGATCTGGGTGCGGCTGAGCACCTCGCTGTGCCGGCGTGCGAGGAAATGCAGCAGGGAGAACTCGCGCGGGGTGAGTTCGATGCGCTGTCCGGCACGCGTGACGCGGTGGCGGATCAGGTCGATCTCGAGGTCTTCGATCTCGATGCGGTCAGCCTCGCGCACCGGGCCGCGCCGCAGCAGCGTGCGCACGCGCGCCAGCAACTCGACGAAGGCGAAGGGCTTGGCGAGATAATCGTCGCCGCCGAGCTCCAGGCCGCGCACGCGATCCTCCACCTCGTCGCGCGCCGTCAGGAACAGCACCGGCGTGTCCTTGCGCTCGCGTAGCTGCTTGAGCACTTCCCAGCCGTTCATGCCCGGCAGCATCACGTCCAGGATGACCAGGTCGTAGCTGACTTCCAGGGCCTGGTGCAGGCCGTCGGTGCCGGTCACGGCCAGGTCGACCACGAAGGCAGACTCGGTGAGTCCCTTGCGCAGGTATTCGCCGGTCTTGGGCTCGTCCTCCACCACCAGAAGTCTCATGCTCGTCCTCGTCTAGCCAATGCCGGCAGGCGTGCAAACGGCGCCTGCATGCCCGGATGATAGTCGCTGGCGAGATAGCCCTGAATGACAAATCTGTAATCGATTCGAAAGCATCCTCCGCCCCGGGCGGCACCGGATCCAGGCCGTTGAACGGCTCACGGCAGCTGGCGCGCCTTTGGTCCGGGGGAACGGCGGATGTGGATCACCAGGCTCGCGCCGGGCCATGGCAGTCCGCGGATGGGATGAAAACAGATTCCCCCATCAGGGGGGACAAGAACCTGTGAACTTCTGAAATTCGTCTATTTCTCAGAGATTTTTATGTCAGAAATTAAAACTACAATATATGTATTAAAAATGTCTTGGGTTATAGTTTGCGCGAATCGCCGCATGGTTGTGGCTTCCAGGGCTGTCGCGACCGGATATGCGATTCGCATGGCCGCGACCCGGCCGGGCGCAAAAGGCAATAACTCGCAAGGAGGGGTAGGGCGCCGTCATATATGTCGGTCGTATATGTCAGTCTCATGTGTCAGTCGTATATGTCAGACGTATATGCCGGTCGTATGTAGTTGGTATTAAATCGGTATCAGGAAAGTACATTCACGTCCTTGGCGGTGTCCAGCACCCATAGCGATCAAGGATCAAGCCGTCCGGAGAAGACAGAACTCGCCGAAGGTACGCCGGGCGCGAGGAGTGCCGTGCAGAGCGGGTTCGAGCCCGCCGCGCGGCATGCACTGGCACGCGCTGCATTCGGGAAATGACCATGGCGGTACGCGAGAGCCGGGAGGCATCTGCGCGGCACGTTTTGGCACGGGTAAATGGGGTCCAAAATCTCAACGGTGAGGGGCATGGATGCAGTACCCAGGGGTATTCACGAGCCAAGAGCTGGACAACTATTTTTCATCCTTCGTCGGCATGGAGGGCGGTAACCCGCGCGCGTCCGTCTGGATCTGCGATCGCAGCCCGCATCCATGGTCCGAGCCGCTGGTGCGGCCGCTGCGGCCACGCACCGAGCCTCCCGCATGGGATGCGGCGTTCCGCCTGCGGCACCGGGATGAAATGGAGCGCTGGCTGCATCATCAGCGCATCGCGCGCATCATGGCGGCCGCCCGCGCGCAGGCGCTGGGCGAGCGGCTGGGCGACGATGACTGGAAGCACTATTACCGGGACCGCCTGTACGCGCCCGGCGGCAGCGAGTTCAAGCTGAACCTGTTCCCGTTGCCGGCGCAACTCGACGGCCTGACGCCGTGGTCCAAGGTGTTCCGCGGCCAGTCGGAACTGGTGCCCAAGGACCGCTACCTGAACTTGTGCCGGCAGGGCGGGCGCTTCCGCTTCCTGCAGCAGGCATGCGCGCGCTGGCGGCCCAAGCTGGTGGTCTGCCTCGGCTATCGCCATGCCGAGGACTACCTGCACGCCTTCGGGCTGGAGCACGCGGCCGGCCAGGACCTGCCGCTGCAGCCGGCGGACCTGGTGAGGATCCTGCGGGTGTTCGACAAGGACGGCACGACGTGGATCAACTGTCCGGCCCTGGCGGGCAGCGCCGGATTGACCTCCGATGTACTGCTCAACGCATTCGGCCGGCTGTTGGGCACGTGGCTCGCGCCCGCCGACTTCGGCGTGCCGGCCGAGGCGGCCCTGGAGTGCGCCTAGCGCCCTGATCGGCACTGGCATCGAGGCGGTCCGCCGACAAGATGCGGACGCGCCATTCCGTCGGGACATGTGCGCGGCAAGGCGGCCGCCTTGCCGCGCATCGTTCCCCGGCACGCCAGCCAGGGGGCACGGCCCGACCGATTCCCTCTTCCATCCCGCCGGCAAGCCACACAGGCTCCCGCACAGGCTCCCGCAATAGCGCCCATCCCCGCCCCGGGCCCCCGCCCCTGATTGCCGGGCGCGGAACGCACTCCTGGCGCCAATCCTCCCAATTGCCACTTGTCCCGACATGGCCTGGCGACAGGCCTCGCGCCGGAGCGGCGCCACGCCTGGTTCCCCCGTTTGCCGAATCCGGACGATGACGTCCGGCCGTACCCCGCCCAAGTGCCGAGGTCGCGCGGGTGACCCCGGCTGCGCGGCACGGAACGGAATATCACCCGGGCGGCGCGCTCGCCATATATCGTGAAAAACGAATGTAATTTGTTTTGTATTCTCTTTGAGAGATACTATGCTATGACTATTCACTTTCCTCTCAGAGGGCGGCCGTGATGCATCCGGCAGTGCAATGGGTCAGGCAATGTGGGTCGCTTGCAACTTCGTTGCCCGCGTGCGAACTGGCCAAACGGCTCGCGCGTGAAATGAGCGACGCGTCCGCGGCGTAGCGCGTGTCGCAACACCGAAAGTGACTCCAAGTCAATCTTCAGAACGGCGATGACAATATGAATCCCCCGGAAAACCCACCCACATCGGCGGCGAGACCGCTCGCCAGCACCAGCTACTCAGAGCGCAATGCGCCGTACTGGCGGCGCAATCTCGCCATCTGCGTATTCGGCTCCTTCACCACGCTGGTGAGCCTGAGCATGCTGCTGCCTTTCCTTCCGCTATATGTGCAGCAGCTCGGCGTCGTATCGCCTTCTGCCGTCGTGCAGTGGTCGGGAGTGGCCTTCGGCGCGACCTTTTTCGGTACCGCGATCACCGCGCCGCTCTGGGGGCGTCTCGCCGACCGCTACGGGCGCAAGCCGATGCTGGTGCGCGCAGCGATCGGCATGGCGATCGTGATGTCGCTGATCGGGCTCGCCCACAGCGTCTTCGAGCTCGTCTTGCTGCGCCTGGTCGCGGGCCTGATCGGTGGCTTCGCGTCGGCCTCGATTGTCATGATCGGCACCCAGGCGCCGCGCGAGCGTGCCGGCTGGGCGCTTGGCATCCTCTCTACGGGTGCGCTTGCGGGCAATCTGATCGGTCCGCTCGTGGGTGGCTTCCTGCCGGACTGGGTTGGCATCCGTGGCACGTTCTTCGTCGGCGGCGCAATGATCGCGGTGACGGCTCTCCTGGTCATCCTGCTGGTGAAAGAAGATTTTCGCCGCGAGTCCGATGTGAAGAAGCCCTCGGCGTCGGCGGGGCTCTCACCGGCGCCGAACCGCTCTGTCACTGTCACTCTGCTGCTGACCGCAATGATGGTGCTTCTCGCCAATATGTCCATCGAGCCGATCATCACGGTGTATATCGGCAGCCTTGGCGTGCCCACCGACCATCTCGCGCGCGTGGCCGGCATTGTCATGGCGTCCTCCGCGTTAGGCAGCATGCTGACCGCCGCGCGGCTTGGTGCGCTTGCCGATCGCATCGGTGGCTGGAACGTCATCATCGGCTGTCTTCTGGCAACGGGACTGGTCATGGTGCCGCAGGCCTTCGTGACGCAATGGTGGCAACTGGCTATCTTGCGCGGCTTGATGGGAATGACGCTGGCCGGCTTGCTTCCTGCGATTGCCAAGTTGGTGCGGCAATCGGTCGACGAACGGGAATCCGGGAAGATGCTGGGCTATCTGCAATCCGCCCAGTTCACCGGGCAGGTGGTGGGGCCATTGATCGGCGGACAGATCGGCGCGCATGTCGGATTGCATGCGGTGTTCTACGTGACCGGCTTGCTATTGGTTGCGTGTGCCGGCATCAATCAATGGGGCCGGTCTTTCAAGCTGCGGGTCTCCAACGCCTGACAATGCACTGCCGGCGCCTGGCGAGCATCGGGCCCCGCGTTGCACTTCGCGGGGCGATTTGCCGATAGACAGGCAGCATCCCGGTTTCGACGCGAAGCTCCGTGCCGGTGCCTGGCAGCAAGCCGACGATCGCCGGTAGGCATAGTGTCCGGCGACGACAGGCCGGCACTGCGCCTCGAACCGCGCGCCTCCAGCACCGGCTGGCGCCTCGCGCCGCACCAGTCAATGGTCCGCCACGCAGCACTTCCTGCCACCGGCAGCGGTGGATCCAATGTCCCGGTTACCGCGATGGAACAACTGAATTGCGGTCGGGGCGGATTATCTTTCCGCGGGAAAAGACAAGAATTCCGGTACCGAGGCGCGCAGCCTCGTCGGCGTGACAGGCACTTGCCGCCCATGAGCCGCGCCCAAACCGGAGTCCATCATGCAAGCAGCACAGTTCTCTCAGCAACCGATCGAGCAGCAGGGCGATATCCCTCACTGGGCCGATGAGCTCCCGGCGGGGACGTGGCTGGAAAGGGCCGCTTTCGAAGAGCTTCCCTATACCTTCGAGCGATTCGCGAATCCTGCGCATTCCGGCGCCGGTTCTCTCTGATACCGCAAAGGAGTCCACCATGCTCGACGTCAATCATTCCACCTCTTTGCTGACCCCGGCGACAGATCGCGACCCTGCCTCGAACGCTGGTTTTCGCAAGATGTTCCGCAAGGGAAAGCTGACCATCGGCGTGCTGTTCGCCATCGAGTCCTACCCGGGCGATGTGCCGACGATGCGCAACCAGATCGCGCTGGCGCAGCTGGCCGAGCGCGCCGGCTTTGCCGCGCTCGGCGTGCGCGACGTGCCGTTGCGCGATCCCAGCTTCGGTGACGTCGGCCAGATCTTCGATCCGTGGGTGTGGCTCGGCTACGTTGCGGCGCAAACTACCGGCATCGCACTCTTCACCGCTGCGATGGTCTTGCCGCTGCGGCACCCGTTGCACACCGCCAAATCAGCGGCGAGCCTGGATCAGATCACGGGCGGGCGGTTCGTCATGGGCATCGCATCGGGCGACCGGGCCGTGGAGTTCCCGGCCTTCGGCGTCGAGCATGAACAGCGTGGACAGTTGTTCCGCGAGCAGGTCAGATACCTCGACACGGTGTGGGGCAGCGCGTATCCGGCCCTGGATAGTGGCTATGGCTACCTCGGCGGCGCGGATGTCATTCCCAAGCCGGTAGCGCGCCGGGTCCCGCTGATTGTCACCGGTCACAGCCAGCAAAGCGTCGAATGGATCGCCGAGCATGGAGATGGCTGGATTACCTATCCCCGCAGGCTCGATCTGCAGGCCCAGCTGGTGAAGAACTGGCATGACACGGTGGCGGAAATCGATCCGGCGGCATTCAAGCCCTTTTCCCAGCCTTACCACATCGATCTGGATGCGGACCCGATCTTGCGCCGGTGCCGATCCATGGCGGGCACAAGCTGGGACGAAAGGCGCTGCTGCGCCACCTGGAGTTCCTCGAGTTCGCCGGCGTGAACCATGTCCTGCTCAACCTCAAGTACGGAAGCCGGCCCGCCGCCGACGTGATGGATGAGCTAGCTACGCACATCGTCCCCCGCTTTCCGGCGCACGAGACGTATCGCTGATGCGTGATTCCACCTGGACCTGAGCGCAGTTCAGTGACGGGCGTCATCGCAAATACTCGCCTCTGGCGAATGCGACCTATCCATGGAACGCACGGGAGGATGAGATGCCGTGGTTTGCGACAGGACTCCGGTCGTGAACCATCGGCGGCAGATGGTCGGCAGATGGTCGGCAGATGGGCGCCAGTGGCTGACGGTCGCTTGCTAGCCCTTGTCCGGCGTGGCGCTGATGAGATTATCGCGCAGCGTCGTGATCGCCTTCTGGATATTCCGGAATTCTTCGGGCGCGAGGCCGCAAGCCTCCACGAGGTCCATGCTCAAGCCTGTCTCGCGCAAGCGTCGGCCTGAATCGGTCAGGCTCAGCACAACCTGGCGCTCATCGGCGGCATCGCGTTGCCGGCGGATGTAGCCCATGGCTTCGAGCTTCTTCAGGATCGGTGTCAATGTGTTGGATTCCAGGAAGAGCTTCTCGCCAAGCCCGCTGACGGTCTGGTGGTCCTCTTCCCACAAGGCAATGATGACGATGTATTGCGTATAGGTAAGTCCGAGCGCCTGAAGAATGGGCTTGTAGGCTTTGCCGAAGGCGAGATTGGCCGAATAGATGGCGAAGCAGAGGAAGTCTGCCAGCCTGGGATTGCTGCGCGCGGGTTTGGTCTTGGGTTTCATCGGTGGTTAGTTTGTGTCGCTCTGTATCTGACTGTATCTGGACACATTATATATACATCGCATCCGATCTAATCGGGTTGACTAAATCCGGAAGACCTTCAATAATGCATCGGACGCGATTGAAACGGAACCGACTAAAGTGGCCGGCGCCGTCGAAGCGGTAGTCCCATGCCACCAAACGCCTTTGCCAAGGAGATCACCATGAAAAGCACACACGCCGTCCTTGCGGCCACCCTCGCCATTTCACTCAACGCCCTCGCGGGTGTCGCCCATGCCGCGGAGCCGGCCAAGGCCACGGAGAAGTGTTATGGCGTGTCACTCGCCGGCAAGAACGATTGCGCCGCCGGTGCGGGTACCAGCTGCGCGGGAACGTCCAAGGTCGATTACCAGGGCGATGCCTGGACCCTGGTGGACAAGGGTAGCTGCACGCAGATCAAGACGCCCAAGGGTCACGGCTCGCTGAAGGCGACAAAATGATTTCGCGCACTGGCCAAAGGATGGCATCACCGGTGGGTCAGAGCGCCCCGGCGGCAAGCGGGACAGTGGGCGCCGCGCTGCAGCGTCTGCTTCCGCCAGCCTTGCTGCTGCTGCTTGCGCGGGCCGGCATCGCTTCGGTCTTCTTCCTCTCGGGGCGGACCAAGGTGGACGGCTTCCTGGCGATCAAGGCGACGACCTACAGCCTGTTCGCATCGGAATATGCGTTGCCACTGGTGCCGCCCGAGCTGGCCGCGCAGCTGGCAACATGGTCTGAACACCTGTTCCCGATCCTGCTGGTCCTGGGCTTGCTCACGCGAACGGCGGCCGCCGCGCTGCTGGGCATGACGGCGGTCATCGAGATCTTCGTCTACCCCGACGCATGGCCGACGCACCTCAGCTGGGCGGGCTTGCTCCTGCCGCTGATCGCGCAGGGCGGGGGCGCCTGGTCGCTCGACCACGTCTTGCGACGCGCTCGCCCGCTCTCCCGCGCGCGTGCGGCCTAGCGCCACTGCTCGTTCGAATACCCATTGTTCATTCACGCTAAAAAAGCAGGCCTGGCCTGCTGGAGAACTTCAATGCGATTCATCCCGACACTCGCCATCGCCCTGGCCGCGGCAATCCCGTCGCTCGCCCCGGCGGCGACGCCGCCCGCGCCTCAGGGTGCGAAAAACATCGTCCTCGTCCACGGCGCCTTCGTCGATGGATCGGGCTGGCGCGTGGTCCACGACATCCTGATCCACAAGGGCTACAAGGTCAGTGTGGTGCAGCTTCCCCACACCACGCTCAGTGAAGACGTCGCTGCCACGCGCGATATCGTCGACGAGCAGGAGGGGCCTGTCGTGCTGGTCGGCCACAGCTACGGCGGCTCGGTCATCACGATCGCCGGCGCGCGCTCGAAGGTGAAGGCGCTGGTCTATGTCGCCGCCCTGGAACCGGACGTCGGCGAAAGCGTGGCCCAGCTCGCGGCATCCATGCCGGCAGCGAGCGCCAGTGTCCGCCCGACCCGCGATGGGCACCTGTTCTTCGATCCCGCCAGGTTCGGCACCGATTTCGCCGGCGACCTGACGTCGAACCGGACCGATTTCATGGCCGCCTCGCAAGTGCCGGTGACGACCGCGGCCTTTGCCGCCGGCGCATGGACGGCAGCATGGCACGACAAGCCCAGCTACGGCATCGTGGCCACGGAAGACCGCGCGCTGAACCCGGACCTCCAGCGCTGGATGTACAAGCGCGCCGGCGCGAAGGTGACCGAGATCAAGGCTAGCCACGCTGTCTACATCTCGCAGCCCGAGGCCGTCGCGCAGGTGATCGAGGAAGCTGCGCGCGACGTCAAGTAAGCGAGCGGGCGGCACGCAGCGCCCCTGCGCATTTCCATCCCGACCAAAACCTTTTTCCTACCCCAACCCCGGAGAAACACGATGAACATCACCAAGAAATCCTGTGCCAGCATCGCCACCGCCGCAGCGCTGGTCGCGCTCGCGTCCTTCTCGATCGCCAGCCCGGCGCATGCCGCCGGCAAGGAGGAGCCCGGCCGCTGCTACGGGGTCAATACCTGCAAGGGAACCAGCCTGTGCGCGACGGCCAAGAACGATTGCAAGGGCCTGAACGATTGCAAGGGCAAGGGCGTCCTGGTGAAGCCCAAGTCGGAATGCCTCAAGGCAGGCGGCACGCTGACCGAGCCGAAGTGATCGCCCGGCCGGCCCGGTACGGGATGTGCCCGCCGGGCCGGCCGCGTCTTACCCACGTCATCTGAGTACGCGCCATGCTCGCTCCAAGTCCGACCTTCCCAGGCTATGGCCTCGGCCTGCGCAAGGAACACTACCGTGAATTCCTCGAAACGGATGTTCCGGTCGATTTCGTCGAGGTCATCTCCGAGAACTTCATGGTCGCCGGGGGCCAGCCCCGGCATATCCTGCGCGAGATACGCGCGCGATATCACGTCGCGATGCACGGCGTCTCCATGTCTGTCGGCTCCGCGGACGGGCTTGACCGCGACTATCTCCTGCGCCTGAAGGCCTTGGTCGACGAGATTGAGCCGCTCTACGTATCCGATCACCTGAGCTGGTCGCGCATCGGCCGCTTCAATTCGCATGACTTGCTGCCGGTTCCTTACACGGAGGAAGCACTGGACATCGTCTGCGCCAACATCGGCATGGCGCAGGACGTGCTCGGTCGCGCCATGTTGTTCGAGAATCCGTCCAGCTACCTTGCCTTCCAGGGCGCTGCCATGACCGAGTGGGAATTCCTCGCTGCCATGTGCAAGCGGACCGGCTGCGATCTGCTGCTGGACGTCAACAATGTCTTTGTCAGCGCGTCGAATCATGGATTCGATGCCCACGCCTTCCTCGACGGTATTCCCGCCGGGCGCGTGCGCCAGGTTCACCTTGCCGGGCACAGCCAGGGCCGCGACATGCTGATCGATACCCATGACAGCCCCGTGTGCGAGCCGGTATGGCAACTCTACGCCAGGGCAATGTCGCGTCTCGGGCCCGTCGCGACCATGATCGAGCGGGACGAAGACATTCCGCCGCTCTCCGAATTGCTGGGCGAACTAGCGTTCGCACGCGCCATCGGCGCCGGCGAGACAAGTGCCATCGCGCGGGAGGCCGCATGAACCTGGCCGAACTGCAGCGCGATTTCCGCGCGTGGCTGGTGACGGCATCGCCCGATGCGGCACGCCGGCTGGAACCCGGTGGCGAGGCGGGTGTGGCCGTCTACCAGAACAATTACCGTGCCCAGCTCGTGGGCTGCCTCGAATCCTCGTTCCCGCAGGTGCGGGAATGGATGGGAGAGGATTTGTTCCTGGCCGCTGCCATCGCCCATATCGACCTTCATCCCCCGCACGCCTGGACGCTCGACGCCTATGCCGACGGCTTTGGCCAGACGCTGGCCGCACAGTATCCGGACAACCCCGATCTCCATGAACTCGCATGGATCGAGCATGCCTTGTCCCAGGCCTTTGTCTCACGCGACGCGGCGCCGCTGGCGATGGCGTCCATGGCGGATGTCGACTGGGACACCGCGCATCTGCGTCTTGCGCCGTCCCTCGCGGTCCGCGTCGCCACGACCAACGCGGAGCGGATCTGGACCGCGCTGAGCGAGGGCGAGCCGCCGCCCGAGGGTGAGATGCTGGCGGCGCCAGCAGGGCTGATCGTCTGGCGTCGGCAATTCACTTGCTACCTGCGCCAGGTCGATGCCATAGAGCGCGACGCACTGATCAGCTTGCAGGCCAGCGGCAGCTTTGCCGCGCTCTGCACCCACCTGGTCGAGCGCCTCGGCGACAGCGAAGGCATCGCCAGGGCTGGCGCGCTTCTCGCCGGCTGGCTCGGCAGCGATCTCATCGCCAGCATTGAAGCGGACTGAGTCGTTCGCTCGCCATCCAACCCTGAGGAATCACATCGTGTCGAAGAGTATCTTGTCCCGCCGGCAGTTCTTGCTGTCGGGCGCTGCCGGCGTCGCGGGCGCCACGCTGCTTGCCGGCAAGCCGGCGCTGGCCGCACCCGCCGCCGCGCGGGGCGCTTCCCTGCGCAGCCTGCCCGTTCGCCAGGTGCGCACGGAGTGGCTTGATATCGGCTATCACGAGGCAGGCCCCGCAGGCGGCCGCCCCGTGATCCTGCTTCATGGATTCCCGTATGACATCCACAGCTACGTGGAGGTGGCGCCGATGCTGGCGGCGCGCGGCTATCGCGTGATCGTCCCCCATCTACGGGGCCATGGCACGACGCGCTTCCTGGACCCCGCCACGCCGCGCGCGGGCCAGCAAGCCGCCATCGGCCAGGACGTAATCGCCCTGATGGACGCGCTGCACATTCCGGAAGCGGTGCTCGCGGGTTACGACTGGGGTGGCCGTGCTGCCTGTGTCGCGGCGGCGCTGCGGCCGTCGCGCTGCGTCGGGCTGGTTTCGGTCAACAGCTATCTCATCCAGGATATCGCCAAGGCGGCCGCGCCATTGCCCGCGCAGGTCGAACGGGGGCTCTGGTACCAGTATTACTTCCAGACCGAACGCGGGCGCGCGGGTCTCGAGGCGAACCGTCGCGATATCGCCCGCATCCTGTGGAAGAACAACTCGCCGACATGGCACTTCGACGAAGCCACGTTCCAGCGGGCGGCCCGGGCTTTCGACAATCCGGACTACGTCGAGGTCGTGATCCACTCCTACCGGCACCGGCTCGGTCTTGCTCCCGGCTATCCGCTATACGACGACGCGGAGAAAAAGCTCGCGGCGACACCGCCGATCTCCGTGCCGGCCATTACGCTGGACGGCACGGCGGATGGCGTCGTGCCGGCGACCGACGGTCAGGCAACGGCGGCCCGCTTCACGGGCCCGCGCATCCACCGCCAGATTCCCGCGGTTGGCCACAATCTGCCGCAAGAGGCGCCCGACGCGTTCGCGGATGCGGTCAGCGAACTCGTGCGGAGTGGCAAATGGCGTACGTGATCATCAACCTTCTTCGTGGTGCGTGTACAGCTTGTTGGCGATCAGCCAGTTGCCGTCGACCTTCAGCAGCGAAAGGAAGTTGTAGTAGTCGAATCCGAACATCCTGACGCGAACCTTGGCGCTGGCCATGGCGCCGAGCACGTCGATGGAGAGGATCGACATGCGGTATGGCTCGCCTTGCGAGGCCGGGCTTGCTCGTCCTGCTACCGCGGCCAGGTAGGCGGCCACGGTCCTGTGGGTGGCCTCGCCATTCACATGGCCGAACACCGCGGCCGCAGGGTGGAAGGTCGAGCCAAGGCATGTCGCATTGCCGTCGTAGATGGCGTCAAGATACACGTACAGCAGTTTCAGGATAGCCTGGTGATCCCCGTCTATCTCTGGAAAATCGTATTTGCTCATGGTAGTTGCTCCGCTGACCGTTTGCGCAACGGAGCACCGTGCCCGGCAAGCTCATGCCGCGGTATCCGGTGCTTCCGTACTGGATCGCAATGTAGGGGCTTTTGGCCACGCGATAAACCACCACGGGGAAACATCAGTTAGTACATGATGTAATGGCTCCGACGGCGTGGCCCCGCGCGAAGACGCAAGCAGTGCCCGGCGTTCCCGCGAGACCGCAAGGAATAGGGAACATGGAACATGGAACAAGGCGGTACGGTATTGATTCCGCTTGCGCAACGCCGTTTTTCCACGACATCGGTTGACTATCTCACCCCCGGCGATGAAGACTTGATGCGCGTGCATCCTGAATTGGTGCGAGGCGGCCGCGGACTATCCTTCGCCATCGATCGCATGCGTCGGCAAGCCCGGATGTGGCCAGGCCTTCCTGGCAGCGGCGATTCATGAGGCGGCGGCCCGCCGTCCGTATTGGAAAGGTATGAAGATGGATGTGACCGATCTCAGGGTATTCGAAGCCGTCGCCCGCCTCGGCAGCATGAACCAGGCGGCCGCCGAGCTGCACACCGTCCAGTCCAACGTGACGGCACGCATCAGGGCGCTGGAGCGGGAGCTTGGCGTGCCGCTGTTCAGCCGCCATGTGCGCGGCGTGAGCCTCACTCCCGCCGGGCAAAGAATGCTCCCGTATGCCGGGCGCATCGCCAGGCTCGTCGCAGATGCGAGGCTGGCCGCGACTGATGAGGGCGCCCCGGGAGGGGACCTGGTGCTCGGGACGCTCGAGACGACGGCGGCGCTGCGCCTTTCCCCCATTCTCACCAGCTTCGCGCGTATGTACCCGCAGGTGCGGATGTCGCTCACGACCGGCACCAGTTGCAGCCTGGCCACCGATGTCGCCGACTGCAAGCTCGACGGCGCCTTTATCGCCGGCCCGCTCGATCATCCCGATCTGCACGGTGAGGTGATCTTCCATGAGGAACTGGTCGTCGTGACGGCGCGCACCGTTTCCTCGCTCGGTGCCCTGGCGGCCATCCCGAGCCTCAAGACCATCGTCTTCCGGCAGGGATGCTCGTACCGCCAGCGGCTCGACGCACTGCTCGCCGAGATGGGGATCCTGGTAGCGACGCCCCTGGAGTTCGGGTCGCTGGATGCCATCATCGCGTGCGTCGGGGCCGGCATTGGCATCACCCTGCTGCCGAGGAGCGTCGTCGCGGGCGCGGCGCGCCAGGCGCTGGTCGCGCTCCACGAGATCGCCCCGGAGCACAGGGATGTCGAGACCCTGTTCATTCGCCGGCACGACGCCTATGTCTCCAACGCCATGCGGGCCTTCGTCGAGGTGTCCCGGGGCGAGTTCCAGTCCCTGAAGGCGGCGGCATGAAGATGGCCGCGGCTTAGTGCGTGCCGGCCCGGGCAGAGGACCGGCAAGCGCGAGGTGCATTCTGGCTTGTGACGAGCAACTCTCCCGATGCCGTTGCGGTGTTGCGCCAGCTCGCCCGGGGCGTCGCCATGCGCTGCAAGGCGCATCTTGCCGAGGGCGGAGTCCCGTTGTCCTTGTACCTGAGCCGGATCGCGTCCGACACCGGCAGGTGTGAGCGGGCCGGCGCCGGGGCTGCCGGGCGCAGGGATGGGGTATCTGTTTTCCCGATACCCCTATCGCTACAAACCGCGCGTGTGACCCGGAAACACGGCTAAGCTTGTTTCCACGCACGACAGAAACGGTGTCCTTGCGAAGCCAATCCGAAAAAGAAGACGATCCGAGCAAGACGGCCATGCCGTGTGTGCCCTGAGCCTTGCTTCGGGTCCGGCCTTCCGCTCCGGCTCCCATGCCCCCGTTGTTCTGTTGCACTGTTGTTCCGTTGCTGCCAGGCAGCGCACCAATTTCGTCTGGAGTCACCATGGATCAGCTGTATATGCTGCGCGCATTCGTTGCCGCCGCGCGGCATCAGAGTTTCAGCAAGGCGGCGGAGTCGCTTGGCGTCACGACTGGTACGATTTCAAAGGCGATTGCGAAGCTCGAAGCCAGCATCCAGACCAGGTTGCTCCACAGGACGACCCGGTCGGTGAAGCTGGCCGACGTCGCGCAGCCCTACTACCTCAGCTGCGTGCGGCTGCTGGAGGAATTCGATGAGGCGAACCGGCGCATCAGCCAGGAGCGCGAGGTCGATAGTGGCAGGATCCGGCTGGTGATCCATCCGATGTTTGCCGGCGGCACGCTTGCGCGCCTCCTGTCCGGCTACCGGGCGACCGCGCCTGACGTCAACCTGATGATTTCCGTGCAGGACAGGCCGGTGAACCTGTACGACGGCCATTTCGACATAGCCGTGCTGCCGGCGCGGCTGGTGGATCAACCGGCCGTGATCAGGCGCACACTGTGGAGTGCGTCGCGGGTCTTGGTGGCGGCGCCGGCCTACCTGAGCCAGAACGGTGTGCCGCGGCAGGCATCGGACCTGGCGAGTCACTTTCTCCTGGTGGAGCCCGGTTCCAGGCAGAAGAACACGAGTTTTCTCGAATTGCTGGAGGACGGACGGCGCGTGAGCGTGCTGCCGCGATCCTCCATGGACGGCGACGACGTGTTCCTGCGCTTCGCCGCGCTGAGCGGTACCGGCATCGCCACCTTGCCCGAAGCGATGGTCGCGGAGGATGTCGCCACGGGCCGGCTTGAGCGCGTGCTGCCGGGGTGCTCGGGCCCGGATGCCACCGAGGAGCTCTGTCTCTTCTATGCGCACCGCGAACTGATGCCGCTGCGCCTGCGCACGTTTATCGATTTCTGCACGCAGTTCTTCCATGCTGACCGGCCTTCGGCGCTTGCCGACGAGGGCTCGCCGCGCCGGCCCGTTTCAGGCGCCGACGCTGGCTTGCGTGTCGCTGCCTGAGCGTCGCCTGCCGTCCATGCGGATTCGTGACGCGGTCAGAGGCACGGCGCAGAGCGAAGCGTGGCGCTTTATGAGGATGGCTTTGCGTGCTGGCGACGATAGGCGTCGACCGGCAGCCCTCCCCAGCCCCAGTTTTCGGTTTCGACTTCCTGGATGACGACGAAAGTCGCGTCGAGCGGCTTGTTCAGGACGTCGCGCAGCAGTTCGCTGACGCCTTTGATCAGCAGCGCTTTCTCATCGGCGGTCACGGCTTGCGCGCCCGGCTTCGTTCCTTCACGCGTTACCTGGATCGTAACGATCGGCATTGTGTACTCCCGGTTTCGTGGGCAAGTCAGGGGCAAGGCAGGGCGCCGCCAGGCGGCGCCCGCGTGTCCTATCAGTGACCGGCGCTTTGGCCGCCGTCGACGTGGAGGATCTCGCCCGTCACAAACTTGGCCGACTCCAGGTACAGGATGGCCTGCACGATGTCTGCCGTCTCACCCATGTGTCCGACGGGGTGCAGGCTACCCAGCGCCGCGTGGGTTTCCGGCGCGTGCATGGGCGTCTTGATGATGCCGGGGGATACGGCGTTCACGCGGATGCCGGTCTTTGCATACTCGATGGCGAGCGACTTGGTGGCGGAGTTCAGGCCACCCTTGGTCAGGGATGCCAGCACCGAGGGCACGCCGCTGATGGCGTGGTCCACGAGGCTCGTGGTGATGCTCACGACGTGGCCGCCGCCGACCTTCTCCATCTCGGCGATGGCAAGCTGGGTGATGAAGAAGAAGCCGTTGAGGTTGACGCCTAGTGCCGCTGCGTAGTCCTCGGCGGTATAGCTGGTGAACGGCTTGGCGAGGAAGATGCCCGCATTGTTGACCAGCGAGTCGATGCGGCCGAAGCGCGCCACGCCTTCCGCGATCACGCGCTTGGCGGTCGCCGGGTCGCTGATGTCGCCGGCGACTGCGAGGATGCCCTCGTCGCTCGTCGGCTTGATCGAACGCGCAGTGGCGACCACGAGATAGCCTTGCTCGCGGAATGCCTTGACCACTTCAGCGCCGATACCTTGGGATGCACCGGTGACAACGACGACTTTCTGTTGATTGCTCATGATGATGATCTCGAAAAGGTTAGCTCGGATGTCCCCGCCGAAATTGGCGGTACCGATAGGTAGTAAATTTAGGCGACCGGGCTGCGGATGCGAAGGCACACGGTGGACAAACAGTCTTGCGCAGCGTGAACAAGTGAAGCGTGCCTCGCCGCGGCCGGGCGCACGCCACGGAATGCGCATCCGGCTTCACGCGAGGGGCGTGTGTGCACCGCGCCGCCGCCGCCGGTCAAGGCGGGATCCGGGGCGCCGCCATGCTCCGAATGGCTGTCGTCTACGAGAAATCCGTGGAATTCGACACGGATTCCCAGGTGTCGATTTCTTCGGCCAGCGCTGCCAGCTTGCCCCGCACGAGGCTGAGTGCATCGGCGCCCAGCAACAGATGAACGGGCGCGTCGTCCCGGCCCACCAGGTCGAGCAGGATGCGCGCGGCCCTTGCGGGATCGCCGGCCTGCTTCCCGCTCTTTTGCCGGCGGGCGCGGCGAATGGGCTCGAATACCGCGTCATAGTCGGCAATGCTCCGGTCGGTCCGTACCATTGAGCGGCCTGCCCAATCCGTCCGGAATGAACCAGGAGCGACCGACGTCACCTTGATGCCAAGGCCGGCGACTTCCCTGGCCAGCGATTCGGAGATGCCCTCGAGCGCGAACTTGCTTCCGCAGTAGTACGGAACGCCGGGAAGCCCGGCAAAGCCCGCCATCGAGGTGATATTGAAGATGTGGCCGGTCCGCCTGGCCCGCATGGACGGCAGGATGGCCTTGATCATTGCCACCGCGCCGAAGACGTTGACCTCGAACTGGCGCACCAGCGCTTCGAGGGAAGATTCTTCCAGCGTGCCTTCGTGACCGTAGCCAGCGTTGTTCACCAGGACGTCCACCGGCCCGACACGCTCGACAGCGCCCTGGATCGCCGGGCCGATGGCATCGAGATCGGTGAGATCGAGGACAAGCGCATCGGCATGCCCCGGAGCCAGCTTCCTGAACGCCACTCTATCGGCCTCATTCCTGACGGTGCCGATGACAGTGCTGCCGTCGGCGAGCGCGGCCTGCGATATCGCGCGGCCGAAGCCTGAACTCACGCCGGTGACAAGGAATACTCGAGTGGCAGACCTGCTCATGCTTTTCCAGCTTCGCGATCGTTAGACCGGAGCCCGTACAGAACCAGTAAACGGTGGACTGTACCGCTGGCCGCGTTGGCGAGGCGCGAGCGAATCGGAAAATATCCTTTGCGTGGCGGGAAACAATGATGCAGGCGCAAATGGACGAGGCGGGCGCCGCAAGATGCCAATGCAGCTTACTGGACGGGAAACCCGTCAGCGAACGTCTCGCGAAGATACGTGACAAACAGTGCGACCGCGCGCGGCACGTGGGGCGTGTACGGTCGCACGACATAGAGCTGGTCGGCAAAGGCACCGACCGGACGCCAGTCCGGCAGTATGACCACGAGCTTGCCGGCCCGGATTGCCGCCTGTGCAGTGAAGTCAGGCAGGAGGGCAATGCCCATGTCGTCGAGCGCGGCGTCGCGCAGCGCTTCGCTGTTATTGGCCGAGAACGGTCCGTTCACCGTGACCGTGACCGGCCCGGGGCTCGGCTTGCGCGCCGCCTTTCGCTCGAAAGACCAGATCCCGGCGCCGAGGGCGCGGGGGTAGAACAGGCAGTCGTGCGAGGAGAGGTCCGCTGGCGCCTTCGGCAGGCCCCGCAGCTTGATATACGCGCGCGTCGCGGCAATCACGGAGCGCGTTTCACACAGCTTCCATGCGACATGCGTTTCGGGCGCTTGCGCACTGTGCCGGATGGCCAGATCGAATCCTTCGGTGGCGATCGAGCTGAGCCGGTCGGACACTTCGAGTTGCACGCGGACTTCGGGATTGGCTCGCAGGAAAGCCGACATCCGCGGCACCAGCTGTTGTCGGACGAACGCCACCGGTGCCGTCACGCGGATCAATCCGCGCGCCACGCCCGCCATTTCCCTGACCGTGGCGAAGCTCGTCGCAATGTGCTCGTATTCCCCGCGCGTGTCTTCGACAAGCCGCTGCCCGGCCTCGGTGAAGCGCACGCTGCGTGTGGTGCGCTGAACCAGCGCGACGCCCGCCGCCCGTTCCAGTTCGGCGATGCGCTGGCTCATTGCCGCCTTGCTGACGCCGAGGCGTGCCGCGGCTGCGGTGTAGCTGCCCTGTTCGGCAAGGACCGTCAACCAGTGCAAATGGGTCCAGAGGCTTTCGACCGTTCGGGTATCCATGTTTTTATTGTTCATTAATGAAAACAATCAATTCAATGTTAGCACCTTTGCACACGTGCGGCACCTTCCTAAACTCCGTCCATACCAACCAATGTTGAGGAGTCGAGATGCAAGCGTTTAACGACACGGCCGATGTGACACATTTCATACACGGTGAGCCGGCTCGCGGTTCGGGTGCGCGTACCCAGGCCATCTTCAATCCGGCGACAGGCGAGCGTCCGCGCAAGCTGCTGCTGGGCGAGACTGCCGATGTCGACGCTGCGGTGGCAAGTGCGAAGGCGGCCTTTCCGAAGTGGAGCAATACGCCGCCGATCCGCCGTGCCCGCATCATGCTGCGTTTCCTCGAACTGATGAACAAGCACCGCGATGAACTCGCCGCGATCATCACGGCAGAACATGGCAAGGTTTTCTCCGATGCGCAAGGCGAGGTCGCGCGCGGTATCGACGTCATCGAGTTCGCCTGCGGCATTCCGCAATTGCTCAAGGGCGACTACACCGAGCAGGTCTCGACGGGAATGGACAACTGGACGGTGCGCCAGGCACTGGGTGTCGTGGCAGGCATCACGCCGTTCAACTTCCCGTGCATGGTGCCTTGCTGGATGTTCCCGGTTGCGATCGCCGCCGGCAATGCGTTCATCCTGAAGCCGAGCGAACGCGACCCGTCCGCGTCGTTGTTCATGGCGAGGTTGCTGAAGGAAGCGGGCCTGCCCGATGGCATTTTCAATGTGGTGCAGGGCGACAAGGTGGTCGTCGATGCGCTGCTGGCCCATCCCGACGTGAAGGCGGTCAGCTTCGTCGGCTCGACGCCCATTGCCAACTATATCTACGAGACCGGCGCGAGGCACGGCAAGCGCGTGCAGGCACTCGGCGGCGCGAAGAACCATATGGTCGTCATGCCGGATGCGGACATCGAACAGGCTGTCGACGCGCTGGTCGGGGCTGGATACGGCTCCGCCGGCGAACGTTGCATGGCGATCTCCGTCGCTGTCCTGGTGGGCGATATCGCCGACAAGGTCATCCCGCGGCTGGCCGAGCGCGCGCGCAACCTGGTCGTGAAGAACGGCATGGAGGCCGACGCCGAAATGGGCCCGATCGTCACGCGGCAGGCGCTCGAGCGCATCGAGGGATATATTGCCCTGGGCGTCGACGAAGGCGCGACGCTGGTGGTGGACGGTCGCGGTCTCCAGGTCAAGGGACACGAGGATGGCTTCTTCACCGGCGGCACGCTGTTCGACAATGTCACGCCCGAGATGCGCATCTACAAGGAAGAGATCTTCGGGCCGGTCCTCGCGTGCGTGCGCGTCAAGGACTTCACCGAAGCCGTGGACCTGGTCAATGCGCACGAGTTCGGCAACGGCGTCGCATGCTATACGCGGGATGGCCATGTGGCACGTGAATTCGGCCGTCGCATCGAGGTGGGCATGGTCGGCATCAACGTACCCATTCCGGTCCCGATGGCCTGGCATGGCTTCGGCGGCTGGAAGCGCAGCCTGTTCGGCGACACGCACGCATACGGCGAAGAAGGCGTTCGCTTCTATACGAAGCAGAAGTCCATCATGCAGCGCTGGCCGGAAAGCACCGACAAGGGTGCCGAATTCGCGATGCCGACGGCCAAGTAAGCGGTCCCGGCCGCCTGTCTGCAGTCAGGGGCAGCGAGGCGCCGCGCGCGGAGCATGCGCGCACGGCGCCTCTTTTGCGTTGCCTGGGACGCCCCGCCATGGTCGGGTCGCTGCGGAACATCGGGCCGGCCTCGCTCTGGTTACGCAGCGTAACAACTGAATTGCGGCTGGCGCTGTTGGTGCCGGTGTGGTTCGGTCCTATATTCAGTTCCGGTGCCGCAGCCCCGGGGCGTTGCGGCCGATGGGCCGCGAAGTGCCCATCCCCGTTCAAACGCGATCCACTGGAAACAGACCATGAAACTGATATTTGTTGGCGACCCGATGTGCTCCTGGTGCTACGGCTTTGGCAAGGAGATGACCACCATCGTCGAAAGCATGCCCGACCTTGACGTGCATATTGTCCTGGGCGGCATGGGGGCCGGATCGACGCAGGTGCTCGATGACGCCGGCAAGCAGTTCCGCCTGTCGCACTGGGCGCGCGTAGAACAGATGAGCGGCGCCGAGTTCAACCGCGAGGCGCTGCTCGCACGCAAGGACTTCGTCTACGACACCGAGCCGGTCTGCCGCGCCGTGGCCACCGCTCGCCTGGTCGAGCCTTCGGTGGACCTGCTGACGGTCTTCCAGGCATTTCAGCGTGCGTTCTATGTCGACGGGCTCGACACCACGGACGGCAATGTCCTGGCAGAGATCGGCGCACGCGCACTGACAGCCGCCGGCTACCCGACGAGCGCCGATGCCTTCCATAGCGCCTGGGTGTCGGAGGAGGCAGTGCAGGCGGCGCGGGCGGATTTCGCGCTGACACGCAGGTGGGGGGTCTCGGGATTCCCGACGCTGCTCGTTGAAGTCGACGGAAAGCTGCGCCAGCTCAGCTCGGGCTACCTCCCAGCGGCCAAGGTCCAGCAAGCGCTGCTGAGCCTCGCGAACGGCGGGAGCCGCTTGCACTGATCGGGGTGCGGCCGGCTTGTCGTCAGGAAACGCCGCACCGGTTCCCTGCCGCACTGGCATGGACGCCGGCATTGATCTGCGGGAGCGGGCATTGTGGAAATCGCGGCGCTTTCCTGGCGCCTGAGGGCGGTGGCTATCTGCTTCGATGATTGCCGCTATCAAAACAATTCGTTTCGGGCGCCGCGATCGATCACCTAATATCAGTTGCAATGCAACTGCGCGAAGCGAGATGAAATATCGGGAGCGCAAGACGTTGCGGAAGTAGCGGATGGAAATTCGCATGAATTGAAATCATCCAACAGGCAACTGTCAAGAATGACCGCACCGACCACCGTCCAGTGCATTGCGACGTTCGCTTCGAACGCGCGAGCAAGTCATCTCACCCCGCAGGCCCGCCAGCTGTTCAAGCGGAACATCCTTGACAGCCTCGGCTGTGCGATTGCGGCACTGCCTGGCACGCCGTTCACGGCCTTGCGAGAGCAGTTCGAGGAATACCGCGGCCCGGCGGCGGGGTCCTGCTCGCTGATCGGCGGCGGAACCACGTCGCCCGACCAGGCAGCGCTATACAACTCGAGCCTGGTTCGTTACGTCGATCTGCTGGACAGCTATATGTCTCCCGGCGGGCTCTGTCATCCAAGCGATAATTTCGGCGCGGTGCTCGCGGCGGCCGAGCATGCGCGCGCAAGTGGCGAGGCGTTCATGCTCGCGCTGGCGGTAGCGTATGAAATCCAGTGCCGCATCACGGCGATCGTCCCCGTGATGGCGAAGGGCTTCAACCATGCCATTCAGCTCGCGGTTTCGGCGGCGGCCGCGTCCGGCAGGTTGTTCGGCCTCGACGCGGACCAGCTCGCCCATGCGATAGCGATCGCCACGGTAGACAACATCTCGCTGACCTGCGTTCACTCCGAACCGGTCTCGCAATGGAAGGGATTTTCGCCGGGCATCACCGGGATGCGCGCGGTGTACGCGGCGTCGCTTGCGAAGCGCGGCTTCACCGGCCCGCTGCGGTTGTTCGAAGGGCCGAACGGACTGGTCCGCATGTTCGACCAGCCAATCGATGTCGAATGGGAGGATCAGCGCCTGGAGATCATTTTCCAGACGGTGATGAAGAAGTACTGCTCGCTGATTCACGGGCAACCGGTGCTTGAGGTGACGCTCGCCCTCAAGCGCGCGAACGATGTGAAAAGCGAGGAGGTCGAGGAGGTGGTGTGCGACATCTTCCAGACCGGCTTCGACATCGCGGGTGGTGGCGGCTTCGGCCCGAAGGATGATCCGCGGACCAAGGAGCAGGCGGACTACAACCTCAAGTATCTTATCGCGGCCGCTCTGCTCGATGACCAGGTCGGACCTGCCCAGCTGGAGCCGGGCGGAGTGCAGGCGGACGATGCGCAGGCCCTGCTGAAGCGGGTCGTCGTGCGTCCCGACCCCGCATTCACCGCCCGGTACCCCAGTGCCTTGAACACCAGGGTCACGATCCGGTGCAAGGACGGAAGGGTGTTCTCCGCCGAGCACGTCGGCTTTGAAGGCGGGCTCGACAACCCGCTCAGCTGGGACCGCACGGTCGAGAAATTCCATTGGCTCAGCGAGCAATACGCTGATGAAACGCTTCGAGGCCGGATCATCGATCTGGTCTCTGCATTGGATGCGCACTCGGTTGCTGAGCTGATGCAGCTCATGACGAGGGTAAGTCCGGTACCGAAGTTCCCGGCGAAGCACCCGGGAATCCAGTGACGACAGAGGCCTATAGGAGACCCGGATGGCCCTCATTTCTTGTGACATGCGATTTGGCAGAACCGATGAGCAGAAGCGGCAGCTCGCGGCCGGACTGCCGCGGGTGGTCAGCGAAGCGACCGGCGAGACGAAGGACGACATCTTCTTCGTGATCCGGGAAGGCCGCGGGATCAATTTCGTCGAGCATGGCGAGCACCTGCCGGACTATGTCGAAGGCGCGGCCAACGACAAGGATCTGGTCAGCCGCCTGAAATAACATCATTCCCGGAGATAACCGTGCCATTTATCGAATGCCACATCAATGCCGGCCTGACGCAGGAGCGTCGTGCGAGGCTGATCAGAGACATCATCCAGGTGACGCATGACTCGATCGGCTCGGATCCGAAGATCATCAACGTGATCTTGCACGAGCATCGGGCCGAGAACATCAGCATCTCGAGCCGGATCAACGGCGAGGATTTTACAGCTCGGACCAGGGATTGACACTTTCCCGCCTGCTGGATTGCCAGCCAGGTCGAGACGACTAACGCCCGGGGGAGTGTGGCCGGGCGTTTTCAATTGCCGGGAGTCACGCAGCCGTTCCTCCACGCATGCGTGATCGCGCTTTGGATCGCGCTCGCGATGGCCGCGGCGGGTGCGGCGGCTTTGCAACGCTGCCCGGCGGCGAAGCCCGGCAGGCCGCGCGGGCCGGCGCGATGACGCGATGACGGATGGCATCTTTTACACGGTGTACCAACTCTTGTTAGCGCCCTGATGTGTACCGGAATCCATGCAGGAAATATATTGGTCACGTCGATCGGCGCGATCCCGGCGAGAACGAACCCGAAGGCGGGCGGTTCCGGGGCCTTCACGTCGAGGCAGTCGCGGCCCATTGCCGAGCGGCCGCTCACGGAGAAAGGAGTATCTGGTATGCGAAAGATTCTGACCAATGTCGCGGGCATCGTCTGTGCCGTGTCGTGCCTGATCACCGGGCACGCCGCCTTTGCCGGGGGGCTTTCGCCGAAGCAGGTCGGCTCCATTCAGCAGGAAGACATCCAGTGGTCGTCCTTCGCCGCTTTCCCGCGGCGTGCGCAGCTGTCCGTGCTGGTCGGCGATCCGGGCAAGCCCGGTCCCTACGTGGTTCGCGTAAAGGTGCCGGGCGGCGTGAAGCTCATGCCGCATGTTCATCCCGAGGACCGGGTCTATACCGTGATCGCGGGGGTGTTCTACATTGGCATCGGTAATGAGTTCGACCCGCAGAAACTGACGGCCTATCCGCCCGGCAGTGTCGTGGTGCTGCCAGGGGGCACGCCGCACTTCCATTGGGCGAGGTCGGGAGAGTACATCACCCAGGTCAGCGGCACCGGGCCGCTCGGGCTGGAATACCTCGATCCGAACGACGATCCCCGGCACAAGCCGGAGGCGCCTTGAGATCCGCATGCGGCTGCCGGGCGCCAGTCGGGCGGAGGGGCATGGCGTAGTCCGTCAGGACGGTGCGCCCGGCCGGCACCTCACAATCCGGGGTGTCGTTGGCGGATCCACCGTACCCGGTCGTTCAGGCGCACCTTCCAGCTATTGGCGAGTCCCGGGACGGCGATGAGGGCCAGCATGTCGTCGATGCCAGGCCGGCTGGACGACTGGACGCGCCAGAATTCATCTATCGAGAACCGTTCTGTTTCGCGCTCGATCAGCTCTAACTTGTCGCCCGGTCCAATGATCCCACTGCCGATCACTCGGTAATACCAACCGGTCATGCGCTCCTGCGCGACCACGAGAGACATGCCGTCCGCATTGAAGCGGTGATTTATCTTCCAGCATGGGCTTCGCGGCTGGGACACTTGCAGGACCGTTCCGCCCATCCTGAAGACATCACCGATATGTACGTTCCGCTCCGTAAGCCCGTTCGTTGATATGTTCTCGCCGAGGCTGCCGGGGACAAGGATGCCCGCACAATCGGGAAAGCATTCCGCCAGGCGCCGGTAGTTCTCGGCGGCGAAATGATGGACGGCCTTTTCGGGGCCACCGTGAACCCTCGGATCCGCATGTTCGTCACCTTCGATGCCATCGAAGGACACCTTGGCCTCGCCGCGGATCCGTCTCTTGAAGATTCCGCTTCGATGGCCCTCTTCGCCAAGGATGCCAATGCCGCCGGCAAAAATCCCTTCGACTTCGGCGCTAATACCCGGAAATTGCATCAACTTCACCTTTGCAGAAATGTGTGAACTCGCCGGCTAACGGGGCAAGTGGCGCGACAAGCGGCGACTAGCGACTAGCGGCGATCGGCGGCGGGGCAGGAGGATCTTGCGCGCGCCGTAGTGAAATGACCGCGGTGAAATAGAAGAGAGAGCTTATTTCCGTTCATGAAAAAATGCTTCATTCCTTTCATGTGAACCAGGGACGGGAATTTATAAGGACTGCATTCCATTTGCCTTTGGTAACGGCCCGATCACTTGTCTGAAATGGCATTGACGTGACGTTGTAAAAGACATCCGCACCGAAAAAAACGAATAATTTCACTTAAGCTTCGCGGTGGATAGCTGAAGTATAATTTAGGCGCTGCATCGCTACATCTGATTTCCAAGAATTCTAGCCATCATAAATGTAATATCTGGAGTCGATAACATGGAGCTGCGCCAGCTAAGGATGTTTTGCGCGGCAGCGGAAGAAGGTAGCTTCACTGCTGCTGCGGAGAAAGTGCATTGCGTCCAGTCGAATGTGACAATGCGGGTGAAGGATCTCGAACAGGAACTCAGGCAGCCTCTGTTCATTCGCCAGAAGAGCGGCATCACGCTCACTTCGGCGGGAGAGACCTTCCTCGGATACGCGCAGCGCATTCTTCAGCTGGCCGATGAGAGCCGGAGTGTCCTGCTGGATACGTCGACGCCGACCGGGATATTGCGGCTGGGATCGATGGAGACCACCGCGGCGGTCAGGCTGCCAAAGGTACTGGCCGGCTATCGGGAAAAGTATCCGCAGGTCCAGCTCTCGCTCATCACCGGCACGACCGTGGAGCTCATCAAGGCAGTGGAGAGTCACCGGCTTGACGGGGCGTTCGTCGGTGGGTTCCACCAGAACGCGGTATTGCACCAGGAGGGAATCTTCAAGGAGGAGCTCGTCCTCGTCAGCAGCAGGAAGTATCGGACGCTGGCAAGCCTTACGAAGGACATGGCTCAGCAGACGGTCCTCGTTTTCCGCACGGGTTGCTTCTATCGTTCCACCCTGGAGCAATGGCTTTACCAGGCCGGACTCATTCCGGGACAGATACTGGAACTGGGCACGCTCGACGGGATCATCTCGTGCGTGACGGCAGGGATGGGTGTGACGATACTTCCCCGCGCCGTCGTGGAAAATCAAGGCTCGCGGGAGCTGATCCGCTGTCACAAGCTTCCGTCCGAATTCTCGCGCGTGGCGACCGTGTTCGTCCGCAGGAAGGATATCTTCGAGACGTCGGCCGTCCGTGCCATGGTCGATATGGCGCACGAGCAATTCGAATCCATCGGGGAGTAGTCCGTGTGGACTTCCCGTGTCCGGCCCCGGGCCCCGATCGGGGGGGCTGGACATCTCAAGGCCGGATATCCATGCCCCCCGGAACTGCCCGGCGCCGGCTCAGGCCGTCTCGTGAGCGCCGTGGAGCGCCGGCAGGGCGTCTGCGGGCAACCAGGGGGAGAAGCCCTCGACCAGCTCGGCAACGCGTTGGCTGGCGGGGACGATGCCATCGATCTTCCCGACGCCCTGGCCTGCGTATAGCGACAGCTTTTCCGCCATTTCGGGCTTGTCGATGACGCGCGCTCCGCCACCTACATATTTCACGAGGTTCCATTTCTTGCGGTTGGGAATCACCCTGTGCGGGGTGCCGAATTTCCAGCCGAACGAGTATCCGGTCCGATATTCGGTATCGTCCACCGTGGCCGCCACGATCTTCTGCTTGTAGAGGTCATGCGCAAGGGATTCATCGCTTGCCACGAAAGCGGTGCCAACCCAGACTCCCGAAGCGCCAACTTCAATCACCGCCCGCACGTCGGCACGGTTCGTAATGCCGCCCGCGGCCAGGACGGGGCGTCCCTTCGAGATGGCGACGATGGCAGGCACCAGCGACATCACGCCGATCGTTCCCTGGTTGAGGTGTCCGCCACCCTCGGCCCCCTGGGCGACGATGATGTCCGCCCCCTGCGCGATCGCCTCCCTGGCAAGACTCAGCGTTCCGACCTGGACGATGACCGTGATGCCCGCATTCTTCGCTCGTGGAATCATCTCGTGGAAGCTGCCGTAGAAGAGCGAAAGTACCCGCGGTCTTTCTTCCAGCACAACGCGGAACTGCGCTTCGAATACATCCGGGCCACCGAAGGACGGGACGAGATTCACGCCGAATGGCTTGTCTGTCAGCTCCCGCGTCTCGCGAATCCATTTTCTCAGGGCCAGGGGTGGCAGGCGCAGCCCGCCGAGGTGTCCCAGGCCGCCTGCATTGGACACCGCCGCCGTCAGCGCCGGCCCGGAAATGCCGGCCATGCCTGCCTGGAATACCGGATATTCGATGCCGCACAATGTTGTTGCTGAATTCTTCGACATGATGATTTGGCTTTCGTGCTTCATGATCAGAGCTCCACGTTCTTGCCCAGCATTCGCTTCAGCGTGTCGTTCCTGAGAACGAAGTGATGTTTGACGGCGCCGAAGATATGAAGGGCCAGTCCGGCGAGAAATGCGTACACACCAATCTTGTGAAGCAGCTTCGCGACGTACGCTACCTCGGCATTCGGTCCCGTCAGGGCGGGGAGCACGATACCGCCGGGCAGCGTGATGACTTCGCCTGCCGCAGACATGGCCAGCCATCCGTCCAATGGCAAGAGAACGGTCGCGAGAGCCAGGCCAACCGCCACGGACCTGCCGATGATGACTTCGATCGGATTTGGCGACCCGAGCGGGAGGGGGTGATAGGAAGTGAGTCTCGCCCACAGGCGATAGATGGAAACGACGAGGACGAGCGCCCCTACACCGCCATGCACCCGGAGGATTTCGGCCTTCTCCGGGCCGTTCTCCAGCTGGCTGGCGGAAAGGCCAAGCCAGACCATCAGCGCGACGGCGGCCGCGATCAGCCAATGAATGAAAATCGTAATGCGGGAAAACCTTAGGCCGGTGTCTTTGTACTGCATTTTCAGCTCCAGAAATTCCTAGGCGTGGGCCTGCATGAAAGGGAAACTGATTCCGCCTTCAATGATCGTGAAATGGCCAGGCAGGTGGACCTGGCCGGTACCTTGCCGAGCGGAGGAGCGTGGCTAGTGGCTGACGGCCCGGGACGCCCCGATTCCGGTCTGGGCCCGGACGAACTGACCTTCGTAGTCCTTGCGCTCCTGGCGGCCGCGGGCGCTCCGGTCCGTGACGGATCCGAGCCAGGTGACGAGGAAGGCCACGTTCGTCGAAATGATCGCGGGATAGTCGTAGGGGAAGATCGCCGTCTTGTATCCAAGTACCTTCACCCAGACCGCCGGCGACAGGATCACGAGCCCCACTGAACAGAGGATCCCCGCCACGCTGCCGATCAATGCGCCGCGCGTGGTCAGGCCTTTCCAGTAGATGGAGAGCACCAGGATCGGGAAATTCACGGATGCGGCAACGCCGAAGGTCAGGGCGACGAGAAAGGCGATGTTCTGGTCCTTGAAGAGAATTCCCAGGCCAACGGCGACGACACCGATGCACACTGAGGCAACCCTGGACACCCGCATCTCGCGCGCCGGGTCTGCCCGGTTCTTCATGACTACCCTGGCGTACAGATCATGGGAGATAGTGGACGATCCAGCCATGGTGAGACCGGCGACAACGGCCAGGATGGTCGCGAAGGCTACCGCTGACAGGAACCCGAGGAACACGTCGCCGCCGAGGGCCTTGGCCAGATGCATGACGGGCATGTTTCCGCCGCCGATGAGCTTGCCGCCGATGTCCCCTCCGACGAAGAAGGCAGGGTCTTTGCCGACGATGACGATGGCGGATAGTCCAAGGACGGCGACGACAAGGAAGAAGAATCCAATGAACCCGGTTGCCACGAATACCGACTTGCGCGCCTCCTTGGCGTTCGGAACCGTGAAAAACCGCATCAGGATGTGAGGCAGCCCTGCAGTACCGAACACCAGCCCGATCGCCAGTGAAAACATGGAGACCGGGTCTGACACCAGGGCGCCGGGTGCCATGATCTTCGCGCCGGCCTTGTGGCTTTCGACGGCTTTGGCCAGCAGGAAATCAATGGAGAAATTGAATTTCCACAATGCAAGGATTGCCAGAAGCGTTCCGCCGGCCAGGAGAAGGACTGCCTTGATGATCTGTACCCAGGTGGTCGCGACCATGCCCCCGAACGTGACGTAGATCATCATCAGCAGGCCCACGCCGATGACGGCATAGTTGTAGTCCAGGCCAAAGAGAAGCTGGATGAGTTGTCCGGCGCCGACCATTTGCACGACCAGGTAGAAGCAAACGACGGTGAGGGACCCGATCGACATGGATATTCGTATCGTGTTCTGGTCCAGCCGGTACGCTGCGATGTCGGATATGGTGACCTTGCCGAGGTTCCTGATTTTCTCCGCGAACAGGAACAGAAGCAGTGGCCAGGCGACGAAGAAGCTGATGGAGTAGATAAAGCCATCGTAGCCGCTGGAAAAGATCATGCTGCTGATCCCGAGCAGGGCGGCCGCCGACATATAGTCGCCCGCCAGGGCCAGTCCGTTCTGGAATCCGGAGATGCCGCCGCCAGCAGTGTAGAAGGTGTCCAGCGATTTCGTCTTGGATGCGGCCCAGTACGTTATTCCCAGGGTGGCGACCACGAATGCCAGGAACATGAGAATGGCGACGGTATTGATCGGCTGCGCCTCTATGTTTTGCAGCGCTCCCGGGGCTGCGTAGGATGGTATTGCGAGCGGGCAAGACAAGAAAATGAACGCTGCCTTTAGCTTCGGTTTCATTTTTCAGCCCCGAGTGCCAGTCTTTCCGTGAGTCGGTCAAAGTCGACGTTGGCCTGCCGGACATAGAACCCCGTCAGTAGCCAGCATCCCAGGATAAGCATCGCGCCAACGGCCCAGCCGATCGTGATATTGCTTTGCCCGGAAAGCCGCGATGCAAGCGAACCCGGGCTCAGTGCGGCAACCAGGATAAAGATGCAGTAAGGGACGATCGTCACCGCGGAAAGAAGAATTGTGAGCCGCCTGCGTCTGCTGACGAGCTCCTTGAACACGGGATTGCTTTGAATCCCGGCATAGCCGATCCGTTCTGTCATGTCTCCTCCAATTATTTGAATTGCTTTATTGGCCGGTGCCGCTCGACGCCTGCCTGATCGATCAAGTCGATCGCCGGGCAAGCGGCCTGGCTGTCCGCTCAGATGGCCTGGGGAATGGACCCGAGAGCGTGTGCACTAAAGTTATGCGCCGGGTCGAATCATGTACAACGATAATTTTTGATGGCATCCATCACTATCAGTGAGGCATCAGGCGGCGTGCATGAAGGGCGAGCCTCGAACTCGCGGCCCTGCGTCGTCGGGGATACCTGACGCCGGCATCTCCGCGGGCGCGTGGAAGGACGATGCCGGCCGGCCGCCAGGTCCGGGCCGCCGTATCTCCGTCGTATCGCTGCCGAAGTGGCATTGCAAGCACTGTCCGGGCGCGGCACTATACTGGGGACCTGTCTGCCGCAGCACATGCGGGCGGGGCGCTTCGCCGGGGCGTGCGCCTTGCAAGGCGCTCCGGAACACGCTCTGGTTTTCTGGGAAAGGTCCGAAAAATTGGCTGATCACGATCTGGCAAGGCTGAAAATCGACCGCGGCTCGCTCGCGCCGGCGCCGCGGCGCCGGCGCTGGGTGCCTTACGCTGCCATTGCGCTGGTCATCGCCGCCGTGGCCGGCATTGCCGTCCGGCTGACTGCCCCGCAGGCCGTGGAAACGGCGACCGTCACTTCGGCCTACCCGTCGCAGAACTACACCATGCTCAACGCGACGGGCTATGTGGTGCCGCAGCGCAAGGCGGCGGTCGGCTCGAAGGCGCAAGGCCGGCTCGAATGGCTCGGCGTGCTGGAAGGCTCCCGGGTGAAGCAGGACGAGATCATTGCCCGGATCGAGAGCAGGGACGTCGAGGCCTCCCTGGCCCAGGCGTCGGCCCAGGTGGGCGTGGCGCAGGCCAATTTCGAGCTGCAGGTCGCCGAGTTGAAGGATGCGGAAACCAGCCTGCGCCGTTCCGAGACCCTGCTCGTGCCACAGGCGATTTCCACGGCGCAGTACGAGGCCGACCTGGCGCGCTACAACAAGGCCAGGGCGTCGGTCGGCAGCGCCCGCGCCGCCATTGCCTCGGCGCAGGCCAATGCCCGTGTCGCCCAGGTCGCGGTGAACCAGACCGTGATCCGCGCGCCCTTCGATGGCGTGGTTCTGATCAAGCATGCCAATGTCGGGGACAACATCACACCGTTCTCGTCCGCGTCCGACACCAAGGGTGCCGTCGTGACCATCGCCGACATGGAGACCCTTGAAGTCGAAGCGGACGTGGCGGAGTCCAATATCGGCAAGATCAGCGTGGACCAGCCCTGCGAACTCCAGCTCGACGCGCTGCCCGCGCTGAGGATGGAGGGCCGGGTCTCGCGCATCGTGCCCACCGTGGACCGGTCGAAGGCGACCGTGCTGGTCAAGGTGCGTTTCGTTGACCGCGACGCGCGCGTGCTGCCCGACATGAGCGCCAAGATCGCGTTCCTGTCGAAGCCGGTATCGCCGCAGGACCGGCAGCCCCTGGTTGCGGTGCAACCGGGCGCGATCGTCGAGCGTGGCGGCAGGAAGGTGGCCTTCGTGGTGAAGGACGGCATGGTGCGCGAAGTCGCGGTCACCACGGGCGCCAGGCTGGGGGATCTCGTCGCGGTCGGCGGCGTGGCTCCGGGCGACGTGCTGGTGCTGGCTCCCGGGGACAAGATCCGGGACGGCGCCAAGGTCACCCTGGCGAAGAAGTAGCGTGAACACCGCGCCGCTCGTCGCCATCCGCCACGTCGCCAAATCGTACCGGCGCGGCGCGCAGACCGTACCGGTCCTGACCGACATCACCCTCGACATCGGCGAGGGCGGATTCATCGCATTGATGGGGCCGTCCGGCTCGGGCAAGAGCACGCTGCTGAACCTGATTGCGGGCATCGACCGGCCGGACAGCGGCGAGCTGCTGGTCGCCGGGCTCGACATCACGCGGCTTGCGGAAGCAACGCTGGCCGACTGGCGCGCGGCCAACGTGGGTTTCATCTTCCAGTTCTATAACCTGATGCCCGTGCTCACCGCCTACGAGAACGTGGAGTTGCCGCTGATGCTGACGCGCCTCACGCGCGCGGAGCGGCGCGCGCGGGTCGGGCTGGTGCTCGAGATGGTCAACCTGGCCGACCGCATGAGCCACTATCCTTCCGAACTGTCCGGKGGCCAGCAGCAGCGCGTCGCCATCGCCCGCGCGCTGATCACCGACCCGATGCTGATCGTGGCCGACGAGCCTACCGGCGACCTGGACCGCGCCTCCGCCGCGGAGATCCTGTCGATGATGCAGCGGCTCAACGCGGAGCTCGGCAAGACCATCATCATGGTCACGCACGATGCGCACGCCGCCGGCGCGGCGAAGTCGCTGGTGCACCTGGAGAAGGGGGAACTCAGCCATGGGAAGGCTGCTTGAACGGCGTTGCGGGCATTGCGGACGTATGCCATGTACGTGCTGAAGCTGATCGTGAGGAACGCGCTGCGGCACAAGCTGCGCACCACGCTGACCGTGGTGGGGCTGGTGGTGGCGGTGCTGGCCTTCGGGCTGTTGCGCACGGTGGTCGACGCCTGGTACGCGGGCGCCGCGGCGGCATCCAATGCGCGGCTGGTGACCCGCAACGCCATCTCGCTGGTGTTCGCCTTGCCACTGAGCTATGAGAACCGTATCCGTGGTGTCGACGGGGTCACGCTGGTGGCCCGTTCCAACTGGTTCGGGGGCGTCTACCGCGATCCCAAGAACTTCTTTGCGCAGTTCGCGGTTTCCGACAACTATCTCGACCTGTACCCGGAGTTCGTCGTGCCGCCGCAGCAGCGCGCCGACTACCAGCGCGACCGCAAGGGCGCCCTGGTCGGGCGCCAGCTCGCGGACCAGTTCGGGTTCAAGGTGGGCGACGTCATCCCGATCAAAGGCACCATCTATCCCGGCACCTGGGAGTTCGTCGTGCGCGGCATCCTCGACGGCCGCGACGAGAGCACCATCACGCGCCAGATGGTGTTCCACTGGGAATACCTGAACGAGACCGTGCGCAAGCGCTCGCCCCGGCAGGCGGACCAGGTCGGCGTCTTTGTCATCGGCGTGGCGAACCCGGACAATGCCGCGGCGATCTCGCGCGGCGTGGATGGCGTCTTCAAGAACTCCCTTGCCGAGACGCTCACCGAGACCGAGCAGGCATTCCAGCTCGGCTTCGTGGCCATGTCCAACCAGATCATCGCGGCGATCCGCGTCGTCTCCTACGTGGTGATCGTGATCATCATGGCGGTGATGGCCAACTCCATGGCCATGAGCGCGCGCGAGCGCACCGTCGAGTACGCAACGCTCAAGGCGCTCGGTTTCGGGCCCGGGTTCCTGGCGCTGCTCGTGTTCGGTGAATCGATCGCCATCGGGATCGTGGGCGGCGGCATCGGCATGCTCGCCACGTCGCCCGTCGCGAGCCTGTTCAAGCAGGCAGTGGGCGGTGTGTTTCCCGTCTTCAGCGTGTCGGGCGAGACATTCCGGCTGCAGGCGGCATGCGCGCTGGTGATCGGGGTCGCCGCCSGCATCGTGCCGGCCGTGCAGGCGGCGCGCGTGCGCATTGTCGAAGGCCTGCGGGCCATCGGCTAGCGGATCCGGGGCAGCCATGGCGATTCCGCTTTCCTATATCGCGCGCAACCTGTGGGCACGCCGGCTGACCACGTCGCTCACGGCCGGCGGGCTGGCGCTGGTGGTGTTCGTATTCGCCACCATGCTGATGCTCGACGCGGGCCTCAAGAAGACACTCGTGACCACCGGCGAGCAGGACAACGTGGTGGTGATCCGCAAGGGCGCCGAAACCGAGGTGCAAAGCGGCATCTCGCGCGACCAGGCCAGCATCATGGAGATGCATCCGGCGGTGGCGATGGGCGGCGGCGGACGGCCCCTGGTGTCCAAGGAAGCCGTGGTGCTCATCTCGCTCACCAAGACCAGTTCGGAGCGGCCGTCTAACGTGGTGATTCGCGGCGTGTCGCCAGCGGGCCTGGATCTGCGCCCGCAGGTAAGACTGGTGGCGGGGCGCATGTTCCGGTCCGGCTCGTCCGAGATCATCGTCGGCAGCGGCATCGCCAAGGGATTCAGCGGCGTGCAGATCGGCGAGCACCTGCGCTTTGCCCAGCGCGACTGGACGGTCGTGGGGCACTTCGACGCAGGGGGCAGCGGCTTCGACTCGGAGATCTGGGGCGATGTCGACCAGCTCATGCAATCGTTCCGGCGGACCAGTTATTCGGCGATGGTGTTMCGCCTGGCGCAGACAGGCAGCTTCGAGCGCTTCAAGGCCGACATCGATGTCGACCCGCGGCTTGCCAACGAGGCCAAGCGCGAACAGGCCTTCTACAGCGACCAGTCGAAGGCGCTCTCCACCTTCATCAACATCCTTGGCTTCACGCTGTCGACGATCTTCTCGATCGCGGCGATGATCGGCGCCATGATCACCATGTACGCATCGGTCGCCAATCGCGTCGCGGAAATCGGCACGCTGCGCGCGCTCGGCTTCAAGCGCGTCAACGTGCTCACCGCTTTCCTGGTCGAGGCCCTGCTGCTGGGTCTGGCAGGCGGCATCTTCGGGCTGGGCTGCGCGGCATTGATGCAGCTGGCTTCGTTTTCCACGACCAACTTCCAGACCTTTGCCGACCTCTCGTTCCGCTTTATCCTCACGCCTTCCGTGGTGGTGAAGACGCTTGCATTCTCGATGGCGATGGGCCTGATCGGCGGCTTCCTCCCGGCGCTGCGCGCGGCACGCATGAACATCGTCGATGCGCTGCGGGCGCATTGATGGCAGGCGGCGCCCGCCACCGAATGCCGCGCGACACCGCCAGGGGGCGTGCCTCAGGACAGCCCGCCATGCTCCGCGAAACATAGCCCCAGGAATTGCATGACGGCCTGGATCCGTGGCGCGCGGCGGATGTCGGCGTGCACGACCAGCCAGATCTCGCGCGTCAGGCGCTTTCCCTTGCATTTCACGCGCCGCAGGGCGCCGTCGCGCTCGCCCAGGAAATGGGGCAGCGCCGCGATGCCCACGCCGGCACGGGCGGCCGAAGCCTGGATGTCCAGCTCGTTGCTGACCATCACGATGGGCCGGCCTAGCGCCTGTTGTTTCAGCCACTCCTGCTGCGGCGACCCTTCCATGCTGTCGTCATAGGCGATATAGCCGTAGTCGGACGGCGCGGTGGCGTCCAGGTAGGCAGCGCAGGCATAGAGGGAGAACGCCACGGTGCCGAGCTTGCGCACCACCAGCTCGCCTTCTGCCGGACGGCTCAGGCGCACCGCCAGGTCGGCCTCCCGCCGGGTCAGCGAGGCCACGCGCGTGGCCCCGGTCAGGCATACGCGCAAGGCCGGATGCCGCGCGCGCAACTGGCCCAGCCGGGGCGCGATCACCGCGGCGGCCATCGATGGAGGCGCGCTGATGGTGACCTCCCCGCTGACGCCGGTCTGGCCGGCCGCCGCCGTACGCTCCACGGCATATGACTCGTGCTCCATGCGCGCGGCCAGGGCGGCGATGCGTTCGCCCTCGGCGGTCAGCAGATAGCTGCGCGGGCGCCGGTCCACCAGCTTGAGTCCCAGCGAGCTTTCCAGCGCGGCGATGCGCCGCGCCACCGTCGCATGGTCGACCTTGAGCCGCCGCGCGGCGCCGGACAGCGAACTCTCCTGCGCGAAGACACCGAAATGGCGCAGATCCTCCCAGTCGAACATGGGTGATTTCTCACATGCGATGTGAATATTTGGGGAATTTTACACAGGCGGAGAAGCTTGCAGAATGGCAGCCATGCCGTCGCGACGCAAGCAACAGCGGTCCTTGCGGATTGCCCGGCGACTTTCCACACGCATGCGCGGCACGGCCAGGGCTTGCCAGGCGCATGCAACCCAACTGACAAGGAGTCAGCCATGCGCAAGCCAGAAAGCCTCGCCTATCTCGGCATCGTCGTCTCGACCTTCTTCTGGGGGACGAACTTCAACGCCGGTGCGTTGATCATCCGGCATATGACACCGATCAGCGCCTCGATCGAGCGCTTCGTCATCTCGACCGTCCTGCTGCTGCTGATCTTTGGCCTGCAGGGCAAGCTGCGCCTGAGCGTGCTGCGCAAGAACCTGTGGGCATACATCGGCCTGGGCCTGCTGGGGTTCACCGCATTCAACCTCGCCACGTTTTTCGGCCTGCAGACCACCACCCCGATCAACGGCGCGCTGATCCTTGCCACCACGCCGTTGTGGACCATGCTCCTCGCGGTGGTCTTCGAGGGCGAACGTATCGATCCCGGGCGCGCGCTCGGCCTGGTCTTCGGCCTGCTCGGCGTAGGCCTGGTGATCACGCGCGGCGACATCCACATGCTGCTCGCGCTCAAGGTGGCGCGCGGCGATGCCATCATTCTCGCGGGCAGCCTGGCCTGGGCCGCCAACATGGTCGGCACGCGGCGCTTCGTCAAGGACGCCACGGCGCTGGAGAACACGGGCTTCTCGATGTTGTTCGGCGCCATCGGCCTGATCATCCTCGGCTTCGTCTTCGAACGGCCGCTGGCGAGCATCGCCGCCGCGCCCGCGAGCATCCATGCCGCCGTCCTGTATCTCGCCGCGGGCGGTTCGCTGCTGGCCTACCTGCTGTGGTTCTGCGGCATCCACCACATCGGCGCGGCGCGCACTTCGATCTTCTTCAACCTGGCGCCGGTGTTCACCATGCTGGTTTCCACCGTGCTCGGCGTGCCCCCCAACGCATGGCAGGTGGTGGGCGCGGGCGGGGTGATCCTGGGCGTGGTGTTCGCCTCAGGCCTGGTCGCCATGCCGGCCAGCACCAGGGCGGCGCAAGGCTGACGCAGGGCGAGCGCATGCCGGGCGCATGCGGCGCCCCGCGGCCGCCTTGCCGGGCTCAGCGGGCAATGCCGGCAAGCTCCAGCGCCGCGGCAGCATATGCTTGGGGCGCTTCCTCCGGAAGGTTGTGCCCTGCGTTGTCCACCACGCGATGCGAGCGCGGCCCGCTGAACCTCGCGGCGGACGATTTGCCATCGGTCGCGGGGAAATTCCCGTCGGCCTTTCCGTCCAGCGTAATGGCCGGGACCGTGATGACGGGCTGGGCGGCAAGTCGCTTCTCCGTCGCTTCGTATGCCGGGAATCCCGGGGCAAGACCCAGGCGGTGACGGTAGGAATGAATCACCACGTCGACGTAGTCCGGGTTGTCGAACACGCTCGCCGCACGATCCAGCGTGGCGTCGTCGAACTGCCAGCTCGGCGAGTTCCGCTTCCAGATGACCCTGGCGATTTCACGCCTGTTGGCCGCCAGGCCCGCCCTTCCCCTTTCGGTCTGGAAGTAGTACTGGTACCACAGCCCGGATTCGATCTGCGGGGGGATGGGCAATGTCGATCTGGCGATGTCTTGTATCAGGTAGCTGTTGACCGAAACCAGCCCGGCGCATCGCTCGGGCCAGAGCGCGGCGGCGACGCATGCCGCGCGGCCGCCCCAGTCGAAGCCGGCAAGGACCGCGCGCGGCATGCGCAATGCGTCCATCAGCGCGATCACGTCGGTGCCGATCGCGCCCTGCTGGCCCGACCGGGGCGTGGCGGCATCGAGGAACCGGGTCGGTCCATGTCCGCGCAGATGCGGCACGATCACCCGGCATCCACGGCTGGCAAGCATCGGTGCGACCTCGATGAAGCTGTAGACGCTGTACGGGTAGCCATGCAGCAGCACGACGGGCGGTCCGTCGGCCGGCCCGGATTCGTGGTAGCCGATGTTGAGGACCCCGGCGTCGATGTGCTTGAGCGGTCCAAGCTGCTGCATCGCCGCGGCGTTTCCGGGATCGGCCTGGGCCTTGGCGGCAAATGCCAGTTGCGGCAGGGCGACGCTTGCGGCAGCGCTTGCGGCGGCGCCCTTCAAGAGCAGGCGACGCCGTTCGTTGACAGTGGTAGGCATGAAAATCCTTTCCCTGACGGGCAAGTAGGTGGCTGGGAGCGATGCCGGCCGGCAAGGTTCGCGCGCCGGCCGGTCTTCCTGGCTCGGCTTGCGCCTTATGGCAGCTGGTACTTTTCGCGCACCAGGTGGCCGATCCCCATGCGGTCCAGGGTGTCCAGCGGGCACAGGAACGTGACGCGGACGGTGCCGGGCAGGCGGCTGATCTCGATGGAGCCGTTGATGGTGGCGCGGTTGAGTACCTCTTCATAGGGTAGGCCCGTAACGGCCGCGGCGCGGCGCAGACCGTTCTCGGTGGCGGCGTTGAGGTTCACGCCGCTGCCGATAAAGGTGATCGGGCCGTTTTGTTCGATTTCGCCTTGTCCCCAGCGCGCGCCAAGCTCACGTACCCGCTGGCGCTGCTCGGCACTCATGGGCCGGGCCATGGGGGGCAGGTCGTCGATGTTCTGCAGCAGGATCGGCCCGTCGAGCGTGAGGTGCTTGATGACCTCCACCGTCAGTTCCGTTTCGCCGGACACGTCGGTGGCGTGGCCGGCGATCTCGCCGTTGCCCTGCTGGGCATGCATGTCGCCCATGTACACGCCGGCTCCCGGCACCTTGACCGGGCAGATCAGGATGCAGCCCTCGCGCACCGAATTGGTGTCCATGTGGCCGTCAGTCTTGGCCGCGTGCAACTCCTCCTGGGTCATGCCGTACCGGTGCGGCGCACCCACCAGGTACTGGCCGAAATCGGCGCAATTATGGGAGTCTGGCAAGTCGCGTGCCGGCGTGGTGCCGATATTGCCGAGGAACGGGCGCATATGCGCCGCCACGCCAGGGATGTCGGCGCGTGCCAGCGACAGGATCGAGTGCTGGGCTGCCAGCGAGGGCAGTGCGGACATCTCCGCCGCATTGCCCGCCAGGCGGTTGGCCACTTCCTGGCTGACGGTGAGGCTGACCTGATTTTCCTGGTCCAGCACGATCACGTAGCCATGGCTGAACCGGAAGGCGCTCACCTCGGCCCCGCAGTGATTGCAGCGGATCGCCTCCTCGCCAATGCCCTCGACGTGGCTGGCCGGGTGTTCGGTACCGCATGCGGCGCAGAATTTGGCAACGAAGGGGTCACCGTGATAGCGGCCTTCGACAAAGCGCATGACGCCCGAGGAGGTGGCCACCGAGGTGACGCGCATGCGTTGAATCTTCAGCGCGACGGCGTCGCCGATCTCGGCGCCGGCGATCGCGACCGGTTGCGTCACTTCGTGCCCGCCCTGGAACGACGGCGTGATCATCGGCCCCCAGCAGCCTGGCGGGGTACCGGTAACCAGGGTGCCGCCATCGGCCAGCGGCCCCAGCATTGGCTGGCTGGGTCCGATCAGTCCGCTGGTGTAGGTCTCGACGCGAAGCCACTGCTGGGCCGGCTGTGCGGCGTGCGCGTCATGCTGGGTGGTCGTCATTTTCTCTCTCCATGTCCGCATCGCGTGCGGCGTTCTGAAACCCGGGGGGCCGTCACGGCATTTCAGCGTCCGCGTGTATCCGGCCTGTTTCAGCAAGGAGCCGGAAATGCGGTGTTTCTTGTCCGCGGGCGGCCTGGATACACAGCGGTACAAAGCGATGTGCAGCCGCACGCTGGCGCGCGGGGTGCTTCCGGGACGGCCCGTGCACCCGGCAGGCCCGGAGCGCGCGGGTGCCCCGGCCCCTGCTTCGTGACGGTGGGGCATGCCCAAGTGACCTTGCTGGTGTTTGTCTCAGTAATTGGACGGACGGCAACCATCATGTGGCCGACGTCCTGCGGGGTGTCAGTCTCCCCATCTCCGGAGATACCCTAGGCACGCAAAAACCCCTTGCAAAGCCAAAGTCCGGAACGTAATCTAAAAAAAGAGATAGGCATGCAGATGCGGCCCGATAGCAGTCACTCCGATGCTTCGGGCAAATTTTCGGCGATACTGTCTAAAAAATGAGATCAAATCAAGGAAGGTGACCGGCGCCACATCCGCCGACCGTCAGACCCAAACCAGGCGGCAGTGTCGCCAGACCAGCATGACAACAGCAGGAGCAACCCACATGGAAGCAAACGCAAAAGCACCGGCATCGCCCGCCGAGGCGCTCTCCACCCGATCCGCACGGCCCGGGCGCACCTCGTCCTATGCCTGGAAGGCACTGGCGGGCTCGGCCATCGGCTATGCCATGGACGGGTTCGACCTSCTGATCCTCGGCTTCATGCTGCCGGCCATCAGCGTTGCGCTGAGCCTGAGCACGGGGCAGTCCGGCGCGCTGGTGACATGGACGCTGATCGGCGCGGTGGCGGGCGGGATCATCTTCGGCGCCCTGAGCGACCGCTACGGCCGGGTACGCGTGCTGACCTGGACCATCGTGCTGTTCGCGGTCTTCACCGGGCTGTGCGCGTTCGCGCAGGGTTTCTGGGATTTGCTGGTGTACCGCACGATCGCGGGCATCGGCCTGGGCGGCGAGTTCGGCATCGGCATGGCGCTGGCCGCCGAGGCGTGGCCGGCCAGCAAGCGGGCGCGGGTGTCGTCGTATGTGGCGCTGGGCTGGCAGGCGGGCGTGCTGATGGCTTCGCTGCTCACGCCGTTGCTGCTGCCGCATATCGGCTGGCGCGGCATGTTCCTGCTGGGCGTGGTGCCGGCGCTGGTGGCCTGGTTCGTGCGCAACCGGCTGCATGAGCCCGAGGTGTTCGTGCGCAGCGCGGAGAAGAAGAAGGTCAACGCCTTCCGGCTGCTGGTGGCCGATGCGCGCACCACGCGCACCAGCCTGGGCATCGTGATCCTCTGCGCCGTGCAGAACTTCGGCTACTACGGGATCATGATCTGGCTGCCCACCTACCTGTCGCGGGCGCTGGGCTTCTCGCTGACCAAGTCGGCAATGTGGACCTCGGTGACGATCGTGGGAATGATGGTGGGTGTCTATGTCTTCGGGCACCTGGCGGACCGCATCGGCCGCAAGCCCACCTTCCTGATCTTCCAGGCCGGCGCGGTGGCGATGGTGCTGGCCTATGCGCGCATGTCGGACCCGGCGACGATGCTGTGGGCCGGCGCGGTGATGGGCATGTTCGTCAACGGCATGATCGGCGGCTACGGCGCGCTGATCTCCGAAGCCTATCCCACCGCGGCGCGCGCCACCGCGCAGAACGTGCTCTTCAATATCGGCCGGGCCGTGGGTGGATTCGGGCCCATCGTGGTGGGCGCGCTCGCCGCGACGTACTCCTTCCAGGTCGCCATCGCGCTGCTGGCCAGCATCTATGTGCTGGACATGATCGCCACCTTCTTCCTTATTCCCGAGCTCAAGGGCGTGGAGCTGGAATAGCCCGAACCGCATCGCCCGAACCACATCGCCGGACCGGACCACGGCCGCCCCCGGCTGCCAGCCGGCAAGCCGTGCGGCCCCAGGCCGCCGCCGGCAGGCATCAAACAGACAGGAGTCACCATGTCACCATCCCTGTGCGGCGCGGACAGCGCCGCGACGGTCGCGTCGTACCGCTGCCGCGTCGTCGAGCACTACTGGGTCAACCGGCGCTACAAGTACATCCGGCTCGAAGCCGATGCGCCGATCGCCCGCATCACGCGCCCCGGACAGTTCTACCAGCTCAAGTGCCCGGTCAGCGACGAAGCGCAGCCCTTCCTGCTGCGGCCGATGAGCGTGTACGGCGCCGGCCCGGAAGACGGCCGCATCGAGTTCCTCTACAACGTCACCGGGCTGGGCACGCGGGCCATGGCAAGCCTGCCGGCCGACGGCCATATGGATATCGTCGGCCCGCTCGGCAATACCTTCGCCTTCGAGCCCGCGTACCGGCGCATCCTGGTGGTGGCGCGCGGCGTGGGCCTGGCCACCATGGCGCCGCTGGTGCGGCAGGCCGCCGAGGCGGGCGTGGCGATCACCGCGGTGATGTCCGCGCGCACCCGCGACGACCTGATGGACAGTGAGTTCCTGCGCGGCGCCGACGCACAGGTGCACGGCGTGTTCGACGAGGACGGTTCGTCCGCGGTGGAGGCGGTTGAGGGTTTGCTGCGCCGCCTGATCGACGAGCAGCGGCCCGATGCGCTCTACACCTGCGGCTCGCACCGCCTGCTGATGCTGCTGCAGCGCGTGCTGGCGGACTACCCGCAGGTGCGCGGCGAGGTCGCCATGGAGCAGCGCATGGCCTGCGGCATGGGCGTTTGCCTGTCCTGCGTGCGGATGTTCGACTGCGACGGCGACAAGCAATTCCTGCGGGTTTGCCGCGAAGGCCCCGTATTTTCCATTCGCGAAGTAGTAGGGGAGGTGGAGTTTGGCTGATCTATCCGTCCGGGTTGGCGATCTGACGCTGCGCAACCCCATCATGCCCGCCTCCGGCTGCTTCGCGATCGAGTACCGCGAGGCGCTGGACTTCAACCAGCTCGGCGCACTGGTGATCAAGAGCGTCTCGCCCAAGGCGCGCGCCGGCAATCCCACGCCGCGCGTGGCGGAAACCCACGGCGGCATGCTGAACTCCATCGGCATCCCGAGCAAGGGGCTGGACTACTACCGCGCGCACGTGCTGCCGCCCTACACGCGGTACGACACGCCGGTGGTGGTGTCGATCTCCGCCGATACGGCCGAGGAGTTCGCGCATGCATGCGAGGCAATGTCATTGCCCGAAGTGGCGGTGATCGAAGCCAATATCTCATGCCCCAACCTCGAGGCCGACGGCATGGCCTTCGCCATGCTGCCGGAGACCACCTACAAGGCGGTGGCGGCGATCCGCCGGCGCACGCGCCATCCGTTCTGGGTCAAGCTCACGCCCAACGCCTCCAATATCGCGGCGGTGGCGCGCGCGGCGGAAGACGCGGGTGCCGATGCCATCGTCATGGGCAATACCGTGCTCGGCATGGCCATCGACGTGCACACGCGCAAGCCCAGGCTCGGCAATGTCATGGGCGGCCTGTCCGGGCCGGCCATCAAGCCCATCGCCCTGCGGCTGGTGCACCAGTGCTACCGCGCGGTGCGCATCCCGGTGATCGGCTGCGGCGGCATCCAGAGCGCGCACGACGCGGTGGAGTTCATGCTCGCGGGCGCCTCCGCGGTGCAGATCGGTACCGCCTCGTTCCGCGACCCCGGCGTCATGCAGAAGATCGTCGACGGCCTGCATGCGTACTGCGACGAGACCGGCACCCCGGCGCTGCGCGACCTCACCGGGCAGGTCAGGCTGGACCGCCAGCTGAGCGACCGCTGGCTGCGCTTCGCCCAGCAATCGGGCTGAGCGCCCGCACCGCATCAATGGACATCTGTCATGGATATTGAGGAACTCAAGCCGCTCGCGCAGACGCTGTTCGACGACATCCGCGCGCTGTCGTCCGACGGCGTCGGGGTGACGCGCGACAGCTACGGCGCGGGCGAGACCGCGGCGGCCGACTACCTGCGCGCTTTCGCGCAGCGCGAGGGCCTGCACGTGGAGGCCGATGGCGCCGCCAACCTCGTGTTCCGCCTTGGCGGCGCGGCCAGCGACGCCCCCGCCGCCTGGGTCGGGTCGCACCTGGACTCGGTGCCGCAAGGTGGCAACTTCGACGGCATGGCCGGCATCGTGGCCGGGCTGCTGTGCCTGGTCGCGCAGCAGCGCGCGGGCCGCGCGTCGCCCGTGCCGCTCAACGTGATCGGCTTTCGTGGCGAGGAAAGCGCGTGGTTCGGCAAGGCCTACATGGGTTCCGGCGCCGCGCTCGGCAAGCTGTCGGCCGACGATCTCGCGCTGCGCCACCGCCAGCACGGCCGCACCATGGCCGAGTGCATGGCCGCGCTCGGCGCCGACATGGAAGCGATCCGCGCCCAGCAGCCGCTGTTCGACCGCGCCCGTGCGCGCGCCTACCTGGAGCTGCATATCGAGCAGGGCCCGGTGATGGTGGCGCGCGGCCTGCCGCTGGCGGTGGTGCCCGGCATCCGCGGCAATGTGCGCCACAACCGCATCGCCTGCCTCGGCGAGGCCGGGCATTCCGGCGCCGTGCCGCGCTGGCTGCGCAAGGACGCCATGTTCGCCGTGGCCGAGCTGATCGTGCGCCTGGACGAACACTGGCGCGTGCTGCTCGAGCGCGGCATCGACCTGGTGGTGACCACCGGCGTGGTCACCACCAGCCCGGAGGCGCATTCGGTCTCGCGCATCCCGGGCACGGTGAGCTTCAGCTTCGAGGCGCGCAGCAAGAGCGTGGAGACGCTGGAAGGCTTCTACCAGCTGATGCGCACGGAGTGCAAGGCCATCGCGCGCGACCGCGGCGTGCGCTTCGATTTCGACCGCCGCGTGGATTCCGCGCCGGCGACGATGGATGCGGGCCTGTCCGAGTTGCTGGCGCAGCAGTGCCGCGCGCAGGGCACGCCGTTCGAGATGGTCGCCAGCGGAGCAGGGCACGATGCGTCCCTGTTCGCCAATGCCGGCATCCCGACCGGCATGCTGTTCATCCGCAACGAGCACGGCTCGCACAACCCGGACGAGGCCATGGACCTGGACGACTTCATGCTCGGCGTGGGGGTGCTGGCAGGCACCATCGCCCGCCTCTGACGCGCCACGCCCCGCACACCGAGAGGAGACCCCCGAGATGATCCCGAACCCCCGGCGCCTGACCATCCGCCGCCCGGACGACTGGCACCTGCACCTGCGCGACGGCGACACGCTGCGCGCGGTGCTGCCCTATACGGCGCGGCAGTTTGCGCGCGCCATCGTCATGCCAAACCTGGAGCGGCCCGTGACCACGGTGGACGCGGCCCATGCCTACCGCGAGCGCATCGTGGCCGCGCTGCCGGCCGGCGCGCGCTTCACGCCCCTGATGACCTGCTACCTCTGCGACACGACCGACCCCGCCGAGCTGCGGCGCGGCTACGGAGAAGGCGTGTTCGCCGCGGCCAAGCTGTATCCCGCGGGTGCCACCACGCACTCGGAACATGGCGTGACCGCGATCGCCCGCGTGGCCGGGGTGCTCGCCGCCATGCAGGAGATCGGCATGCCGCTGCTGGTCCATGGCGAAAGCACCGATCCCGCCGTGGATGTGTTCGACCGCGAAGCCGTGTTCATCGAGCAGACGCTCAAGCCGCTGCTGCAGCGCTTTCCCCGCCTCAAGGTGGTGCTCGAACACATCACCACGGCGCAGGCCGCCGAGTTCGTCGGCCGCGACGGCAGCGGGCGCCTGGCTGCCACCATCACCCCGCAGCACCTGATGTACAGCCGCAATGCGATGTTCGCGGGCGGGCTCCGGCCGCACTTGTATTGCCTGCCCGTGCTCAAGCGCGAGCGGCACCGGCTGGCGCTGCGGCGCGCCGCCACATCGGGCTCGCCGGCCTTCTTCCTCGGCACCGACTCGGCCCCGCATGTGCGCGCCGCCAAGGAGGCGGCGTGCGGCTGCGCCGGCATCTTCAGCGCGCCGGTGGCGCTCGAAGCCTATCTCGGCGTGTTCGGCGAGGAGGGCGTGCTTGACCGTTTCGAGGCCTTCGCCAGCGAGAACGGCAGCCGCTTCTACGGCCTGGCGCCGAACGAGGGCAGCATCACCTTCGTGCGCGAGCCCGGCCGTGCGCCGGAATCGCTTGCCTTGCCGGACGGCGGAGCGATCCGGCCCTTCCTGGCGGGCGAAACACTGCAATGGCGGCTGGCGGATGCCGGCCAACCCGGCAAGCCGGAAGCCCGATCCCGGTAGCAAGCAATGGAGCAAGCCATGTCTGAACTACGAACCCGGCTCGGGCTCGCGGCCACCGTCGGCCAGGCCTTGCTGGAGGCCGGCTGCGTGAAGTTCCGCACCGACGAGCCGTTCCGGCTGCCGTCGGGCTGGGCCAGCCCGGTCTATATCGATTGCCGCCGGCTGATCGCCTTTCCGCGCCTGCGGCGCGAACTGGTGGCGCGCGGCCTGGCAATGCTGCGGGACCGCCATTGCCTGGAGGGCATCGACGCCGTCGCCGGCGCGGAAGCCAGCGGCATTGCCTTCGCCGCCTGGGTGGCCGACACGCTGGACCTGCCCTTGCTGTACGTGCGCAAGGAAGCCAGGGGGCTCGGCCCGGCTTCGCAGGTCGAGGGATTGCTGGCCACGGGCGACCGCGTGCTGCTGGTCGACGACATGATGGCGGCGGCCCGCTCCAAGCGCATCTTCTGCGCGGCGCTTGGCGCCGCCGGCGCCACCGTGAAGGATATCTTTGTGCTGTTCGACTACGGCACCTTCCCCACCGCGCAGGCGCTCGCGCCCTGGCAGGTGACGGTGCACGCGCTCGCGGGCTGGCGCGACATCCTCGACGCCGCACAGGCCTCAGGCCATGTCGGCCAGCGCAGCCTCGACGAGCTGCGCCGCTTCCTCGACGACCCCGTGCGCTGGTCGCAGGACCACGGCGGCATCGGCACGCCGCCGACCTAGCCTCGCCTTTCGCCCCGCAGAGCAATCATCCGGCCGCCCGCCGCAGCAGGCGGGCGGCGGGGCCCCTTTTGCCGTCAGCCGGCGGGCAGGGCACGGACAAACGCCGGCGGCCAGGCAAGCCAGGACAACAAGCAAGAGCCGCAAGCAAGAGACACACACAAGAGCCACACACAAGAGCCACACACAAGAGCCACACGCAAAGACAACAACGACGAGGAGGAAACACATGCGGAAGATCGCGAAGAGAACGTCAATGGCCAGGAGCAAGGCAGCGCTGCTGCTGTTCGGCACGCTGTGCGTGGCCGGCACAGGGCACGCGCAGTCCGGCGTCACGCTCTACGGGCAGGTGGACAGCTTTGTCGGCAGCAACCGCGCCGCCGGCGGCGACCGCGCCTACGTGCTCGGCGCCGGCGGCATGCAGACTTCGTACTGGGGCATGCGCGGCAGCGAGGAACTCGGCGGCGGCCTCAAGGCGATCTTCGATCTCAACGGCTTCCTGCGCGTCGATGCGGGCAAGTCGGGCCGCTCCGATACCGATCCGATGTTCACGCGCAACGCCTTCGCAGGCCTGCAGAGCAACAGCTATGGCACGCTCAAGCTGGGCCGCAACACCACGCCGTACTTTCTCTCCACCATCCTGTTCAACCCGCTGGTGGACTCGTACAACTTCGCGCCGTCGATCTTCCAGACCTACAAGACGGCGGGCAGCGGCGCGCTCTATGATCCCGGCATCATCGGCGACTCCGGCTGGAGCAACTCGGTGGTCTACTCTACCCCGGTGCTGGCCGGGCTGACGGTCAACCTGATCTATGCCTTCGGCGAGCAGCCCGGCAGCGGCGGCCAGAACAAGTGGGGCGGCAACGTCCTGTACTTCAACGGGCCGTTCGCGGCGACGGTGGCGTTCCAGCAGGCGAAGTTCAACGGCGCGCCAGGCGATGTCAACGCGCCGGCGGCGCTGGCCGGCTTCGGCAGGCAAAATGCGGTGCAGGGCGGGCTGAGCTACGATTTCAAGGTGGTCAAGCTGTTCGCGCAGGGCCAGTACATCAAGACCGGCGTCGACAGCGCCAGCGGCGATATCCGGCACGCCAACGGGCAGTTCGGCGTGTCGGTCCCGCTCGGCGCCGGCAGCATGCTGGTGTCGTATGCCCACGCCAGGACCAGCAGCAATGCGGGCGAATTCCGCCGCAACACGGCCGGGCTGGCGTATGACTACAACCTGTCGAAACGCACCGACGTGTACGCCGCGTACTTCTATGACGGGCTGACGGCGCAAGCGCACGCGGACACCCTCGGGGTGGGCGTGCGCCACCGCTTCTGAACGCGAACGGTGGGGAGGCCGGCGCGCGGCCGACTTACTTCAGGTCGTCACTTCAGGTCGCGGAACGACTTGCCCTGCGCCACCAGGTCTTCGAGCAGCCTGGCGGGCTTGAAATCCGCACCGAAGCTGGCCTCGAAGCGCTTCATGGCCGCCAGCACCTTGTCCAGCCCGATGGTGTCGGCATAGCACATCGGGCCACCGCGATAGACCGGCCAGCCATAACCGTTCACCCACACCACGTCGATGTCGGAGGCGCGGATGGCCTTGCCTTCCTGCAGGATCTTGGCGCCTTCATTGATCATCGGGTAGATGCAGCGCTCCAGGATCTCCTGCCGGGACACCTCGCGGCTGGTCTTGCCCTGCTGCGCGGCGAAGGCGCGGATGATCTGCTCGACCTTGGGCGAGGGCACGGCGTTGCGCTTCTCGTCGTAGTCGTAGTAGCCGGCGCCGGTCTTCTGGCCGCGCCGGTCCATCTCGCACAGGATCTCGCGCAGCGTGGAGCTGCTCGATGCCTCGCGGCTCCAGCCCAGGTCCAGGCCGGCCAGGTCGCTCATGGCGAACGGGCCCATCGGGAAACCGAAGTCGTAGAGCACGCGGTCCACATCCCACGGCAGCGCGCCTTCCAGCACCAGCTTCTGTGCCTCGCGCTGGCGCTGGGCCAGCATGCGGTTGCCGACAAAGCCCGGGCATACGCCCACCAGCGCGGCGACCTTGCCGATCTTGCGGGCAAGCTCCATCGCGGTGCGGATGACGGGCTTGGCCGTCTTCTCCCCGCGCACGACCTCGAGCAGCTTCATCACGTTGGCGGGTGAGAAGAAGTGCAGGCCGATCACGCTCTCGGGGCGCGCGGTGGCGCCGGCGATCTCGTCGACGTCCAGCGCCGAGGTGTTCGTCGCCAGGATGGCTCCCTGCTTTGCGATCTTGTCGAGCTTGCCGAAGATGTCCTTCTTCACCTCCATGTTCTCGAACACGGCTTCGATGATGAGGTCGGCGTCGGCGAGCTGGCCAAGGTCCAGCGACGGCGTCAGCAGCGCCATGCGCTTGTCGACGTCGGCGGCGGTGATGCGGCCTTTCTTCGCGGTGTTGTCGTAGTTGGCGCGGATGGTGCGCAGGCCGCGGTCCAGTGCTTCCTGCGCGGTTTCCACGATGGTGACGGGGTAGCCGGCGTTGAGGAAGTTCATGGCGATGCCGCCGCCCATGGTGCCCGCGCCGATGATGCCGATCTTCCTGACCGGGATCAGCGGCGTGTCGGCCGGCACGTCAGGCAGGTTCCATACCTGGCGCGAGGCGAAGAAATAGTAGCGCTGCGCGGCCGATTGGGTGCCGCCCATCAGCTCCAGGAAGAGCTTGCGCTCCACCTTCATGCCTTCGTCGAACGGCAGGTTGACAGCCGCCTCGATGCAGCGGATGTTGTACTCGGGCGCGTCGAAGCCGCGGAAGCGGCGCGCATTGGCCTTGCGGAATTCGGCGAACAGCTCCGGCTGGCCGCGCGCGGCCTGCACCTTCTCGTCGAGGTCGCGCACCTTGCGCAGCGCACGTCCCTCGGCGATCACGCGGCGGGTGAAGGCGATGGCGTCCTGGCGCAGCGTGGCGTCGTCGGTCACCAGGTCGAACAGGCCCATTTCGGCGGCCTCGGCCGCGCCGATGTGCGCGCCGGAGGTCACCATCTCGAGCGCCTTGGCGGCGCCCACGATGCGCGGCAGGCGCTGCGTGCCGCCCGCGCCGGGCAGCAGCCCGAGGTTGACTTCGGGCAGGCCGCATTTTGCGGTCCTGGCCGCCACGCGATAGTGGCACACCAGCGCAGTTTCGAGCCCGCCGCCCAGGGCGGTGCCATGGATGGCGGCCACGACGGGCTTGGGCGCGTCCTCGATGGCGGCCTGCACTTCGGCGAGCGCCGGGCCCGACGGCGGCTTGCCGAACTCGGTGATGTCGGCGCCGGCGATAAAGGTCTTGCCTGCACAGATCAGCACGATGCCCTTGACCGCGGCGTTGGCCACGGCCTGCGCGATGCCGTCGCGCAGCCCCGCGCGCACCGCCGCGGACAGGGCGTTGACGGGGGGCGAGTCGAGCGTGAGGATGGCGATCTCGCCTTCGATGGCGAGATCGGCTACGGCGTTGATGGCTGTCATGAGGGTTGGCTCCCGGAAAGTGGCTCGGAAAATCGGTTTCAGAAAATTTCGAAGAGGCCCGCGGCACCCATGCCGCCGCCAATGCACATCGTCACCACGCCGAACTTCGCGCCGCGGCGCTTGCCCTCGATCAGCAGGTGGCCCGCCATGYGCGCGCCCGACATGCCATAGGGATGGCCGATGGAGATCGCGCCGCCGGAGACGTTCAGGCGTTCGTCGGGAATGCCCAGCGTGTCGCGGCAATGCAGGACCTGGCTGGCGAAGGCTTCATTCAGTTCCCACAGGCCGATGTCGCTCACCGACAGGCCATGCTGCTTGAGCAGCCTGGGGATGGCGAAGACCGGGCCGATGCCCATCTCGTCCGGGTCGCAGCCGGCCACGGCCATGCCGCGGTAGGCGCCCAGCGGCTGCAGGCCACGGCGTTCGGCCTCCTTTGCCTCCATCAGCACCATGGCGGAGGCGCCGTCGGAAAGCTGCGAGGCATTGCCGGCGGTGATGAAGGCGCCCTGGGCCACGCGCTGGCCATTCTTGAAGACCGGCTTGAGCGCCTGCAGGTCAGCCAGGGTGGTGCCCGGGCGGTTGCCCTCGTCCTTGCGCAGGGTGATCTGTTTCTCGCTGACCGCGCCGCTTTCCTTGTCGGTCACCAGCATGGTGGCGCTCATCGGCGCGATCTCGGTATCGAAGCGGCCGGCTTCCTGCGCGGCGGCGGTACGCTGCTGCGATTGCAGGGCGTAGGCATCCTGCGCCTCGCGCGAGACGCCATAGCGCGCGGCCACGATCTCGGCCGTTTCCAGCATGGTCATGTAGATCTGCGGCAGCATCTGCACCAGCTGCGGGTCGGCGGCGCGATAGCGGTTGATCTTGTCGTTCTGCACCAGCGAGATCGACTCCAGCCCGCCCCCCACGGCGACCTGCATGCCGTCCACGATGATCTGCTTGGCGGCCGTGGCGATGGCCATCAGGCCGGAGGCGCACTGGCGGTCCAGCGACATGCCGGGCACCGTTACCGGCAGGCCGGCGCGCAGCAGCGCCTGGCGCGCCACGTTGCCGCCGCTGCTGCCCTGCTGCACGGCGCAGCCGAGGATCACATCGGCGATCTCGGCGGGGTCGATCCCGGCGCGCTGCACCGCATGCGAGATGGCATGCGCGCCCAGTTCCTGCGCCTGGGTGTTGTTGAACGCGCCGCGATGGGCCTTGCCGATCGGGGTGCGCGCGGTGGATACGATGACGGCTTCACGCATGGGTGGTCTCCTGTCTGGTTTTGAATCGATGCTCAGCCATGCCGGGACGAGACGTCCCTGGCAATGGCGAGGAATTTGTCGAGATCGTCGCGGATCTGCTTCTTGTTGAACTTGCCCACGCTGGTCTTGGGGATGTCGCGCGTGATGGCGACCAGCTTGGGCAGCATCCAGCGGGTGATCTTGCCGGTCTCCACGCCGTGCACCTTGAGGAAGTCGATGACGCTTTCCTCGGTGGCCTCGAACCCGGTCCGCACGCTCACCAGCGCCATGGGCTTTTCGCCCCACACCGGATCGGGCACGCCGACCACGGTGGCCTCGTGCACGAAGTCCGCCATGGCGATCAGGTTTTCCAGCAGCACGGTGGGCACCATCTCGGCGCCGCTGCGGATCACGTCCTTCATGCGGTCGGCAACGGTGATATAGCCCTCGGCGTCGACGCGGGCGATATCGCCGGTGTGCAGCCATCCGTCCTGCCACAACTCGGCGCTCTTCTCGGGATTGCGGAAATATTGCTCGGTGGCCCACGGCGCGCGTACCACGATCTCGCCCACGGTCTGGTCGTCCTGCGGCACGGGCTTGCCTTGCCCGTCGACCACCTCCACTTCCACGCCGAGGATCGGCAGGCCGGCCTTGACCAGCACGGCGTCGGTCGCCTCGCGACCCTCCTGGACCATGGTCTTCTTGATAAAGGAGCTGACGATGGTGGGCGCGGTTTCCGTCATGCCATAGCCGGAACTCATGCGGAAGGTGGGGATCAGCGCCTCGAGCTTGCGCTTGAGTCCCAGCGGCAGCGCGCCGCCGCCCACGCTCACGCGCACCAGGCTGCTGAGGTCGTACTTGCCCAGGTCCGGGTACTCCAGCAACATCGCCGCGATGGTGGCGACGATGCCCACCGAGGTCACGCGCTCGCGCTGCACCAGCTCGCAGAAGCCCTGCACGGTGAAGGTGCCGTGCAGCACGATCTTCTGCGCGCTGTAGACCGCCACGAAGGGCTGGCCCCAGCCGTGCACGTGGAACATCGGGGTATTGAGCAGCGGCACCGCGCCTTCGCCCAGGCGCGTGCCCAGGCCGTCGGCGATGTCCTGTTCCGGGGTGTTGGCGATGGCCGTCTGCGCCATCATGTGGACCGTCATCAGGTAGAGCTGGCGATGCGTGAAGGTGGCGCCCTTGGGCTGGCCGGTGGTGCCGGTCGTGTAGCACAGCGTGGCGTTCACGTCTTCGTGCAGCGCCGGCCATTCGATGGTGTCAGGCTCGCCGGCGAGCAGGTCTTCGTAGCTGATCAGGCCGGGGATGCGGCTGTCCGGCAGGCCTGGCTTGTCGGACATGTAGACCACTGTTTCCACCACATCGCTGATCTGCTCGTAGATGCCTTCGAGCAGGGGCATCAGCGTATCGTCGACGAAGATCACGCGGTCCTGCGCATGCCGGATGGTGTAGACGATATGCTGCGGCGACAGCCGGACATTGATCGGGTGCAGCGTGGCGCCGACACCCGTCACGCCGTAGTACAGCTCCAGGTGGCGGTGCGTGTTGAGCGCCATGGTGGCGATGCGGTCGCCAGCCTCGCCCGGCACGCCCGGCCGCACCTTGAACCGCCCGCGCAAGCCGTTGGCCAGCCGCGCCACGCGCCGGTACCACTGCATCCAGGTGAAACGGAAATACTCGCCGCTGACATGGTTGCGGTACACCACGCCGGTCTGGTCGGGGTACATCCGCACCGGGCGCTTCATGATGGTGGTGAGCACAAGCGGGTAGTGCGTGCTGAACTCCGGATAGGTCTTGTTCGCCATTAGGTCTCCTGAAGATCCCGGTATGTCCCGCGCAGGCGGGCTATGCGTTGGGCTCGCGCTGCGGCCGCGGCCGGCGGCGTGGCTCCTGCACCCGCAACGCGAGCAGGAAGGCCATGGCCAGTACGGCGATGGCGGCCACGAACACCAGCGAAAAACGCACGCCCTGCGCCAGCAGCCCGCCAAGGACCGGTCCGCACGCCATCATGGCGAAGGTGGCCGTGTCGGAGACCGCGAGCAGCATCGGGCGGTCGCGCCGGTTGCCGAATTCGAGCGCGAAGTTGTCGGCGGAAAGGAAATAGCCGCCGAAGCCGGCGCCCAGTCCGCAGAACACCAGCAAGAAGGCGGGCAGGCTGTCGCACAGCATCAGCGCCGCGGTGGACACCGCCCAAAGGCCGATGCTGGACAGGAACACCAGGCGGTAGCCGTGGCGGTCGGCAAGGCGGCCCCACGCCAGGTTGCTGGTGGTCTGCGCCAGCAGGTAGGCGATGCTCAGGTAGCCCAGCGTGGCGCCCGACAGCGGCAGGTGGCTGCCGACGAAAATGGCGTAGAACGGCACCGCCATCATGCTCAGCGCCACCAGGGCGCGCGCCACGAAGAAGCGCACATAGTGCTTGTCCGCGCGCAGCAGGGCCGGCACTTCGCGCAGGCGCTGGCGAAAGCCCGCCTGCGCGCGCACGTCGTGCAGCACCGGCTCGCGCATGCGCGTCAGCGCCGAGATGCCCAGGCTGGTGAGCACGAAGGCGGACAGGAAGGTGGTGGCGTAGCCGTTGCCGAACACATTGCCGCCCACCAGGTAGCGCCCGCCCAGGTAGGCCACGGCGGCCGCGATCAGCCCGCCGAGGAAGTTGCGCAGGGCACTGAGCGTGCCGCGCCGCTCCAGCGGGATGATCTTCGACGTCAGGTAGTTGAAGGTGACGTTCTGCACCCCGTTGAACAGGCCGAACAGCAGCAGGAACACCGCCGCCGCGCCCAGCGCGCCGGCGCCGGAGAGCAGGAAGGCCGACAGCGCCAGCCCGAGGATCTGCAGCCGCACCATCCAGCCCACCAGGTAGATCAGCGGCATCACGCGCTGGCGATGCTCGATCTGCGTGGCGCCCCAGATGGAGGACAGCGCCATGCCCGCGTACTGTGCGGACAGCACGCAGCCCACCACCAGCTTGGAGCCGGACAGCAGGTAGATATAGGCGGGCACGAAGGTGGGCGCGGTCACCAGCCGGAAGCCGGTCATGCCGAGCATGCCGTGGATCAGGTAGGCCTGGGCGTTGCGCGGCAGGTTGCGCCGCACGTGGGCGAGGAAATCGTCTTCCGCCAGCGCGTGGGCCGAGGACGCATCGTGTTGTACCGTGCCGGGCATGGCGGCGCCTTCGGTGGCAAGGCCGCCTTTCATGCCGCCGCGCCCCCGGCCTGCGCGGGCAGCGATGCGTAGCGCTGCAGCGCCTGCGCCAGATCCGCCTTCTCCAGCGAGAGCAGGTCGATCACCGCCTTGAGCCAGTCGGGCCGCTCGCTGGTGCATATCGAGATCGGTTGCGGCGTGGCGGAGTGCTGCGCCGCCAGCATGGCGTAGTTGGCCGCATAGCTGGGCGGGCGCACGTCGGTGGCCAGGTCGGCGATGGCGTAGGGATCGGGCGGGCCGCTGCGCGCGGTGTCGACGATCGGGATATATGGGTTGCGCGCGGCCGTGCCGCCGCCGGCCAGGCCCGGCCCGTCGCGCAGGATTGCGCCACGCACCTCGTGCGGCCGCGCGCCCGCCAGCAGCAGCGCGATATAGCCGCCCAGCCCGCGCCCGGCCACGGTGCAGGGGCCAAGGTGGGCCAGTGCGATATCGGCGTCGGCCATCAGGAACTCGCAACTGTAGCCGCCGCCGCGCGGGATGTCCGACTGGCCGTGTCCGGTGAAGTCGAGAGCATGCACGGCGCCGGGCCACGCCGCGTACTCGGGCGGCAAGGCCTGCGGCGAGCGCTCGCCCAGGCCGTGCAGCAGCAGCAGCGAAGGGCCGTCGCCGGCCTTGAGCGGATGCAGTGCCAGCCGCAGGCGGTTGTGGCGCAGGCGGATGGGCGTGTTCATGGACGCAGGAAGCCCAGGATCAGCGCCGCGGTCTCGTGCGGCTGCTCGATATGGATGAAGTGCCCGGTATCGCGCATCACGTGGACCTGCGTCGACGGCGGGAAATAGGGCGCCAGGTCGGCGGCGGTGGCATCCCAGCCCATCGGCTCGCGCTCGGTGCCGAAGATGGCCAGCATCGGCACCGGAAAGCCGGGCAGCCGGTCGGTCATCCAGCGCGCGCGCATGGGGCCAAAGCCCGAGGTGCCGATCACCGGATCGAGCTTCCAGCGCCAGCCGCCGGCATCCTGGCGCGCGCCCAGCGCGGCAAGGTAGCGCAGCCAGTCATGGGACAGGCGCGGGTTCATGCGCGCGCGCCGGCGCGCCAGGTCTTCCAGCGTGCCGGGCTTGCGTGCCAGCGTGGCGCTGCGGCGGCGCGTGTCCAGCCAGTGCGTGATGATCTCGGCGGTCATCGACTTCTTCTCTCGCACCGCGCTGTCCGCATGCGGATTGCGAAAGGGCAGCCCGTCGATGGCCACGAAGCGGGTGAAGCGGTGCGGCAGCGCCTGGATGGCATGCACCAGCAGGGACCCCCCCTTGCTGTGGCCGATCACCGCGAAGGGCTCCCGCGTGACCGAGTCCGCCACCGCGAGCAGGTCGCGTTCGTCGGCGACCCAGCTATACATGTCGGTGTGCTCGGAATCGCCGTGGCCGCGGTGGTCGTAGGACACCACGCGGTAGCCGGCGTCCGCCAGCAGCGGCGCGAACACGTCGAAGGTGCGCGCGAAATCCATCGCGCCGTGCACCAGCAGCACCGGGGTTGCGCTTGCGTCGCCCCATTCGTAGACGGCGATGCGGATGCCGTCGGCGTCGACGGTGCGCATGCGGTCCGGCGCGCGGGCGCCCGGATAGCTGGCGTGCGCGGGCGGCGCAATGACGGCGGCAGCCGGCGGCGTGCCGTTGGCTTCAGCCTTCACTCGGTCTCCTCGTCTTCCACGCTGCTGCGGCGAACATGGTTCGCCGGTCAGGTTTCGTGGTTTTGGTATGTTTTTTCGATGCTATCACAGCAGCGCCGGGGAGGGGCGGGGTCACCCCCGGTCAAGCGCTACAAATGCGCGGGATTCTTTCAATACTGCTGTGCAGAACGCGGCAAACACTGCGGTTTTGACAGGCGACATCATGCACGAGGCGGGCGGGACGTCATGCACGACGGTCATGGCCAGCAAGCGGGGGATTATCTCCGTTTCGGAAATGGAGTATTGACGTTGACCGATGCGGATTATATAAACCAGCTACGCCGGCCGCGCCTGTGCCGCGGGCAGCGGGCAAGAAAACCAAGAACAGGACAGGAGACAAGCGTGGATGACCTGGAAACCTTCCGGCAGGAGGTACGTGCCTGGCTGGAAGCGCAATGCCCGCAGGAAATGCGGCAGCCGGTGCGCAACGACGACGATATTTGCTGGGGCGGGCGCAAGTTCAGGTTCCAGTCCGAGGCGCAGCGGCAGTGGCTGGCGCGCATGGCGGACAAGGGCTGGACCGTGCCGGAATGGCCGCGCGAGTACGGTGGCGGGGGCCTGGGCCGCGAACAGGCCAAGGTGCTGCGCCAGGAAATGCAGGCGCTCGGTTGCCGCGCGCCGCTGCAGAGCTTCGGCATCTGGATGCTCGGGCCGGCCTTGCTGAAGTACGGCTCGGAAGCGCAGAAGCGCGAGCACCTGCCCAGGATCGCGCGCGGCGAGATCCGCTGGTGCCAGGGCTACTCGGAGCCCAACGCGGGTTCTGACCTTGCCTCGCTGCAGACCCGTGCGGATGACCGCGGCGATCATTTCGTCGTCAACGGCCAGAAGATCTGGACGTCGTATGCCGACAAGGCGGACTGGATCTTCTGCCTGGTGCGCACCGATTTCTCCGCGCAGAAGCACACGGGCATCAGCTTCCTGCTGTTCGACATGGAGACGCCGGGCGTCTCCACGCGCCCCATCGTACTGATCTCCGGCAAGTCCCCGTTCTGCGAGACCTTTTTCGACGATGTGGTGGTGCCGCGCGCCAACCTGGTGGGCGAGCCCAACGGCGGCTGGGCCATCGCCAAATACCTGCTCACGCACGAGCGCGAGATGATCAGCGGCATTGGCAGCCGCGGCGTGCGCCAGCCGCTGGGCAAGCTGGCGGCCGAGACGATCGGGCGCAATGCCGGCGGCGAGATCGACGCGCCCATGCTGCGCGCGCAGATCGCCGCCTTCGAGATCGACGAGGCCGCTTTCGGCCTGGCCGCGGAGCGCGCGATGGATCTCGCCCGCCAGGGCGAAGGCATTGCCGCGTTCTCGTCGGTGCTGAAGTACTACGGGTCGGAGCTCAACAAGCGACGCTACGAACTGCTGATGTCGATCGGCGGCAGCGCCGCGCTGGAGTGGGAAAGCGAGCGCAGCCAGGAGGGCGCGACCGCGCGCGGATGGCTGCGCAGCAAGGCCAACTCGATCGAGGGCGGTACCAGCGAGGTGCAGCTGAATATCGTGGCCAAGCGCCTGCTCGGCTTGCCCGGCGCCTGAGGCTTCCCCGAATCCACGCAGAGAGATCGAACCCATGGCAATCGTACTGAACCAGACGCAGGAAATGTTGCGCGAGAGCGCGCTGGCATTCCTGCGCGAGAGCGCGCCGGTTTCCACGCTGCGCAAGCTGCGCGACACGCGCGATGAGACCGGCTTCTCGCCGGACCTGTGGCACAGCTTTGCCGAACTCGGCTTCGCCGGCGTGCTGGTGGCGGAAGAGTTCGGCGGCAGCGGCCTCGGCGCGGTGGAGGCGGGCGTGATCATGGAGGCCCTTGGCCGCACGCTGGCGCCCACCCCGTTCTTTTCCACCGCGGTGCTTGGCGCGCTGCTGATCTCGCGCTGCGGCAATGCGGCACAGCAGGCGCAATACCTGCCTGCCATTGCCGCGGGCAAGCACCTGACCGCGCTGGCCATCGACGAGCAGGGCACGCACCGGCCCGAGCGGCAGGCATTGCGCGCGGCGCGCCAGGATGGCGGCTTCGTGCTGGACGGCGACAAGATGTTCGTCATCGACGGGCACGTCGCCGATACGCTGATCGTGGCCGGGCGCACCGCCGGCGGCACCGACGATGCCGACGGCATCTCGCTGTTCCTGGTGCCGCGCGGCAGCGCGGGCGTCTCGGTCGAGCGCACCGTGATGGCGGATGCGCGCAATGCGGCGCGCATCCGGTTGCGCGACGTGAGGGTGGGCGACGATGCCGTGCTCGGCCCGGTCGGCGCCGCCGCAGGGCCGCTCGGGCAGGTGCTGGACCTGGCGCGCGCGGCGCTGGCTTCCGAGCTTGTGGGCATTGCCGACGAGGCATTCGAGCGTACCGTGCAGTACCTGAAGGAGCGCAAGCAGTTCGGCAAGATCATCGGTGAGTTCCAGGCGCTGCAGCATCGCGCCGCGCACCTGTTCAGCGAGATCGAGATCACGCGCGCGCTGGTGCTGCGCAGCCAGCAGACGCTGGACGAAGCCCCGGCCGGGCCGGCGGCGCTGGTGTCGGCGGCCAAGGCGCGCGCCGGCACCACGGCGCTGCTGGCCGTGCAGGAGGGCGTGCAGATGCACGGCGGCATGGGCATGACCGATGAGTTCGAGATCGGCTTCTACATGAAGCGGGCGAGCGCGGCGCAGGCGCTGCTGGGCGACAGCCACTTCCATACGCAGCGCTGGGCCGTACTGCGCGGCTACTAGCCATCTCCTTGCTCGCGGCGCGGTACGCAGGCGCGTGCCGCGCTGCGCAACTTCCTCTCCATCCAGCCAGCCCCGGGGCCGCGGCGCGCGAGCGCGGCGTGGCCCGTGCTCGTGCGTTGCCGGCGTTCGCGCCGCCGGTTTGCAGCGCACAAGCGGCCGCCAGGCCCCGCATCAGACCTAGGTAAATCCACTAGACATTCAGGGCCCGCTTTGGTTGTCATGAATTAGAACTCTGAGTATGCTGGTTGCGCGATCTTCGAGAAAAGCAGGGCGCCAGATGGAAGAGCGCATGACCAAGGCTGGAGGCAAAGCGAATACGCAAATATCGCTTGATTAAGCCATCAGATGACGCAGGCGCGATTGGAGTCGATGATCACACGAAGCACCGGACAGGAGACGGAATGGTCGGCGCGGAAATCGTTATCGTGATTGCGGTATCTTCTGTCGGGGCGGTGCGCCCGAGATCGGCGGCAGCCGGGGCGCGGACATCATGAACGCCTACATCGCACGCCGCGTGATGGCGCTGATTCCCACGCTGCTGTTCGCCAGCCTGATCGTCTTCGTGATCGTGCGCATGGTGCCGGGCGATGTGGTGGACCTGATGCTGAGCCAGAACGACATCAGCGCCGACACCAAGAGCCGCGAGGACCTGGTCCGCCTGCTGGGCCTGGACCAGCCGATGTGGCGCCAGTACCTGCACTGGGCCGGCAATATCGTGCTGCACGGCGATCTCGGCCATTCGCTGTGGCAGGGCGAGCCGGTGCTGAAGATGGTGCTGGCGCGCATGCCCGCCACCTTCTCGCTGGGCGTGATGGCGCTGATCGTGGCGCTGTCGGTGGCGCTGCCGATCGGCGTGCTGTCGGCGATCCGGCAGGACACCGCGGCCGACTACGTGGCGCGTTCCTTCTCCATCCTCATGCTGGCGGTGCCGAGCTTCTGGCTGGGCACCATGGTGATGGTGTTTCCCTCGGTCTGGTGGGGCTGGTCGCCCGAGGTGCGCTACGTGCCTTTCCTCGAGAACCCGCTGCAGCATGTCGTCAACATGCTGGTGCCTGCCGTCATCCTGGGCATGGCGCTGTCGGCCATCACCATGCGCATGACCCGGACCATGATGCTGGAGGTGCTGCGCCAGGACTACATCCGCACCGCCTGGGCCAAGGGGCTGGACGAGCGGCTGGTGATCCTGCGCCATGCGCTGCGCAATGCGCTGATTCCCGTGGTGACCCTGATCGGCCTGCAAGCGCCGCTGCTGATCGGCGGCGCGGTCGTGATCGAGCAGATCTTCGTGCTGCCGGGCATGGGCCTGCTGCTGCTCGATGCCGTCAACCAGCGCGACTACCCCGTGATCACCGGCGTGTTCCTGGTGGTCGGCGTTGCCGTGATGCTCATCAATCTGCTCGTGGACCTGAGCTACGGGCTGTTCGATCCGAAAGTGAGGCACCGCTGATGGCCCCTCCAGTCGCCAACGCGCCCGCAATCGAGCCGGCGCAAGCCGCACGGCCCGCACCCGGGCGCCGCGCGCCTGCCGCCATCGCGCTGGCCGGGCGCCTGTTCCGCGAGAAGCCGCTTGGCGCGGCCGGCGCGGTGATCTGCCTGGTCTTCCTGTTCTGCGGCATCTTCGCCGGCTGGCTGGCGCCATACGGCGTCAACGAGATCAGCATGATGAAGCGGCTGCAGCCGCCATCGTGGGCCCACCCCTTCGGCACCGACAACCTCGGCCGCGACATGCTCTCGCGCTGCCTCTACGGCGCGCGGCTCTCGGTGATCATCGGGCTGTCGGCGGCCACGCTGGCCACCGCGATCTCGGTGCTGGTGGGCATCCTGAGCGGCTATCTCGGCGGCAAGTTCGACATGATCGTGCAGCGCATGGTGGATGCGTGGATGAGCTTTCCGGACCTGGTGATCCTGATCGTGGTGGTCGCGGTGCTCGGCCCCGGCAGCTGGCAGATCATCGGCACGCTGGGCCTGCTGCTCGGGGTGGGCGGCTCGCGCATCATCCGTAGCGCGGTGGTATCGGTGCGCGAGAACATGTACGTGCATGCCGCCCGCTCGATGGGCGCGTCCACCGGGCGCATCCTGTGGCGCCATATCCTGCCCAATGTCCTGCCGCCCATCATCGTGCTGTTCACCACGCGCGTGGGCACCGCGATCCTGGCGGAGTCCGGCCTGTCTTTCCTGGGCCTCGGCGTGCCGCCGCCCGCGCCGACCTGGGGCGGCATGCTGTCGGGCAACGGCCGCACCTTCATGTTCCAGGGGCCGTGGCTGGCGCTGGCGCCAGGCGTGTGTCTCACGGTGGTGGTCTACGCCATCAATGTCTATGGCGATGCCTTGCGCGACCTGCTCGATCCGCGCATGCGCGGATCCCGGTAAGCGCGCGCCGCCGCAGGAAGACCAAGCAGAGGCCGGCGCCATGACGCCAGGCCCGGGAGGATCCGGCGCGCGAGCCGACGGCACGCGCGGCCCACTTGACGAGACCAAAGACGGAGGGACGCGGTTTGAACAGAACTGGCTCGAACGGAACGGCAGCCTTGCTGGCCGCAGGCATGGCGCTGGCGCTGGCAGCGGGCGGCGCATGCGCGCAGGCCGAAGCGCCGAAGTATGGCGGCAATCTCGAAATCGGCTCGATGTACCCGACCATCTCGGCCCTGTCCTGGGACCTGGCGGACTGGAACTGGAAGCAGAACTACGATACCGGCCAGGTCTACGAGCAGCTGTTCGTGGCCGACCTCTCCAAGGCGAAGCGCAACGGCGGCAAGTACGCCTTCCATGCCGATGCCTGGCTGCCCGAGGATGCCATCCGCGGCGAGCTTGCCGAGAGCTGGAAATGGCTCGATCCGCTGACGCTGGAAGTCAGGCTGCGCAAGGGCGTGAAGTTTCCCGCCAAGCCCGGCGTGATGGCCGAGCGCGAGCTGACCGCGGAGGACGTGGTCTACAGCTATGGCCGCCAGAACAGCAGCGCCAAGAAGATCCCGACCTACTACGACCACCTCTCCAAGGTCGAGGCGACCGACAAGTACACGGTCATGTTCCGCTTCAAGGAGTTCAACGCCGAGTGGGACTACCGCTTCGGCTGGGGCTACTACTCCGGCGTGATGCCCAAGGAAGTGGCGACGGCCGGCGCCGGCAACTGGAAGAACGTCAACGGCAGCGGGCCCTTCGTGCTGAGCAACTTCGTGCAGGGCAATGCCACCACCTATGCGAAGAACACCCTGTACTGGGACAGCGACAAGATCGGCGGCAAGGACTACAAGCTGCCTTTCGTCGACAAGGTGGTGCTGCGCACGGTCAAGGACGAGGGCACCCGCAACACCATGCTGCGCACCGGCAAGATCGACGTGCTGGAGAACATCGGCTGGAGCGCGGTGGATGAACTCAAGAAGAACGCGCCCGCGCTGAAGTGGTCTCGCTGGTTGTCCACCAACGGGCAGTACCTGGCGCTGCGTGTCGATACCAAGCCGTTTACCGACCTGCGCGTGCGGCGCGCGCTGAACATGGCGGTCAACAAGGAGGAGATCGTCAAGCAGTTCTACGGCGGCAACGCCGAGCTGTTCGCTTATCCGCAGCACCCGGAGTACGCAGGCTATTTCGAGCCGCTCAGCGCCATGCCGGACTCGGTCAAGGAGCTGTACACCTACAACCCGGACAAGGCGCGCAAGCTGCTGGCCGAGGCCGGTTACCCGAAGGGCTTCACCTTCAAGGTGCAGGTGTGCGCCTGCCAGCCAGACCACCTGGAGCTGCTACCGCTGATCGGCGCCTACCTGGAGCAGGTGGGCGTGAAGATCGAGATCCAGCCGATGGAGTACGGCGCCTTCCTCTCGGCCATGACCACCAGGACCAACGCGCCCGGCTACCTGATGAGCAACGGCCACACCAACCCGACCACCACGATCCGCAAGAGCTTCGTGCTGGGCCAGGTCTGGAACGCCGCGCAGTGGGGCAACCCGAAGTACGAGCAGCGCGTAGGCGAGGCGTTCCAGATGCGCGACCTCGGGCGCCGCCAGGAAGCGCTGCGCGCGCTCACGCGCGACGTGCTGGCCGATGCGCCGTATATCTGGCTGCCCACGCCCTACCAGTACACCGCGTGGTGGCCCTGGGTGAAGAACTACAACGGCGAGCTGCGCGCCGGCGCGGTGCGTCCCGGCCCGATCTACGCGCGCATGTGGATCGACCAGGACATGAAGAAGAAGATGGGGTTCTGAAGCCGGTTCGTCCCGCGATGCCAACCCGCGGGCCGCCGGCGCAACGCCGGTCCCGCGCCACCGAAGCCACTTCATGGAGGCCCGCATGACGCAGCCGATCCTGCAGGTGAACAAGCTGACCACGCGTTTCCGTACCGACCGCGGCGTGGTCACCGCGGTGGACCAGGTCTCGTTCGGCGTGGCGCCGGGCGAGACGCTGGCCATCGTCGGCGAATCCGGCTCGGGCAAGAGCGTCACGGCCCTGTCCATCCTGGGGCTGATCCCCAGGCCGGCCGGCCGCATCGAGTCCGGCGAGATCCTGTTCGACGGGCAGGATCTGCTCAAGCTCAGCGCCGCGCGCATGCGCGCCATCCGCGGCAACCGCATCGCCATGATCTTCCAGGAGCCGATGTCCTCGCTCAATCCCGCGCTCACCGTGGGAAAACAGATCGCGGAGCCGGTCAACCTGCACCAGGGCATGCCGTGGAAGACCGCGCTCGGCATTGCCGGCGAGCTGCTCGCCAAGGTGCAGATCCCCGAGCCGCAGAGCCGCCTGGGTGCCTATCCCCACCAGTTCTCCGGGGGCATGCGCCAGCGCGCCATGATCGCCATGGCGCTGGCCTGCAAGCCGCAGCTGATCATCGCCGACGAACCCACCACCGCGCTCGACGTGACGGTGCAGGCCCAGATCCTGGACCTGCTCAAGGCGCTGGCCGCCAGATCGGACACCGCGCTGATCCTGATCACGCACGACCTCGGCGTGGTGGCGCGCTATGCCGACCGCGTCGCCGTGATGTACGGCGGCCGCATGGTCGAGACCGCCTCCGCGCGCGACCTGTACGCGCGGCCGGCGCACCCGTACACACGCGGCCTGATGGCGTCGGTGCCACGGATCGACGGCGATACCCGCCAGCCGCTGGTGCCGATCGACGGCCAGCCGCCGGACCTCACCGCGCTGCCGCCGGGCTGCGCCTTCATGCCGCGCTGCCGGCTGGCCGCCCAGCGCTGCGGCGTCTCGCGCCCGGCGCTGCAGCCCGTACGCTCGAACCACAGTCACCTCAAGGCGTGCTTCCTCCATGACCATGACTGATACCAGCGCCGCCGGTGCCGGCAATGCCACGCGCGCGGCCGCCCGCCGCGGCGACGAGATCCTGCGCGTCGAGAACCTGAAGGTCCATTTCCCTGTGACCAGGGGTGCGTTCGTCAAGCGCCAGGTCGGCTCGGTGAAGGCTGTCGACGGCGTCTCGTTCGCGCTCAGGCGCGGCGAGACGCTGGGCCTGGTGGGCGAGAGCGGGTGCGGGAAATCCACCACGGGGCTCGCCATCATCAAGATGCTTGCCGCCAGCAGCGGTCGCATCACCTTCGAAGGCGAGGACTTCGCCAGCTTCGGCAAGGCGCAGGAGAAACATTTTCGCCGCAGCGTGCAGATGGTCTACCAGGATCCGTTCGGCTCGCTCAACCCGCGCATGAAGGTGCGCGATATCATCGGCGAGCCGCTCGAGGTGCACGGCATGGCGCGCGACCGCGAATGCTGTCGCGCGCGGGTTGCGTCATTGCTGGAGATGGTCGGCCTGCTGCCCTATATGGCCGACCGCTACCCGCATGAGTTTTCCGGCGGGCAGCGCCAGCGCGTGGGCATCGCGCGCGCGCTGGCGGTGGAACCCAGCCTGATCGTCTGCGACGAGCCGGTCTCCGCGCTGGACGTCTCGATCCAGGCGCAGGTGGTCAATGTGTTCATGGAGCTGCAGCGGCGCCTGGGCCTGACCTATGTCTTCATCGCGCACGACCTCGCGGTGGTGCGCCATATCAGCGACCGCATCGCGGTGATGTACCTGGGGCGCATCGTGGAGATCGCCGGGCGCGACGAGCTGTACGCCAACCCCCGGCATCCCTATACGCAGGCGCTGCTGTCCGCGGTGCCGGTGGCCAGCGTGGAAGCCGAAGCGAAGCGTGAGCGCATCGTGCTGCGCGGCGAAGTGCCGAGCCCGCTGACCCCGCCGGCCGGATGCCGCTTCCATCCGCGCTGCCCGCGCGCGATGGCCCGCTGCGGCACGGAAGATCCCGTCTTGCGGGACCGCGGCGGCGGGCAGATGGTGGCCTGCCACCTGGAAGACTAGCGCCGCCCCGGCAACACTCAGCGGCCCGAGAAGATGCCCATGAAGAGGGGCCGGATGAAGAGGTCGGCGGCATTCTCGCCCGACGCATCCGGCACCCAGCGCCGCAATTCCACCGCCGCGTTGATCATGCCGTTGACCTGCAGCGATGCGATCGACTGATCCAGCGGCCGGATCGAGCCGTCCTGCATGCCCAGCACCAGGAAGCGCACGAAGCGCGTGGAAAGGCGGCTCATGACGAGCATCTTTTCCTTGCGCATGTCCTCGGGCAGCGCACCGTAGATGGTCAGCCGCAGCAGCGGGCCCTGTCCGGAGAACTGGTAGCCGACCAGGGCGCGGGCGACCGCGCACAGCTTGTCCCAGCCGCTGCCCGGGCCTGCTTCCACGCGCGCCTGCGTATCGCGGATGACGGCGAACATGCGGTCGAAGCAGGCGGAGATCAGGTCGTCCTTGTTCTCGTTGTGGTGGTAGAACGAGCCTTTGGTGAGGTTGAGCCGCGCCGAGATGCGGTCCGCCGAGGCGCCGCGGTAGCCGAGTTCGTTGAGCAGGTCGGTGGCGGCGCGCAGGAAGGCTTCCTGCGTGCTTTCCTGCGGATCGGGCCCGGGCGGCAGCGGCGCTGCCACGCCCGCATCCCAGCGCGACCGCGCCGCGGCAAAGCCGTTGAGCAGGATGTCCACCACCGTGTCCGCCACCTTGGGATAGTCCTGCGGCTCGTAGCGCTCCAGCCACGTCATGGCGCCGCTGGTCAGCGACAGCAGCAGGTGGGCGGCGGCGCTGCGCGTGTTGCGCTCGGCCGCGTCGCGCGGGGCAGCGTCCCGCAGCAGCTTGCGGATGCGGCGGAACATATCCGTATAGGCCGCGAAGGCCACCTCGGCATGGCTTTCGGGCAACGCGCGGATCTCGCGGAAGCTCATCAGCTCCGGACGCTCGCCGGTGGCAGTGCGGGCCAGCCGCGCGAAGAACAGCGTGATGAAGCGGCGCACGCGCTCCTGCGGCAGGGGCTCGTCCGCGGTGGCGTCGGCGATGCCCGCAATCTCGTCGATGGTGCGCAGCAGGCAGGCCACCACAAGGTCTTCCTTCTTGCGGTAGTAGTAGGTGATGCTGTTGGTGCTCAGCCCGACTTCCTGCGCCACGTCCGAAAGCGTGGCGCCGCGCAGGCCCTTGCGGTTGAACAGCCGCGCGGCGGCGTCGAGGATCGCCTCGCGCTTCTCGACGTAGCGGCGTGTCGGGCGGGCTTCCGCTGTTTCCTTGAGCATGAGGGCAGTGATTGGCCGGGCGATGGCCATGATTGGCAGGGTGCGCGGATTATAGAGCCGCGCCGCGCCTGCGGGTGGCTCGCGTCGCGCGGGGGCGACAACGCGCGGGCACGCGGCATTGCCGGCTGCCCGTGCCCCGCCCCGCGCAGCCGATCCGCCGGCCTTTTCGCCCAGGCGCGTGAGAGCGCGGTGGCGCGGCTCCCGCCGCCCTGGCCGATTCTTGCGCCGGAATCAATTATCTTCTGCACGCGGGCCGGTTATTCCGCCGGCGGGGAGCGGGGATACTCTGGCCATGTACAAGGGCCGGCAGTCGTTCCGGCCACAAGGAGCCTTCCCATGCAAGTCTTCATTACCGGCGCCGCGGGGTTTATCGGGGGCTCGGTGGCCGCGCGCCTGCTCGCCGATGGCCACGCCGTGCGCGGCCTGGTGCGCAATCCGGCCCAGGCAGGGCTGTTTGCCGGGCGCGGCATCGTGCCCGTGGCCGGCACGCTGGACGACGCGGCCCTGCTGACGCGCGAAGCCGCGCGGGCGGATGCCGTCATCAACACCGCCAGCAGCGACCACCGCGGTGCCGTGGAGGCGCTGCTGGCCGGGCTGCTCGGCTCGGGCAAGCCCTTCCTGCACACCAGTGGCTCCAGCGTGATCGGCGACGATGTCGGCGGCAATGCCGTGTCCGGGCACATCTTCGACGAAGACACGCCGCTGGTGGTGGAGCCCGGCAAGCAGGCACGCCATGCCATCGACCAGATGGTGCTGGACGCGGCCGCGCACGGCGTGCGCAGCGCTGTGTTGTGCAACAGCATGATCTACGGCACCGGCGCCGGGCTGCATCCGCACAGTGTGCAGATTCCGCCGCTGGTGGCGCAGGCGCGGCGCAGCGGCGTGGTGCGTGTGGTCGGGGCGGGCGTGAACCGCTGGTCCAACGTGCATATCGACGACGCCGTCGCGCTCTACGCGCTGGCGCTGGAGCACGCACCGGCCGGCGCCTTCTACTTCGTCGAGAACGGCGAGGCGTCCTATGCCGAGATCGGCGCGGCCATCGCGCGGCGCCTCGGGCTTGGGCCGGTGCAGTCGTGGTCGGTGGCCGAGGCCGCGCCGGTCTGGGGCGAAGGGCCCGCACGCTACTCCTTCGGCTCCAACAGCCGCGTGCGCGCCCGCCGCGCGCGGGCCGAGCTTGGCTGGCAACCCGCGCATGGCTCGGTGACCGGCTGGATCGAAAACGCGATGCCGCTCGACTGAGCGGCGCGGGGCGATTGCCGCCAGTCCCGCAATCCATCCTGAACCCTTCGCGGCCGGGCTGCCGTCAGCCCCGGCTGTCAACCCTCTGACAATGGAAAGAACCATGAGCATTCCCGCACTCGGCCTCGGCACCTTCCGCCTGCAAGGCCAGACCGTCATCGACTCCGTGCGCAACGGCCTCGAGGTCGGCTACCGTGCCATCGACACCGCGCAGATCTACGGCAACGAGGCCGAAGTCGGCCAGGCCATCGCCGAGAGCGGCGTGGCGCGCGCCGGGCTGTTCCTCACCACCAAGATCTGGGTCGAGAACCTCTCGCGCGACAAGCTGGTGCCCAGCCTCAGGCAGAGCCTGGCCAAGCTGCGCACCGACCATGTCGACCTGACCCTGATCCACTGGCCGTCGCCCGGCGGCGCGGTGCCGGTGGCGGAGTTCATGACTGCGCTGGCCGAGGCCCGCGAACAGGGCCTGACCCGCCAGATCGGTGTCTCCAACTTCAATATCGCGCTGATGCGCGAGGCGATCGACGCCGTTGGCGCGCAGGCGATCGCCACCAACCAGGTCGAGTTGCACCCCTTCCTGCAGAACCGCAAGGTGGTGGAGTTCGCGCGCAGCCAGGGCATCCACGTCACGTCGTACATGACGCTGGGCTACGGCCGCGCGCTGCAGGATCCGGTGATCCTGGGGATCGCCGGGCGCCTGGGCGCGACTGCCGCGCAAGTGGTGCTGGCCTGGGCCATGCAGCTCGGCTACGCGGTGATCCCGTCGTCCACCAGGCGCGCCAACCTGCAGGGCAACCTGGGTGCGCCGGCGGTGCGCCTGAGCGATGCCGACATGGCCGCCATCGCCGCGCTGGACCGCGGCGAGCGCCTCACCAGCCCGGATGGCCTGGCACCGGCCTGGGACTGAAGCCCGTGCTTGCCGGGGTTCGCCCCGGCTTGCATCACGCGCGCCGCCGTCAACATCCGGCGGCGCGCGTTGTCTTGCCGGCGCCGGGCGCGCGGCCATCAGGCGATGGTCTGCACGGTGCCGCCCTCGGCCCGGATCGCCGCGCCGTTGACCACGGCGGCGCGCTCGCTGGCGAGGAAGGCGACGACGCTGGCGACTTCGGCGGGCTTGGCCAGGCGCAGGATCAGCGAGGACGGCCGGTTCTCGTTCATGAACTTGCGTTCCGCATCCGCATAGGACAAGCCGGGATTCACGGATTCGATAAAGCCCTTGAGGCTCTCCGTCTCGGTCGGGCCGGGCAGTACCGAATTCACGGTGACCGCCGTGCCCCTGGTCAGTTCGGCCAGGCTGCGCGAGATGGAGAGCTGGGTGGCCTTGCTGGCGCTGTAGTGCGCCATCGATGCCATCGGCGTCAGCGCGACCTCGCTGGAAATGAAGATCACGCGGCCGTGGCCGCGCTCCAGCATGCCCTTCATGTAGGTGCGCGCCAGCCGCACGCCGCTCCACACATTGACTTCGAACATGCGCTGCCAGTCCGCATCGGTGAGGCTGAAGAAATCGCACAGCGCGTAGGTGCCGATATTGTTGACCAGGATGTCGATGGCGGGATACGCGGCGGCGGCGACCTCCTCGCTGCCGGCCTCGCTCATGTCCGCCACCAGCGGCAGCGCCCGGCCGGCGCCGAAGCGCTCGTCGAAGGCCGACACCGCTTGCGCGACGCCGGCTTCGCTGCGTCCGTTGACGATCACGGTGGCGCCATCCTGCAGCAGTTGCGTGGCGATGGCGTGGCCGATGCCGGCGGTGGATGCGCTGACCAGCGCGGTCTTGCCTTGTAGATTCAGGTCCATGATGTGCCTCGGAGAATGCGTTGGGTTCGGCAAGCCGCGTGTGGCGGCTCTGCAATGCATTCTGGGTCGGTTTGATTCCTTTGATAAGGACGATCAATGGAATATGATTGCCGAATTGAATTCGTGAATTTCTTTGCCATGGACAGCCGCAGCGGCGAGATGCAGGTATTCGTCAAGGTCGTCGAGACGGGCAGTTTTTCCGGTGCGGCAAAGCTGCTCGACATCACCGCGTCGGCGGTCAGCAAGGTGGTGACGCGGATCGAGGAACGGCTCGGCGTGCAGCTGGTGCGCCGCTCGACGCGCCAGCTGCTGGTCACCAGCGAAGGCAAGCGCTTCTACGACAGCAGCGTGCGCATCCTCAACGACCTCGACGAGGCCGAGCAGGATCTCTCGCAGGGCTCGGCGGCGCCGCACGGCGTGCTGCGCGTGAATGCCTCGCTGCCGCTGGGCACGCACCAGCTGCTGCCGCTGTTGCCCGAGTTCCGCCGGCGCTACCCGGGCATCACGCTGGACATCTCGCTCACGGACGAACTGGTGGACCTGCGCCGAGAGCGGATCGACGTGGCGATCCGCATGGGCCCGCTGGCCGACGCCAGCTTTCGCGCGCGCATCCTGGGGGAAAGCCGGCGCGTGGTGGTGGCCGCGCCTGCCTATGTGGCGGCCCACGGCGCGCCGCACGCGCCACAGGCGCTTGCGCAGCACAACTGCCTGAATTTCAATTTCCGGCGCTCGGTGGACGAGTGGCCGTTCTTGATCGACAAGCAGACCGTCTACATGCCGGTGCGCGGCGACCTGCTGGCCAACAACGGCGAGACCATGCGCCAGCTCACGCTGGATGGACTGGGCATCAGCCGGCTGGGCATGTTCCACGTGGCCAGGGATATCGAGGCGGGGCGGCTGGTGCCCCTGCTGGAGGATTTCAACCCGGGCGACAAGGAAGAGGTCCACGCGATCTTCAGCAACCAGCGGCATATGCCGCAACGCGTGCGGGTCTTTATCGACTTCCTGGTGGAGCGCGTCGGCGCGGCGCTCAGGCGGGGAGCGCCGGGCGCGGGATAGCCGGCCGCTTACGCTGCAGCGTGCATCTCGTACAGCGAGAATTCGCCGATGCAATCGCCGGCCGCGCTGCGGAACGCATTCATGTAGGGGCTCTCCATGTGATCGCGCCATTGCGCGGCCGATGCCCATTGCTCGACGAAGATGACGAAGCCCTCTTCGGTATTGGACTGGTGCAGCTCATAGCGCAGGCAGCCGCGATGCTGCCTTGCCGCGGCCACCAGACCGACTTGCGCGGCGAGCAGGCGCGCCTGCGTGCCGGGCTTGGCGCGCACGTGGGCGATGATGGTCAGTGGCGCGGATGGCGCAGCTTGCGGGGCGGGATTCGTTTGCATGATGGATTCCTGGTGAGGGTGTCGGGCGGGGGCGGCGGATGCCATGGAGGCAGTATTGGCGGGAGCCGCGCGCGCGACTAGCCGGTGCGGCGGAAAAGGATTGCGGAATCGCTTTCCGCACGGCTCGCCCGCGACGGTTTTTTCCCCCTCTCGCGTGGAACGGGAGAGGGGCCGGCGAAGACAAGCCGCGGCAGGTTTTTCTTGCCGCCTGGCATCCCCGGGCTCAGGCCGCCAGCGCGCCTTGCGGCGCATTCCCGGCGGTCTGCGCATCGCCATGGAAATGCGGCAGCACATGCGCCGCGATTTCCTCCATCGCTTCGCCCACTGGCCGGTGACTGCGGCGAAAGTGCAGGCCGATATGCGCGGCGCCTGCCGCGCGCATGGCCTCCAGCTCGGCAACCAGCCCCTTGCGCCCGACCGCCGCGCCAAAGCGGTGACGGCGGATCGGCGCATCGGGATCGTCCAGCAGGTCCAGGTGGATAAAGCTGACATAGGGTTTGGCGCCGGCCGCGCCGCGCCACATTGCGCTGCGGCGCGCGTGGTCCTCAGGCGTGCCGGGGTAGGCCAGCCAGCCATCCATGTGCTCGCCGACCCAGGCAGGCGATTGCTGCGCGAGCCCGGCCACCAGCAGCGGCAGCGGTGCGTCCAGGCGCGGCAGCATGCGCACGCCTTCGGGCAGGCGTGCCGCGCCGGCATCGCGCAGCAGCGCCACCTGCTCGCGGAACGCTTCGCCGCGGCGCGCGAAGTCGCGGCCGAAGACCGGGTATTCGACCGGGCGGTCGCCGCTGGCGACGCCGAGCAGCAGCCGGCCGTTGCTGAGGTGGTTCACGGTGGCGGCGGATTTCAGCGTCAGCATCGGCTCGCGCAGGGGTAGTACCACCGCGGCGGTGCCGAGCAGGATGCGCTCGGTCACGCCGGCCAGGTAGCCCAGGTAGCTGAAGGTCTCGAAGACCTGCGCGGCGTCGCCGAACTGCGGGTCGTACAGCGGGACGTCGCGCACCCACAGCGCGCGAAAGCCCAGCCGGTCGGCGCGCCTGGCGAGTTCGCCATGGCGTGCCAGGTCGGGCTCGCCGGGAAGGCGGCCGGCCTGGCGTCGGGCGAGTTCGCCGGCGGGCGACCAGTCGTTGTCAAGCGGCAGTTCCACGCCGACGCTGAAGCCGCCCGCCGTCAGTTTGTCCAGTGCGCTGTGCATGGCGTTCTCCATCGCGGCGGGGTTATGCGGCATCGGCCTGGGGCGCGGCGTTGCTGGCGTGCCTCGGGTAATCGGTGTAGCCCGCCTCGCCGCCACCGAAGTACTTGGCGCGGTCGCCGGCGTTGAGCGGCAGGTCGTGCTGCAGGCGGTAGGGCAGGTCCGGATTGGCGATGAACGCGCGCCCGAAGCCGACCAGGTCGGCCCAGCCCCTGGCGAGCGCTTCCTGCGCGCGCGGCCCGGTGTAGTTGCCGGAGTAGATCAGGGTGCCGGGATAGATCGCGCGCAGCGCTTCCTTGAAGGCGGCTGGCATGACGGGTGCATCCTCCCAGTCGGCCTCGGCGATATGGATATAGCCCACGCCGATCTGGCCGAGCGCGTGCGCGGCGGCCAGGTAGGTGGCTTGCGGCGTGTCGTCCACCGCGCCCTGCAGCGTGGTCAGCGGCGCCAGGCGCACGCCGATGCGGTCCTTGCCGACCACGTCGGTCACGGCCTGCGCCACTTCCCTGAGGAAGCGCAGGCGGTTGGCCAGCGAGCCGCCGTAGGCGTCGGTGCGGGCGTTGGCCTGCGAGTCGATGAACTGGTTGATCAGGTAGCCGTTGGCGCCATGCAGCTCGACACCGTCGAAGCCGGCCGCCAGGGCATTGCGCGCGGCGTTCGCGTAGTCGGCCACGATGCCGGGGATCTCGTCGATCGACAGCGCGCGCGGCGCCGAGTGCTGGATCATCTCGCCCACGCCGCCCTGCGGGCCTTGGCCGCTGGCGTCGACGAACACTTTCACGCCTTCGGCCACCAGCGCGGACGACGACACCGGAGCGGCCTCGCCGGGCTGGAGCGAATTGTGGGAGACGCGGCCCACGTGCCAGAGCTGCGCGAAGATCTTGCCGCCGGCGGCATGCACCGCGTCGGTCACCTTGCGCCAGCCGCGTACCTGCGCGTCGGTATAGATGCCGGGCGTCCAGGCATAGCCCTGCCCTTGCCGGCTGATCTGCGTGCCTTCGGAAATGATCAGGCCGGCGCTGGCGCGCTGCGCGTAGTACTCGGCCATCAGGTCCGTTGCCACATCGCCCGCGGCAGCGCGCGAACGGGTCATCGGCGGCATCACGATGCGGTTGCGCGTGGTGATGTCGCCAAAGGTGTAGGGGGTGAACAGCATGGTTGCCTCGCTCGTCGGATATCGGTTGGATGAAGCGATTATCGGGACGGGCGGGCTTTGCAAAAACCCCGCGGCCGGCAAATGATTCTTGCGGCGGGATCAAGGATGACGTGCGGGCCACGGTGAGGCAGAAAGCACACGGCCGCCGTGGAAGCGGGCTGGAAGCAGCTCATGCCTATTTTGCATAACCAGGCGATGCGGCTTGTGGAAGAATGCCCCCATGCGCTGCTTGTGCTCGATGCGCGCATCGCACCCCATCCACGCTGGAACCTGCCCGAAGCCTGCCCCCATGAACGAAGACATTGTCTACCTCAACGGCGAACTCACGCCCCTGTCCGAAGCCCGCGTTCCCGTGCTGGACCGAGGCTTTATCTTTGGCGACGGCGTGTATGAAGTCGTGCCCATCTACAACGGCAAGCCCTTCCGCCTGCCGCAGCACCTGGCGCGGCTGGCCCGCAGCCAGGAAACCATCGGCATTCCCAACCCGCACACCGATGCAGAGTGGATCGCCCTGATCGACCGCGTGGTCAAGGCCAACGGCCTGTCCGACCAGATGATCTACATCCAGGTCACGCGCGGCGTGGCGCGGCGCACCCATGCCTTCCCGAAGGAGGTGACGCCCACCGTGCTGATCATGACCAACCCGATGACGCCGCCGTCGGCCCAGATGCGCGAGCAGGGCGTGTCGTGCGTGACGCAGGAGGACAAGCGCTGGCTGCATTGCCAGGTCAAGTCCACCTCGCTGCTGGGCAATGTGCTGGCGGCGCAGAACGCGGTGGAGCACGACGCCACCGAGAGCATCCAGTTCCGCGACGGCTTCCTGACCGAGGCTTCCGCCTCCAATGTGTGGATCGTCCGCAAGGGCCGCGTCGCGGCGCCGCCGAAGGACAACCTGATCCTCGAAGGCATCCGCTACGGCTGGATGGAAGAGCTATGCGCGGCGCTGGATATCTCGCTGGAGGCCCGCCGCATCACGTTCGATGAAGTGATGGCGGCGGACGAAGTCTTGCTGACCTCGGCCAGCAAGGAGATCCTGCCGGTGGTGCGCATCGACGGCAAGACCGTCGGCACGGGCGTGCCGGGGCCGGTGTTCAAGCGCCTGTACGCGGCCTATCAGGAGGCGAAGACCGCGTCGTGACGGGCATGCCCTAAGCGGAGCGCCGGGCCTGCGCCAGCGCCGGCGCGTGCGCGGCGGGCTGAGCGGCTTCGCCACCCGCATGCATGGCCGAGGCCGAGCGCCGGTGATCGATCAGCAGCACCGCCACCACGGCGATCACCGCCGGCACCGCGATTGCCATGAAGTTCTGCTGTAGCGGCAGCGCCATGCCCACCAGGGCACCGATCACGATCGGCGCCAGGATGGCGCCGCTGCGGCCCACACCCGAGGCCCAGCCGATGCCGGTGGCGCGCACCGCCATCGGATAGAACTGCCCCGCATAGGCATAGGTCACGATCTGCGTGCCGATGGTCGACGCGCCGGCCAGCGCCACCAGCAGGAACAGCACTTCGGTGGGCACCTTGAAGCCCAGCAGCGTGATGGATACCGCCGCCAGTGCATACATCCCCACCAGCACGTACTTGATATTGAAGCGGTCGGCCAGCCAGCCGCCGCCGATCGCGCCGATCATGGCGCCGAAGTTCAGCACCAGCACGAAGGTCAGCGCCGAGCCCAGGCTGTAGCCGGCGCTGGCCATCAGCTTGGTCAGCCACGAACTGAGCGCGTAGACCATGAAAAGGCACATGAAGAACGCGACCCAGAACATCACGGTGCTGAAGCCGCGGCCGTCCTGGAACAGCTTGCCGATCGGCGCGTCGCCGGCCTTGTCGGTGGCGGGCAGGGCGAACTGGTCATCGGGCCTGGGCTGGTAGGCCGGCTCCAGGCGCGACACGATGCGCTTGAGCGTGTCGAGGCGGCCGGTCCTGACCAGGAAGGGCATGGATTCGGGCATGACCTTGAGCACCACGGGGATCAGCAGCGCCGGCAGCGCGGCGGCGACGAATACCGACTGCCAGCCATAGCTTTCGATCAGTCCCTTGCCGAGCAGCGCGGCCAGCATGCCGCCCACGGAGTAGCCGCTGAACATCAGCGTGACCATGGTGCCGCGGATCTTGCGCGGCGAGTACTCGGTCATCTGCGCCACCACATTGGGCATCACGCCGCCGATGCCCAGCCCCGCCAGGAAGCGCGTGACGCTGAAGCTGACCGGGTCGCTGGCGAAGCCTGCCGCCGCTGTGAACACGCTGAACAGCGCAATGCAGATGGCGATGGCGACGCGCCGGCCGAGGCGGTCCGCCACGGTGCCCATGACGACGGCGCCGAACATCATGCCGAACAGCGCCGAGCTGACCATGAAGCCGGCGCTGGTAGCGTCGACGCCCATGCTCTTCATGATGGAAGGCAGCGCAATGCCGACCACGGCAAGGTCATAGCCGTCGAAGATGATGATGAGGGCGCACCACAACAGCACCTGGCCGTGGAAGCGGTTGAAGCGGGCCTCGTCGGCCAGCTTGTGGACATCGATCTGACGCATGGTTGTCTCCGTTGTGTTTTTCGCCGCCGCGTGGCCGCGGCGGTCGGGGTGTGGCACGCGGCGCGGGCTTCAGGCCGGCGCGCCTTCCAGTTCGCGCAGCCGGAAGCGCTGGATCTTGCCGGTGGCGGTCTTGGGCAGCGCGGCAACGAACTCGATGACGCGCGGGTACTTGTAGGGCGCCAGGCGCTCCTTGACGAAGGCCTTCAGTTCCGCCTCGCCGGCCTGCGCGCCGGCCTTCAGCACGACGAAGGCCTTGGTCCTGGTCAGGCCCGCGTCGTCGGGCACGCCGATCACGGCCGCCTCCAGCACGGCCGGATGCTGGGCCAGCGTGGCTTCCACTTCGAACGGCGACACATAGATGCCGCTGACCTTGAGCATGTCGTCGCTGCGGCCGGCGTAGCAGTAGCTTCCGTCGGGGTTGCGCACGTACTTGTCGCCGCTCTTGGTCCAGCCGCCGCGGAAGGTCTCGCGCGATTTCTCGCGGTTGCCCCAGTACATCAGCGCCGCGCTCGGGCCCTGGATATACAGCTCGCCCACCTCGCCATCCGGCACGGGGTGGCCTTCCTCGTCGCGCAGCTCCACCGCGTAGCCCGGCACCGGCCAGCCGGTGGTGCCGTAGCGCACCTGGCCGGGGCGGTTTGACAGGAAGATGTGCAGCATCTCGGTGGAGCCGATGCCGTCGATGATGTCGCAGCCGAAGTGCGCGGTGAAGCGTTCGCCGAGGTCGGCGGGCAGGGCCTCGCCGGCGGAAGAGCAAAGGCGCAGCGCCACTTCGCCGCGCGCGGGCAGGGCGGGCGAGGCCAGCATGCCCGCATAGCCGGTCGGCGCGCCGAAGAAGACCGTGGGCCGATGCGCCAGCCAGCGCCTGAAGGTGGCCTCCGGGGTCGGGCGCTCGGCCATCAGCACCACGGTGGCGCCGACGCTGAGCGGAAAGCTCAGCGCGTTGCCGAGCCCGTAGGCGAAATACAGCTTGGCCGCGGAGAAGCAGGTGTCGTGCTCGTCCAGCCCGAGGATGGGTTTGGCGTACAGCTCCGCCGTCCAGTACGGGTTGGCGTGGCTGTGCAGCACGCCCTTGGGGCGGCCGGTGGAGCCCGAGGAATACAGCCAGAAGCCGGGGTCGTCGGGCCCGGTGCCGGCGGGCGCGGGCAGCGGCGCGTGGCCGCCGAGCAGCGCGTCGAGCGCAAGCGCGCCGCCGTCGGGGGCGCCGTCGGGACGGGAGACGATGACCGTCTTCACTTCGTGGCCGCCCTGTGCCATGGCCTGGCGCAGCACCGGCAGCAGCGCCGCCGATACCAGCACCGCCTGGGCGCGGCTGTGCCCCAGCATATAGGCATAGTCCTCGGCGGTGAGCAGGGTGTTGACCGCCACCGGCACGATGCCGGCGTACATCGCGCCGAGGAAGGACACGGGCCAGTCGTTGCAGTCGTGCATCAGCAGCAGCACACGCTCTTCGCGGTGGATGCCGCAGCCCTGCAACGCGGCGGCCAGGCGGCGCACGCGCTCGGCCAGCGCGCCGTAGCTCAGGCTGCCGTGGTCGTCGACAAAGGCGGTCTTGGTCGCGCGCAGCGCATTGCGCTCGATCAGGTGCTGCGCGAAATTGAAGGGCGCTCCGGGCGGCTGGACTTGTGTTTCGGCGGTCATGCTTGTCTCCCCGTATCGGTGGGTTTGTCGCGCGCTGGCTTACAGGTGTGCGAGCACGTCGGTGCCGGCCTGCACGGCGCTGCGGCGGTGATAGAAGTTCAGGGCGCGCAGTCCGCCCAGCTCTTCGCCGCCGCCCGCGCGCCCCGGGCCGCCATGCAGCGATTGCGGCATGACGTTGCCGTGGCCGGTGTGGAGCTGCCCCACTTCGGGCGAGATCACGTGGACGCGGCCGTGGCTGTCGGCCAGTTCCACGGCCGTGGCAGCCAGCGCGGCGCTGTCGCTGCCGTACAGCGACGCCACCAGCGAGCCCTGGCCACGCCGCACCAGCGCCAGCGCGTGAGCGGCGTCGCGGTAGGGCACCAGCGTGGCCACCGGGCCGAAGACCTCGGTGTCGTGCACGCGGTCGGCGCCGTCGGCGTCGCGCGTGCCCAGCAGGGTGGGGCCGACGCAGCACGCCACGGCCGCGTCGGCATCCACCGGCGCGTGCGTGGCGCCGTCGTGCAGCACGTCGGCCTGCGAGCGCAGATAAGCCAGGCCTTCGCGCACCGCGCCAAGCTGTGCGCGGCTGACCAGCGCGCCCATGCGCACCGCATCGTTGCGCGGGTTGCCCACGGTGATCTTGCGCAGGCGCGCGCCGATGGCCTCGGCGGCGGCGTCGTAGAGCGGTTCCGGGACGAAGATGCGGCGGATGGCGGTGCACTTCTGGCCGGACTTGACCGTCATCTCGCGCACGGCCTCGCGCGCCAGCAGGTCGAAGGCTTCGCTGCCGGCTGCCTCGCCGGGCAGCAGCAGCGCGGAGTTGACGCTGTCGGCCTCGATATTGACGCGCACGGAGCGTTGCGTCACCGCCGCATGGGAGCGGATCAGCGCGGCGGTATCGGCCGAGCCGGTGAAGGACACGACGTCGAACGGCTGCAACTGGTCGAGCAGGCCGGCCGCGCTGCCGCATACCACGGAGAGGGCGCCGGGCGGCAGGATGCCGGCCTCGACCACGTCGCGCACCATGCGCTGCGTGAGCCAGGCGGTGGCGGTGGCGGGCTTGACGATGACCGGCACGCCGGACAACAGCGCGGGCGCGGCCTTTTCCCACAAGCCCCAGCCGGGGAAGTTGAAGGCATTGATCAGCAAGGCCACGCCGCGGGTGGGCGTGAGCACGTGCTGCGACTGGAATAGTGGCTCCTTGCCGAGGCGCGCGGCCTCGCCGTCGAGCAGGAAGCGACGCTCGCCGAGCGCGTCGCCCATCTTCGCGTAGGTGCCGAGCGTGAAGATGCCACCGTCGATATCGACCGCCGAATCGTTCCTGACCGTGCCGCTGTTGGCCGTGGCGATGTCGTAGTAGGCGTCGCGGTTGGCCTGCAGCACCTTGACGATGGCCCCCAGCATGGCGGCGCGCTCGCGGTAGGTGAGCGCGCGCAAGGCCGCGCCGCCCTGTTCGCGGGCGAAGGCGAAGCCGGCGGCGAGGTCGAGCCCGGTGGCGTCCACGCGCACCAGTTCGTTGCCCAGCACGGGATCGAGCAGCGCCGTGCCGGCGCCGGTCCCGGCCTGCCAGCGGCCGCCGAGATGGTTGGAAAGCAGTTCGGTCATGGTGCGGTTCCTGCGGGTTGCCTAACGGGTGAATTCGATGCGCCCGGCGGGCAGCAGATAGAGGACCAGGGCGCGGCCCTGGGTGACGGTGGGCCGGTGCGCGCTGCCGGGCGGGCAGACCAGCCAGCCGGCGGGTCGCCCGTCGAATCGCGCTTCGCCTTCGACGGGCATGATCAGGTCGATCTCGCCATCCGGATGCACGTGGTGCGGCCCGGCGATGTCCTGCATGTCGACCACGTCCACCGAGAAGCCGTGCAGTTCGTCGTCCGGCTTGAAGATGCGGCCGTAGCGGATGCCGCCGCCTTCCCGGTTGCACAGCCAGCCTTCGGCCACGCCGGTCTCGCAGGCGGCCTTGAGTTCGCGGTAGGTGGGGCTGGTGGCGCCATGCTCTGCGTTGAGCCAGGCGTCGAGGCTGGCATCGAGCGGGCGGCCGGCGATCTGCGCCGTCAGCCGCGCGATCTGCGCACGGAATTCGGTTGGGGACATCTGGGGGGCTCCATTAGACTTAGCCGGGTTGCATACCGACGATTCATGCATTATTGTGCATGTGTGAAACATAGAGCCGACAAGAAATCATGTCAAGCAATATATTGCATGTTCCCGGGTTAACTCCGACCGGGCAGCCTGCGCCCGGGGGCGAGGGCGAAGCCGGCGGCACGCAGCCGGCCAACGCCGCCGCGGGCGAGAAAAACGCGCTGCTGGTCTCGCTTGGCGAGCGCGTGCGCGACCTGCGCGCGCGCCGCGGCCTGACCCGCAAGGCCACCGCGCAGGCCGCGGATGTCTCGGAGCGGCACCTGGCCAACCTGGAGTACGGCAGCGGCAACGCTTCCATCCTGGTGTTGCAGCAGGTCGCGACGGCGCTGCAGTGCTCGCTGGCGGAACTGCTCGGCGACGTGTCCACCTCGTCGCCGGAGTGGCTGCTGATCCGTGAGCTGCTGGAACATCGCGACGAAGCCACGCTGCGGCGCGTGCGCATTGCCATCGGCGAGATGCTGGGCACCGGCGGCGGCAACGCCGCGCGCAGCCCGCGGGTGGCGCTGATCGGCCTGCGTGGCGCCGGCAAATCCACGCTGGGCGCCATGCTGGCGGAGGATCTCGGCTTCCCGTTCGTGGAGCTGAGCCGCGAGATCGAGCAGTTCGCCGGCTGCAGCATCTCGGAAATCCAGGGCCTGTACGGCATGAACGCCTACCGCCGCTACGAGCGGCGCGCGCTGGAAGAGGCCATCCAGATCTATCCGGAAGCGGTGATCGCCACGCCGGGCGGGCTGGTGTCCGATCCGGCCACCTTCAACCTGCTGCTGGCCCACTGCACCACGGTCTGGCTGCAGGCCGACCCGGAGGACCATATGAACCGCGTGCGCGCCCAGGGCGACCTGCGCCCCATGGCCGCCAGCAAGGAGGCGATGGAAGACCTGCGCCATATCCTGGCCGGTCGCGCGGCCTTCTATTCCAAGGCGGAGTTCAGCGTGGACACCAGCGCCGAGCCGCTGGATGCGACCTTCGCGTCCCTCCGGGACGTCGTGCGCAGGGCCTTGCAGCTACCGCTCTAGCCGTCGCATGGCCTGCGGGTCTCTTCCGCGAAAAGATGCACAATAGTGCTTGACGTAAATTCAGTGCATGAACTATATTTCGTTGCACTGGATTCCGATCAATGCACTATCGTGCTTCATCGCTGAGGAGACACAGCATGACTACCGCCCCCCGCGTCGACTACCAGACCGACCCGTCCCAATACAAGCACCTGAAGCTGACGTTCGACGGCCCCGTTGCCACGCTGGCGGTGGACATTGACGAGAATGCCGGCCTGCGCCCGGGCTACAAGCTCAAGCTCAACAGCTACGACCTCGGCGTCGACATCGAACTGAACGACGCGGTCAACCGCATCCGCTTCGAGCATCCCGAAGTGCGCACCGTGGTGGTCACCAGCGGCAAGGACAAGGTGTTCTGCTCCGGCGCCAACATCTTCATGCTGGGCGTGAGCAGCCACGCCTGGAAGGTGAACTTCTGCAAGTTCACCAACGAAACCCGCAACGGCCTGGAAGATTCCTCGACGCATAGCGGCCTGAAATTCCTCGCCGCGGTCAACGGCGCCTGCGCCGGCGGCGGCTACGAGCTGGCCCTGGCCTGCGACGAGATCATCCTGGTCGACGACCGCTCCTCCGCCGTGAGCCTGCCCGAAGTGCCGCTGCTGGGCGTGTTGCCGGGCACCGGCGGCCTGACCCGCGTGACCGACAAGCGTCACGTGCGCCACGACCTGGCCGATATCTTCTGCACCACCACCGAGGGCGTGCGCGGCCAGCGCGCCAAGGACTGGCGCCTGGTGGACGATATCGCCAAGCCCGCGGTGTTCGCGCAGAAGGTCCAGGAGCGCGCGCTGGCGCTGGCGGCGCAGAGCGACCGGCCGGCCGATGGCCGCGGCGTGGCGCTGACCCCGGTCGAATGCAGCGTGGAAGCCGACGCCCTGCGCTACACCCACGTCACGGTGGAGATCGACCGTGCGGCCCGCAAGGCCACCTTTACCGTGAAGGCGCCGTCGGCCACCCAGCCGCAGACGCTCGGCGCCATCGCCGAAGCCGGCGCCGCCTGGTATCCGCTGCAACTGGGGCGCGAACTGGAAGACGCCATCCTGTCGATGCGCACCAACGAGCTCGACATCGGCACCTGGCTGATCAAGACCGAAGGCGACGCCGCCAACGTGCTGGCGATGGACGCCACGCTGCTGGCGCACAAAGACCACTGGCTGGTGCGCGAGACCATCGGCCTGCTGCGCCGCACGCTGTCGCGCCTGGACGTGTCGTCGCGCAGCCTGTTCGCGCTGATCGAGCCGGGCTCGTGCTTTGCCGGCACCTTCCTCGAGCTTGCGCTGGCCTGCGACCGCAGCTACCACCTCGCGCTGCCGGACGATGAAGCCCGCGCGCCGAAGATCACCGTGGCCGAGACCAACTTCGGGCTCTACCCGATGGTGACGGGCCAGAGCCGCCTGGGCCGCCGCTTCTACGACGAGCAGCCCGCGCTGGAAGCGGTGCGCGCCCGCGCCGGCCAGGCGCTCGACGCCGACGCCGCCCATGCGCTCGGCCTGGTCACCGCCAACCCGGACGACATCGACTGGACCGATGAAGTGCGCATCGCGCTGGAAGAGCGCGCGGCCATGTCCCCCGACGCGCTCACCGGCATGGAAGCCAACCTGCGCTTCAACGGCCCGGAGAACATGTTCACCCGCATCTTCGGCCGGCTGACTGCCTGGCAGAACTGGATCTTCCAGCGCCCCAACGCTGTCGGCGAGAAGGGTGCGCTCAAGGTCTACGGCAAGGGCGACAAGGCGGCATTCGACTGGAACCGCGTCTAGACCTCACGCCCCCGCGTCGCGGCGCGTTTCCCGGTGGGGGCGCCGCGACCGACACCGCCCCTGCTCCACCAATGCCAATGCACAGCCAGCCACGGAGACCATGATGTCCGGCATCAACTACAGCGAAAAGATCCCCAACAACGTCAACCTCAGCGAAGACCGCACCCTGCAGCGCGCGCTGGAGCAATGGCAGCCGAACTACCTGAGCTGGTGGAACGACATGGGCCCGGACGGCTCGCAGAATTTCGACATCTACCTGCGCACGGCCATCAGCGTGGATCCGCAGGGCTGGGCCCACTTCGGCCACGTGAAGATGCCGGACTACCGCTGGGGCATCTTCCTCAATCCCGCCGAGGCCAACCGCAAGATCCATTTCGGCGACCACAAGGGCGAGGATGCCTGGCAGGACGTGCCCGGCGAATACCGCGCCAACCTGCGCCGCATCATCGTCACCCAGGGCGATACCGAGCCCGCCTCGGTGGAGCAGCAGCGCCATCTCGGCCTGACCGCGCCCAGCATGTACGACCTGCGCAACCTGTTCCAGGTCAACGTGGAAGAAGGCCGCCACCTGTGGGCCATGGTCTACCTGCTGCACAAGTACTTCGGCCGCGATGGCCGCGAAGAAGGCGAGGCACTGCTGGAGCGCCGCAGCGGCCAGCAGGACAACCCGCGCATCCTGCAGGCATTCAACGAGGAAACGCCTGACTGGCTGTCCTTCTTCATGTTCACCTACTTCACCGACCGCGACGGCAAGTTCCAGCTGTGCGCGCTGGCGGAGAGCTCGTTCGATCCGCTGGCACGCACCACCAAGTTCATGCTGACCGAGGAAGCGCACCACATGTTCGTGGGCGAGAGCGGCGTGTCGCGCGTGATCCAGCGCACCTGCCAGGTCATGAACGAACTGAAGACCGACGACCCGGCCCGCCTGCGCGCGGCCGGCGTGATCGACCTGCCCACGCTGCAGCGCTACCTGAACTTCCACTACAGCGTCACCATCGACCTGTTCGGCGCGGACGAGTCCAGCAACGCCGCCACCTTCTACAGCACCGGCCTCAAGGGCCGCTACGAAGAAGGCAAGCGCACCGACGACCACGTACTCAAGGGCCAGAGCTACAAGGTGCTGCAGGCCGTGGGCGGCCAGCTCGTGGAGAAGGAAGTGCCGATGCTCAACGCGCTCAACGAAGTGCTGCGCGACGACTACATCAAGGACAGCGTGGGCGGCGTGGAGCGCTGGAACAAGGTCATCGAGAAGGCCGCGATCCCGTTCCGCCTGAAGGTGCCGCACAAGGCGTTCCACCGCAATATCGGCGCGCTCTCGGGCGTGAAGATCTCGCCGGACGGCCGGGTGATTTCCGAGGCGGAATGGAAGGCCAACGTGGACCACTGGCTGCCGAGCGAAGCCGACCGGCTCTTCGTGGCCAGCCTGATGGGCCGCGTGGTCGAACCGGGCAAGTTCGCCAACTGGATCGCGCCGCCGGTGATGGGCATCAACCGCCAGCCGGTGGACTTCGAATACGTGCGTTTCAACTGAGCGAAGCATCGCCCGCGCGCACGAGCGGTACCCACGACAGGCGCCCGCATGGCGCCTGTCATCGAAAGGAAAGGGGAAGGCCCTGGCTACAGGGGTCGCATCACCCGGAGATCGCCATGGACATGTCCGACATCCAAGTCATCAGGCAGCACCTGATCGACCCCGAGATCTGCATCCGCTGCAATACCTGCGAGGCTACCTGCCCGGTTGCGGCCATCACCCACGACTCGCGCAACTATGTGGTCGATGCGGATAAGTGCAACGGTTGCATGGCCTGCATCTCGCCGTGTCCCACTGGCTCGATCGACAACTGGCGCACCATGCCGCGCGCCAAGGCCTACGGCGTCGGCGAACAACTCGGCTGGGACGAGCTGCCGGCCGAACTCACGCCCGAGCAATTGTCCGCGGCCGGCGTGGCCGCCGGTGCGCAGATGCCGGCCGAACCCGTGGCCGTGTCGCTGCCCGCCGCCGCCAGCGGCGAAGACGCCTTCGACAGCGCGCAGTTCGGCGCCACCGTGCCGCCGTGGTCGGCCGCGCATGCCTACACCAACCTGTATGGCGCCAAGGCCGCCAGGACCGTCACCGCCACCGTGACCGGGAACGTACGCGTCACCGGGGTGGGCCGCGACTACGACACGCACCACATCGTGCTGGACTTCGGCACGGCGCCGTTCCCGGTGCTCGAAGGCCAGTCCATCGGCATCGTGCCGCCCGGCGTGGATGCCGGCGGCCGTGCGCACCACGCGCGCCAGTATTCGCTGGCCAGCGCGCKCAACGGCGAGCGGCCCGGCTACAACAATATCTCGCTGACCATCAAGCGCGTGCTCGAAGACCACCAGGGCAATCCGGTGCGTGGCGTGGCGTCGAACTATATGTGCGACCTGCAGGTGGGCGACAAGGTGGAGGTGATCGGCCCGTTCGGCAGCAGCTTCCTGATGCCCAACCACCCGCGCTCGAATATCGTCATGATCTGCACGGGCACGGGCAGCGCGCCGATGCGCGCGATGACCGAATGGCGCCGCCGGCTGCGCAAGTCGGGCAAGTTCGAGGGGGGCAAGCTGATGCTGTTCTTCGGCGCGCGCACGCGCGAAGAACTGCCTTACTTCGGCCCGCTGCAGAACCTGCCGAAGGATTTCATCGACATCAACATGGTGTTCTCGCGCACGCCCGGCCAGCCCAAGCGCTATGTGCAGGACGCCATGCGGGAGCGCGCCGCCGACCTGGCCGCGCTGCTGGCGGACGCGAACACGTATTTCTACGTGTGCGGGCTCAAGAGCATGGAGGAAGGCGTGGTGCTGGCCCTGCGCGACGTGGCGCAGCAGGCCGGGCTGTCATGGGAGACGGTGGGCGCCGACCTGAAGCGGGAAGGGCGGCTTCATCTCGAGACGTATTAGACGTATTAGACGTATCAGACGTATTAGTCGTATTGAATGAGCGAGGCACGCCGTTGCCGGTGCGAGCCGACGCAAGCGGCCGGCGCTCTGCTCAATAGCCGTGCGACGTGCCGCCTGCCGGCGCCTTGCCGGCCCGCATCTGCGTCACCACCTGCCTGGCCCCGGCTGCCATCAGGCGGGCATCCGAGCCCACCGTGACAAAGCGGAAGCCCTGCTCGATGCGGCGCAGTGCCGCCTCCGGCGCGCCGTTGTGGATGCCGGCGACCACGCCGTGCGCCTTGGCGCGCGCCACCACGTGCGCGATCGCGTCCGCCACCGGCTGGTCGACATCGTCGAAGGTGGGCCGGCAGCCAAGCGCGAGCGACAGGTCGGACGGGCCGATATAGACCGCGTCCAGTCCCGGCACGGAGAGGATCTCGTCGAGGTTGTCCAGGCCTTGCCGGGTTTCGATCATGGCGAAGGTGACGATGGTCTCGTTGGCGCGCTCCGGATAGTCGGCGCCGCCGTAGAGCAGCCCGCGGATGGGGCCGAAGCTGCGCGACCCCTGCGGCGGGTAGTGCGTGGCGGCCACGAAGCGCTGCGCATCCTCGCGCGTGTTGATCATGGGGCAGATCACGCCATACGCGCCTGCATCCAGCACCTTCATCAGGATGCCGGGTTCGTTCCAGGGCACGCGCGCCACGGGCACGGTGTCGGTGGTCGAGACGGCGGTGAACAGCGCCAGCGCATCGCGATAGTCGAGCGCGCCGTGCTGCAGGTCGACGGTGAGGGAGTCCCAGCCCTGGTGGGCCATGGTCTCGGCCGCGAAGCTGCTGGGAATGGAGAGCCAGCCATTGACGACGGCCTGGTCGGCCGCCCACATTTTTCGAATCCGGTTTTCGCGCATGGGCTTTGTCTCCTGTCTTGTCCTCGCCGGGCAGCGTGCCACCTTGGTCTATAGGTTGTCGTACAAGGTTGGGCAAGTATAAGCCCACAAAGCAAAGGCGGGCCCACTTGTGTATCGGGGCCCGCCTTGGTTCCTGCCGTGGTCCGGTACTAGCGCTTGCCGACCGTGAACGCGATCTCGCCGATGCCTTCGATACCCGCGGTCACCGAGTCGCCAGGACGCAGTTCGCCCACGCCGGCCGGCGTACCGGTGAAGATCAGGTCGCCGGGAGCCAGGGTCACGCTTTGCGAGACATAGGCAATCACGTCGGCCACCGGCCAGATCAGCTCGTTCAGGTCGCCGTCCTGGCGGGTCTCGCCATTGACCGCCAGCCAGATGCGTCCCTTGGCGGGATGCCCGACGTCGGCCACCTGGTGCAGCGGGCCGCACGGGCCGGAAGCATCGAAGCTCTTCGACCAGTCCCACGGCCGGCTCATCTTCTTGGCCACGTCCTGCAGGTCGCGGCGGGTCATGTCCACGCCCACGCCGTAGCCCCCCACCAGGTCCAGTGCCTGTTCGGGCGTGACGTTGGCGCCGCCCTTGCCGATCGCCACCACCATCTCGATCTCGTGGTGGAGATTCTCGGTCAGCGGGGGATAGGCCACCGTGCCTTCGGCCGGCACCACGGCGTCGGCCGGCTTGGTGAAGAAGAAGGGCGGATCGCGGTCCGGGTCATTGCCGAACTCGCGCGCATGCGCCGCGTAGTTGCGGCCCACGCAGAACACGCGGCGGATGGGAAAGCGGGCGTTGCTGCCGGCCACGGCGACGCTCGCCTGCTCGGCGGGCTGGATCACGAAATCGGTCATCTTTGAATCCGTAGTGAGGGGCGTGAAAAATGGCTGCGTGCTTACTTGGCAAAAACCTGGCTCAGATCGCCGAAGGCCTTGAACTCCAGGGCATTGCCCGACGGGTCGAGGAAGAACATGGTGGCCTGCTCGCCCACCTGGCCCTTGAAGCGCACATGCGGCTCGATCACAAAGCGCGTATTGGCCGCGCGCAGCCTGCCGGCCAGCGCTTCCCATTCTTCCATCGGCAGGATCGCGCCGAAGTGCCGTACCGGCACGTCGTCGCCATCCACCGCGCTGGTGGCGCGATGGCCGCATTCCTCGGGCGCCAGGTGCGCCACCACCTGGTGGCCGTAGAAATTGAAATCGATCCAGGCGTCGGAGCTGCGGCCTTCGGGGCAGCCGAGCAGGCCGCCGTAGAAACGGCGCGCCTCTTCGAGGTCGTTGACGGGAAAAGCCAGGTGGAAAAGCGGGGTGGCGCTCATGGGGGGCTCTTTCGGGGGAGGGATTGTCGGACTCAGCCGCGCGCAGGAAAAACCGCGGCGGCGCTGGTGCGTTGATTGTAATCAGCAGAACTCGTAATATGAAACGAATGTTTTACGCGCTAAGCATCAAAAATTAAGATATATGATCCGCTACTTCCAGACCTTCCTCGTCGCCGCGGAGACGGCCTCCTTCTCCGCTGCCGGGGCGCGGCTGGGCCTGACCCAGTCGGCAGTCAGCACACAGATCCGCCGGCTCGAGGAAGACCTTGGCTGCACCCTGTTCGACCGTGCCGGCAAATCCGTCACACTCAGCGAGGAGGGCCGCAAGCTGCTGCCGGAAGCCCGGCGCTTCATCGAACTCTATGCATCGATGAAAGGCCGCGCGCAGTCCGCCTCCGACACCACGCCGCTGGATCTCGGCGCGGTCTCCACGGTGCAGGCCACGCTGCTGCCCAAGGCGATGAAGCGCTTTCGCGAGGGCTTTCCAAAGACCCACGTCAACATCATCCCCGGCATGTCCACCCAGCTGCTCACGCAGGTGGACGCCCGCGAGCTAGATATCGCCGTCCTGATCAAGCCGCGCCTGGGCATCCCGCCTGAACTCAAATGGGTCCACCTGATGCGCGAGCGCTTCGTCGGCATCGTCCCCAAGGGCGCCCCGCGCGAACTCAAGGCCGCGCTGGCCGCCTTGCCCTTCATCCGCTACAACCGCCACTCCATGGGCGGCCAGCTGGTGGACCGCTACCTGCGCCGGCACCGGCTCTGGGTCGAAGGCGGCATGGAGCTGGACGAACCCGCGGTCATCCTGCAGATGGTCAGCGAGGGCCTGGGCTGGGCCATCATCCCCGCCGAGCTGGTGCCGCTCAGGCAGACCCGCAACGTGGTGGAGATCCCGTTGCCGGGCGAGCCGATCTTCCGGGAGATCGGCGTGCTGGTGCGGCAGACGGCGCTCAAGCGAGCGCCGGTGGCGGGGCTGATCGAGGCGCTGGTGGGGGAGGCGGCGGGGCGGGAAAGTTAGTACAGGCAGCACAGGCGGCAATCGCTGCCGGTTCGAAGAGGCGCTCTGCGTGGCGTCGCGTCACCACGACGTCTGGTGTCGCCGGCCGTGCTGCGCGTCCGGGCGGACGGGCGGGTGGAAGTGCAACGATGATCATGCCGCGGCGGCATGATCGCAATCGCTGTCGCAATCACCGTCGCAATTCCTCCCGTATGCCGCGGCATCGTCCGGCGCGCGTGGCTTGCGTCCTACCGCTCCCATTTTCCCGTGGGACTTGACGCCAGGTACCTGTCGGGCCTGGCGATGCCCAGCCGGGCGCGCGCCGCATCGAGCGGTTCGTGCAGCAGGGTCTCGTAGTCCTCGCCCAGCAGCCACTTTGCCTTGCGGCCATGCCGGTAGCCCTCGATCACGGCGCGGGCAAAGGCGGTGCTGCGGGAAAGGCGCAGGCTGTGCAATGTGGCGGAGACCGCGATGAAGCCCCAGCCGAGACCGCCGGTCTGCGCGTAGCTGAACGCAACCAGCGCCGCTTCGCCCAGGGTCTCGTCCGCGCTGTAGCCTGTCAGTACGTGCCAGATGTCGTGGATGTCGCGCGTTCGTCTGCCGAACCAGGCGTAGGGGTCTTCGACCAGCGGCTCGCGGTTGAGGTTCGAGATCTTGGCGAGGTCGGCGGCGCTGTATCCGGTCTCCTCGAGGAACGAGCGATAGGCTGCGCCGAGCGTGCCCGGCGCGAAGCTTGCGACGAATGCCGGGTCGGAGAGGCGCTCCGCCAGCTCCACGCGAAGATAGGCCAGCCGCCGCCCGGCCGGGGTCTTCATGAGCCGGGAGAAATTCCTTGGCGCCGCCGGCCCGTTGAGGGCGCGCATGATGAGAAACACCTGTGTGGTGTCGTCTCCGTTCGCGAGCAGCTTGCGGATCGCGCGGAATGCGGTCGGCAGGTCACGCTTGTACAGATCGGGGGAGGTCGCGATAGCCATTGGCTCGTTCCTGTTGACGAGGTGGTTGTCATGACGGTGGGGACTGGTCAGTCCACGCGGGCCAGCGTCGGAGCCGGGTCGGTCAAGTGCAGCGCCCCGCATACGAGGGTATTCATCTACACCACCGGGCTCCAGGGGAAGATCTTTGCAGCGAACGGCCGATTACAATGTCGTCTTCCCGACATAAGTCCACGATTGACGCTGTGTCTAAGCCATTCACCGCTCAGGACCGCCTGCCTGCCCTGAAATCCAGTGCCTGGTTTGCCGGTCTTGCGCCGGCGCTGCAGGCATGGATTGCGCAAGCCGCGAGGGTCAGGACCCTGGCGGCGGGCCAGCGGCTCTTTGCGCCTGGAGACGTATCCGACGGGCTCTATTTCGTCGTGAAGGGCGCAATCCGGATGACAAGCTCGTCGGCGGACGGCAGGCAGGCGCTGCTGGCGATTGCCGAGACACCGCAGTGGTTCGGCGAAGCCAGCCTGTTCGACGAGCTGCCGCGCACCCACGATGCCTGGGTGGAGAGCGACGTGCTCCTCCTCCACTTGCACCAGCATGACCTGATTGACTTCCTCGAGCAGAACCCTTCGCACTGGCGGGCGTTCGGGCTCTTGCTGACGCAGAAGCTTCGCCTGGCATTCGAAGCCATCGAAGGGTCGGTGTTGCTGCCCGTGGCGGTCAGGCTGGCCCGCCGGCTGCTGGCCATCGCCAGCGGCTACGGTGAGCGCAGCGGCAGCAGCAAGCGCGTGATCAGCGTGCAGCAGGAGCAGCTCGGCTCGATGCTCTCGATATCCCGGCAGACCGTGAACCAGATTCTCAAGGATTTCGAGGAGCAGGGCTTTCTGCGCCGCACGCGAGGCGCGATCGAGATTCTGGACATCGATCAATTGCGCTCGTTCGCGGCGACCCGCTAGCGAGCCGTGCCGCTACTGGTACGAATGCAAATAGGCCAGCAGGTTCTCGATTTGCTGCTTGTCGCTGATGCCCCAGAAACGCATCCTGGTGCCCGGCACGACCTTGCCGGGCGCTTCGATGAACGCCGCCAGTGTCTGTTGAGACCATACGATGCCCGACTGCTTCATCTGCGCGGAATACTTGTAGTCGCTGGTGGCGCCGGCCACCCTGCCAAAGATGGCATTGAGCTGCGGGCCGAACGCAGCGCGCGCGGAGGGTCCCACGCTGTGGCAGGACGCGCATTTCGATGCGAACACGGCCTTGCCGGCCTGTACGTCCCCGGCAGCGTGCGCGGCTGCATGGAACGCCGATGCGAGAATCAACAATGCCGCTTTGTTCATGCGCGGCCCGGGAAGGTATCGTCGCGCCGGACGGCTTCGAGCAGGCGCTCCTCTTCATCGGTGTCCGCGTCGATCTGGGTGACCAGCGTCCAGAGCCCGTCGTCCGCGCCGATGGCCGCGAACGCATGGCTTTGTTCGAGGCGCACCATCACGCGGCGCAGGCTTTGCAGGAAGCCCTCTTCGAAGGCGTCGAGCGCGTCGTAGTCGTCGCCGAAGTCTTCCACCTGCTGCACATAGGCGGTCTCCACCGCCGCGTACCCGGCTCTCCAGAGCGCGGCGATCTCGGGCACGTCGCTCTCCACCAGTTCGTAGTCCCAGTCGGGCGGATACAGCTTCTGTTCGCGGCGATCCGCCTGGGTAGACAGGCTGAGCAGGACGGAGCCATCTGCCGCGCCCACGTTGAACGCAAAGCAATGGACCGGCTCGTCGCCCAGCGCCGACTGGGCGATCAATGCCAGCGACTGGCGAGTCAGGTCGAAGACGGTCTGCTCCACCTGGTAGTTTTGTTCGAAGTCGTTCCAGTACATTTTGCGGTCCATGGTCAGTGCCGGGCGTGCCGCGTCGATCCGTCGTGCCCGCTGCGGGGCGTGGACCAGCGTCACCGCTAGCGGGCGCGCGGCGGGAAAAACGCAGGAATTGTACTTTGCCCGCGGAACCGCCGCCGCAAAAGGGGGCCGGCCCGGGCCTCCCTCGTGAAAGCGGTGCATCCCGCGCCGTTCGATGCTATTTTCCAGCCTCGGCCGGCCGGCGCGTCGCCGGCCTCGAGTCGCATCCGCTTTCCCTATCCGGCTTTCCTTACCCGAACAGAAATGACAATCCAACGCGTATTCATGACCGCGGTGCTCGCCGCGCTGGTCGGCAACGCCATTGCCGCCGACGACCGAATGCCACCGATCCCGGCCGACAAGCTGACCGACGCACAGAAGAAATCGATCGAACTGCTGTCCGAAGGCGCGCCCGCGGGCGGCGCGCCGCGCAATATCGGCGCGGGTCCGTGGGTGCCGCTGATGCGCAGCCCCGAACTGCTGAACCGGCTGCAACGCATGGGCTCGTACCTGCGCTACGAGAGCGCCTTCGAGCCGCGCCTGAGCGAGTTCGTGATCCTCCTGACGGCGCGTGACTGGGGCAACCAGTACGAGTGGTACGCGCACCAGAAGCTTGCGCTGAAGGCCGGTGTCGCACCGGCGGTCGCGCAGGCCATCGCCGAGGGGCGCAGGCCGGCGGGCATGAGCGCCGAGGAGGAGATCGTCTACGACTTCATCGACGAGCTGATCCGCAACAAGAGCGTGAGCGACCCGACCTATGCGCGCGTCAAGGACAAGTTCGGCGAGCGCGGCGTCATCGACCTGATTGCGATCAACGGCTATTACAGCATGCTGGCGGCGGTCCTGAACGTGGCGCAATCGCCATTGCCGGGCAACGCGCCGCAGCAGCTCCCGGCACTGCCGCGCTGAAGCAGGGCGAGGCCGCTTCCAGAACCCTCCGTGCGGCCTGGCGGCATCATCGTTTCCACGCGATGGCCGGCCGTTCCCCGCGGTGTCCCGGACGGTACATGCCCGGCCTGCCGGCCGGACAATCGGCATGCAAGCCGGCGCGGCGCTGGACTAGACTAGGTAAACCGGAAGCCCGTCACGACTTGCTTCGGAGGTGACATGAACGCGCCTATTACCAAAGAACGGCGGACACCAAGACGCCCTTCCGAGCGGATGCTGAACGTGCTCGCGGTGCTCGTCGGCCTGCTCACCCTGATACTGGGTATCGCCTGGCTCATCTACACGCACTACGTCGACCGGGAAGTGCCGATGTTCGCGATTCCGCTGGTGCTCTCCATGCCGGTGATCGTCGCTGCGGCGTTCCGATGTCTGTGGGATTGAAGGGCTGGCCGGCGCAAAGCCGGATGCCGGCAGCAGCGCAGGCAGGCTGTCTGCGGCGTTCCCCGGAACTGGCGTTCGGGGAGTGGGCGGCGCGTGTCATGGGAAGCACATCGCGGCCGCCTCGATACTGCAGGGATTGCCCGCCGGCAGGGAGCCGGCGGGGACGCGCCCGGACAGGCAGCGCCGGATCAGGCAACGCCCGGACAGCATGAGCGCGGGTGCCGCCCCGACTGGCGGGGCGGCTTGTTCGGCTTAGGCCTGCACTGCATCCAGCGCGGCATTCAGCGTCTTGCTCGGGCGCATCACGCTTTCCAGCTTTGCGAAGTCGGGCCAGTAGTAGCCGCCGATGTCCGCCGGCTTGCCCTGCACGTCCGACAGCTCGCCGACGATGGTCTTCTCGTTGTCGGTCAGCTTCTTGGCCAGCGCCTTGAACTGCTCGGCCAGTGCCGCGTCGCCCGTCTGTGCCGCGAGTTCCTGGGCCCAGTACATGGCCAGGTAGAACTGGCTGCCACGGTTGTCGAGCTGGCCGGTCTTGGGCGACGGGCTCTTGTTGTTGTCGAGCAGCTTGCCGGTGGCGGCATCCAGCGTCGTGGCCAGGATCTTGGCGCGAGCGTTGCCGGTCTTGATGCCCAGGTCTTCCAGCGACACGGCCAGCGCGAGGAACTCACCCAGCGAGTCCCAGCGCAGGTGGTTCTCTTCCACCAGTTGCTTGACGTGCTTGGGAGCCGAGCCGCCCGCACCGGTTTCGTACATGCCGCCGCCGGCCATCAGCGGGACGATCGACAGCATCTTGGCGCTGGTGCCCAGTTCCATGATGGGGAACAGGTCGGTCAGGTAGTCGCGCAGGATGTTGCCGGTCACCGAGATGGTGTCCAGGCCGCGGATCACGCGCTCCAGCGTGTAGCGCATGGCGCGTACCTGCGACATGATCTGGATGTCCAGGCCCTTGGTGTCGTAGTCCTTCAGGTAGGTCTCGACCTTCTTGATCAGCTCGGCTTCGTGCGGACGGTACGGGTCCAGCCAGAACACGGCCGGCATGCCCGAGTTGCGCGCGCGGGCGACGGCCAGCTTGACCCAGTCGCGGATCGGCGCGTCCTTGACCTGGCACATGCGCCAGATATCGCCTTCTTCGACGTTTTGCGTCAGCAGCACTTCACCGGTGGCCAGGTCGACAATGTTGGCCACGCCGTCTTCCGTGATCTCGAAGGTCTTGTCGTGCGAGCCGTATTCCTCGGCCTTCTGCGCCATCAGGCCGACGTTCGGCACCGTGCCCATGGTGGTCGGGTCGAAGTTGCCGTTGGTCTTGCAGAAGTTGATGATCTCCTGGTAGATGCGCGCGAACGTGCTTTCCGGGATCACGGCCTTGGTGTCCTTCGGACGGCCGTCGGCACCCCACATCTTGCCGCCGATACGGATCATGGCCGGCATCGAGGCGTCCACGATCACGTCGTTGGGCGCGTGCAGGTTGGAGATGCCCTTGGCCGAATCCACCATCGCCAGCTCGGGGCGGTGTTCGTGGCAGGCGTGCATGTCGCGGATGATTTCTTCGCGCTTGGAGCTGGGCAGCGTTTCGAGCTTCTCGTACAGGTTGACCAGGCCGTTGTTGACGTTCACGCCCAGTTCGTCGAACAGCGCGCCGTGCTTGGCGAAGGCTTCCTTGTAGAAGATCTTCACGGCGTGGCCGAACACGATGGGGTGCGAGACCTTCATCATGGTGGCCTTGACGTGCAGCGACAGCATCACGCCGGTCGTGCGCGCATCTTCGAACTGCTCTTCATAGAAGTCGCACAGCGCCTTCTTGCTCATGAACATGCTGTCGATGATCTCGCCGTCCAGCAGCGAAACCTTGGGCTTGAGCACGATGGTCTTGCCGCTCTTGGTGACCAGCTCCATCTTCACGTCGCGTGCGCGGTCCAGGGTCATGGACTTTTCGCCGTGGTAGAAGTCACCGTGCTTCATGTGCGCCACATGGGTGCGCGAGGCCATGCTCCACTCGCCCATGCTGTGCGGGTTCTTGCGCGCGTAGTTCTTCACGGCGGCGGGAGCGCGGCGGTCCGAGTTGCCTTCGCGCAGGACCGGGTTCACGGCGCTGCCCAGGCATTTGGAATAGCGCTGGCGGATGGCCTTTTCTTCGTCGGTCTTCGGGTCTTCCGGGTAGTCGGGCACCTTGTAGCCCTTGGCCTGGAGTTCCTTGATCGCGCTGCCCAGCTGGTGCACCGAGGCGCTGATGTTCGGCAGCTTGATGATATTGGTGTCCGGCAGCAGCGTCAGGCGACCCAACTCGGCCAGGTTGTCCGGCACGCGTTGCTCTTCGGTCAGGAATTCGGGGAATTCGCCCAGGATGCGCCCAGCCACCGAGATATCGCTGGTCGTGACGTTGATACCTGCCGGCGCGGTGAAAGTGCGGATGATGGGCAGGAAGGCACTGGTCGCCAGCAGCGGGGCTTCGTCGGTCAGCGTGTAGATGATGGTGGGTTGCTGGGTACTCATTGCTTACCTCAAGGTCAGAAATAGTAGGGAAACGCTGCCGCCTGGATCGCAAACCGGCAGTAAGGATCGAATTTTGCCTGATTTTGCTTTCATCAGTCTGTCGAGGGCGCGGTTTTCCTGTTCTGTAATCGAATAATTACCGCTCCCGGAAGCAGGCGGTCGCGCTCCTCGCGCAGGTTTTCATTCCTAACGTCCTGTTTTTTCTGGATTTCCCGTTAATGCTTCGGCTGCGGCTGCCAATTGACCCTCCGGCCATCGGGGGGCGTCAAGCGTGCCCTTGCCGCCGGACAGCCGGCCGGGGTGACCGGCGCGTTCCCAGCCCCGATGCGATATCTCCGGGGCACTTCGCCGCCCGGAGGAGGCCGACGGCGCACTTGGGTCAATCGCGCGCCATGCCGGTGGCGTTCGATCGCCTTGGCAAAAAGTGCGGCATGCGCCTGCCGGCATTGGGTGCGTTCATGGCGGAAGGTGGGGGGGTGCGCCGCGCCGGCAGGATAAAAAAATCGCCCTGCGCAGCGGGAACGGGCGCAGGGCGATTCAGGACCACAGAAGCATGAACAAAAGCACCGGAACGTACTGCCGATGCCGGCGCGGCGCCGGGAGCGCAGTGCAGCTTGTCCTCCCGTGCGGCACGGCGCCGTGCCGGACAGCATTGCGCAATGGATTGCCGGGTGACATTGCAACGGGTTGCATGGCCCGCGGGACTGCAGCGATGCGTGCCGTGCCGCGTTTGCGTTTCGACAGGTACATCGCAATCTTACGCAGCGGCGCTGCGCTTCAAAACGCGGAGGACGGCGGGCAATGCGGCCCAATCCCGGCGTTGAAAAAAATACCGGCGGGCTGGTCGCCAGACGTATTTTTTGCGACGCGGCAGGCGGCCATCGCGGGGCGGGGCGCGCAGCGCCAGCCAGCCCTTCGGCCTGCCTTGGTCATGTCGCAGCGTATGTCCGGGGCAGCTCAGGCGGGCGGCGGCGTGTTGCTGGTGAAGCGGGCCGGCATCTTGTCCGCCAGCGGGAACAGATGGAAGTAGGGGCGCGCTTCGGCAAGGACGCGCTGCACGCTCGGCCGGCTCAACAGCCGCTCGAAATAGGCGGCGAGGTGCGGGTGCGTATCGGTGAACGGCATCGCGATGCCCGCGTAGAACAGCGCCGGCGTGGCCGCGCAGTCGGCCAGCGTGAAGTCTTGCCCGGCGGCCCAGGTGTGGTCCGCCATGTGCTTGTCGACCAGATCGTAGGCCGTGCGCAGGGTGGCCCGCGCGTCCGCCACGCCGCGCGGGTCGCGCTCGGCCTCGGGCCGCAGGCGGTCGTTGACGATCTTCTGCATCTGCAGGTGCACGTAGAGATCGAAGAGGCGGTCCCACAGGCGCGCTTCGCGTTGCGCGTCCTCGGCGGCGGGCAGCAGCGGCCGGGCACCCGGGTAATGGCGATCCAGATATTCGATGATGGTGGTGCTTTCCGGCACGGTCAGCCCGCGCGAGTCGTCGCGCAGCACCGGGAACTTGCCGAGCGGCCACAGCGCCGCGAAGGCGGCACGGTCGGCGGGGTCGCCAAGGTCGACAATGCGGCCGGTGAAAGGGGTGGCGTTCTCGTAGAGCGCGATCAGCACCTTGTGGCAGAACGAAGACAGGGGATGGTAGTGCAGCGTCAGGGCCATTGATGACTCCTCCTTTTCGTTCAGCGCAGGCGGGGCTTCCGGGCGCCGTTATGTCGCCGCCATCTGCGGCGGGCGCGGCCGCGTGACGACCGCAAAGGTGATCTGTACCAGCCCGGCGGCCAGCCCCAGTGCCACGCCGATCTGCCAGGCCAGGGTGTAGGACCCCAGCCTGTCATAGACCAGCCCGCCGCCGAAGGCCCCCACGAAGCTGCCGATCTGGTGGCTGAAGAAGGCTACGCCGCCCAGCATGGCCTGCCAGCGCAGGCCGAAGGTCTCGGCGATCCAGCCTGCCACCAGCGGCGCCACGCCCAGCCACAGGAAGCCCATCACGGCGGCGAAGACCAGCGTACTGCCTGGCGTGGGCGGCGAGGTGAAGTACCAGGTCAGCGCGAGCGAGCGGATGGTGTAGATGCCGCCGAGCAGCAGCAGCTTGTTGACGCGCCCGCCGGCCCAGCCGAAGAACAGGCTGCCCAGCACATTGAAGCCGCCGATCACGCCCAGCGCCTTGGCGCTGAGCATGGGGTCCATGCCGCAGATGTCCAGGTAGGAAGGCAGGTGCGTGGTGAGGAAGACCAACTGCATGCCGCACACGAAATAGGCCGCGCCCATGACCAGGAACGGCGTATGGTGCAGCGCGGTACCAAGCGCCTCGCGTGCATTCTGCTGCACGCCGCCGGGCGGCGTGGGCAGCGGCATCCGGTCGACGCGCCCGGCGAACCACGCCGCCGGCAGCATCACCAGGGCGAGCACCACGAAGGCCGCCAGCCCCACGCGCCAGCCATGGGATTGCGCCACCACCTGCCCGATCGGCGCCGCTACCAGTGCGCCCAGCGAACCGGCGCCGGACACGATGCCGAGCACCGTGCTGCGCAGCGCGGCCGGCACCGGCCGCGCCGAGACCGCCATGGCGATGGCGCTGCCGGTGCAGGCCATCGAGGCGCCGATGGCCACGCCCGCGCCGAGCGTGACGCCGACAATGCCTTGCGCGGTAGCCAGCATGACCAGCCCGAGCACGTAGAGCAGCGAGCCGGCCATCATCAGCGGCCGGAAGCCCGTGCGCGCGGCCCACGCGCCCGCGATGGGCTGCAGCAGGCCCCAGGCCAGGTTCTGCACCGAGATGGCGGCCGTGAAATCGGACACCGAGATGCCGATGCCCTTGGTCAGCGGTGGCATGAAGATGCCCAGGCTCTGCCGCAGGCCCATGGCCAGGCTCAGCATGACGGAGGCGCCGAGGAGGATCGGCAGGACCGGGCGAAGTTCGGAAAGGCGGGATGGCGCGGGGGTGCTCACGAGGATTTTGTCTCTGTCTTTGTATTGTTCTTATTGTTTTGTTCTTGTGTCCCGGCGCAGCGCGCCGCGCGCGCCGGAGGCTCGGGCGAGCGTAAGCCCGAACCAGGTTCAAGTCAATGCGGGGGCAAAGCCGCGCCGGCCCCGGGCATCGTCGTGTGCGGTCGGGCGGCGGCGCCCGCTCCGGGTTTTGCCCGGCGGCGCGGCGACCGGCAAGGCGCGTATGCTTTGCAGACTGCCCATTCATCCGCATCCCCATGCCGATCGTCCGCAAATCCACGCTTGTCCTGGGTCTGGCGCTGGCCGTGGTGCTGGCCGGCTGCGTGACCCGCTACCGGGTCGAGACCGGTACGCCAGCCTCGCGCGTGCGACTGGTGACCAATACCGACGACAACACGACCTTCAGCGTGGTGGACGCCGGCAAATGTCCCAAGCCGCCCAAGCCGGCGCTGCTTGCGGCCACCGGGCTCCAGGCCACGGCGATGGGCAAGGAGGCGGACCTGGGCATGTGGGGCATCTCGCCGGAGCCCGCCGGCCGCACGCGCGAACGCTGGCTGGTGGCGAGCCACCGCATCTACCTGACGGCCGCGGCGACCTCGGCGGCGGGCGACGAGCCGTACCGCTGCGCGATCGGCGTGTCCTTCGTGCCGCTGCCGGGCTGGCAGTACGAGTTGCGCTACCAGCGCAACGCGCAGACCAGGAATTGCGCCGCACAGGTCCTGCGCCTGTTGCGCGCACCGTCGGGCGAGATCGTGACCACGCCCGACCCGACACAGCAGACCTTCCGCGGCTTCGAGCCCGATGGCGTGTGCGCGTCGCTGTGAGCCCCGGGGCGGGCCGCGCACTCAGCGTCCGTTGGCCACCGGCATCGCGTTGACATAGGGCGCATCCGTCAGCGTGCGCAGGAAGGCGGTGATGTCGTCGATCTCCGCTTCGGTCAGCGCGGGCGTGCTGCCAGCGCGCCGGTTCATCGGCATCGAGTTGATATTGATATTGCCGCGGTAGGCGGCGGGCACGTCGTCGAATGGCTTGCCGCCGCGGTACCACTTGCCCGGATCGGTCGAGCGCGTGTTGTAGAACGCGACCGCATCGCGCAACGTGGTGAACACCCCGTTGTGCATGAAGCTCTGGCGCACCGCCACGTTGCGCAGGCCGGGGGTGCGCAGGTAGCCGCACCATTGTTCCGGCTCCGGCCAGCGCAGGCGGCGCGCGGTGTCGCACAGGCCGTTGTCGAAATGCCCGGGGTCTCGGTTGGCGGGCAGGGCCCGGTTGCGCGGCACGGCGATGGCGTCGTAGCCGAAGTCCGTAAACAGGGAGCGCTCGGGCCGGCTGGCGGTGTCCGCCAGCGTGTGGCAGCTCATGCAGTTGCCCTTGTCGGGGTTCTTGAACAGCGCCAGGCCGCGCGTTTCCTGCGGCGACAGCGGCGTGCGCCGGCGCAGGTAGTCGTCGAAGCGCGAACTGAAGGGTGCCATCTCGTCGCTTTGCAGATAGGCCTCCAGCGCGCGGCCCAGCGCCACCATCATCTGCCCGGGATCGCGCTGCGCCGCCGCGCCGAAGCGCGCGGCCAGCGCGGGCGCCAGCTCCGTGCCCTTTACCTTGCGCAGCAGGCTGGCCGGGCTGCCGTTATTCATCTCGCCGGGATCGAGCAGCGGGCCGCGCACCTGCTCGGCCAGGGTATCGGCACGGCCGTCGGCGAACAGGCCGCCGAACGGCGAGGCATATGGCGCGTCGTCGTCCTGGTAGAAATGCCGGCGCGGGATATAGCGCACGTACAGCAGCGAGGGCGCGTTGCGCAGGCTGAAGTGCCCGGGCCGGCTGCCCTGCGGCACGTGCGGCCCGGCCAGCGCGGCGGGCGAGAGCGTGGGCGCGAACGCACGCGCGGGGTCGTGGCAGCCGGCGCAGGACATGCCGCGCGGCTCGGACAGGCGCGTGTCGAAGAAGATGCGCTTGCCCAGCGCGGCGAGCGCCGGGTCGGGGCGGAAGACGGCGGCGGTGGGGTCGACCTTGGCGGAGACCTTGGGCGTGCCGTTGCCGATGGTATCCACCACGGTGGCGGGCGGCGCGCCCGGCGTCAGCACGGTAGTGGCCACGGTGGCTGGAAGGGCCGGCGGGGCCGGCGGGGCCGAAGAGGCCAATGAGGCGGCCGGCGCTGGCGCGCTGGCGCAGAGGCCGGCGGCCAGGACGGCGCAATGCACGGCGCAAAGTACGGCAAAGCGGGCGGCAATCCGCGCCGCCGCCGGCGCCATGCGGAGGATTGCCGCGCGCCACCCGGCGAGCCAGGCCGCGCAGGCAGCGGGGAACGCTGCCATCACGGCGTCAGGAAGCCCGTCTTGTCGCAGGCCAGCGTGGTGCCGGTCTGCGCGCAGGAGGCCATCAGCTTGCCGGCCACGCTGTAGGCCTTGAAGGTCCAGCCGGTGGCGGGCGCCGGGCTGCGCTCCATCATCAGGAAGCCGAAGGTGCTGTGATGGGTGATCTTGTCGATGACGGTGCCCGGCGCGGGCACGGCGCCCGGCGTCAGCGGGTCGGGCAGCGCCACGTCCAGGTTGTCGCCGCCGTTGCCGGATACGATGGTGGCCGGGTGGCTGGAGGCGAAGCTGATGGCCTGGAAGTCATGCACGTGGCCGTGCAGCGCGACCTGGATGCCCGGCGGGTAGTAGGCCTGGGCGTTCAGGTTGCTCATCACCGACTGCAGCGCCAGGTTGCCCGGCGCGGGCGCGCTGCCGGCCACCGGGGCGAAGCCCAGCACCGGATGATGGTTGGTGAACATGGTATTGACCATGCCCGGCTTGCCGGCCAGCCAGCCCACCGTCTGGAACTGCTTCTGGTAGGCAATGAACTGCGGGTCGTTGGTGGGCAGCGCGGCCTTGCCGGCCTTGGCCGAGTCGAACACGATGACCTGGGAGCCGGTGCCGAGCGCCACCGTGTAGGGCTCGGAATAGTTGGCGTTGCCGTCGTTGGCCGGATCGTTGCACGAGCGGGCGTCGGCGTACGGGCGCGGGTCGAGGAAGCGGAACCAGCCCTGGCCGGCGCGCGCGCACTCTTCATGATTGCCGCGCACCATCACCCACGGCGCCTTGGCCATCAGGGCGGCGGCGGGCTTGAACAGGTCGGCCTGCCAGGTGTCCCAGCCATAGCCCCACGGCGTGCCCTGGCAGCCGGCGATATCCGGCGGACATGCGTTTTCGCGGTAGTGGTAGTCGCCGATATGCAGCACCAGGTCCGGGTTCATGGCGGCAGCGGTGGCGGCGAGCGTGGCGAACGGCCAGGCGGCGGCGTCGCTGCAGGGCTGGTAGGCGTTGTCGGCTTTCTTCAGGCGGCAGCCGGTATCGGCCAGCACCAGCACGCGCTGGGGATTGGCCTTGGGCAGCGGCAGGGTCTGGCCGGCGACGCTGGCGGCAGCGGCGTTGGCCGGCAGGGTCGTTTCGCACACCGAGACGGGGAAATCCGAGGGCTTGGAATCGGCGGCGGCGCTGGCGGTGGTGCGCAGCGCCATGGTGCCGCTGCCTGCGCGCAGCGCCATGCGTTGCTGCACGCCGTCGACTGTCAGCAGCGGGCACAGGGTATTGGAGGGCAGCGCGCTGCCGGCGGCGGCGGCCGGCGCCACGTAGCCGGTGATCACGCGGGCGATGGCCTGGTTGCTGTCGCCGATCTCGACCCAGGCAGCCTGGATATTGGCGCTGGCGCTGGCGGCGTCGCCTGCCGGCGTGACCGGTGCGGCGGGGGTGGCCGGCGCGGGGGCTGCATCGTTGCCGTCGCTGCCGCAACCGTGCAGCACCGCGGCGGTGGCCAGCACGGCCAGGATGGCGCCCATGCCGAGGCGCACATGGTGATTTCTCTTGCAAGTGCCCATTGTTATCTCCCTGTTGGTGGCGAGCCGGACTATAGGGAGGGGATATTGCGCAGCGATGACGCTTCTATGTCAGCGGGGTGGGTCGGGGGCACGATCCGGGCCATCGGCGCGCCGACCTGGTCGGAGTACAGGCGGCATACCGGGGGGGCGAGCCGATCGGGATAGGGCCATCAAGCGGCGTATCCGGCCAGGATGCCGCCGCCCTGCGGGTCCTGAATCACATACCGGATCATGAGTGCGATGCCTCAATGAATTTGGTACTTGTCCCATATATTGCATCTGATTATTTCCCGATACTGGCGGCATTCATCGCTCGTGGAGAGGCACGAGCCAATTAACAGGGGATCCCGACAATGCAATTCGATAGGCGAGGGCACAGGCGGAGCGGCCCATTGGCGTACACGATCGTGGTTGCCTTTGCCGCCATGTTGCTGTCACCGGCGCACGCCCTGGCAGCACACACCGAGATGACGGCATTCGGATCGGACATGGCCCTTCCGGCCAGCTCGGGCGAGGGGACGGTGCTGGCACGTACCAGTTTCTCGCCGCAGCAGCTTTGCGGTGCGCCCACCTGTCCTTCTCCCGTGGCATCGATATGGGTCTGGGATGGTCAGAATATCCAGCCGGGCCCGGTTACCCGCACAGGTGTAGCGGGCGTTGGCGTCCGTTTCGTGGTCAACGGGTCTCCTCTGCTCAGCGGCATGCAATCCCCGCCGACGATTTCCCAGCCCGTGGAAGTGCAACTGGTACGCACCTCGGGCGCGATGGGTGCTGGCAGTCTTGCGGGAGGTGCCTCGACGTTCCTGAACCTCTGCGCTAGTGTCAACCCGGGCTTCGGTGATTCCTGCTATGACGCCTCGGGCGCCAACTATGCCAAGATCAGGCTCGGGGGCACCATCAAGCCCATCGCCCTCACTTGCCAGACGCCCAACCAGAGCGTCAGCCTGCCGCCGGCGCAGAGGGGAGGGCTGACGGGCGTCGGCAGTTCGACCGGCGAGATCGGTTTCACCGTGCGGCTGAATAACTGCCCGCCCGGCTACAACCGGATCGGCTATACGCTTGATCCGGTCGGCGGCATGGTCGCCAATGCCCCCGGCGCGCTGCCCGCGCGCCCGGGTTCCACCGCGAGCGGGATCAACATCAGGCTGACGGACGATGCCGGCACGCCGGTGACATTCGGGGCGTCGACGCCGGTGGGCGCTTACGACAAGACTACCGGGGGATCGTATTCGATCCCGATGAGGGCGGCCTATCTCCAGACCGGCGCTTCGGTCACGGTGGGCCGCATCATTGGTGCCGCCACCGTGCTGGTCAACTATCAATAGCTACGGCACCCCGGGAGCGCTGAACGAGGGCAAGCCTCACTGCCCCAGCTGCCCCAGCAGCGTGCCAACGGTGGCGAGGCTGTCCTCGACCAGCCGCGCCATATACGTACTCATCTGCGGCATCACCAGCGTCATCATCAGGAAGCCGCCGGCCAGCGTGACCGGGAAGCCGACCGCGAACACCGACAACTGCGGCGACGCGCGGTTGAGGATGCCCATCGCCAGGTTGAGCGTGAGCAGCGCGGCGATCAGCGGCAGCGCCAGCAGCAGCCCCGAGGAAAACACACTGGCGCCGGCCGCCGCCACCGCGGACCAGCCCGCGCCGGAGAGCGGCTGCGGCGAGATCGGCAGCGCGGCGAAGCTGTCGGCCACGGTGGCCAGCAGCATCAGGTGGCCGTCCATGGCCAGGAACATCAGCATGGCGACCACGTTGAGAAAGCGGGCCAGCACCATGGTTTGCCCACCGGAAGAGCGGTCGTAGAAGGACGCGAACGACAGGCCCATCTGCAGGCCGATGGTTTCGCCGGCGAACTGCACGGTGGCGAACGCGAGCCGCATGGTGAAGCCCACCGCCAGGCCGATCCCTACCTCATTGAGGATGATCAGGAAGCCTTCGAAGGAATACACCGGCGCCAGCGGCAGCTTGTCGATGGTGGGCGAGATCACCATTGCGATCAAGGCCGCCAGGCCAACCTTGGCACGACGCGGAATGGTGGATTCGCTGAACAGCGGCGCGGTGCCGATCAGTGCCAGCAGGCGGAACAGCGGCCACAGGAAGGCCGCGATCCAGGCATAAAGCTGGGCGGAGGTGACGGACAGCACGGCTGGCGGGCGCGAGGCGGGCGAGCGCGACGGCGCTTCAGTGCACCAGGGCGGGGATGCCCTGGAAGACTTCGCGCATGTAGTCGACGAAGGTATTGATCATCCACGGGCCGGCCAGCACCATGGTGGCGAACAGGGCCAGCAGCTTGGGGATGAAGGACAGCGTCATTTCGTTGATCTGCGTGGCGGCCTGGAACAGGCTCACCACCAGGCCAGCCACCAGTGCCACCAGCAGCAGCGGCGCCGACAGCATCAGGGTCATCTTCATCGCCTGGGTGGCGATGCTCATTACGGTTTCCGGAGTCATGGCGAAGGCCTAGGTTGGGATGCGCGGGGGATGCGCGGCCCTTGGTCAGTTCAGGAAGCTCTGCGCCAGCGAGCCCAGCAGCAGTTGCCAGCCGTCCACCAGCACGAACAGCATCAGCTTGAACGGCAGCGAGATGGTGGCCGGCGGCACCATCATCATGCCCATCGCCATCAGCACGCTGGCGACCACCAGGTCGATGATCAGGAAGGGGATAAAGACGGTAAAGCCGATCTGGAATGCGGTCTTGAGCTCGCTGGTGACGAAGGCCGGCACCAGGATGCGCATCTGCACGTCTTCCGGGCCCTGCATCTCGGGGGCCTTGGCCATCTGCGCGAACAGCGCCAGGTCCTTCTCGCGGGTCTGCTTGAGCATGAAGGTCTTGAGCGGCGCGGAGGCCTTCTCGGCGGCGGCCTCCAGGCTGATCTTGTTCTCGGACAGCGGCTTGTAGGCGTCGGTGTAGATGCGGTCGAACACCGGCGACATGACAAAGAAGGTCAGGAACAGCGACAGCCCCACCAGCACCTGGTTGGGCGGCGAGCTGGCCGTGCCCAGCGCGTTGCGCAGCAGGCCCAGCACGATCACGATGCGGGTGAAGCCCGTCATCATCAGCATGGCCGCCGGCAGGAATGACAGCGAGGTCAGCAGCACCAGCGTCTGCACCGACAGCGACCAGGTCTGGCTGCCGCCGGGGCCGGCCTTGCTGGTCAGCCCGGGCAGGGCCTGGGCTTGCGCGATGGCGGGCAGCAGCACCAGCGCCAGGCAGGCGCAGGCCAGCACGGCCGCGAAGGCGAGCCGCGACGGCTGGCCGGCGCAGGCGCGCAAGGCAAGAAGCTGGCGCTGCAGGTGGCGCTGGAGGGCGCGCGAGGCGCCGGGCAGGAAATTCATGACTTCAGGTTGTGTTGCATGGCGCGCAGCAGCTTCTGTCCGAAGCTGCCGGTGCCCGCCGGATTGACCGGGTTTGCCGGAGGCTGCATGCCGCCGCCCGGATTCTGGTCCGGCTTGTGCGCGGCTTGCGCTGGCAAGGTATGGAGCGTACGGATCTCGCCGGCGCTGACGCCGAGCACCAGGCAGGTATCGCCCACCTCCACCATCACCAGGCGCTGGCGCGGGCCGAGCATGGTGCTGCCGACGACCTTCATCGCGCCGGCCTGGCCATGGCGGACCAGCCCGGCGCGGCGCGCCAGCCAGGCCAGCAGGAGGATCAGGGCGACGATGGCGAACAGGCCGAGGCCGGCCTGGGCCAGGCTTGCCGCCCCGCCGGGGCCGACGTGGCCGGGGGCGGTGCTGGTGGCACCGATGGCACCGGTGGCACCGGTGGCATTACCGGCAACCTTGGCGAGCGTGCCGGCGAGAGGACTGCCGGCGGCCACGCTGGCTTGCGCCGCTGCCGGCGCGGCTTGCGCCAGCGCCAGGCCGGTGACGAGCCCGGCGGTGGCCATCCGGCGCAGGCTGGGGTTCATCTGTTGAGCTTCCGGATACGTTCGGACGGCGTGATGATGTCGGTCAGGCGGATGCCGAACTTGTCGTTCACCACCACCACTTCGCCCTGGGCGATCAGGTAGCCGTTGACCAGCACGTCCATCGGCTCGCCGGCCAGGCCGTCGAGTTCCACCACCGAGCCCTGCGCGAGCTGCAGCAGGGTCTTGATGGGCACCTTGGTGCGGCCAAGTTCCACCGTGAGCTGCACCGGGATATCGAGGATCATCTCGATATCGTTGTGAAAACCGCTCGGCGTATCCTTCTCCAGCGGCTGGAAGACCTTGGATGCGGCCGGGGTGGCGGTAGCGGCTGCGACCGCCGGGGCCGGCGCGGCAGCGGCGGCGATATCCTCGGCGCTGGTCTGCTCCGCCAGGGCACTGGCCCAGTCGTCCATCGGGTCGGCCGGCTTGTCCTCTTTGCCGTCAGTCATGGTCGGTATCCTTGGAATCGCTTTCTTGGTGATTGATCATGCGTTCTACCCGCAGCGCGTACTGGCCGTTCATGGTGCCGAAGCCGCACTGCATCACGGGCACGCCATCGACCTTGCCGAAGACCTGCTCGGGCAGCTCGATGGGAAGTACATCGCCGGCGCGCAGCGACAGCACTTCGGCCACGGTGCTCTCCAGGTGGGCGAATTCCGCCACCAGGTCGACCTCGGCCGAGCGGATCTGCTGCGACAGCTGGGAGACCCAGCGCTTGTCCACTTCGACCTCGTCCTGCAGCGGGTTCATCAGCAGGTCGCGCACCGGCTCGATCATCGAGTACGGGAAGCAGACATGAAGCTGGCCGCCGACGGCGCCCAGTTCGATATGGAAGGCCGTGGTCACCACCACCTCGTTGAGCATGGCGATGTTGGCGAACTTGGTGTGCATCTCCGAGCGGACGTATTCCAGCTCGATCGGGTGCACGGCATTCCAGGCGTTGCTGTAGCTGTTGAGCGCAAGGTCCAGCAGGCGCCGGATGATGCGCTGCTCGGTCTGGGTGAAATCGCGCCCTTCCACGCGGGTGTGGAAGCGGCCGTCGCCGCCGAACAGGTTGTCGACCACCAGGAACACCAGGTTGGGGTCGATCACGAACAGTGCCGTGCCGCGCAGCGGCTTCATGTGCACCAGGTTCAGGTTGGTCGGCACCGGCAGGTTGCGCACGAAGTCGCCGTACTTCTCGATGCGGATCGAGCCGACCGAGATGTCGGCGCCGCGGCGGATGAAGTTGAACAGCGCGGTGCGCAACTGGCGGGCGAAACGCTCGTTGATGATCTCGAGCGTGTGCAGCCGGCCCCGCACGATGCGTTCCTGCGTGGCCAGGTTGTACGGGCGCACGCCGTCCTCGGCGACCGGCGCGGCGACTTCGGGCACGTCGGTCTCGCCCGACACGCCTTTCAGTAATTCGTCTACCTCGTCCTGCGAGAGGAACTTGTCGTAGGCCATCTAGTGTCCTGCCCCGTGAATGCCGTGATGAATGAAAGCGACCATGTGCCGATCAGCCGGCGCGCTGGCGTAGGCGCGCATGCTGAAGTACGGGCAAGGCAGGCAGGGACGGATTCATGTCGGATTTGCTGGTGGGGCAGGGCTAGCGCTTACTGCACCACGAAGGATGTGAATAGGACGTCCACGACCTGCTGTGCCGGCAGGCTGGGCGCGAACGGCTGGTTGATGACGCGCAGGATTTCCTGCGCCAGGAGGCGCTTGCCCTCCACCGTCRCCAGCTCGGGCGGCTGCTTGGCCGACAGCAGCAGCAGGATGCGGCTGCGGACTTCCGGCAGGTACTCGGTGATACGCGCCTGGTCCTTCGCGTCCGCCACCTTCAGCGACAAGCCGGTATGCAGGAAGCGGTCGCCGTCCTCGCTCTTCAGGTTGACGGTAAACGGCTCCAGCGGCACGAAGATCGGCGGCGGCACCACCGGCGCGGCGGGTGCCGGCGGCTGGCGGTTGCTCAGGATGTTGCCCAGGAAGAAGCCCCCGGCACCCAGCGCCGCGACGATCACGACGCCGAGAACCAGCAGCAGTCGCCCGCGCTTGCTCTTGTTGCCGTCAGCCTGGGAAGAAGTGAGCGTATTCGCCATGAGATGCCTGTATCGGAATGCCTTGCCATTCTTGGGCGAAGGCAGGGCAAGCAAAGGGCCGAAAAAAAGGGTGAAACCCGCTCAGCTTGGCCATTTGAGCCGAACGGGTGCGTCATCCGAGCGATGCGGATGGTCTTACTGGGGGTTAACGAATGGCGTGCACGGAACTTGAGCCGGAGTTTGAGGAAAACCCGCGCCCCGGGCTGCCGGGCGGGCAGCGGCATGGGGCGCGTGGCGGCCCGCGCACGCGTCCATGGGAAGACTGCCGTGAGGCGCACCTGGCGCGGGTGCGGGCGGCGCCTGCGTGCGCAAAGGCTAACTGCTTGATTCCATTGGTTTTTGTGCTTCCCCGGGGCGGCTGAAACTGTGCCGGTATTGTTGCGGCGAGACCCCCAGCCGGCGACGGAACACCGCGCGCATATGATGCGGATCGCGAAACCCGCATTCGTAACATACGGCCTTCAGCGGTACCGTGCCGCGCTCCAGCATCACGCGCGCGGCATCCAGGCGCGCACTTTCCACGAACTCGGCTGGCGTGATTTTTGCGTCGCGTGCAAATATGCGGGAGAAGTTGCGGCTGCTCATCCTGGCCACCGCCGCCAGCTTTTCGAGGGTGAGATCCTCGGTGAGGTGAGCCAACACATACTGCTGAACCTGCGCCACAGGCGACGTCGGCTCCACGAACGGGGTGAGGTAGGGGCTGAACTGGGACTGGCCGCCGGCGCGCCGCACGAACACCACCAGCCGCTTGGCCACGTTGAGCGCGACCTCCTCGCCATGGTCCTGGGCCAGCAGGAAGAGCGACAGGTCGATGCCCGCAGTGACGCCGGCCGAGGTGTAGAGGTTGCCATCCTGCGCGTAGATACGGTCCGCTTCCACCTGGGCGCCAGGGCAGCGCGCGGCCAGGGCGGCCACGTCGTTCCAGTGGGTGGTCACGGTGCGCCCGTCGAGCAGGCCCGCGCCGGCCAGCAGGAAGGCGCCGTTGCAGATCGAGCCGAAGCGCCTCGCGCGCTGGCTGGCCTGGCGCAGCCAGGTGTACAGCGCCGCCGGGAACGCCTTGGTCGGGAGCACCGGGCCGCCCGCCGCGAGCAGCAGGTCCCACGCGGGACCACCGGCACCACTGGCATCCGCGGCACCCGCTGCGTCCGTGAAGGTCCGGTGCGGCTGCAGCAGCATGCCGTTGGAGCAGGCAAGGGGGCCGGGCTCGGTGCCGATGATTTCGAGCTGGTAGTGGTCTTCGGGCAGCAGGAAGCGGTTTGCCTCGGCAAACACGTCGAGCGGGCCGCTCACGTCCAGCGCTTGCGCGCCAGGAAAGACGAGGATGGCGACGGATCGGTGCATGGGGCGGGTCGAAGGCGGCAGGATGGGGTAAGTATCCACGGGAGATGGCGCCATGTTATCCGAGCGCCGCCGCCTCGGGCGACGCTTTTGCCCCGCCGGGCGGGCGCTGGCACGAAAGCACCGCCGATTGGCGCCACGGCGCCGCGCGGCGCGGTTCAATCCGGGCCGGCGGCTCTCCATACTGCTTCGTATCGGCGCGGCACCAGGCATGCGCCATCAATCCGAAACCGACCCCGACCCCATCCGGAGAGACCCCATGACAATGACCGATGCCACCGCCGCCGAACGAGTCGGCCCCGCCTTTTCCGTTGACGGCATGCTGCTGGCCCGCGACAAGACGCGCCAGGCCATCCGCGATATCGCGGCCCGCGTGGCGCCCGGCATGGTCGAGGAAGACGCGGTGGCGATGGCCCGCTCGGTGCTGCTCGACGCCGGCCTGGCGCTGAGCTGGCATCCCACCCGCGTGCGCTTCGGCAGCAACACCACCAAGCCGATGAAGCTGGCCTCTGCGCCCGGCGTGGTGCTGCAGGAGAACGACATCTTCTTCATCGATATCGCGCCTCGCGTGGATGCCTGGGAAGGCGACGGCGGCGCCAGCTTCACCGTGGGCCACCATGCCGAATATGCCCGCTGCGCGCACGATGCCGAGGCGCTGTTCCATGACGTGCGCGCGGTCTGGTCCAAGCAGCATCTGACCGGCCACGCGCTCTACGACTACGCCGAGCGGGCCGCGCGCAAGATGGGCTGGGAGCTGAACTTCGACCTGCCGGGGCACCGGGTCTCGGATTTCCCGCACGCCACGATCTACACCGGTTCGCTGGCCGACCTGGAGAGCTGCCCCTCGGCCATGCGCTGGATCCTCGAAATCCACCTGCGCGATCCGCAGCGCCGCTTCGGCGCCTTCTTCGAGGACATGCTGCTGGGCGACGCGTACTACGGCTGAGCGGCCTCGGCCGGGCCAGCGCATGCCGTGGCCCGGCTTGGCGGGCGGGCATTGCCCGAGCAAATTGGTCAAGGATTTATGTTGTGATTTTGCGATGCGGGGTAAAGCTATCCCATTGTTTTATATGGGATTCGCAAAATTCACTCTTATATAAGATATAAGACATTTGACCGCAGAGGCACTTCACCTTACAATCGCGGCACAACTGGTCTTTACAACCCTATTACCCCGCAGGAACCCATGCTTGATAACTATCGCGCCCATGTTGCCGAACGCGCCGCGCTTGGCATTCCCCCTCTGCCGCTGACCGCGAAGCAAACTGCGGAGCTGATCGAACTGCTGAAGAACCCGCCCGCCGGCGAAGAGCAGGTGCTGGTCGAGCTGATCACCAACCGCGTGCCGGCCGGCGTGGACGATGCCGCCAAGGTCAAGGCCTCGTACCTGGCCGCCGTGGCGCTGGGCACGGAAGCCTGCCCGCTGATCTCCCGTGCCAAGGCAGCCGAGCTGCTGGGCACCATGCTCGGCGGCTACAACATCTCCCCGCTGATCGAACTGCTGGACGACGCCGAGATCGGCACCGTTGCCGCCGCAGCGCTCAAGAAGACGCTGCTGATGTTCGACGCCTTCCACGACGTCAAGGAAAAGGCCGACAAGGGCAACGCCAACGCCAAGTCCGTGCTGCAAAGCTGGGCCGACGCCGAATGGTTCACCAGCCGTCCCGAAGTCCCGCAAAGCCTGACCGTGACCGTGTTCAAGGTCACCGGCGAAACCAATACCGACGATCTCTCGCCGGCCCCGGACGCCACCACCCGCCCGGACATCCCGCTGCACGCGCTGGCCATGCTGAAGAACGCGCGCCCGGGCATCACCCCGGAAGAAGACGGCAAGCGCGGCCCGGTCAAGTTCATCGAATCGCTGAAGGACAAGGGCAACCTGGTCGCCTACGTCGGCGACGTGGTCGGCACCGGTTCCTCGCGCAAGTCGGCCACCAATTCGGTGCTGTGGTTCACCGGCGAAGACATCCCCTTCGTGCCGAACAAGCGCTTCGGTGGCGTGTGCCTGGGCAGCAAGATCGCCCCGATCTTCTACAACACCATGGAAGACGCCGGCGCGCTGCCGATCGAGCTGGACGTGTCGCAGATGGAAATGGGCGATGTGGTCGAGCTGCGCCCCTATGAAGGCCGCGCCCTGAAGAACGGCCAGGTCATCGCTGAATTCCAGGTCAAGTCCGACGTGCTGTTCGACGAAGTGCGCGCCGGCGGCCGCATTCCCCTGATCGTCGGCCGCGGCCTGACCGCCAAGGCCCGCGAAGCGCTCGGCCTGGCCCCGTCCACGCTGTTCCGCCTGCCGCAGAACCCGGCCGATACGGGCCGCGGTTTCACGCTGGCCCAGAAGATGGTCGGCCGCGCCTGCGGCCTGCCCGAAGGCGAGGGCGTGCGCCCGGGTACCTACTGCGAACCGAAGATGACCTCGGTGGGCTCGCAGGACACCACCGGCCCGATGACCCGCGACGAGCTGAAGGACCTGGCCTGCCTGGGCTTCTCGGCCGACCTGGTGATGCAGTCGTTCTGCCACACCGCCGCGTATCCGAAGCCGGTCGACGTCAAGACCCACCACACGCTGCCGAAGTTCATCAGCACCCGCGGCGGCATCTCGCTGCGCCCCGGCGACGGCGTCATCCACTCGTGGCTGAACCGCATGCTGCTGCCCGATACCGTGGGCACCGGCGGCGACTCGCACACCCGCTTCCCGATCGGCATCAGCTTCCCCGCCGGCTCGGGCCTGGTGGCCTTCGCCGCCGCCACCGGCGTGATGCCGCTGGACATGCCTGAATCCGTGCTGGTGCGCTTCAAGGGCAAGATGCAGCCTGGCGTGACCCTGCGCGACCTGGTCAACGCCATCCCGCTGTACGCCATCAAGTCGGGCGAGCTGACCGTGGCCAAGCAAGGCAAGAAGAACATCTTCTCGGGCCGCATCCTGGAAATCGAAGGCCTGCCCGACCTGAAGGTCGAGCAAGCGTTCGAACTGTCCGATGCCTCGGCAGAGCGTTCGGCCGCCGGTTGCACGGTGCACCTGAACAAGGAACCGATCATCGAATACATCAACAGCAACATCACGCTGCTGAAGTGGATGATCGCCGAAGGCTACGCCGACGCACGCAGCCTGCAGCGCCGCATCAAGGCCATGGAAGCCTGGCTGGCCGACCCGCAGCTGCTGCAGCCGGACGCCGATGCCGAATACGCTTCGGTCATCGAGATCGACCTGGCGGACATCCACGAACCCATCCTGGCCTGCCCGAACGACCCGGACGACGTCAAGACCCTGTCCGACGTGGCCGGCGCCAAGATCGACGAAGTCTTCATCGGTTCGTGCATGACCAACATCGGCCACTTCCGCGCGGCTTCCAAGCTGCTCGAAGGCAAGCGCGACATCCCGGTCAAGCTGTGGGTTGCCCCGCCGACCAAGATGGACGCCAAGCAACTGACCGAGGAAGGCCACTACGGCGTGTTCGGCACCGCCGGTGCCCGCACCGAAATGCCGGGCTGCTCGCTGTGCATGGGCAACCAGGCACAAGTGCGCGAAGGCGCCACGGTGATGTCGACCAGCACGCGTAACTTCCCCAACCGCCTGGGCAAGAACACCAACGTGTACCTCGGCTCCGCCGAACTGGCCGCCATCTGCTCGCGCCTGGGCCGCATCCCGACCAAGGAAGAGTACATGGCCGACATGGGCGTGCTGAACGCCAATGGCGACAAGATCTACAAGTACATGAACTTCGACCAGATCGAAGACTTCAAGGAAGTGGCGGACACGGTGTCGATGTAAGTCGCGCCGCGCTGCACGCGCAGTACTTTCGGAAAGGCCCCTTGCGGGGCCTTTCTTTTTGCTTCACGCCTTGCCGTCTTCCGTCTTCCGCCTTCCGTCTTCCGCCTTACCGCTCCCATCGCATCATGGCCCGTCTCAAGCTCGACTTCCCCGAAGACCAGTACTACTACTCCACCCACCTCACGGTGCGCGTGACCGACATCAACTCGGCCAACCACCTCGGCAACGATTCGATGATCTCGATGATCTCCGAGGCAAGGGCGCGCTTTCTGTTCGACCTGCGCACCGGCGACGACGCCGAGGCCGACCAGGTCGGCATCATCGTCACCGACCTCGCCACCACTTACCGCAACGAAGCCCATGCGCGCGACCAGCTGCTGTTCGAAGTGGGCGTGATGGACTTCAACCGCTACGGCGGCGATATCACCTTCCGCATCACGCGGCCGCGGGACGGTGCCCTGGTCGCCATGGCCAAGTCCGGCTTTGTCTTCTTCAGCTACGAGCGCAAGGAAGTGATGCCGATGCCGGAATCGTTCGCGCGCAAGTTTCCCAAGGTCAACTGGGTGGATCGCGGCTGAGTGGCCCGCATGGCGCGGCCGATGCGGCTGCGCAGCCTAGCGCGTCTTGCGGAAGGTCAGGTTGATGCGCTCGTGTCCGGTCAGCGCGTGATCGCCGTCGGCCAGCGGTGCGATGCCGTGGAATGCCAGCCGTGACGGTCCGCCCCATACCACCACGTCGCCATGGGCCAGGCGCACGCGCTGCGGACGCTGGGTGCGCAGCGCGCCGCCGAACAGGAAGATCGCCGGCAGGCCGAGCGAAACCGAGACGATCGGCGCGCGCAGGTCGAGTTCGTCGCGGTCCTGGTGCAGTGAAAGCCGCGTGCCGGGGGCATAGCGGTTGAGCAGGCAGGCATCCGGCCTGAAATCGGCATAGCCCGCATCGTCGGCCGCCGCGCGTGCGAGCCAGAGGAGGGCTTCGGGCATGGGTGGCCACGGCTTGCCGCTGAGCGGATCCGCCGGCTCATAGCGGTAGCCGGTGACGTCGGATACCCAGCCGAGCTGACCGCAATTGGTCATGGCCACCGACATGCGCAGGCCGCCCGGGGTGATCAGGTGGCGCCACGGCGCCTGCGCGGCGATGTCCCGCACGGCGCCGAGCAGGGTCTGCTCATGCGCGCGGGCAAAGCCGCGCAGGATCGTCGCGCCGGGCGCGAGCGGCTCGGCGTGGGGCGGGTCTTCCTGCGGGAGGGAGTCGAAAAGGTCGAAGGTCATGACGTTGCGGGAAGCAGGCGATGGACGCCTGTGCGGCGAGCCTGTTCTCAAACGACATGGTATGCGCGATTGCAGCCGGCCGTCGCCGACGTTGCCGGCGTTGCCACCGGCTGGCAAGCGCGGCAGCGCGTTTGCCAGCCGTGCGCGCCCGGGGTCAGGCGAACGTATCGACTTCGCCGCGGGCAAGCGTACGCGCGGGGGCTGCCACGGTGCTGCCTGCGCCGGCCGGGGCGGCCGTGTTGCCCGCCAGCGCGCCAAAGCTGGCTTGCTGGCCGCCCGACTGGCGCTGTTGCTGCGGCTGGCCATTGCCGGGCTGGCCGGCAAAGCTGTCGGCGCCGACCGACGCCTGGCCAAGCTGGATGCCGCTGTCGGCCATGGCGGTACGCAGGTGCGGCAGGGCCGCTTCCACCGCCGCGCGCACGGCGGCGTGCGGGGAGACGAACTGCGCCTGTGCCTGGTCGTTGACCACGTTGAGCACGACCTTCAGCGGGCCGAGATCGGGCGGATTGAGCTGCAGCTCGGCGGTGTGGTTGCCTTGTGTCGACAGGCGCACCATTTGCTGGCTGAGCGCCTGCGGCCACTGGCCGTCGCCCACCGGCGGGGCGACCGGCAACGAGGTGGCCGGCGACAGGCCGCTGCTGGTTGGCGCCGGACCGGCGGCCATGGTGCTGGCGGCCATCGCCGCCGTGGCAGCGTTGCCGGACGGGGCCGCGTCGGTGCCGGACGGCTCGGCGGCGCGCATGGCCGCGGCGAACTGGGCTGCACCGGTGGTGGTGGCAGTGGTTGCGGTCGCGGTGGCGGAAGGGCTGGTGGGCGGCAGCGCCCTGGCATCCTTGGCGTCGCCAGCTTGCACCAGCGCCTTGTAAGGCTCGCCGCCGGTGCCCTGCTGGCCGGTGGACTGGCCGCCGTTGCTGCCTTGCTGGCCGGACATGGCTACCTTGAGGCTGTTTGCCAGGTCGGGGCCGGCCTTGCCGGCGTCGGCCGCGGTGGTGGTGGCCGGCTTGTCGGTGGCCTGGGCGCCGGCCGCGTTCTGCGGCACGGCCTGCAGCGCGGCGCGCTGCGAGGCGATGGTGGCGAGCGTATCGGCCGCGGTCGAGGCGGCTGGCGCCGCCGGGCCGGTCGCGCCGGTGGCGGACGCGGCGGCTGCGAGCGCCGGATCCTTCAGGTCCGGCATGCCGGACTGGCTGCCGAGGGCGGCGGCAGCCGCGCCGGACAAGGCGCTGCCGCTTGCCGGCTGCAGCGCGGGCTGGGCCGGTTGCGCCGGCAGCAGCAGCGCCAGCGCGGCGGCGGCGGCCTGCGCTGCCGGGTTCACGGCAAGTGCGTCGCCCTGTTCGCTGTCCTTGTCGGCATCCTTGTCGCTGTCCTTGTCGCCATCCTTGCCTTGCGGGCGTGCCGGCTTGGCGGCAACGCTGTTTCCTTGCGTGCCTTGCGTACCGTTGCCGGCGGCCGCGTTGTTCTGCGTTGCGCTGTCTTGCGCCGTCGCGTTGCCGTTGCTGCCGGCCTTGCTGCCGTTGTCGGCCTTGCCGGCGTTGCTGGCGCTGTTGTTGCGGCTGTCGTCGCGGGCGCGCGCCAGCGCGTCGCCGAATCCCTGCGACGAGGCGTCCGTGCCGCTGCTGCTGCGCGAGGCGGCCGCGCTGCTGGCGGCGTTGCTGACAATCTGGCTGATATCGATCATGGTCGGTGCGTTCTGGCGGCTTAGCGGTGGCGGCCCGCGACTTGCAGGCGGGCGGCGCGCGCGGCGTATTCGTCGGTGTCGCGCTGCTCGCGGCGCGAGATGGCTTGCTGCTCGCGCGTCTGGGCGCGGGTGATCAGGGTGTCGAAGGAGTTCTGGCGACGCTTTTGCTGCTGCCAGTTGGCGCGCCCGGCCAGCAGCTGGGCCTCCGCGCGCGCCAGCGATTCGGTCTGCTGGCGGATGGCGGTGTCGAGGGATGCCAGGAACTGCGCGAAGTCCTGCCAGCGCGTGGAGGTCATGCCGTCCTGCGCGATGGCCTGCATGCGCTCGCGGTATTCCTGCCGGTACTGGGTGAGCGCGGCCAGCTGCTGCTCGGCCTGGTTGCGCAGGCCCTGCAGCCGGCCCAGCTCGCGCGCGGCGGCATCCGTATCGTTCTGGGCCAGGTCGGCCAAGGTATTCAATGCAGATGGCTTAGCCATGTTGACTCCGTTCGAAGAGACTATGCAACTGGCCGATCGAGGCGTCATAGCCGGCGCGCTCGTGGATGTCCTGCTGGAGGAAGGCTTCCATCTGCGGATGCAGGTGGATGGCCAGGTCCAGTTCCGGGTCGTTGCCCGGCACATAGGCACCCACGCTGATCAGGTCGCGATTGCGCTGGTAGCGCGACATCAACTGCTTGAAGCGCCGCACCGAGCCGAACTGCGACGGCTCGATCAGCGCGGTCATGGCCCGGCTGATCGACGCTTCCACGTCGATGGCCGGATAGTGGCCCGATTCCGCCAGGCTGCGCGACAGCACGATATGGCCGTCGAGAATCGCGCGCGCGGAATCGGCAATGGGATCCTGCTGGTCGTCGCCTTCGGTCAGCACGGTGTAGAAGGCGGTGATGGAGCCGCCGCCATCGGGGCCGTTGCCGGTGCGCTCCACCAGCGTGGGCAGCTTGGCGAACACCGAGGGCGGATAGCCCTTGGTGGCGGGCGGCTCGCCGATGGCCAGGGCGATCTCGCGCTGGGCCATGGCGTAGCGCGTGAGCGAGTCCATGATCAGCAGCACGTGGCGGCCCTGGTCACGGAAATACTCGGCCAGGCGCGTGGCATAGGCGGCGCCCTGCATGCGCAGCAGCGGCGAGGTATCGGCCGGGGCCGCCACCACCACCGAGCGCCTGCGGCCGTCTTCGCCCAGGATGTTCTCGATGAAGTCCTTCACTTCGCGGCCGCGCTCGCCGATCAGGCCGACCACGATGACCTCGGCGCTGGTGTAGCGCGCCATCATGCCCAGCAGCACGCTCTTGCCCACGCCCGAACCGGCGAACAGGCCCATGCGCTGGCCGCGGCCCACCGTGAGCATGCCGTTGATGGCGCGCACGCCGACGTCCAGCACGGTCTCGATGGGGGCGCGCTCGAGCGGGTTGATCTGCGCGCCGCCCAGGGTGACCTCGGTGGCGGCGGTGATGGGGCCGAGCCCGTCCAGCGGTCGGYCGGCAGCGTCGAGCACGCGGCCAAGCAGGCCTTCGCCCACCGGCAGGCGCTTGGACCCCGGCTCGCGCGGGGTGGCGTCGCCGCTGGGGCGCGGCGTGGGTTCGAGCGGATACACGCGCGCGCCGGGCACCAGGCCCACCACGTCGGATTGCGGCATCAGGTAGAGGCGGTCGGCGCCGAAGCCGACCACTTCCGCCTCGGCCATGCGCGGACCGGACGCCTTGCCGCCGGGCGACTGGCCCCCGGGCAGCTCGATCAGGCAATCGCTGCCCACCGGCATGCGCAGGCCGACGGCTTCCAGCACCAGGCCGGCCGCGCGCGTCAGGCGCCCGCAACTGCGCTTGCTGTCGATCTCGGCAATGCCGGCCGAGGCGGTGTTCAGCGCATCGCGCCAGCGCTGGCCATGCAGGCCCGGCACGGTGGGCGCGGCATCGGGCTTGGCGGCGTTGTCAGGCATGGGGCGGCTCCCACGGATCATCGCGGCCGAGCGCCTTGACCACGCGGCTCCAGCGCGTGGACAGCGTGGCGTCGAGCTCGCCGCTGGCGGCGCTCGCCACGCAGCCGCCACGGGCCACCGCGGGGTCGGCGCGCACGCTCCAGCCGGCGGCTTGGAGCTCGCCCGCCAGGTGGGTTTCCACCAGCGTCACGTCTTCGGCGTTGAGCAGCAGGCAGGGCGAGCCGGACAAGGCCGGCTCGGCGGCGAGCAGTTCGCGCACCGCCGGCAGCAGCACGCCGGGGTCGGCAACCACGGTCTGTTGCACGAGCCGGCGCGCCACATCCAGCGCCAGCGAGATCAGGGTCTGCGCCACTTCCTCGTCGACGCGGCCGAGCGCGTGGCTGAAGGTGGCGGCCAGCTCCTGCAGGCGGCCAGCCTCGGCGCGCGCGCCTTCCAGCCCGCGGGCATAGCCTTCACGGTGTCCGTCGCCATAGCCCTGGGTCTGGCCCTGGGTATAGCCCTGGGCGTAGCCTTCCTTGCGCGCGCCGTCGCGCATGGCTTCCAGCGCGGCGAAGTCGATGGGGGGCGGGGCGGGTTCCATCGGCATGAACTCGGCCGGCTCGGGCTCGGCCTTGCGCGGATCGAGCGAGACCATCTGCCAGCGCTGCCAGCCGCTCTTCTGCGGGGCGCGGCCGCCCGGCGGGGCAAAGCTCTCGAACTCGTCCTGCCGCGGGGCAGGACGGCTGCCCGCACGGCGGCCGTCGCCGCCATCGCCGCCGGCGCCACGCCGGTCGCCGCGGGTATTCGTGTAGGCCGGGTCCGCGGCAAAGCCGCGGAACTGGCCAAGGGCACGTTCAGACGTAGGCATCGTCGCCACCACCGATTACAACTTCTCCGGCTTCGGCCAGGCGGCGCACCACCTGGAGGATGTTCTTCTGCTCGGCCTCGACCTGCGAGACCCGTACCGGGCCCAGCGCATCGAGGTCTTCGCGCAGCATTTCGCCGGCGCGGGTAGACATGTTGCGGATGAACTTGTCGCGCAGTTCCGCCGGCGCGCCCTTGAGCGCGACGATAAGCGATTCGGTGGCCACTTCCTTGAGCACGCGCTGGATGCCGCGGTCGTCCACTTCGAGCAGGTTCTCGAACAGGAACATCTCGTCGATGATCTTCTGCGCGAGGTCGCTGTCGTGCAGGCGCACGCCCTCGATCACCGCTTCTTCGTGGGCCGTGCTCATCAGGTTGATGATCTCGGCCGCCGTGCGCACGCCGCCCATGCGGCTGCGCTTGAGGCTCTGGCCTGCCAGCAGCTTGGTCAGCACGTCGGTGAGCTCCTGCAGCGCACCCGGCTGTACGCCGCCGAAGGTGGCAATACGCAGGATCACGTCGTTGCGCAGGCGCTCGGTGAACATGCCGATGATCTCGGACGACTTCTGGCGGTCCAGGTGGATCAGGATGGTGGCGATGATCTGCGGGTGTTCGTCGCGGATCAGCTCGGCCACCGAAGTGGAATCCATCCAGTTCAGCGAGTCGATGCCACTGCCCGGGTCGCGCGACTCGAGGATGTCCTCGATCACGGACAGCGCGCGCTCCTCGCCCAGCGCCTTGTTCAGCACGCTGCGGATGAACGCGCTCGAATCGACGTTGAGCGCCAGGTACTGCTCGGTCTCCCCGCGGAACTCGGCCAGCACTTCGGCCATCTGCTCGCGGGTGACAGAGCTGAGCGTGGCCATGGCCTGGCCCAGGCTCTGTACTTCGCGCGGACCGAGGTGCTTGAATACTTCGGCTGCGGCATCTTCACCGAGCGACATCATCAGGATGGCGCTCTTCTGCAATCCTTCATCGGTCATCGCTAGACATCCAGTTCTTGATCACACTGGCAACCAGGCGCGGGTCGCGTTGCGCGGCGTCGCGCACCAGGGCGAGATCGCTTTCGTATTTGGCGGCGAGCCGCAGGACTTCCGGATTGGCCGGCTCTTCGGGCGGCAGCAGTACGGCCTGCTCCTCGTTCTTGTCTTGCGGCGGCGGCAGCGGCGGCGCGGTGTACTTGCGCAGCACCGGGCGTGCGATCTTGAACCACACGAACAGGGCCAGCAGGGCCAGCATCAGGTAGCCGGCGGCGGTCTTGGCCAGTGCGATCATGTCAGGCTGCTTCCACAGCGGCAGTTCGGGCTTGATCTCGGTGTCGGACGTGAACGGGCTGTTGACCACGTTGAGCGAGTCGCCGCGGTCTGCCGAGAAGCCCATGGCTTCCTTGGTCAGGTTCTCGATCTGCGCCAGCTGCGTGGCGGGCAGGGCCTCGGTCACCATCTTGCCGTTGGCGCCGGCCTTCTGGCGGTAGTTGACCACCACCGCCACCGACAGGCGCTTGACGCCGCCCGGCGCCTGCTGCACATGGCGCACGGTGCGGTCGAGCTCGTAGTTGGTGGTGCTGTCGCGGCGGCTGCTGCTCGGGCCGGACTGGGCGGTCGTGGTGGCGCCGGACTGCGCCGTTTGCGCGGCCTGGCCTTGCTGGCCGGGCTGCTGGCCAGGCTGGTTGGGCTGGCCGGGGCGCGGCGGCTGGGCCGTGGCGATGGGCGCGGTGGCCGGGGCGGGCGGCTGGTTGGACAGCGCGCCAGGCACGCCGCCGACGGGCGCCGCGCCTTGCTGGTTCGATTCGCTCGACTGCTGGCTGCGGATAGCCGCGTGGGTCGGGTCCTGGTTGGGCTTGAACGATTCGTCGGTGTGCTCGACGATGGAGAAGTCCACGTCGGCGGTGACCTGGGCCTTCACATTGTCCTGGCCGACGATCGGCGCCAGGATGGCTTCCACGCGCTGCGCGTAGTTGCGCTCCAGCGCCTGCACGTACTTGATCTGGCTGGCGTCGAGCATGCGCTCGTTGGTGCCGTTGCCGGACAGCAGGTTGCCGTGCTGGTCGACGATGGAAATGGACTTGGGGGTCAGTTCCGGCACGCTGGAGGAGACCAGGTAGCTGATGGCGGCAACCTGGCCGTCGTCGATGGCGCGGCCCGGGTAGAGCTGCAGCACCACCGAGGCGGTCGGCTTCTGGCGTTCGCGCACGAACAGCGTGGGCTTGGGGATGGCCAGGTGCACGCGCGCCGTCTGCACCGCCGCGATCGATTCGATCGAGCGCGCCAGCTCGCCTTCCAGGCCACGCTGGTAGTTGACCTGCTCGGCAAACTGGCTGATGCCGAACTTCTGCGTGTCCATCAGCTCCATGCCGGTGGTGCCGCTCTTGGGCAAGCCCTGGGAGGCCAGTCGTAGGCGGGTTTCGTGGACCTTTTCGGCAGGCACCATGACCGCACCGCCGCCTTCGGCGAACTTGTACGGCACATTCATTTGCTGCAGGGAGGCGATGACGGAACCGCCATCGCGCTCGGACAGATTGCTGTAGAGCACCTTGTAGTCCGGCGCCCGCGACCACAGCACGCCCACCGCGATGGCGGCGGCGAGCGCCGCGCCGCCCAGCATGAGGGGCAGGCGCGGATTGGTCTTGATGCGCTCGAACAGCTCGGATTTGCCCGACAGGGCTGTCACGGCGTTCATGCGCGCGCCCCCGTCACGGCCAGGATCGGCTGGGCCGGATGGCGGGCGCCGCTCTGGCTGCCCTGTCCACCCCGGCCAGCCTGGGCATTCCCGGCTGCGGCATGGCTAAGATCACGCTGCTGACAAAACACGCGTACTCCCCGCGATAGTTGATGAAGGTCGGGGCCGGGAGCGGGGCGCGGCAAGGCAGCGGCACCCCAGCTCCGGCACGGTACAGATCATCGGCCAAGGCGGGTATCGACAATCCTGCGAATAAGCCTCGTTTTCCACCCGATTTCCCGCAATGGCCCGTCCGGCGGGGCGGGTAGGCTTCGGGGGCTGGCAAAAAGGGCGGGTGCGGATGCGGTTTGTGGCATGCGCGGCGCACCGGCAGGCCGGCCGGCAGCGGCGGGGGCAAGCGCCCGCGCCATGTTCAATGACTTGACTCTTTCCGGAACCGGTTTTCCCCCGGGCGGGCTGCGGCCGGCGAAGGGGGCAGGGCGGGTTCCAAGCGGATCGCCATGACTACCATTTCTTCCCTCGACGGCATGCTGCAGCAACTGCGCGGGCTGGCCCAGAGCGCCACCGGCACGGAAAGCCCGGCCACCTCGGCCGCCGCCGCGCCCGGCAGCTTCGCCGGCGAACTGCAACGCTCGCTGGCGCGCGTGAGCGCCGTGCAGGAGCACGCCTACGGCCAGGCAGAATCGTTCGAACTGGGCAAGCCCGGCGTTGCGCTCAACGACGTGATGATCGACATGCAGAAGGCCAATGTGTCGTTCCAGACCGCGGTGCAGGTACGCAACCGGCTGGCGGCGGCTTACCAGGAAATGATGAACATGGCCGTCTGAGGGCCGCCGGCGTTTCCATCCGGTGGGGTCCGCAGTCGACGGGACCCACGACACGGACGCCGGGAACGTCGGGACAGGACGACTACTGCTAGCCGGTTTCCGCTGGCCATGCGCCGTGCCCAAGGTGTGCGCAGGTCGCGATTTTCAAGTCGATGCGATGAACAATTCCCCTACTGCTTCCAAGGGCGGCTCGAGAGCTGCCAGCCATGTTGCCCAGACCCGCGCCAGTTGCTTGGCCGGACGCTATCGCGACGCGCAGCGCCATGCGGACAAGGCCCTGAAGCACCCGGACACGGCTGACCAGGACGCCTATTTCTGGGCAGCCAGTGCCTATATGGGCGCGCAGAACTGGCAGCGGGGCCGCGAGCTGGTCGGCGCCGGGCTGGAGAAATTCCCTGACTCGGCGTTGCTGCTGTCGCTGCAGGGGGGTGTCCTGGCGGAAGACGGCGAATATGACCAGGCCAACGCCATGCTGCGCCGGTGCGTCGAAATCGACCCGCGGCTCGCCATCGGCTGGATCCGGCTCAGCTCGGTGCTCTTCCTGCAGCACCAGTACGTCGCCAGCCGCGACGCCGCGCTCAAGGCGCTGGAACTGGAGCCGGAGGATATCTTTGCGCTGACCACCTATGCCAGCGCCATGAAGGAAATGGGCTACGTACGGGAAGCCGTGGAAGCGCTCGGGAAGATCTCCGAGCTGTATCCCGATACCCCGGTGCACCGTCCCAACCTGCTGTTCACGATGCTCTTCGACGAGAAGAGCACGCCGCAGACCCTGCGCGCCGAGGCGGAGACCTACGCAGGCATGCTGGCCCGCAAGCGCCATGGCAGGAAGCGGCAGGGCCGCCCGCCGGCCTCCGGCCGCATCCGCGTGGGGCTGATCTCCAACGACCTCTACGCGCATGCTTGCGCCTACTTCATCATCCCGTTCCTGACCAACCTGGATCATGAGCGCTTCGAAGTGTCGGTGTTCTCCCTGAACGGGCGCAAGGACAACGTCACCACCAAGATCCGGCTCTATGCGGATCATTTCGTCGACCTGGCGGGCAAGTCGGAAAGCGAGATCGTGTCGACGCTCGACGCGGCGGGCATGGATGTCCTGTTCGACCTGGGCGGCTACACCACCAATTCCCCGCTGGTCTACCTGGCATACAGCCTGGCGCCGGTCCAGGTCACCTGGATGGGCTATCCGAGCACCACGGGCATGGCCCAGGTCCAGTACCGCATCAGCGACTGGATAGGCGATCCCGCAGGCAACGAGGGCAACTATACCGAGCAACTCCTGCGCGCGCCCGTGATCGCCAGCGTGTACTACCCGCTGGTGGCGACGCCGCTGCGGGTGTACGAGCAGCACATGGCAGTGCAGGAAACCCCCGCGCTCAAGAACGGATTCGTCACCTTTGGCTGCTGTATCAACCTCGCCAAGGTCAGCCAACGCACGCTTCGCCTGTGGAGCGCGGTGCTGGCCAGGTGCCCGGACAGCAAGCTGCTGCTGGAGTGCAGCGGGCTGGAGAAGGAGGAGGTCAGGCATCCGCTGCTGCATCGCATGGAGGCGGCCGGCATCGCCGCCGAGCGCGTCATCTGCGTGCCGCGCTCGGGCCTGAATCAGTACCGCCTGTACAACCAGATCGATGTCGTGCTCGATACGGCGCCCATGACGGGCGGCGCGAATACCTGCGACGCCTTGTGGATGGGCGTACCCGTGGTCACGCTGGCCGGCACGGCCTTCCACGAGCGTATTTCGGCGTCCTGCGTTCACGCGATCGGGCTGGACGGGCTGAGCTGCGGGACCGAGGAAGAATATGTCGAGGTTGCCGCCAGCCTGGCGAGCGATCCCGCCGGGCTGAACGCCCTGCGCCTGTCGATGCGGGCGAGGTTCGAGCAAAGCCCGCTGTTCGACGCGCCTGCCTTCACGCGCTGGCTGGAGGCGGAAATGACCGGGCTGGTCGGGCAATACCGGGAAGTGCCGCCGGCCGGCGCGGGCCTGGAGGAGGGGGTCTTCTTCGATGGCCAGTGGCACCCGATGGAGGAGATCGTCCTGGCGGTGGTCTCGCTGCTGCAGGAGCGGAACTACCTGGACCTGAACAGCCTGCTGGAGAACATCTCGGCCAAATGGAGCCGGCACTGGCTGGTGGCCTTTGCGCTGGCGGAGATGGCGCATGAGAGCGGCAACAAGGAGTGGTCACTCGACCTGCTGATCGAGAGCGCCGCCCTGAGGAAATTCTCCCTGCCGCTGTATCGCCTGCTCAGCCAGCGCCTGGACGAGTGCGGACGCGACAAGTCCGTCCTGGACCAGTTCCTGCAGCAATCGTTCGGCCTGGATCTGGCCTACCTGGACCGGCAACCCGTGCCGTCGATCGCCGAGATCGCCGGTGTCAAGGTCCTGCGCGAGGACGCCACGGCATGAAAGCGGTGATCCTGGCTGGTGGGCTTGGCACGCGGATCTCGGAGGAGTCGCACCTGCGTCCGAAGCCCATGATCGAGATCGGCGGCAAGCCGATCCTGTGGCACATCATGAAGACCTACTCCCACTACGGGATCAACGACTTCGTGATCTGCCTGGGCTACAAGGGCTACATCATCAAGGAGTACTTCGCCAACTATTTCCTCCACATGTCGGATGTCACCTTCGACATGAAGCATAACCAGATGGAGGTGCACCAGCGCCATGTCGAGCCATGGCGCGTCACCCTGGTGGATACCGGCGAAAGCACGCTGACCGGCGGGCGCATGAAGCGCGTGCGCGACTATGTGGGCAAGGAGCCCTTCTGCTTCACCTATGGCGATGGCGTGTCCGATATCGACATCGGCGCGCTCGTCGACTTCCACTACCGCCACGGCAAGCCGGCGACGGTGACCGCGATCCAGCCGCCGGGCCGCTACGGCGCGCTCAACCTCAACGGCGACATGGTCGAGAGCTTCCAGGAAAAGCCCGCGGGTGACGGCTCGTGGATCAACGGCGGCTATTTCGTGCTCGACCCTTCGGTGATCGACCGCATCGAGGACGACCGCACGAGCTGGGAGGCCGAGCCGCTGATGCAGATGGCCACCGACGGCGCACTGGCCGCCTACATGCACCGGGGCTTCTGGCAGGCGATGGACACGCTGCGCGACAAGACCTATCTGGAAGACCTGTGGGGTCGGGGTAATCCGCCCTGGAAAGTATGGAAATAGCGCAATTTGGCCACCTCTACCAGGGGCGCCGCGTTCTGCTGACGGGCCACACCGGCTTCAAGGGCAGCTGGCTGGCGCAGTGGCTGACCGGGCTCGGCGCGGAGCTGACCTGCTATGCCCTGCCGCCCCAGGCGGGGCATAGCCACTGGGACCTGCTGCAAGTCTCCGCCGCGGATGTCCGCGGCGATATCCGCGACATGGCGGCGCTGGATTCCGCGTTCGCCGCCTGCCGTCCGGAGATCGTCTTTCACCTTGCCGCCCAGCCGCTGGTGCGGCGCTCCTACAGCGATCCGCTCGAGACCTGGTCCACCAACGTGATGGGCACGGCCAACGTGCTCGAAGCATGCCGCCGCCACGCGGGCGTGCGGGCGGTCGTCCTCGTCACCACCGACAAGGTCTACGCAAACCGCGAGTGGGAGTGGGGCTATCGCGAGAACGACCCGCTCGGCGGCCACGATCCCTATGCGGCGTCGAAGGCCGCGACCGAGCTCCTGGCGGCAAGCTATCGCCAGTCCTTCCTCGGCGCCACGGACACGCTGCTGGCAACCGCGCGCGCCGGCAACGTGATCGGTGGCGGCGACTGGTCCGCGGACCGGTTGATCCCCGACCTGGTGCGTGCGCTGGCGCAGGGCAATCCGCTCGAGATCCGCTCGCCCCGGTCCACCCGTCCCTGGCAGCACGTGCTGGATTGCCTGTCCGGCTACCTGCTGCTGGGGCAGCGCTTGCTGGAGGGCGATGCGGCTTGCGCCGCCGCCTGGAACTTCGGCCCGGCGGCGGAGGGTAACTGTTGCGTCGAATCCGTGCTCGGCCGCCTCAAGGCGCACTGGCCGGAGCTGGCGTGGCGCGTGGCAAGCCAGCCGCAGCCCCATGAGTCGGGGCTGCTCGCGCTGGATTGGTCGAAGGCGCGCGCCCGGCTTGGCTGGACCCCGGTCTGGCAGCTGGACGAGGCGCTGGGCGCCACCGCCGCCTGGTACCGCCAGTTCCAGGCCCGTGGCACGGCAGCGACCCGTTCGCAGCTTGCCGCCTATGTCGAACAGGCGGCCTGCGCCGGACTCGTCTGGGCCGCCGCATGAAAACCGAACCGACAAACATCGAGGGTGTCCGCCTGGTGCGGACCGAGCCGTTCGCCGACCACCGGGGCGCCTTCGCCCGGATGTTCTGCGCGGATGCGCTGGCGGAAGTCATCGGCGCGCGCCAGGTGCTGCAGATCAACCATTCCCGCACGCGCCAGGCAGGCGCGGTGCGCGGCCTGCACTTCCAGCTCGGCGCGCACGCGGAAATGAAGCTGGTGCGCTGCCTGCGGGGGCGGGTCTGGGATGTCGCGCTCGATCTCCGGGCCGGATCTCCCACGTTCCTGCAGTGGCAGGCGTTCGAGCTGAGTGCCGGGAACGCGCTCATGGTGGCGATTCCGGAAGGCTGCGCGCATGGATTCCAGGCACTGGAAGCCGACAGCGAACTGCTCTATCTGCATACCGCGCTCTACACGCCGCAGGCCGAGGGCGGCGTGCGGCACGACGATCCGAGGCTGGGCATCAGGTGGCCGCTGCCGGTCACCGATGTGTCCGCGCGCGATGCGTCTCACCCTCTTCTGAATGCCGGATTCCCGGGGATTTACCCATGAACTGCCGTCACTGCACAACACCGCTCGAGCATGTCTTCCTGGACCTGGGCTTCGCCCCGCCGTCGAATGCCTACCTGGAGGTAGCCGACCTGGCCGCGCCGGAGGTGCATTTCCCGCTCAAGCTCTACGTCTGCAGCCACTGCTGGCTGGTGCAGACGGAGGACTATGCCCGCGAGGACGAGCTGTTCCGCGCCGACTACGCCTACTTCTCGTCGACCTCGAAGACCTGGCTGGAACACGCGGCACGCTATGCCGGCGAGATCACCGCGGACCTGGCGCTCGGTGCGCACAGCCATGTCATCGAAGTGGCGTCCAACGACGGCTACCTGCTGAAGAACTTCGTCGCCGCCGGCATTCCCTGCCTGGGCATCGAGCCGACCGCGGGCACGGCGCAGGCCGCCGAGCGGATCGGCGTGCCCACCTTGCGCGAGTTCTTCGGCGAAGCGCTGGCGCGCCGCCTGGCCGAGGCCGGAAAGCAAGCCGACCTGATCGCGGCCAACAATGTATTCGCCCACGTTCCGGACATCAACGATTTCACCCGGGGCCTCAAAGTGGCGCTCAAGCCCGGCGGCACCATCACGCTCGAGTTCCCGCACCTGCTGCGGCTGATCGAGCAGACCCAGTTCGACACCGTCTATCACGAGCATTTCTCCTACCTCTCGCTCCACACGGTCAGGCAGATCCTCGCCGCCGCGCAGCTGCGCATCATCGACGTACGCGAACTCCCCACCCATGGCGGCAGCCTGCGCGTCTACGCCTGCCACGCCGACGACGGCCGCGCCGAGCAGCCGGCGGTTGGCGCGCTGCTGGGCAAGGAGCAGGACTTCGGCTTGCGTGCGCTGGCCACGTACCAGGGCTTCCAGGACCGCGTCGACCGGCTCAAGGATGCGCTTACCGTGTTCCTGATCGAGCAAAAGCGCGCCGGCAAGCGCCTGGCCGCCTACGGCGCGGCAGCCAAGGGCAATACGCTGCTGAACTACGCGGGCATCCGGCCAGACCTGCTGCCCTACGTATGCGATGCCGCGCCGTCCAAACAGGGCAAGCATCTGCCCGGCAGCCACGTACCGGTGATGCACCCGGACCACTTGCGCGAAGACTGTCCGGATGTGGTCCTGATCCTGCCCTGGAACATCGCGGACGAAGTGGTCCGGCAGCACGGCTATATCGCCGAATGGGGCGGAACGTTCGCGGTCGCGGTCCCCGAAATCCGCTATATCCCTGCCGCGGCATGACGGCGCAGGACCCGATCCCAGACATGACAGATTCCCTCCATGGCACCCGCCTGGTGATATCGCAGCCCATGTACTTCCCGTGGGTGGGCATGCTCGAGCAGGTGCGGCTGGCCGATACCTTTGTCTTCTACGACGACGTGCAGTTCTCGCGCGGAGGATTCGGCAACCGTGTGCAGGTCAAGACGGCGCAGGGCATGCGCTGGATGACCGTGCCGTTGCGCGGGCTCCGCCTGGGCCAGCGCATCGACGCGGTGGAGGTCGACGACGGCACCGGCTGGCGCGCACAGCATCGGGAGCTGCTGCGGCAGGCTTACCGCGATGCGCCGCACGTGCAGGACATGCTGGCCCTGGTGGACGAAGTCCTGGCCTTGCCCACCACGTCGCTTTCCGAGCTGACCCAGGCTTCCATGCTGGCGCTCGCGGACTATTTCGGCGTGGCCGGCGGCAAGCCGTTCGCCCGCTCGTCGGCGCTCGGCATCCCCGGCGAGAAGAGCCAGCGCGTGCTGGATGTGTGCAAGCGGATGGAGGCAGGTCGCTACATCACCGGCCACGGCGCGCGCAACTATCTCGACCACGAACTGTTCGAGCGCAATGCGGTGACCGTCGAATACATGGACTACGCCATGCACCCGTACCCGCAGCGCCACGGTGCCTTCACCCCCTACGTCTCGGGCCTGGACCTGGTCGCCAACTGCGGCCGCGCCGGGGCGAGCCAGATCTGCTCCGGAACGATCGCCTGGCGCGACATGATGCAGCGCCAGGCGTGCGCGCCGGCCCACTGAACCCCAAGACTGAAGAGTCATGAACCATCTTGACGCAGTAGCTACCGAGTATCTGCCGAACTCCGCGACGGAGCTCGAGAACGACCTGGTACTGAACTGGTATCCCGGCCGCATCATCGAGCGGTTCGGACATTGCGAGGCATTGCTCGAACTCGGCCTGGGCCACGGCTTCACCGCGTCCGCGTTCGACCAGCGGTGCGACCGGCATGTCATCGTGGAAGGCTCGCCGCTCGTCATCGAGCTGTTCGGCAAGCGTCATCCGGAGCTGGCCCACACGGTGGTGCTGGATTACTTCGAGACCTTCGAGACCGAACAGCGTTTCGACGTGATCGTCATGGGCTTCATCCTCGAGCACGTCGACGATCCCGGCCTGCTGCTGGCGCGCTATCGCCGTTTCCTCAAGCCCGGCGGCAAGGTCTATGTGGCCGTGCCCAACGCCAAGTCGATGAACCGGCGGCTGGGTCTCGAGCTCGGGCTGATCGACGATATCTACAGCCTGAACGCCAACGACATCGCTCTCGGGCACCAGCGCCAGTACTGCCGCGACACCCTGCGCGCCGTGCTGAACGAGCATGGCTACGCCATCACGCATGAGGAAGGCATCTACCTGAAGCCGCTGCCGCTGAGCGTGCTCAAGACACTGCCGGACATGCGCGCGAACATGCAGGCCATGCTCAAGGTCGGCGTCGGGTTTCCCGACCTGTGCGTGGCCTTGCTGGTGGAAGCGCAGCTGCAATGACCGTGACCGTCATCGTAACCGGCGTCGGCGCCATCATCGGACAGGGTGTGGTGAAGAGCCTGCGCGCCTGTGGCCGGCCGGTGCGCATCGTCGGCGTCGACCGCAACGCCGGATCGATGGGCAGCTACCTGTGCGATGCCTTCCGCGCCAAGCCGCCGTGCGAGGAGTCCGATCCCGCCTATCTCGATTTCTGGCGCGATCTCGTGCAGCGGGAAGGGGCGCAGCTGATCCTGCCGGCGCTCGAGGTCGATGTGTCCCTGATGGACCGGGAGCGCGCCTTCTTCGACAGCCTCGGCGTGGTGCTCGGGCTGAACCAGGCTGCGCTGGTCAGGCTCAGTGCGGACAAGTGGCGCTGCGGCCAGGCCATCGAGGCGCTTGGCCTGCCTTCGATTCCCAGCCGCATCGACGGCAGCTGGGAGGAGCTGGTCGGTGCGCTGGGCCCGGCGCCCCTGTTGATGAAGCCACGCGACGGCAACGGCTCGCGTGGCATCGTGCGGCTGCATGACGAACCGGACTATGACTACTGGCGCCGCAAGCAGGGCGACAGCGCCATGGTCCAGCGCATCGTCGGCACGGACGACGCCGAATACACGGTCGGGTTGTTCGGCTTCGGCGACGGCGGCATGGTGCCGCCCATCGTCTTCAGGCGCAGGTTGTCGGCGGCCGGCAGCACGGGCTATGTGGAGACGGTGCGCGACGCCGACATCGAGTCCGCCACGCAGGTCCTGACCCGGCATTTCCGCCCGCTCGGCCCCACCAATTACCAGTTCCGCAAGGAGGGCAGCGTGCCCTACCTGCTCGAGATCAATCCGCGCTTCTCCAGCAGCACTTCGCTGCGGACCGCGTTCGGCTACAACGAGGCGGGCATGGCGCTCGATTTCTTCCTGCAGGGCAGCAGGCCATCGGCGCCGCTGCTCAGGCATGGGCGGGCGTGGCGATATTCGGAGGACTTCGTTGCCTATGATCGCGATTCTCTCTGATATCCACGGCAACCTGCCGGCGCTGCATGCGGTGGTCGACGCTGCCCGCGCGCTCGGCTGCCAGCGCTTTATCTCGCTCGGGGACGTGGTCGGCTATTACGCGCAGCCGGGCGAATGCATTGACCTGCTGCGCCAGCTCGATGCCATCAATGTCATGGGCAATCACGACCAGTACATGGTCGCCGCGCTGGACTGCCCCCGTTCGCGCACGGTGGCGCAGATCATGGCATACCAGCGCACCGTGGTGAGCGTGGAGCAGGTCGCGTGGCTGGCGCGCTCGGTGTCCATCCATACGGAAGCACTGAACTATTTTGTCCACGGCGGCTGGAACGATCCGCTCGACGAGTATCTGTACCGCGTGGACGCGCACACCGTGCCGCCACAGGCGCGCAATCTCTTCTCGGGCCATACGCATGTGCAGACGCTGGCGGTGTTCGGCGAGAAGACGTACTGCAACCCCGGATCGGTGGGGCAGCCCCGCGACGGCGATCCGCGCGCGGCATTCGCGGTGCTGGACGGGTACGAGATTGCCTTGCACCGCGTTGACTACGACATCGCACAGACGGTTGCGGCAATGGAGCGGGCGGGCTTTCCCCGCCACTACGCCGAATGCCTGTACATGGGCGCCCAGATCGGCGGGCGCATCGACAAGGTATTGGTTGAAAAAGACAATGGAGAGTGAAATGAATCCGATTGAGCAGTTCAAGCAGGAGGTGCAGGGGAACATCCGCCGGCTCGGCAGCGAAGCCAGCCTGCGCGGTGCGTCGCTGGACTGGATGTGCGCCGTGGCGGTGGGCAACTACGCCTACAACTTCACCTGGCTGGGCCGGCCCATCATCCAGTATCCGCAGGATATGGCGGCGATGCAGGAACTGATCTGGAGCGTGCGGCCGGACCTGGTGATCGAGGCCGGCATTGCCCACGGTGGCTCCCTGATACTCAGTGCGTCGATGCTTGCGATGCTGGACTACTGCGATGCGGTGGAGGCCGGCACCAGCTTCGATCCGCGGGCTTCGCGCCGCCGCGTGCTGGGCCTCGATATCGATATCCGCGCGCACAACCGCGCGGCCATCGAAAAGCACCCGATGGCCCACAAGATCGACATGCTGCAGGGCTCGAGCATCGATCCCGCCATTGTCGCCGAGGTGCATCGCCGTGCGGCCGGCTATGAGCGCGTGCTGGTCATTCTCGATTCGAACCATACGCACGACCACGTACTGGCCGAACTGGAAGCCTATGCGCCGCTGACGGCGAAGGGCAGCTATTGCATCGTCTTCGATACCCTGGTGGAAGACCAGCCGGAACACCTCTCGCCCGCGCGTCCGTGGGGCAAGGGCAACAATCCGAAGACCGCGGTCTGGGCCTACCTGGAGCGCCTGCGCAGCGAGACCGTCCTGGGCGCCGACGGCGAACCGCTGAAGTTCGAAATCGACCGGCAGGTCGAAGACAAGCTCCAGATCACGGTGGCGCCGGATGGCTACCTGCGGCGCGTGTAAGCCTGGGGCCGCGGCGAGCGATTGAGACAGGGGCAGACAATGGACTTCGTTCCGACAGATGAGCTGCGCGCGCGCTTTGCGCGCGACGGCATGCTGGTGATACCCGGCTTCTTCGATATCGAGCGGGAGATCCGTCCGATCCAGCGGGCCATCTACGACATTATCGGCCTGGTGGCGGCCCGGCACGGCATTGCGCTGGTGCGCGAGCCCTTCTCGGCGGAGCAGTTCGATGCCGGCTATGCCCAGCTGACAGGCGTGAGCCGCGCCTTCGGCGGCGAGGTCTACGACCAGGTCAAGCAGATCCCGGCGTTCCTGCGGCTGATCTCGTCCGAGAAGGGCGAGGCCCTTTTCAAGTTCCTGCGGGGAACCGATGTGGCGGGCATCGGCACGGCCAGCTATGGCATTCGCATCGATAGTCCGCAGGAAGAGCAGTTCCGCAGCCATTGGCACCAGGAGTTCATCTTCCAGCCGCAGAGTGTCGATGGCATCGTGATGTGGAGCCCGCTGCGCGCGGTGACCAGGGAGATGGGCCCGGTGGAAGTATGCCGCGGCTCGCATCGCGACGGGATCCGCAAGTGCAGCAAGACCGGGGTCGGGGCCGCCAAGTCGGGTGCCTACAAGATCGGCATGGTCGACGACGAGAAAGTGGTTGCCGCCTATGAGCGCTGCGCGCCGCTGACCCGGCCGGGCGACCTGATCGTGCTGGATTTCCTGGTGATCCACCAGTCCGGATACAACGTTTCGGACCGGCCGCGCTGGTCGGTCCAGTCGCGCTTCTTCAATTTCCGCGACCCCTATGGCGCGCGCCTGGGCTGGAAGGCCTCCGTCACCGCGGGGACCGAGGTCGAGGCGCTGTTTGCCGAATATTTTGCCGAGGAATAGCAGTGGCCTGTCAATGCAACGTTTGCGCGAATGCGCTTCCCGCCCCGGTCTACGAGTCGGACGGCGATAGTTCGATCACGACCATGAACACCGTGGTGCCTGGCCGCACCCAGGTCTATCTCTGCCCGCATTGCGGTCATCTGCAGACCAGCGAGCTGCCGGACCTTGCGCATTACTACGCCAATGTGTACGAGATCAACCTCGCAGCGGAAGACGACGACCAGCTCTACAAGATGGTCGACGGACGCCCGCTCTACCGGGCCGACCACCAGGCCGCGGTGCTGCAGTCGAAGCTCGATCTGTTCCCGGGCTGCCGGGTGCTCGACTACGGCTGCGCCAAGGCGCCGACCCTGAGGAAGGTCGTGCAGGGGAACCAGGGCATCGCGCCGTTCCTGTTCGATGTCACCGACAAGTATGTATCGCACTGGGCGCGGTTCCCGGGCCAGCCTGGCTGGGCCACCCACGAGGTGGACCCGGCCTGGGCGGGCAGCATGGACGTGGTCCTGTCCTTCTATGCGCTGGAGCATATCTCCCGGCTCGGGCAGGCGCTGGCCAATATCAAGGCTTTGCTCAAGCCGGGCGGGCACTTCTACTTCATCGTGCCGAACGTGCTGGAGAACGTGGCCGACTTCGTCGTGGCCGACCATGTGAACCACTTCACGGCCGAATCGTTGCACTACATGCTGAGCGCGCAGGGCTTCGACCGCGTGGAAGTCGATGCCGGCGTGCACGATGCCGCGTTCGTGGTGACGGCAAGGCTCGGCGCGGGGGCCGCCTGCGCGGTCCGGCAACCGGATGCCGCCGCGCTGGCGGGGCTGGAGGCTTTCGCGCGCGACACCGCGCAATACTGGCACGGCGTCGTGACAAGGCTGAAGGCCTTCGAGCGGGCACACGCATCGGCGCCCAGCGCGATCTACGGTGCCGGCTTCTATGGGAACTTCATCGCCTCGGCCCTGGATTCGATGGAGCGCGTGGAGTATTTCGTGGACCAGAATGCGCACCTGCAAGGCCGCCTTTGCCAGGCGCGCGAGATCGTCTCGCCGGGGGCACTGCCGGGGCATATCGGCCGCGTCTACGTTGGCATGAATCCGCGCACGGCGCGCGCCGCGATTGCCGCGATCCCCGAATGGCACCAGAAACAGGCGGACTACTTCTTTCTCTGAAAGGCTGCTGTCGCGGTCGAACCGGCTTCCCTGGGAACCCCGATCATCATGAAACGCATATTCGTCTCCGGCCCGTCGATCACCGACAGGGAAATCTCCTATGTCACCGATGCGGTCACCAATGCCTGGTACGCCGACGCCAATCGCTACAACGACCGGTTCGAGCGGGCTTTCGCCGACTACCACGGGGTCCGGCATGCGGTGTCGCTGCCATCGTGCACCTCGGCGATCCATCTCTCGCTGCTGGCGCTGGGCGTCGGGCCCGGCGATGAAGTCATCGTGCCGGACTGCACCTGGATCGCCAGTGCGGCGCCCGTCAGCTACGTAGGCGCGACGCCCGTGTTCGCGGACATCGACCCGTCGAGCTGGTGCCTGAGCGCCGCGTCGTTCGAGGCCTGCATCACGCCGCGCACCAAGGCCGTGATCCCCGTCGACCTGTACGGCAACATGCCCGACTACGATGCGCTGTGCGCCATTGCCAGCCGGCACGGCGTGGCGGTCATCGAGGACGCCGCCGAGTCCGCGGGTTCGCGCTATCGCGGGCGGGCCGCCGGCACGCTCGGCCTGACCGGGACCTTCAGCTTCCATGGCTCGAAGACGCTGACCACCGGCGAAGGCGGCATGCTGATCACCGACGACGACAGCGTCTATCGCCGTGTCATGGTATTGCGCGATCATGGCCGGCAACCGGGCGACACCATGTTCGAGAATCGCGAAGTCGGCTACAAGTACAAGATGAGCAGCATGCAGGCCGCGCTCGGGCTGGCGCAGATCGAGCGTATCGAAGAACTGGTGGCGCGCAAGCGGCAGATTTTCGAGTGGTACCGTGAAGAGTTCTCGCGGTGCCCGGAGATCCTGCTCAACAGCGAGGCACCGGACGTGCGCAATACCTACTGGATGGTGACGGTGCTGCTGCCGGAGCGCATTGGCGGCAAGGTCCCGGCGATCCGCCGGCTGGCGGAGTGCGGCATCGACAGCCGGCCGTTCTTCAATCCCCTGAGCAGCCTGGCGGCCTATGCCGCCACGCCAGGCGCGGCCGCCGCGCGCGCAGCCAACCTGGCCTGCTACCGGATCGCGCCGCATGCACTGAATCTGCCGTCGGGACTTGGCCTGGACCGCGATGACGTGGCGCGCGTCGGCGCCGAGGTGCGGGCCATGCTGGGCGCGGGGCACGACTGAGCATACGCGCGGGCGCGCTCCGCGGCCGCCCGCGCGGCCGGCTTTTCAGCCGGCGCTTTCGCCAGATGTGCTTTCCAGGCGATAGAGCCAGGCAAGCAGCTCCGCCACGGCGACATAGAGCTGGGGCGGGATGTGCGAATCGAGGTCGACCTGCATCAGCAGGCTCACCAGCGCGGGCGAGTCATGCACGTAGACACCCGCCTCCTGCGCACGCGCAATGATCGATTCCGCGGTCACGCCGTAGCCCTTGGCCACCACGCGCGGCGCGGCATCGTCGTTGTCGTAGCGCAGCGCGATCGCGGCGCCGCGCGGGGTGGGTTGATGTGCGTCGTTCATCTGCCTGTTCCTGGCGTGGCCGGCTCGCCGGTGTCGACATCCAGGCGCATCAGCACGATGCCGGAGGCCGCCAGGTTGCCTGACAGTGCCGACCTGTCGGCGTTCATGCGCGAAGCGACGCTTCCGTCAGCGGTGACGATGCGCGCGTCCAGGCCGGTGCTGTTCAAGGTCAGGCGCGCTTCCACCGTTCCCATGTGAGGCAAGTTCAATACCAGTCGTGTGCTCCAGGCGGCCGCGGCGGTGCCGGCACTGCCGTCGTCCGCATGCTCGCGGCGGATTTCCCAGTCCATGGGCGTGCCGGGCCAGGCTTCGCCGGCCCAGCGCAACTGCTGGCCGGCAAGCAGTTCGAGTTGCTGCCGGACCACGCCTTCCGCGCCGGGGTGCAGGACCGTTGCCGGGCCGCTGCTGCGGGCGGCTGCGTGGTCGTCGATGCTGGCCGTGGCCAGCAGGGTGCCGAGGCGCGTTTCCCGATGGCGGGGTGCGTCGGCGCCCTTGGCCGTTGCTTCATAGGCTTGCGCAGCCTGGCTCGCCAGCGCGGCGGCACGGCCCGGATGCGCGGGCTGCTGGAGCGTGGCCGGCGTAGCGTTCGTCTGGGCGGCGGTCTCGGTTGCGGCACCGCCACGCGGGGAGGGAGCGGGGCCGCGCGCGTCGGCCTGCGTCGCTTGTCCGTCTTCCGCAAGGAGCTGCAGGGGGCTGTCCGCCTCGGCCATCGCGCCCCCGGGAGTCAGGGGGGCAGGTGCTCCGGCCGTAGCCGCCGGCGCGGGGAGCAGGAGAAGCGGCGCAGGCGGCGCGCCTGCCTTGTCCGGTGCCGGGGCAGGGCCCTGGGCGGTGCCGGCCCCGGCGCCAGGGGCGCGCAGCATCGCTTGTGGCTCTTTGCGCAGCAGTTCCAGCGGCCGGGCGCCGCTCACCCATTCGGCAAGATGGCTCTCATAGAACAGTCCGCTGCGTCCGATCGCGTCCGCCAGGGCGGCGCGCAGGGCGGGTGCGCCGGCGGCCGTGGGCGGCGATGGCAGCAGGGAAGCGGCTGAACGCTGGGGTTGAACATCGACGCGCTCCAGCAAATCCAGGATGACGCGTGCCGCGGAGCTCAATATTTCGCGGGTGGAACCGCTTTGCGCGGGCTGGCCCGCCTGCGCGGCGGAGGGCAAGGGCAAGACCGTGCGCCCTTGCACGGCGGAGCCGGTGGACGTCTGCGGGTTGCCCTCCGGCAAGGGCGCCGTCGGGAGAAGTGCCGACAGCTTCGATACCGACAGCGCGGTGCGCAGGCTTTGCGGGTTCAGGTCGCGCAGCAGGGATGCGTCCGACGAGACAGGAATGCCAGTCATTGCAGGCCGCTAGGTGATATCGGTGCCGGGAGGTCCGGCCAGGTCAGCCGGCAACGCCATAGGCATGGCCGAGGCTCTGCTGCCGCCTGGCGCTGGCGATCATTCCTCCGAAGCGCGTCAGCTCGGGCATCAGCAGATCGCGGATGGCCGCATCGTAGGCAAGGATGCGCTCCAGGCGGTGGAAGCGGCTGGAACGTTCATGTTCGGGGAACGAGGCTTCGTCCTTGAGCTGGCGCAGGCGGTCGACCTGGGCCATATACACCTTCTGCAGGTCGCTCAGCGCATCCCAGTGGTTGGCCCGGGCCGTCTCGAGCATCTGTTCGGCAAGCAGTTCGAGCTCTTCGTAGCAGCTCAGAACGGGGCTAGGTCTATGCATGTCAGGTCCCTGCCGAAGCGAGTTGGTGAGATTCACCGGGTACCGGCGAGGCCGCGTCTTCGATCTGCGCCCAGGCCGATGCCAGGTTCTCGAGCAAGTGATCGACTTCGTTCAGCAGTGTTTCATCGTTGCGCAGGTTGGCCAGCATCAGCCGGCGCGACATGTAGTCGTAAAGCGCCTCCAGGTCGCCGGCGATCCCGCCGCCGGCATTGTGGTCGAGCGCGGCCCGCAAGCCGTTGTCGATGATGCTGATGGCGTGCGAGATTGCCTTGCCCTTCTCGGCGACGGCACGGGCTTCCATGTGGAACTTGGCGCGGGCGATGGCGCCGCGCGCGCCGTCGTAGAGCATGACGATCAGCTTGTGGGGGCTGGCGCTCATGGCGCCGGTCTGGATCCCGACCTGGGCATAGGCGTTGACGGCATTTCGGGCGAACATGATCGACTCCTGGGCGGGCTTACTACTTGTTCGAGGTGTTGTTCATCGCGTTGAACTGCTGCGTCAGATAGCTGCTGGTGTTGTTCATCTGCGCCATGATCGTGTCGAGCTGCGTGAACTGCGCCTTGTAGTTCGCAATGGTCGCGTCCACCAGGTCCGACTTCGACGTGTACTGGTCGCTCAGGTCCTTCAGCGTCTGGTTGACGTCGTTGGTGGCCGAGGTCAGCGCGCCGTTGGTGCCGGTCAGCGAGGTGACCAGCGCATTGATCTGGTTGCCGTAGCCGCTCTTGCCGTCGGTATTGCCGAACAGGCCGGCGACACCAGCCGCATTCGAGTTCAGTGCGTTGGTCAGCGTGACATTGTCGAGCTGGATGGAGCCATCGGTCTGGAACGATATGCCGGCTTGCGAGAGCGTGTTGATCGCGTTGGCGCCGCTGCCGCTGCCTTGCGGCATGTTCAGGATGCCGCGGATCTGCGACTGGATGATGCGCAGCGTACCGTCGCCGGTCAGCGGCGAGCCGGTCTTGGTGCTGGGATCATAGGCGGTCAGGCTCGCGGCGACGCTCTGGAGATTGTTGTAGGCGGAAACGAAAGACTGCACGCCGGTCTGGATCGTCTTGGTGTCGCGCTGGATGGCGACGCTGGTGTTGCCCGTCTGGGTCAGTGCCAGCGTGACGCCCGGCAGGGCGTCGGTCACGTTGTTGCTGGCGCTCTGGATGGCAATGTTGTTGACGGTCAGCTGCGCGTTCTGGGCGACGATGCTTTGCTGCATGCGTTGTCCGCCGGAGCCGTTGTTCACGTCATAGCTGACCAGGCCGGCCAGCGATGTGCCGCTGCCGGCTTCGTTGTTGACCTTGATGCGCATGCTGCTGGCCGCGCCCGTGTCCTTGGCCGTCAGGACCAGGCGATACGGCGTGCCCGAGCCGTCGTTGACGATACTGGCGGTGACCCCGGTGTTGGCCTTGTTGATGGCGTCGCTCACGCCTTGCAGCGTATTGTTGGTGCTGTCGATCTTGATGTCGATCCCGCTCGAGCCCGCCGTGGCGGCGAACGTGGCGTTGCTGTAGCGGCCGTAGGTGGGGCTGGCGGCATTGTTGTCCAGGCTGCCACCGGCGGCATCGGTGATGGTGCCGAAGTCGATGTGAATGGTGCCGGTCGTGAGCGCCGCGGTCTGGGAAGCCTGGCCGGCGGCGACCAGCGACTGGGCCTGAGCCAGCGCCGAGACGTTGACGGCGTAGGTGCCGGAAGTCGCCTTGCTGCCTCCCGTCGCGGTGAGGACACCGGTGTTGCTGGAGGTCGCGGTCGTCCCGTTGAAGAAGCTCGGGTCGGCCAGTTGCTTGGCAGCGGCCTGGAACGCGCCCAGCACGCTCTGCAGCGTGCCGTAGGCCGAAAGCTTGGTCTGGGAACTGGCTTGCTGCGCCTTGATCGCGTTCAGCGGAGCCTGCTCGGCGGTGGTGAGCTGGTCCAGCAGCGAGCTGAGATCCAGGCCTGAGCCTACGCCGAGGTTCGAAATGCTTGTCATGACTGCTTCTCCAGGTATAGCTTGATTGGGTCGGGTCCGGTCTTGTGCTGTCTTGCGCGGTCTTACGCGGTCTGATGCACGAACAGACCCTGCAATTGCTGCATGGCGTTCGCGATCTTGATGACTTCCTCGGTCGGGATCTGGCGGATCACCTCGCCGCTGGTCTTGTCCACCACCTTCGTGATGATGCGGTGCGAATCGCTATCGATCTCGAACTCTACGCTGACCGATGCCATGCGCAGGACCTGGGTCAGCCGCTTGACGGCTGCATCCAGTCCGCCCGGTTGTTCCTGCGGCGTGCTCGCCGGCGAATCCTCGCTGCCGGCAGTGGCGGCAATGCCGGCCTCTGCGCGCATCGTTTCCCCGCCCGACGCCATGCTGGCCGGCATGGCGGGAATGGCGGGGATGCCGGACGGGATCGGGAAGGATTCGGCCATGTCGGTTCGGAAGTCGGAGGTTGGAATGCTTTCCCAGGGCCGCGGCCCTGGGGAAACACTCGAGGCCCGTTATGCCAAAGCCGGCACGAATGCCGGCTTCAGCGAAGCAGTTACGAATTAACGCAGCAGCGACAGCACGCCTTGGGTCGACTGGTTAGCCTGCGCCAGCACCGAGGTACCAGCTTGTTGCAGGATGTTCGCGCGGGTCATGTTCGACACTTCCGTTGCGTAGTCCGCATCTTGAATGCGCGAGCGCGACGACGACAGGTTCGTCACGGTCGTGCCCAGGTTCGAGATGACGGAGTCCAGGCGGTTCTGTACTGCACCCAGCGAGCTGCGCAGGTTGTCGACGGTCTGCAGCGCCTTGTCCAGCACGGCCAGCGGATCGGTCGTGCCCGAACCCGACGACGAGGTCGTGCTCGTGGTGAATGCGTTGGTCGCTGCGTCGATGTAGGCGGCGCCGCCGATCTTCGCGTTGATGTCCGGATCCGTTGCGGCGGCCGGGCTGGCGCTGTTGTCTGCCACGGTGACGGCACCGGTGGTGGTGTCGACAGCGTAGTTGGTGGTGAAGCTGGCCGTCGTGGTCAGGTTGCCCTTTGCATCAACGTAGCTCGAGGTCGCGCCGTTGGCGCCGTCTGCCTTGCCGGTAGCGCCGTCAAGCTTGATCGTGGACGTCAGGCCGCTGGTCTTGCCCAGGGTGACGGTGGTCGCGTTGCCCGAGCCGCCTGCCAGCACTGCAGCTGCCACGTCGTTCTTGCTGGCTGCTGCGTTGTTGGTGACATTGCCACCAGCAGCGGAGGTGTAGGTGGTGCCGTTGACTTGCACGCTTGCGACACCAGCGGCAGCCGAGCCGGCGTTGGTGAACACGCCACCCAGCGTTGCTTGCGACAGGCCGCCAGTGTTGTTGGTGGTGAGGTTGCCGGCGCCGTCGTCGTACAGGGTGGTGACGCCGTCAGCGGCGGTCAGCTTGCCTGCGCTGTCGACCTTGAACTGGACCGATGCGCCGCTGGCGTTGGTGTACGTGCCGGCTGCCTGGCCGAATGCCGGCAGGTTGGAGCTCGACAGCGAGGCTGCCGAAGCAGCGGTGGTCACCTTGTACGAGAAKTTGCCGGTGCTCGAGTTGTAGGTGTAGGTGTTGCCGCCAGCCACAGCAACCGTGTCGCCGTCTTGCAGCTTGGCCAGGACCTGGTCGGTCGAGGCGAAGGTGTTCTTGGTCGTGACTTGGTACAGGCTCGAGCTGATCTTCGTGGCGGTACCGGCGGTCACTGCGTTGCTCAGGTCGGTAACCGTAGCAGCCTTGTTCGGGGTGCTGGTCACGCTGAAGCTGTCCAGGCCCAGGGTCTTCGAGCTGATTTCCGACAGGTTGACCGAGATGGTCTGGCCGTCGTTCGCGCCAACCTGGATGTTCAGGGCCTTTGCCGACGAGGACAGGACCTTGACGCCGTTGAAGTCGGTTTGTTGCGAAGTACGGTCGATTTCAGCCAGGCGCTGCGTAATTTCATCCTGGATCGACTTCAGGTCGGAGGCGGAGTTCGAACCGTTGGCGGCCTGAACGGCCAGCGTGCGGATACGTTGCAGGTTGTTGTTGACTTCGGTCAGCGCGCCTTCCGTCGTTTGCGCCATCGAGATACCGTCGTTGGCATTGCGCTGCGCTACGGTCAGGCCGTTGATGTTGGCGGTGAAGCGGTTGGCGATGGCCTGGCCGGCGGCATCGTCCTTGGCGCTGTTGATGCGCAGACCCGACGACAGGCGCTGAATCGCGGTGTTCAGTTGCGATTGCGAAGCGTTGAGGTTGTTCTGAGTCATCAGAGACAACGAATTGGTATTGATGATCGACGACATGGTACGACTCCTAGTTGCAGTGATTTACACAGTCCGGCGGCTGCCGTGTAACGTTGGCTGACTGCGTTGCAGTGCGTGTAGTGCCTCCGTTGCTAGGGTTATCGACCAGCGTCGGAAAAGGTTTAGTGTGATCTTGCGGTCGTGCCCTGAAGTTTCTTTGCGCGCTCCGGCTGGCGCGGCGGGGCGCGTGGCCGGGGCCCTGGCGGCGCCACGCCTGGTCATCCTCGCCATATCTCTAGCGCCGCTTGCGCGTGCGGGGCGTATACAGGCTGACGAACTCCGGCGAGCTTTCCGCGCCCGGCACGCTGGCCATGGCTTCCGGTGCGTGGGCGGGCGTAATGACCGCGATGGCGTGCTTGTAGACGACCTGGGGCACCGGATCGTCCGGCGATTCGGCCAGCAGCACCATATAGTTGTCGGCGGCGACGATCACGCCATGCAGGCGGATGCCGCTGGACAGGTGCACGATGACCGGCTTGCGGCTCGCACGGTGGGTGGACAGTTGCTGGTGCTGCAGCTTCCGGCTAGGGCGGTCCACCCTGGTTTCCTTCTTGTTCACAACTTCTCCGGAAGAGCCCGCGCGGGTTCTGGCGGCTGGCAGGGATTCGATAACCAGGCGTGGGCAACTGAGGTATGACGCACTGCTGAGCGCGGGCTGCGGCCCGGCCTGGGCGGAACTGGGGATGAAACATCCGCTCTCGATGCTGGCCGGGGGGGCGGGGTGCATGGATCGCGGCCAGCCGCGGTATGTGCGCGGGAGGGGGGTCCAATACCGCCTCGCAATCGGTGGCGAGCGGCGCCGCCAGAAGAGAAGGGGAATACTTCAGGGGCGAGAGTAACAAAATTTTACAAATATGGACGGTTGGGGGGCGCGCCTAGCCTAGAGGTTTACCTCTAAAAAACCGATTGCATCACAATAGGTGAATATATGTCCATGTTCACTTGTGGGGCAAATCCCAACGCCGGCCAGGCCCGCAACCCCTGTGCAGCATGGGGTTGCTGGCGATGACACGGCCCTGGCCTGCTTGCTGAAGCATCCGGTGCCACCCATGCGCCACAAGGAGTGGCAGAGCAGGCACTTTTTCCTATCCGAGATATCCCTGATAGAAATTGGATTTACACCTCATGTAAGCAGGTTTATATTCGCTACTGAACCTTTCGGTTCCTAGCAGTCCTGGAAAGCCTACGAGCACCCCGCGCGTGGGCTTCTTTTTTTGTGCGCCCACTTTTCTTGTCTGGCATGCCGCCGGGCACGAGGCCCGATGGCAGCACATCGAAGTGCCTGCCGCCATTAGACGACAGGACGCACGCTGCCAATTCCCTGAATTGCCGGTCTTTCTCCCCCTATATCTCCGCGTATCTTCGCGTTTTTCGCTTTCTTCGCGCAAAACGCGCAAATGTACTCAAGCTTGTCTGGTCCCCTGCCGTTAAGCCCGCGATGCGGCGTCGATCCGGAAGCCTGTCTGGAGCGAGTGCGCCGCGCGCGATGAAAAAGCAAAAAGGAGCCGGGAAGATGCGTTGGTTGCGAAACTTTGGCATTGGGGCGCGCCTGACGGTGGCGTTTTCGGTGGTGACGCTGACGTTGGTGGCGGTGGCTGTCGTGGGCGTGGTGTCCCTGCGCACCATGAACGAATCGATGCACGTGACGGTGGAAGGGCGGCTGTTCAAGGTCATGGATATCGAGCGCGTCAAACAGGACGCGCTATGGATCGGTATCCTCGTGCGCGACGCCACCTTGAACGAGGACCCGGTCGCGGTGCGGCGCAACGCGGAGAAGATCGGCGCGCTGCGCCAGGATATGGGTTCCACGCTGGACGAACTCGGCAAATGGCTCGCCAAGTCCGCCAGGCCGGAGATCCGGGAAACCTACCGCCGCCTGACCGAAGCGCGCGAGGCGTATAACGGCCAGCTCGACATGGTGCTGCGCCAGCTGCAGGGCGGCGAATTCGACGGCGCGCGCAGCGCGCTGGTGGCGACGCTGCCGGCGGCCCAGGCGCCCTATTTCGACAAGCTCACTGAACTTGCCGAGGGCGGGCGCAAGGTGGCGATCGTCGCCGTGGACGAATCGGAAGCCAGCTACGAGATGGCGCGTGACGTGCTGGTCGGGCTGGCTGCCGCCGCGGTGGCGCTGGCCATCGCGCTCGGTATCGGCATCACGCGTTCGATCACGGGGCCGGCGCGCCAGGCGCTCGAAGCCGCCCAGGCGCTGGCGCAGGGCAACCTGACCTACAGCATCAAGGCGCACAGCAATGACGAGATGGGCCGCATGCTGGGGGCGCTCGAACGCGCCTTCGGTCAACTGGCGGCGCTGGTCCACGGCATCCAGGGCGCTTCGCGCTCGATCGACGGCGCGACACGCGAAATCGCCAGCGGCAACACCGACCTGTCCCAGCGCACGGAGGAGCAGGCGGCTTCCCTGGAGCAGACCGCCGCATCGATGGAGCAGCTGACCTCCACGGTCAGGCAGAACGCCGCCAATGCGCGCCATGCCAACGAACTGGCGGTGAGCGCTTCCGGCGTGGCCACCGAAGGCGGGCGCGCGGTGCGCGGCGTGGTGGAAACCATGCAGAGCATCTCGCAATCGTCGGGCAAGGTGGCCGAGATCGTCGGCGTGATCGAGGGCATTGCCTTCCAGACCAATATCCTGGCGCTCAACGCGGCGGTGGAAGCGGCCCGCGCCGGCGAGCAGGGCCGTGGCTTCAGCGTGGTGGCTGCCGAGGTGCGCAGCCTGGCGCAGCGTTCCGCGTCGGCAGCCAAGGAGATCGGCCAGCTGATCAACGGCTCGGTGGGGCAGGTGGCCCATGGCGCCAGGCAGGTGGAAGATGCGGGCCGCACCATGGACGATATCGTCGGCGCGGTCAAGCGCGTGACCGACATCATGGGCGAGATCGCCGCGGCGAGCGAGGAACAGTCTTCCGGCATCGAACAGGTCAACCGCGCCGTCAGCCAGATGGAGAGCGTGACGCAGCAGAATGCCGCCCTGGTGGAGCAGGCCGCCGCTGCCGCCGAGAGCCTGCAGCAGCAGGCCGCCGGCCTGGTGGGTGAAGTGTCGCGCTTCAAGGTCTCGCCGGAGGACACCAGCGTGGCGCGGCAGGCACCGGCCCGCGCCGGGACGCCGGCTGCCATGCCGGTTATGTCGGTTGCGCCGGTTGCGCCGGTGCGGTCGGCCGCACCTGTTGCGCGCGCCGCGGCGCCAGCCGCCAGGCACCAGCCGGCCGCGCGTGCTGGCGGGGCCAAGAGCCATGCGCCGGCGCGTCTTGCCGCTGTTCCCGCGGCGCGCGACGCCGGGGATTCCGCCGAACGCCATCACGCCGCGCCGGCCCGGGCGGTCGCCCGCGTGACCGCGCCGGCGGCTGCCAAGCTTGCCGCCGCCCCGCGTGCCGCTGCCGAGCGCGTGACGCGCGAGCCGGTGCTGCCGAGCAAGGCCCGCGCCCCGGTAGTGCGCCAGGGCCGCGAGCCGGTGCTGTCGGCCAAGTCGCTGCCGGTGACCCGCCAATCCAGGCCCGCCGCGGCCGCTCCGGTGGCGCGCCGCGTACCGCGTGCCGCCGCAGCCGGCAACCTGGCGGTGGCCAACGGCGACTGGGAATCCTTCTAAGGCCGTGCCCCGCAGGGCGGGGCACGATGCGGGCGGGAAAGACGCGGTGCAGGGCGGGAGGCTTCGGCCTACAATAACGCCCTTGTATCCCAAAACAGACATGAGCGGGGCCGCCTGGTGCCGTCTGCTGCCGTCGGGGGCCCGCGCCCGCGCCGGTGGCGCCGGCCCTGCACTCGATGTCCTTTCCCGCGTTCCTCTCCCCCCGCCCGCCCATGACCGCCGTCTCCCCGCCGTCGTTCCCGCCGTCTCCGCCTCCACTGTTGCCTGCCCTGCAAGCGGCATCGGCCTCCTCCCCGCAAGGCGCGGCAAACGGCGGCCAGCGCGACGGCCGCGCATCCGGTCCGCCCGCGGTGCCGCCGGTGCCCGTCATGCAGGTCATCTTCGGGCTGATGCTGGCGATCCTGCTGGGTGCGCTGGAGCAGTCGATCGTGGCCGTGGTGCTGCCGGAGATCGCGCTGCAGCTCAACGGCTTCGAGGTGATGGCGTGGGTGGTGTCCGCCTATCTGGTGGCGTCCACCGTGGTGACGCCGATCTACGGCAAGCTCTCCGACCTGCTCGGGCGCCGTTCGGTGCTGTCCTTCGCCATCGTGCTGTTCCTGCTGGCCTCGATCGCCTGCGCGCTGGCGCAGACCATGCCCCAGCTGATCATCGCGCGCATCCTGCAGGGACTCGGCGGCGGCGGGCTGATCTCGGTGTCCCAGGCGACCATTGCCGACGTGGTGCCGCTGCGCGACCGCGGCCGCTACCAGGGCTATGTGAGCGGCGTATGGGCCGTGGCCAGCATGGCCGGGCCGGTGATCGGCGGCTACCTGGCGCATTTCCTGTCGTGGCGCTGGATTTTCTGGATCAACCTGCCGCTGGCACTGATCGCGCTGGTGGTGGTGCGCCGCGCGCTCAAGCACCTGCCGGTGGGCGGGCGCCGCCACCGCATCGATTATGTCGGCGCGCTGCTGTTCGGCGGCGGCCTGACCGGCGTGCTGGTGTTCCTCACCCGCCTGGGGCAGGGCCAGTCGGCGCTGGCGCCGCAGACGCTGGGCCTGCTGCTGGCCGGCCTGGTCGCGCTGGTGCTGTTCGTGTGGCAGGAAAAGCGGGTGGCCGACCCGATGATCCCGCTGGCCATGCTGCGCGTGCCCACGGTGGCGATTTGCTGCATCACGCTGTTCCTGTGCTTCTTCCAGCTCATCGCGATGTCGGTGCTGCTGCCGCTGCGCTTCCAGGTGGTGGGCGGCGCGCAGGCCGACACCGCGGCGCTGCGGCTGGTGCCGCTGACCCTGGCCATCCCGTTCGGCGCCTTTATCTCCGGGCGGCTGATGACCCGGAGCGGGCGCTACAAGCCGCTCCAGCTGGCCGGCTCGCTGATCGCGCCGCTGGCCATCCTGGCGCTGGCCTTCGTCGATCCGCACGCGGTGGTGCTGACCGCCCTGGTGATGATCGCGCTCGGCCTGTCGATCGGGCTGCAACTGCCCAGCGGGCTGGTGGCGACCCAGAACGCGGTGCCCGCGCAGCAGGTCGGCGTGGCCACCGCGCTGACGGCGTTCTCGCGCATGCTGGGCGGCGCGGTGGGCGTGGCGGTGCTGACCACGGTGCTGATCGGGCTGCTGCGCCATGGCGGCATGGGCGTGTCGGACCTGAAGGGCGGCGAGGACATCCTGACGAGCATGTTCCACCGCGCCATGGTGGGCGGCGACGCGGCCGACGCCGGTGCCGTGCGGGCCGCCGCCGAGACGGCGTTCCGCATTCTCTTCGTGCTCAGCGCGGCGGTGTCGCTGGTGGCGCCGTTCCTGGTGATGCGCCTGCCGGAAGCGACGCTGCGCGGCAGCAAGACGACGACCGTCGCGGCCAGCATGGACTGACGTGGCGGGCAGGAGCCGGCAGCTTCACGGGCTGTCGGCCCCCGTCGCGCCTTTGCCGAGAAAGCCGAACTCGACCGGCGTCTTGGCATAGAACACCTGCACGTCTTCCTCCGCCAGCCGCGCGAACAGGCGCTCCACTTCCTCGCCGGTGGCGATGACGGTGATTTCTTCCGGCCGGTCGGCCAGTTCCAGGAAATGCCAGCTATGAAAGCGGCGGTCGTGGCCGATGCCTTCGGCCGCCACCAGGTGCGTGGCGCCGCGGATGCGCAGCTCGCGCAGGACCTGCAGCAGCCAGTGCGACAACTGCTTGCCGTGATGCCGGCGGTTTTCGATGGTGAAGAGTGTCAGCTGGAAGCCTTGCACGATAGCCCCCCTTGCGGGCCCCGCGGCGGCAGGCCCATGGCGCGACCGCGGCACGGATGCCTGGCGCCGGGCTGGGCGCCTGCCTGAAGTCTAGGCCAGCCGTGGGCCGGTCTCAGGTGTTCCTTCTGGCACACCTTGATGAATTTCTGGGGTAACCCTGGTCTCGTCAATACGTGAGACTGGCAGACTGGCCATAGACAAATTCGCGCTGGAAGGCGGCAGACGCCAATCGTTTCTGTATTGAGAACGCGGGGAATATCGCCGCCCATACCGCGCCCGCCACCGCGCCTTCGCATGATCGCGCCTTCAATCCTGCGTGTCCTGCGCGGCGGTCCCTTCGTCATCCAGCGCTTTCATGTTCTCCAGCAGCTTGAGCAAGTAGTGCAGCGTGTGGGTGATATCCCCTGTCGAGAAATCGGTCAGCGCCCGCGCGTAGTAGTCGCGGATCTTGGGCTGGGCCAGGCGTAGCCACACGTCGCGTCCGCTCTCGGTCATGGTGACCAGCCGCGAACGCCGGTCGCGTCCGTCGGGAGCCATGCTCAGGTGCCCGTCGCGCTCCATGCGGCTCACCAGGCCCGACAGGTTCTGCCGGCTCACCATCAGGTAGCGGGCGAGGTCGCCCACGCTCATTCCCGCGGCCGCCTGCGGTCGCGACAGCGCGCCGAGCACCGCCCACTGCTGCGTGGTGAGGCCCTCCGCCTCTACGGCTCTCGATCCCGTTTTATGCAACATATTTGCACATTGGTACAGGCGGAAGAACAACCTGTTCGCCATCTCCGTGCGTGCGGATGGCCCAAGTTCATCGTCAAATTCGGGGTTAACCATGGCTATTTCCTGATGAGGCGGGCTTGCATTGTTCCAGATGTCCTCCTAATATACGTCAACATATTTACCTATTTAAACGGTGCCGCGCGGCGCTTCAGCCGCACGATAGCACCCGGGACCCTGAAAGGAGAACATTGTGCAAAGACTTGAAGGCAAGACGGTCATCGTGACCGGCGGCGGCGGCGGCATCGGCGGGGCAAGCTGCCGGCGCTTCGCTCGCGAGGGCGCCGCGGTGGCGGTGCTGGACCTCAACCCCGAAGCGGCAGACCGGGTGGCGCAGCAGATCCGCGCCGAAGGCGGCCGCGCGGAGGCGTTTCGCTGCGACATCACGGATCGCGCCAGCGTGGACGCCGCGGTAGCCGCGGTCGTCGACAAGTTCGGTCCGGTCGACGTGCTGGTGAACAACGCCGGCTGGGATGTGTTCAAGCCGTTCACCAAGACCGAGCCGGCGCAATGGGACCGCCTGATCGCCATCAACCTGACCGGGGCGCTGCACATGCACCACGCCGTGCTGCCCGGCATGGTGGAGCGCAGGCGCGGGCGCATCGTCAATATCGCCTCCGACGCGGCGCGCGTGGGCTCGTCCGGCGAGGCGGTCTACGCCGCGTGCAAGGGCGGGCTGGTGTCCTTCTCCAAGACCATCGCACGCGAGCACGCGCGCCACGGCATCACCGTCAACGTGGTGTGCCCGGGGCCGACCGACACCGCGCTGTTCGAGGACTACAAGCAGGGCGCGGGCAACCCGGAAAAGCTGATCGAGGCGTTCACGCGTTCGATCCCGCTGGGCCGCATCGGCCAGCCGGACGACCTGCCCGGCGCCATCGTGTTCTTTGCCAGCGACGACGCTGCCTTTGTCACCGGGCAGGTGCTCAGCGTGTCGGGCGGCCTGACCATGAACGGCTGAGCCCGCACTCGCCAACGAAACCCTGGAGACAAGCACCATGAACTACGAAGACATCCTGTATGAAGTGCGCAACGGCGCGGCGTGGATCACCATCAACCGCCCCGAGAAGATGAATGCCTTCCGCGGGCGCACCTGCGACGAGCTGATCCACGCCATCAACCGCGCCGGCTACGACCGTGCCATCGGTGCCATCGTGCTCGCGGGCGCCGGCGAGAAGGCCTTCTGCACCGGCGGCGACCAGTCCGCCCACGAAGGCCAGTACGACGGCCGCGGCACCATCGGCCTGCCGATGGAAGAACTGCACAACGCCATCCGCGACGTGCCCAAGCCAGTCATCGCGCGCGTGCAGGGCTATGCCATCGGCGGCGGCAATGTGCTGTGCACCATCTGCGATCTCACCATCGCCTCGGACAAGGCCGTGTTCGGGCAGGTGGGGCCGAAGGTGGGCTCGGTCGATCCCGGCTACGGCACGGCGTTCCTGGCGCGCGTGGTGGGCGAGAAGAAGGCGCGCGAGATCTGGTACCTGTGCCGGCGCTACCCGGCCGCCGAGGCGCTGGCCATGGGCCTGGTCAACGCAGTCGTGCCGCACGGGCAGCTCGATGCCGAAGTGCAGAAATGGTGCGACGAGATCATGGAGAAGAGCCCCACGGCGCTGGCCATCGCCAAGCGCAGCTTCAACATGGACACTGCCCAGCAGAGTGGCATCGCCGGCATGGGCATGTATGCGCTCAAGCTCTACTACGACACGGAAGAATCGCGCGAAGGCGTGACGGCCTTCCAGGAAAAGCGCAAGCCGGACTTCCGCAGGTACGCGAAGTAAGCCGCGCGCCTCCACGGTACGCGCTGCACGCCCGCACGGCCCGGCCGGCGGGCGCGCGTCAATACAACATTCCGCAGGCCGCAGACATCATGAACCCCTATCTCGACGAAGACCTGGCCGCACTGGCCGACCATGCCCGGCGCTTTGCCACCGACCGCATCGCGCCCGGATTTCTGGAGCGCGACCGGACCCGCGTGCTGGACCGCGCGCTGATGCGCGACATGGGCCAGATGGGCTTCATCGCGCCCGAACTGCCCGAACAGTACGGCGGGCAGGGCCTCGGCTGCCTGGCGGCCGGCGTGATCCACGAAGCGGTGGCGCGCGCGGACCTCAGCATTTCCTACATCAACCTGCTGGCCTCGCTGAACGGGCAGATCCTGGCCCAGCATGCCGCGCCGGAGATCGCACGCCCCTGGCTGCAGCGCCTGACCCGGGGCGAAGCGCTGTTCGCCATTGCGCTGACCGAGCCGCGCGGCGGCTCCGACGCGGCCAGCCTGCGCCTGCGCATGGAGCGCGATGGCGACCACTACGTCCTCAATGGCGAAAAGACCTCCATCTCCGCCGCCGACCAGGCCGACGCCGCCGTCGTGTTCGCGCGCTCCGGCACGGTAGAGGCCGGCGCGCGCGGCGTCTCGGCGCTGCTGGTGCCGATGGACCTGCCGGGCATCACCACCAGCCGCTTCGATTGCCATGGCCAGCGCGCCATCGGCCGCGGCTCGATCTTCTTCGAGAACGTGCGCGTCCCGGTCAGTCACCTGCTCGGCAAGGAGGGCCAGGGCTTCGTGCAGGTGATGCAGGGCTTCGATTTCTCGCGTGCGCTGATCGGCCTGCAGGTGCTGGCGGTGGCCAAGGCGAGCCTCGACGAAACCTGGGAATACGTGGCGCAGCGCGAGGCGTTCGGCAAGCCGCTGTCGGCGTTCCAGGGCGTGTCGCATCCGCTGGCGGATTTCGAGACGCAGGTGACGGCCGCGCGCCTGCTGTGCCTGCAGACGCTGTGGATGAAGGACCGCGAACTGCCGCATACGGCCGAAGCCGCGATGTGCAAGTGGTGGGCGCCCAAGCTCGCCTACGACGTGGTGCACCAGTGCCTGCTGTCGTTCGGCCACGGCGGCTACGACCGCGGCCCGATGGAGCAGCGCCTGCGCGACGTGCTCGGTTTCCAGATCGGCGACGGCACCGCGCAGATCATGAAGACCATCATCGCCCGCACGCGCGCGGGCCGGGACGCGGTGCCGGCCTGACCTGCGCTTGCGCCATCCATGACAACGACAGCAACGAGGAGACACGCCATGGCATTCGACGCCATCCTGCTGCCACCGCGCCGCGCCGCCAGCATCGCGCAGGGCTTGTGGCCGGACCGCACCATCAATGATGCGCTGGACGATTGCGTGTCCCGCTGGCCGGACAAGACTGCGCTGAGCGCGGTGCGCGCGGAAACCGGCGCCACCGTGCGGCTGAGCTACCGCGAGCTTGCCGGCCGCGCGGACCGGATCGCCGCCGGGCTGGCCCGGCTCGGCGTGGGGCGGGACGATGTGGTGTCTTGCCAGCTGCCGAACTGGTGGGAGTTCACCGCGCTGTACCTGGCGTGCTCGCGGCTGGGCGCGGTGCTCAATCCGCTCATGCCGATCCTGCGCGAGCGCGAGCTGTCGTTCATGCTTCGGCACGCCGCCAGCAAGGTGGTGGTGGTGCCCAGGCGCTTCCGCGGGTTTGACCATGAGGGCATGCTCGAAGGCCTGCGCGCGTCGCTGCCGGACCTGCAGCACCTGCTGGTGATCGGCGGCGCCGGCGCCAATGCCTTCGAAGCCCTGCTGCAGGCGGGCGACGATGCGCCTGCGCCGCCAGTGCATCATCGCCCCGGGCCCGATGACATCACTCAACTGATCTACACCTCCGGCACCACCGGCGAGCCCAAGGGCGTGCTGCACTCGGCCAATACGCTGATGGCCAATATCGTGCCCTACGCGCAACGCATGCGCCTGGGCAGCGGCGACGTGATCCTGATGGCCTCGCCCATGGCGCACCAGACCGGCTTCATGTACGGGCTGATGATGCCGCTCATGCTCGGCGCCAGTGTGGTGCTGCTCGATACCTGGGAGCCGCGCAGGGCGCTGGAGCTGATCCGCGGGGAAGGCGTGAGCTTTACCATGGCGTCCACGCCGTTCCTCTCCGACCTGGCCAGGGCCGTAGCCGATACGGGCCTGGCGATCCCGACGTTGCGCACCTTCCTGTGCGCCGGCGCGCCGATTCCCGGCGCCCTGGTCGAGCAGGCGCGCGCAGCGCTCGGGGCCAAGGTGGTGTCGGCGTGGGGCATGACGGAGATGGGCGCGGTCACCACCACGCGCCTGGACGATGACGACGAGCGTGCCGTCAACACCGACGGCTGCCCGCTGCCCGGGGTGGCGGTGCGCGTGGTGGACGCAGCCGGTACGGAGCAGCCCGCCGGCGCAACCGGCAGGCTGCTGGTGCGCTCGTGCTCGAACTTCGGCGGCTACCTGCGGCGCCCGCACCTGAACGACACCGACGCCGACGGCTGGTTCGATACCGGTGACCTGGCCCGGATCGATGCGCACGGCTTCATCCGCATCGACGGGCGCAGCAAGGACGTGATCATCCGCGGTGGCGAGAACATTCCCGTGGTGGAGGTCGAGGCATTGCTGTACCGCCATCCCGCCGTTTCGCAAGTGGCCATCGTGGCCTACCCGGACGAGCGGCTGGGCGAGCGCGCCTGCGCATTCGTGGTGACGCGGCCGGGCTGCGCGTTCGACATGGCCGCCATGGCCGCCTATCTCAAGGCGCACAAGCTGACCCAGCAGTATGTGCCGGAGCGGCTGGTGGTGCGGGAGGCGCTGCCGTGCACGCCGGCCGGGAAAATCCAGAAGTTCCGCTTGCGCGAGGAGTTGCGCGGCTGAGGGCCGGCGGCCGGCAATTGGCTGTCGGCTGTCGGCTATTGGCTCTCGGCAACGGGAGCGGTTTGCCGCGAATCGCGCGGGTCGGCCGCCGGTTGCATCGGCGGCCGGCAAGCCAGCGGCTTCAGAAGCGCGTACGCAGTCCGCACGGCAACGTCGAATGATTTGTCGAGCGCAATCTTGCACCCGTTCACGCTGATCTGCCAGGCGTCCTGGCGCGTGAGCCGGCACGAGATGCTGCGGTCCTCCATGCTGTCGGAGAACCACCTCCACAACCGTGCATCATCCCGCTGGGCTGCTTCCGCAGCACGAAGCCTCGTCATCTCGAGGCGGTCATCTAAAGGCATGCTATCCACATAGTTTCGGGCGGCGCGGGCGCGGCCTTTGCAGGGCGTGCCGGCGTTCCTTGGCAGGCGCGGCGACCCGGCCGGAGCAGGCGCGCACCGCAACACACCCTGTTGTCTCCGGGACACCATCAGGCAAGCGGGATCCGGAGATCGAGCAGCCGCGTCTGCTCCGCGATGTAGTCGACGAACACCCGGACCCGCGCCGGGAGATGCTTGCGGCTGAGATAGCACACGTAGTGGCCGCTGTCGTCGGGTGCATGGCCGGCAAGGCAGTGCACGAGCTGTTCCGTGCGAAGCAGCTCGCGGATCTGGTAGGCCGCCAGCTGCGCAATGCCCTGGCCGCGGAGCACCGCCTGCAGCACCAGGTCCGCATCGTTGAATGTCAGCCGCGAAGGCGGCAGCAGCGTGATGCCAGCGCCGTCGGCCTTGAACTCCCAGCTCCGCACGCGGCCGCCCGCGGTCCGCAGGTTGATGCAAGGATGGCGGGCAATGTCGTCGATGGAGTCCGGCAACCCGTGCATGCGTGCATATGCCGGCGAGGCGCAGACCAGCATCTGCATCGGAATCAGCTGCCGGGCAATCACCTGGCTGTCTTCCATTCTGCCGTCGCGAAATGCGACGTCGATGCGGTCCGCCGCGAAATCGGCGGGGCGGTCGTCGAGCTGAACGTCCAGCGAGATTTCCGGGTACCTGGCGTGGAATCCGCAGAGCAGGGGCGCCACAATCTTGCGTCCGAACCCTGTCGTTGCCCGCACGCGCAGATGACCGCGCGGGGGGCCGTTGCGCAGCTCGCGCATGTCCCCGAGTGCCTGCGCGATGCGCTCGATGGCCGGACGGCAGTTGTCGTAGAACAGCTTCCCTTCGCGCGTCAGCGAGGTACAGCGCGTCGTGCGCACGAACAGCCGCGCGTCGAGTTGCGTCTCAAGCTTCTGCACGTTGCGGCTGACCGCGGAACGGCCGATCCCGAGGCGGACGCCAGCCTTGGCGAAGCTGCCTTCGCTGACGACGGCAATAAAGGCGATCACACCGGCGTAACTCGTTGCGAAACTGGTGGCGAGCGCATCGCCGGGCAAGTCCGGGGCGATAAAAGAAATATCCATGCCCGCAAGACGTTGGATACCGCCCGCGTGTGACAGGCGCCGGCTATTTTTCCGGGACCAGCACCGGTGCGTCCTTGTCCTTGATCAGCAGCACGACGAACTTGGCCGGCTTTGTGTTGCTGGCGTTCCTTCCCACCGTGTGCACGTCGTCCGGGCCTTCATGCCAGGTCTGGCCCGGCGTCAGGGTGACTTCCTTGCCACCCTTGACGGCCATGATGATCTTGCCCTCCAGCACATAGATGAAGGCATGCGCGTTGTGCCGGTGTACGGGATCCTTGCTGCCGGGCGGATAGACCACGGTGATCATCAGCGCCTCCTTGCCGGGGAATTCGGGCAAAGGCTGCGTAAGCACGGGCGTGACGATGGCGTCGTGTGCGTCGTGTGCGTCCTGTGCGGCGTTGGCGGACTGCACGCCCGCGAGCGAGGACAGCAGGAACAGCGCAGCCGTGAATCGCTTGGTGAACTTCATGGCATCACTCCAGGTTGGCCTTGTCCAGACCATACTCCTTGTCGGCCGAGCCAGGGGAGGTACGGAAGGCCACGTTGGCGCGGTTCCAGGCGTTGATCGCCATCACCAGGAACGTCAGGTCGGAAAGCTCCTTCTCCGAGAACTGCGTGAGCACGCGCTCGTAGAGCTCGTCCGGCACCCCATGCTCGGGAATCTTGGTCAGCACTTCCGTCCATGCGAGTGCCGCGCGTTCGCGCGGCGCGAACAACGTCGATTCGCGCCAGATGGCGAGGTGGTGCAGGCGCAGTTCGCGTTCGCCGTGAATGCGCGCTTGCTTGATATGCATGTCGACACAGAAGGCGCAGCCGTTGATCTGCGATGCGCGGATCTCGACCAGGTGGCGGATGTTCGGCTCGATCTTCGAGTCATTCAGCAGCATGCTGACTCCGATAAGCTTCTTGAGGAGCTCGGGGGATTGCTGCATGTAGTTCAGGCGTTGCGTCATGATGTTTTCCTGGCGAACTTGAAGATACGGCCCCGGAGGGCCAGGGCGCCGGCCATATCCGCCGGACACGACGAATCCTAGGTGTCGAAGCCGTGCTGCGCTAGATACGCCGCGGGGATCACATTGTTTCCCGTTCGGCACCAATCGCTTGCGTCCGACCATGCCCTGCGCATGGCGCGCGCGATTGCCGCGACAGCCGGCACCGGACAGGACGCGAGGCGGGCCGATTGGTGCGTGCACGGAAACGCGCCGCGCATGCGCGCAGGGCACCGTGCCAGGGTGGCGTGGACCTGCGGGTCGATCAGAAGCCAGGCGCCGGCACTTCCGGAATCTGGTTGCGCAGGCTCAGGTTCATGACGTTCCAGCCACGGATCGCCGCGATGGTGTACAGCAGTTCGGCAATCTCGGTCTCGCTGAATTGCTCGCGCAGCTCCGGGTAGACCGCATCCGTGTCGTCGCGATGCGGCAGTGCGTTGACGGCTTCCGCCCAGGCCAGCGCGGCGCGCTCGCGGGCGTTGAAGAACGGTGCTTCGCGCCAGCCGGCCACGGCATTGAGATGGCGCGGATCAAGTCCTTGCTTGACCAGGTCGCGCCAGTGCATGTCGATGCACATGCCGCAACCATTGATCTGGGATACGCGCAACTGCACCAGTTCCACCAGGCGGGGCCCGAGCGAGCTCTGCTTGACGGAGCCGGAGAGATTGATCATCGCCTTCAGGTTCGCCGGCGCCAGATTGAAGAAGTCCATACGTGCTGCAGTCATGATATTTACCTTTCGTCTTGTTTGGCAGGAGCCCTCTGCGCCTTGCTTATCCGTAAGACGGCGGGCAGGACACGCTTGTGACAGTCATGGCGAAAACTTCGCTGCATCGCGCCGGCAGGTCCGGTGTCCGCCCGGTGTCACAGGGCAACGCGCTGGCGCGTCTAAGGTGAATGTTCCTCATATGGCCCCTGGCTTATGGATATCGCAGAGACCTTCGCCGCGCTGAAAACCCGCCTGATCGGCATCGCCGATCGCATGCTCGGCATCCGTGCCGAGGCCGAGGCCGAGGACGTGGCCAGGGACGCATGGCTGCGCTGGCAGGAGGCTGACCATGCCCGCATGCCTTCCGCGCAGGCATGGCTGGTCACGGTCACGACAAGGCTGCCGATCGATCGCCCGCGTTCGCGCGGGCAAGAGCAGGCGGAGTACGTCGGCTGGTGGCTGCCGGAGCCGCTGGTCGAGCTTTGCGAAGACACCCCGCAGGCCGAGGCGGCACTGGCGAGCGATTTGTCCGGGGCGCTGTTCTGGGTCCTGGAGCGCCTCTCTCCCGACGAGCGCGCGACGTTTCTGCTGCGCCAGGCGTTCGACCTGGACTACGAGGAAATCGCCGCCGTCCTCGGCAAGACCGGCGCGGCCTGCCGCCTGATCGTGGACCGCGCCGGCGAGCACGTCCGCGCAAGCTGGCTGCGCTATGACGCATCCAGACAGGAACATCGCGCATTGCTGGCGCGCTTCATGGAGGCCGCCAGCGCCGGCGACTGTACGGCGATGCGGTCCATGCTCGAGCCAGACGCCGTCCTGGTTGCCGACGGCGACGGCAAGGGGCCATCGCGCGGGCGCGTCCTGCGCGGCGCGGCCCGGATTGCCGGCGTCTACCGGTCCGCCCTGCGCGCGGTACCGGGCCGGGTGCGCTACCGGGCGGCCCGCATCAACGGCATGCCGGGCCTCCTGCGCTATGTGGACGGCAAGATCGAATCGGCACACGCCTTGAGCATCGACGCGGGGCGCATCGCCACGATCTACGTCGTGCGCAATCCCGACAAGCTTGCGGGGGTCCCGTCCTTCTAGGCTGTTCGTCTAGAGACTAGAGAACGATGTGGCCGTCCGACTCCGGCTCGGGCGACACGGGCTCGTCGCCCAGGAGGTTCATCAGTTCGCATTCGATCTGCCGGCAAATCCGTGTGATGGGCACATCGTTGGCGTTTCCTTCGAACGGGTTCTCCGTGCTTTCGCCCACCTGTTCCAGCGCGAGATACATCCAGGAGATCATCGCGCTGAACGGAATGACCAGCCAGATCATGTTGCCGTGCATGATCCCCGTAACGCGCTCGCTGAGTTTCTCGAACTCCGCGAGGATGCCGAAGGGAAGCAGCAAGCAGAAGGAACGTACAAACAGGACATTGATGACTGCGTATTGCCTGGGATACGGATACTCCTTGATACGCTCCGCCCTGCCTTGTTGCTGGAAGCACTCCCGGAACGTCCGTTGGAATTCCATATAGAAAGGGTGGCTGATCTCGCCGGCGGCCAGGAGTCGCTTGACCGCCGCGGCCTGCGCGCCCAGCAGGCTGGTTGCCTTGTTGTCGGCTTGCAGAAGCGACGCAAGCTCGGCCGGCGGCAGGTACGGCGCAAGCGCCTGTTCCAACGGCATCTCCCACTCGGAAATCCGGTAGTACTTCCGGTACTCCACGTTGAAGATCTTGTCGGCGTTCTCCCAGACCCTGGGGCTTCTCAGTTGGTAGCGCAGCGCCGTCAACCATGCACAATGCCGCAGCACCAGTTCCCGGCCGGCCGTTGGCGTCGCCGGGAAGTCCCGGCAGATGACGGCCAGGAAACGGCTGCCGTTCAGGATGTCAGTCCAGATCTCTTGCGCCTCCAGTGCCCTGTTGTAGGTCTGCACGTTCTTGAAGCCGACGATGAACGACGTGGCCGTGCCCAGCAGCACGACAACCGGCAGCGGGATCGACAGCCATTTCAGCCCGAGGAACTGATAGAGGAAAATGGGCAGCGCACCGCATACGAGCAAGGCATAGATCTGCCTTCTCGACCAGAACACGAACTCGGACAACGTGTACGACTTTCCCAGGTGCATGGTATGCATCTCGCGGCAGTGTGGCAGCGCGCAGGGCCGGGGTGCGGGCCGCCGGCAAGGAATCCGGAGGCAGCCCGGCGGCCACAGGTGCGCCCGCCGATCTGCTCCCGAGGGACCGGTCAGCTACGCAGGAAGGCCAGCAGATCCTGGTTGAGCTGATCCTTGTGCGTCTCGGTCAGGCCGTGCGGCGCGCCTTTGTAGATCTTCAGGATGGCATGCGGGACCAGCGTCTTCGACGCGCGCCCGCCCACATYGACCGGCACGATCTGGTCGTCGTCGCCGTGCACGATCAGCGTCGGCTTGTCGAACTTCTTCAGGTCCGCGGTAAAGTCCGTTTCCGAGAACGCGCGAACCGAGTCGTAGGTGTTCTTGAAGCCGCCCGTCATGCCCTGCAGCCACCATGATTCGATCATCCCTTGGGATGCCTTTGCGCCGGGACGGTTGAAGCCATAGAAGGGCCCGCTCGCGATGTCCCGGAACAGCTGCGAGCGGTCTGCGATCATCGCCGCGCGGATCCCGTCGAAGGCCTCTATCGGCACGCCGCCCGGGTTGGCGGCGGTCTTGACCATCAGCGGCGGCACCGCCGAGATCAGGCCGATCCTTGCCACGCGAGCGCTGCCGTGGCGGCCGATGTACCGGGCGACCTCGCCGCCCCCCGTCGAGAAGCCGATCGCCGTCACGTTCTTCAGGTTCAAGGTATTGATGACCGTGGCCAGGTCGTCGGCGTAGTGGTCCATGTCGTTGCCGTCCCAGGGCTGGCTGGAACGGCCGTGTCCGCGCCGGTCATGCGCGACCACGCGGAAGCCGTTCGACGCAAGGAAGAATGCCTGGCTTTCCCAGCTGTCCGAGCAAAGCGGCCAGCCATGGCTGAGCGTGACTGCCGGGCCGCTCCTGGGGCCCCATTCTTTATAGTAGATGTCGACGCCGTCTTTGGTGGTGATCCTGTCCGCGGACTGGTTTCCGGCCGCGCCACGAACGGGGGCTGACGTGGGCACGCGGCCGGTGGCGGCCGCTGCGGCGGCCGGAAGGACGGTTGCGATCGTTGCCGCGGCGCCGCCGAGCATCAGGTTTCGCCGGCCTGCGCCGTCGGCAGAGAGGAGAGGTTCACGCTTCATGTTTCATGCTCCGGTGGTGATTGGCATCGCGATCGCTGTCGATTCACCGGGCCCTGGCCGGCCGGCCGGGCGAAGGGAGACTGTGCCGTTGACGGGGTAACGGCGCGAATGGAACGATGTACAGCGAGGTGGCCCGTCGCAAAATGCGTTGCGCGGCAAGGAACGCATCGTACGAGTGCCGCCGTCCCGGCGGTAGATACGCACAGGGGCTCATGCTGTTGTCCGGACGGCACCAATCCGTGAGCGCCGCGCACGGCTGCGTGCTTGCGCCGCCGCTTGTCTTTACGCGAAAGGGATGGCCGCGGAAGACGGCTGGTGCGGGCGGGAGCGCCCCCGACGCCCGCCAGCCGCGGCCGCCCGGACCCGGTCAGCGCGCTAGCCGAGCAGGCGCGGCAGCTCGGCCGCGATGTTTGTGCGGGCCGCCGCGAGCGCCTCGGCCACGGCCGTGTCGCCGAAGACGAGTCCCTGCAGCAGCACGAACTTCACGTCGTGGATGCCGATCGCGGCGAGCGCGTGGCGCAGGTATGGCGTCAGGAAATCCGGCTGCCGTGCGCGCTCGCCGGCAATGTGGCCGCCGGAGCCGACCAGCACGAATGTCGGCCGGTCCCGCAGCAGCCCGACCTTGCCGGCCGGCGTCGCGGCGAATGTGCGGTGGATGCGCAGCACGTAGTCGATCCACAGCTTGAGCGAGGCCGGCACGGTGAAGTTGTGCATCGGCGTGCTGATGACCAGCAGGCTGGTTTCCTCGAGCTCGCGGATCAGCCGCTCGGACCACGCCAACGCCGCGGCGTCCGGCTTGCTGCCCGGTGGCATCGTGATGGCGCTTGCGTAGGCCTTGTCGATCGCCGGCGGCGGCTCTTGCGCGAGGTCGCGCACGATCAGCGGGAAGTCCGTCGCGCGCGGGCCGTGCGACTCGCGCAGGCTGGCAATCAGTTCGCCGGCCAGGCGGTGGGCATGGCTCGCGGCGCCATGCGGGCTGGCATTCACGTGCAGTGCGCGCATCATGCCTCGCTCCCTTGCGACAGCGCTTCGACGAAGTGCATGCCGCGTGCCAGCAGGCCCTGGCGGAAATAGAAGCGCTGCGCGAGTGCCATGTGCAGCCCGGTATCGAGCACGAAATGCGTGCAGTCCCGTGCCACGGCCTGTTGCCGCGCCGCGTCCAGCAGCCGCGCGCCGAGGCCGGAGCGCTGCAGCGATGCGGCCACCACGAGGTCGTCGACGTAGACGAAGYGGCCGTAGATCAGGTTTTCCTGCAGGCGGTAGCCGGCCAGGCCGAGAATCTCGCCGTGCTGGCGCGCGGCCAGCAAGCGGTAGCCCTGGGCGTGCTGCCGCTCGAGCTGGCTGGCGAAGGCTTGCGCGTCCCGCAGGTGCGGCCGCAGCGCCTTCATGACGGGGAAGGCGGCCAGCCAGTCTGGCCGGGATTCGAGATGCTGGATGTCGATGGGTGCGTTCATGCTGGTTCCTTTAAGCGCGTACGGCCAATGTAGCGGGGCCGCGGTACACCTTCCAGAGCCAAGAAACGGCAAAACGACTAGGCCATCCGACTAGGCCATCCGACTAGGCGATCTGCCTGCCGCCGCGGGCGCCGCGGGTGGCGCCGGCATGTCCCAGCAGCCCGGACAGGTCGCGCGCCGCGCGCCTGACCTCGCGCTCGGTGCGCTCGCGCAGCGCGGGATCGCGCTCGAAGCGGATATCGGGGCCGGCCACGCTGATCGCGGCGACGGTGGCGCCGCTGGCATCGAACACCGGCGCCGCGCAGGAATCGATGCCGGGCTCGAACCCGGAGAAGCTCCACGCGCAGCCGCGCTCGCGGTCCGCCGCGAGCACGTCGCCCAGGCGCGCGTAGGTGGCCGGGCTCTGCGGCGTCGCCGTGGCGAGCGGCTCGTCGCCGAGGCAGGCGCGCAGGGCGCCGTCGGACAATCCCGCCACCAGCATGCGGCCCGGCGTGGTGAGGTGCGCGGGCACGCGGCTGCCCACCTGGATATTGCTGACCAGCGACGTCTGCGGCATGTCGCGCAGCAGGTAAAGCACATTGCCGTCGTCCAGCACGCACAGGTAGGCGGACAACTGCAGCGACTCGCTCAGGCTGGCCAGCACGCGCCGCGCGAAGACGGTGAGGTCCTTGCCGGCCAGCACGCGGGCGCCGAGCTTGAGGAAATCGAAGCCGGGCTGGTGGCCGCCCTGCGGCAGCCGCTCCAGCATGCCCTCGTGCTCGAGCGTGTCGAGCAGACGCATGACGGTGACGCGGTTGACGTCGATGCGCCGGCCGACTTCGCTGAGGTTCGCGGTGGAGCCGCCCTCGGCCACGAAGCGCAGCAGCCGCAATGCGCGGATCACGGGGCCGACGAGTTGCGGCTTGTCGTCGTCACCGGTGATCTCGGGGGCCGCCGGCGCGGCGGTCTCGGTCTCGGCCGCGGATGGCGCGGCGCTCTGGGCTGGCTTGGATGTCTTGCGCATGGATCCTGGTGGGCGGGTCGCGGTGCGGCCCCGCCGAATCGCTTCAGCCGAGCGCAACCTGCCACGCATTGTAGTCGTACACCCAGTCGGCGTTGCCGCCTTCCTTGAGCCACGCATTGCTGCGCGAGCCGATCTGCACGCGGCTGGTCCGTGCGTGGCGCGCGGCCTGGTAGCGCGCCAGCGCGGCCGGGACGTCACCGTCCTGCGCATCGGCCAGGCAGCGCGCGAGTACCACGCCATCCTCGATGGCCATGCCCGCGCCCTGTGCCATGAACGGCATCATCGGGTGGCACGCATCGCCCAGCAGCGCGATGTGGCCCGCCGACCATCGCGGCAGCGGGTCGCGCACGTACAGCGCGGAGATCAGCACGTCGTCGCAGGCGTCGAGCAGGGCGCGCGCCTCGGGGTGGAAGCCGGCATACGCCGCGCGCACATCTTCCACGCGGCCCGGCGTGGTCCACGATTCATGGCGCCAGGCGTCCTGCGCCACCGTGGCGAAGATGAAGATCTCGCGTCCGCGGTTGAGCGGGAACGTGACGATCTGCGAGGTCGCTTCCGGGCCCCACCACTTGGTGAAGGCCTGCAGGTTGGGCACCGACAGGCGCTCGGCCGGCACCACCGCGCGGTAGGCCACCACGCCGGTGAACACCGGGTGCTCGGGCCCCAGGATGGCGGCGCGCACGGCCGAGTGGATGCCGTCGGCGCCGATCAGCACGTCCACGTCTTCCTGCGTGCCGTCGGCAAAGCGCAGGGTGGCGCCGGCTTCGCGCGGGATGATCTCGGTGGCCTTCTTGCCCAGCTTCACGCACGCGGACGGCAGCGCGCCTTCGAGCGCGGTCATCAGGTCGCCGCGGTGCATGGTGAGCTGCGGCGCGCCGTAGCGGATCTCGGCCTCGTCGCTCATGGCCAGGCGCGAGGTCTCTTCGCCGGTATCCCACTGGCGGCTGATGCGGTGGGTGGGGCGCGCGGCGGTCTCGCGCAGCGCGTCGCCCACGCCTAGCCCGTCCAGCGCCAGCACGGCGTTCGGCGTGAGGTTGATGTCGGCCCCGACGCGCGCGAAGCGCGCCGCCTGCTCGAACACCACCACGTCCTGGCCAAGCTTGCGCAGCGCAATCGCCGCGGCCAGTCCGCCGATGCCGGCGCCGTTGATGCCAATCTTTCGTGAAGCCATGATGCTCTTTCCTTTTCCGGGGCGTCGCGGGATGCGGTCAGTTGCGCGTGGCGCGCTGTCGCCGTGCGATGTCCTGACCTTGTTTATGTTCAAAAATGAACGTAGCGTTCATAAAAGAATATTAAGGTGCGACGGCGAAGTCAATCCGGGGGTTTACGCGTAGATCGTGGGACAGGCGCGAGCGCGTGCAGCGGCGGGCGCACGTGTGCGCCGCCGCAAGACGAGGCCTGCAGGGAGGGATGCTGCCGCTCAGGAGGCCTGGGCCGACGCCACGGGTGCCGCTTTGAGCGCGCGCCGGCGCGCGCGGGCGGCCAGGCCGTTGCCGAGCGCCCAGCGCAGCGTCGGTGCCAGCATGCGCATGCCCGCCAGCGAGACCGGCAGGCGCAGGGCCGCGGCGCCGTGCAGGCCGAGCTCGCGCTGGGCCCAGCGCGGCAGCAGGGCAATGCCCGCGTCGGCCATGATGCGCACCGCCGGCTTGAGCAGCGGGCTGGCCACGGGCATCGCCATGACCAGCCGCACCACTTCATGTGTGCGCTCGCTTACCACCAGTTCGGGGCGCATGCGCTCCAGGTAGGCCGCGATGGCGGCCGCGCTGCGCGGCACGCCGGTGGCGCCGAGCATCTCGGCAATGCGCGCGGTCTCGTCGTAGTAGCGGTCCTGCTCCGCCAGCGGGAGCGGGCCGACATAGCGCAGGTAGGCCCCGAGGAAGCTCGAGACCTCGGCCACGTGGACCCAGGTGAGCAGCGCGGGGTCGTCGGCGGCGTAGGGGCGGCCGTCCGGCGCCGTGCCCTTGACCTGGGTGTGGATGCGCCTGACGCGGTCGATCAGCGCCAGCGCGTCGGCGCGGTTGCCATACGTGGTGCCCGCGATGAACTGCGCGGTGCGGCCCAGCCGGCCCTGCATGTCGGTGCGGAACGTGGAGTGGTCCCACACGCCGGCCAGCGCCAGCGGGTGCAGCGTCTGCAGCAGCAGGGCGCTGACGCCGCCGGCCAGCATCGCGGGAAAGTCCGCGTGCACGCGCCAGCAGACCGCGTCCGGGCCGAACAGGCCGGGGTCGCCGGGCGGGTTGTCGTAGTCCAGGCTGAGACCGGAGTTGCTGCGCGTGAGGCCGCGCACCTGCGCGCCCGCGCGGGCCCGCAGGCGGTTGAGCAGGCGGCGGGGCAGGGGGCCGGCCTCGGGGATGGTGGGGGGCGTGCCGGGTTGTTGGCCTTGCGAGCCGCTCATGAGTTGCTGTCTGTCCTTGTCGATATGGCCGCCTGCCGGGCCGGGCGCCCGGTCCGCATGCTTCAGTAGTAGTGCAGGTCGGTCGCCTTGCCCCAGAATACACGGTACGCGTACAGCGTGTAACCCAGGATGGTCGGCAGCACCACGGCCGCGCCCGCCAGGATCACGCCCAGCGATTCGGGCGCGCTGGCCGCCTGCCAGACGTCGATCTTGTCCACCACGAGGTAGGGGAAGATGCTGTAGGCCAGGCCGTTGAACGCCATCAGGAAGATCACGGCGGTGCCGGCGAAGGGCACGCAGCACCAGCGATCGTTGCCGCGTTCGAGCCAGGCCGGCATGCGCCGCAGCAGCCGGTCGAGGATCACGAACAGCGCCACCGTCACCAGCGGGATCGGCGCCAGCAGGATGATGTTGGGCAGCGAGAACCATTTGTCGAAGATGCGCTGGCTCACCAGCGGCGTCACCACCGAGATCAGGGTCACGCCGGTGCCGGTCAGCCACAGGCTGCGCCGTGCCCAGTACATGGCGCGCCGCTGCAGGCTGCCGCTGGTCTTCATGATCAGCCAGCCCGCGCCCAGCAAGCAATAGCCCGCCACCAGGCACAGCCCCACCACCACCGCGAAGGCGATATCCAGCCAGCCATGCCGGAAGCCGGTGATGTACAGGCCCAGCATCAGCCCCTGCGAGAAGCTGGCCAGCAGCGAGCCCGCGTAGAACGCGCGGTTCCACCACGGCTTGTGGTGCGCGCGCGCCTTCACGCGAAAATCGAACGCCACGCCGCGGATGATCAGCCCGGCCAGCATCAGCGCCACCGGCAGGTAGAGCTGGGTGAGGATCATGCCGTGCGCGATCGGGAAGGCCGTGAGCAGCAAGCCCACGCCCAGCACCAGCCAGGTCTCGTTGGCATCCCAGAACGGGCCGATCGAGGCGATCATGGTGTCCTTGTCGGCATCGTCGGCACGGCGCAGCAGCACGCCCACGCCAAGGTCGTAGCCGTCCAGGATCACGTAGATCAGCATGGAGACGCCCATCAGGGCCAGGAACACCAGCGGCATCCAGCCGGCGGGTTGGGTCAGGTCGTTCATTCTGCGCTCCGCAGTTCGCCGGGCAGCACGGCGCGAGGGGTTTCGAGCCCGGACGCGTCCAGGTCGGGGCTGCCCGCCTTGCGCGCCAGGTAGAACACCACCGAGATGTACGCCGCGATCAGCGCCGCGTAGAGCGCCAGGTACATCGCCAGCGTGGCGCCGATCATCATGGCCGGCACCTTGGAGGCGGCCTGCGCCGTGGTCAGCACGCCGTACACCAGGTAGGGCTGGCGGCCGATCTCGGTGACGTACCAGCCCGCCACCAGCGCCACCCAGCCCGAGAATGTCATCGCCAGCAGCGCGCGCGCCATCCAGCGCGAGGGCTGCCCGTGGCGGCGCAACTGCCAGGCCGCCGTCCACGACACCGCCAGCATCAGCAGGCCCACGCCCACCATGATGCGGAACGCGAAGAACAAGGGCGCCACCGGCGGGTGCGCGCCCTCGAACGCGTCGATGCCCTTGATCTCGCCGTCGGCGCTGTGGGTCAGGTAGACCGAGGCCAGCTTGGGGATGGCGATCTCGAAATCGTTGCGCTGCGTGGTGGCGTTGGGCAGGCCGAACAGCACCGCGGGCGCGCCCTTCTCCGTCTTCCAGATGCCTTCCATGGCGGCGATCTTGGCCGGCTGGTGGTGCAGCGTATTGAGGCCGTGCAGGTCGCCAGCGACGATCTGCAGCGGGATCAGCACCGCCGCGATGACCACGCCCGTGCGCAGCGACGACAGCACCTCAGGCGCGCGGTCGCCGCGCAGCCAGCGGTAGGCCGAAATGCCTGCCAGCAGGAACGCCACGGTCAGGCCAGAGGCCAGCAGCATGTGCACGAGGCGGTAGGGGAACGACGGGTTGAAGATCACCGCCAGCCAGCTCGTCACGTGCGCGCGGCCGTCGATCATCTCGAAGCCGGCCGGGGTTTGCATCCACGAATTCAGCGCCAGGATCCAGAACGCCGACAGCGTGGTGCCGCCGGCAACCAGCAGCGTGGCGACGGTATGCGTGCGGTTGCTCACGCGGCGCATGCCGAACAGCATGATGCCGAGGAAGGTGGCCTCCAGGAAAAACGCGGTCAGCACCTCGTAGGCCAGCAGGGGGCCGGCCACGTTGCCCACGGTCTCCATATAGCCCGGCCAGTTGGTGCCGAACTGGAAGCTCATGGTGATGCCGCTCACCACGCCCAGCGCGAAGGTCAGCGCGAAGATCTTCACCCAGAAACGGTAGGCCGCCATCCAGCGGTCGTCGCCGGTCTTGTTGAAGCGCAGCTTGAAGAACAGCAGCACCCAGGTCAGCGCGATGCTGATGGTGGGAAACAGGATGTGGAAGGTGATGTTGGCGGCAAACTGTACGCGCGCCAGCACCACCGGGTCGAGCGACGAGAACATGCAATTACTCCTTGCGGGTACGGGCCGGCCTGGCCTTGGGCTTTGCCTCGGGGGCCGGAGTGGCCGTGGTAGCCGGGGTGGCACCGGCGCGCGCCTTGCCGCCGATGGCGCTGCTGAGCTTGTCCTTGACCTCCAGCAGCTTGTTGACCCTGGAGCCCAGCTTCATCAGCTTCTCCAGCGTGGCCACGTCGAGCTTCTGGATATCGCCGAACCAGCTCGTCACCAGCACGATCAGCCCGTACATCTCCTTCATGCGCGCCTGCGCATGGCGGTCGTCGGCCGTGGTCGGCGACTCGAGCTGTACCTCGCGCAGCATCGACAGCGTCGGGTCGATCTCGCGGCGGCGGCGCTCCTCGGCCAGCGTGCGGAAGATGGCCCAGACATCGTCCGGCGCCGAGAAATACTCGCGGCGGTCGCCCGGCTGGTGCGACAGCCGCACCAGGTTCCACGACTCCAGCTCCTTCAGGCCGATGCTGACATTGGAGCGCGAGAACGCCAGCGCCTCGGCGATCTCGTCCGCGTTGAGCGGGCGCGAGGCGGTAAACAGCAGGGCATAGATCTGCCCGACCGTGCGGTTGATGCCCCAGCGGCTGCCCATTTCGCCGAAATGGAGCACGAAGCGCTGGACCAGGGGCGAGAGTTGCATGGCTTGTCTGTTTCGAATTTTTAGAAAGTTGTGAAAGTTTAGTACGAAACAGGGAGGTGGAGACGAGGGATCGGGGAGGGTGCGACAACGGGTCGCTGTTGTCGCTGGCGCTTGTCACGTCCCGAAGCTGGTATTTGCGCCTCCATGAAAGTCGGCAGCGGCCATCCGATGTTGCTGGCAAAGCCTGCAATCAGCGTGATCCCTGCGATGGCACCCGGCGAACGATTGCCGTGCAGCGCGACCAGCGTGGCAGACGCGGCTTCGCAGAGGCTTGCGCCCATGCCGATGCCCGGAGTTACCACCTGCCCGCCATGCTCGCAACGCCAACGGCACTGCTTATTCGACTTCGCCGCTATCGTTGTCGCCCGCCTGGGCTTCGTTCTCGTGGCTCATGGCAGCCGCCGCGAGCGCCGTGGCGGCTGACGGGGCCGCTTCCTTGCGCTCGCTGTACCGGTCGGTCAGGTAGTCGCTGCGATCGCGTATGAGTAGCGTGAACTTGTAGAGTTCCTCCATGACGTCGACCACCCGGTCATAGTAGGAAGATGGCTTCATCCGGCCGTTGTCGTCGAATTCCTGGTATGCCTTGGCGACAGACGACTGATTCGGGATGGTCACCATGCGCATCCAGCGCCCCAGCACGCGCAGCGCGTTGACGGCGTTGAACGACTGCGAGCCGCCGCAGACCTGCATCACGGCCAGCGTACGCCCCTGTGTCGGCCGCAGCCCGCCCAGCTCCAGCGGCAGCCAGTCGATCTGATTCTTGAAGACGGCAGTCAGCGTGCCGTGGCGCTCGGGACTGCACCACACCTGACCCTCCGACCACTCCGAAAGCTCGCGCAGCTCGGCCACCTTGGGGTGATCCGCTGGCACGCTGTCGGCCATCGGCAGGCCGTCCGGGTCGAACACGCGGGTCTGCGCGCCGAAGTGCCGCAGGATCCGTTCGGCTTCCTGCACGAGCATGCGGCTGTACGACGTCTCGCGCAGCGAACCGTAGAGCAAAAGGATGCGCGGCGGGTGGTCGCTGATGCGCGCCGGCTCCAGCTTGCGCAGATCCGGTGTATCGAGCACGGCCGGTACGACATTGGGCAGATCCGGGTTCACTTGACTCTCCGTCCTTGCCCGTCGATCACGACTTCGCCGTCTTCCTTGGTAAAAGGGCCTTGCTGGGGCGAAGGCAGGATGTCGAGCACCGCCTCTGACGGCCGGCACAGGCGCACACCAAGCTCGGTGACGACAAACGGCCGGTTGATCAGGATCGGATGGGCCAGCATGGCATCGAGCAACTGCTCATTGGTCAGCGCCGGATCCGAGAGGCCCAGTTGGGCGTAAGGGGTGCCCTTCTCGCGGATCGCGTCACGCACGGTAAGCCCGGCGTCGCGGATCATCGCCTGCAATGTCTGTCGGTCCGGCGGCGAGCTCAGGTATTCCAGGACGGTTGGTTCAATGCCCGCATTGCGGATCATGGCCAGCGTGTTGCGCGACGTGGCGCAGGCAGGGTTGTGATAGATGGTGACGGACATATTGGTTCCTCAAGGCGATTCGTACCAGCGTTGCGAGCGGTTGACCATGCCCACGACGAACAGCATCACGGGCACCTCGACCAGTACGCCCACGACGGTGGCGAGCGCCGCACCGGACCGGAATCCGAAGAGGCTGATGGCGGTAGCCACGGCCAGCTCGAAGAAGTTGCTCGCGCCGATCAGCGCCGAAGGGCCGGCCACGCAGTGGGCAACACCGAGCTTGCGGTTCAACAGGTAGGTCAGGCCGGAGTTCAGCAGTACCTGGATCAGGATCGGGACGGCCAGCAACAAGATGACCAGCGGCTGGTCCACGATGGCATCGCCCTGGAAGCCGAACAGCATCACGAGCGTCGCGAGCAGTGCGGCAATCGAGTAGGGGCCGAAGGCGCCGGTGACACGCTGGTAGGTGGCTTCGCCGCGCGCCAGCAGCGCCTTGCGGATGACCTGCGCGATCAGCACCGGAATCACGATATAGAGCCCGACCGAAGCGATCAGCGTGTCCCATGGGACGCTGATCGACGACAGGCCCAGCAGCAGGCCAACGACGGGCGCGAACGCCACGACCATGATGGCGTCGTTGAGCGCCACCTGCGAGAGCGTGAAATACGGATCACCCTTGCACAGCTGCGACCAGACGAACACCATGGCCGTGCAGGGCGCGGCGGCCAGCAGGATCAGGCCGGCGATGTAGCTGTCGAGCTGGTCGACCGGTAGCCAGCCCGCAAACAGATGGCGCACGAAGATCCAGCCGAGCAGTGCCATCGAGAACGGCTTGACGAGCCAGTTCACGAAGAGCGTCACGCCGATGCCGCGCCAGTGGCCCGCGACTTGGCCCATGGCGCCAAAATCGATCTTGATCAGCATCGGAATGATCATGACCCAGATCAGCACGCCCACGGGCAGGTTCACCTGGGCGACTTCCATGGCACCGATGGCCTGAAAGACCGCCGGCAGCCATTGGCCGAGCAGGATGCCAGCGACGATACAGAGCGCAACCCAGACGGTCAGGTAGCGCTCGAAGAAGCCGATGGCACTGGCCTGCGTTGCCGCGGCAGTCCGTTGCACTGTGCTCATTGCCCGACTCCGCGGTCTGCTCGCCAATTCAGGACCCCGCGGCAACGGAACAGGAGGGCACCGGCGAACACGGCGCGCCGCCGCAGCAATTCTCGGTGAGGTAGCCAAGCAAGGCATTCATGGTCTCGAAGCGAGCCATGTAGATGATCGACCGGCCTTCCTGCCGGCTTGCCAGCAGGCCCGCCCGGTGCAATTCCTTGAGGTGGAACGACAGCGACGAGGCCGGCGTCTCCATCAATTCAGCAATGCGGCCCGCTGGCAGACCTTCGGGCCCCGCCTGCACGAGCAGGCGGAACACGGCCAGGCGGACGGCGTGAGCGAGCGCGGCTAGCGCTTCCAGGGCGTTATTTGTTTCCATTTTTCGAATATAGTCGAACAATGGAAACCATGCAACCCGCTTAAGCAGCTCGCAGCTCACGGCCCCCCATGCTTCTGCATCTCCAGAGGTCAGGCTGGCTGCATGACTGGCGGCACTGCCAGACCTCTGGATTGCATCGGGTTACTTCTTCAGCTCGATAACCGTTGCCTTGCCGTCCAAGGTGTCGAAGGTTGCCGACACCCTGTCACCTTCCTTCAGGTTCTTCAATGTTCCGGGGTCCTTGACGGGAAATGCCATGGTCATCGCGGACATGCCCAGGTTGGCAATCGGCCCATGCTTGAGCGTGACCTTGCCCGTTGCCGCGTCGATCTTGCGAATCTCGGCCGGGACGGGTTGAGGCGCCTTCGCGGCGCCGGTCGCGGGCTTCATGTCCATGCCATCCATATTCGCGGCAAATGCCGCAGGCACCAGACCGAAAGCGAGCGCGAGCGCAATCGCAACGGCATCGAGGGGCGTCTTCATGTTTCCTCCTTGAGAGTCGGGTGGGTAAGGGCGGGGTATGTGGTCGCCTGGCGACGGCGCATCAGCAGGTACACGGCGGGTACCACGAATAGCGACAGCAGCGGCGCCGTGATCATGCCACCGACCATCGGTGCCGCAATGCGTTGCATGACTTCCGAACCGGTGCCATGCGACCACATGATCGGGATGAGCCCGGCAAGGATGACGGCCACCGTCATGGCCTTGGGGCGCACGCGCTGCACCGCGCCCTCCTGGATGGCGGCAAGCAGTGCAGCGACGTCCGTCTCTCCTCGCTGCTGTCGGTCGTGCCAGGCGTTCTTGAGGTATAGCAGCATGATCACGCCGAACTCGGCCGCCACGCCGGCCAGTGCGATGAAGCCGATCACGCCCGCCACGGACAGGTTGTAGCCGAGCACGTAAAGCAGCCAGAAGCCACCGATCAACGCCAGCGGCAGCGTCCCCATGATCAGCAGCGCCTCGTCGAGGCGGCCGAATACCAGGTAGAGCAGTACGAAGATGATCAGCAGCGTGAATGGCACCACCACCTTGAGCTTCGCACTTGCGCGTTCCAGATACTCGAACTGCCCGGACCAGCTCAGCGAATAGCCGGCCGGCATCGGCACCGCCCTGGCCACTGCGGCTTGCATGTCACGCACGGCCGAGCGCAGGTCGCGCCCGCGGATATCGACGTAGATCCATCCCGACAGCCGGGCATTTTCACTGCGCAGCATCGGCGGCCCCTGCACCACCTGGATGCGCGCCACATCGGACAGGACGATCTGCTGTCCACGATCCGTCACGACCGGAAGGCTGCGCAGTTGCTCGACGGAATCGCGATAGTCGCGTGGATACCGCAGATTGATCGGGAAACGCGCCAACCCGTCCACCACTTCGCCGACGTTGTCGCCACCGATTGCCGAGGACACGATGCTTTGTATGTCGCCGATATTAAGACCATAGCGACCCGAGGCCGCGCGGTCGATATCGATGTCGATGTAGCGTCCCCCGGTCAGCCGCTCCGCCAGTGCGGACGTGACACCGGGGACGGACTTCACGGCTTCCTCGATGCGGGTGGCAAGCCGGTCCATTTCCTTCAGGTCGGTGCCCGCCACCTTGATGCCAACCGGGCTCTTGATACCGGTGGCCAGCATGTCGATGCGGTTGCGGATCGGCGGCACCCAGAGGTTCGACAAGCCCGGCACCTTCACCACGCGATCGAGTTCTTCCACCAGCTTGTCCGGGGTCATGCCGGCACGCCACTGATTGCGCGGCTTGAACTGGATCGTGGTTTCGAACATCTCCAGCGGCGCCGGATCGGTAGCCGAGTCGGCGCGACCAGCCTTGCCATGGACGGTGGCGACTTCCGGAACCGACTTGATCAGGCGGTCTGTCTGCTGCAGCAACTGCGCGGCCTTGCCAGCCGAAAGGCCGGGTAGCGCCGAGGGCATGTAGAGCAGGTCGCCTTCGTCCAGCGGTGGCATGAATTCGCCACCGATCCGCGCGATTGGCCAGGCCGTTGCCGCCAGGGCGATGGCTGCCAGGACGACGGTGGTTCGCGGATAGCGGAGTACCTTCGCCAGGACGGGCTGGTAGGCGCGGATCAGCCAGCGGTTCAGCGGATTGGCGTGCTCGCCGGGGATGCGGCCGCGAATGAGGTAACCCATGAGCACCGGCACCAGCGTGATCGACAGGCCAGCCGCTGCCGCCATCGAGTACGTCTTGGTGAACGCCAGGGGCGAGAACAGCCGACCCTCCTGGGCTTCGAGCGTGAACACCGGCACAAATGACAGCGTGATGATCAGCAGCGAGAAGAACAATGCCGGACCCACCTCCGCAGCGGATTCGCCAATCACGCGCCAGCGCTCTGCCCCGGACATCGGCTGGCCAGGATGGCTGGCATGCCAGTGCTCCAGATGCTTGTGGGCGTTCTCGATCATCACGACGGCCGCATCCACCATCGCGCCAATCGCAATTGCGATGCCGCCCAGCGACATGATGTTGGCATTGACGCCCTGGTACCGCATGACGACGAACGCGGCCAGAATGCCAAGGGGCAGCGACACGATGGCCACCAGGGCGGAGCGCAGGTGAAACAGAAACACCAGGCACACCAGCGCAACGACGATGAATTCTTCGATGAGCTTGTGGGTGAGATTGTCCACTGCACGGTGGATCAGCCCGGAGCGATCGTAGGTGGTGACGATCTCGACGCCGGCAGGCAGGCTTTTCTTGAGCACTTCCAGTCTGGCCTTGACCGCATCGATAGTTTCCAGCGCGTTCTTGCCCGAGCGCATCACAATGACGCCGCCCGTCACCTCGCCCTGGCCGTCGAGCTCGGAGATGCCGCGTCGCGTCTCCGGCCCGAGCTGGATCGTGGCGATATCCCCCAGGCGGACAGGGATGCCCGCGCTGCTGGCCTCGATCGGTACCTGCCTGAAATCGTCGAGCGTCTTCAGGTAGCCCGAGGCCCTGACCATGTACTCGGCCTCCCCAAGCTCCAGTACCGATCCGCCTGCCTCCTGGTTGGCCCCGCGGATCGCGGCGAGCACCTTGGCCTGCGAGAGGTTATAGGCGCGCAGGCGGTCAGGCATCAGCACGATCTGGTACTGCCGGACCATGCCGCCCAGCGACGCTACCTCGGCGACGTTCGGCAAGGATTTCAGCTCGAAGCGCAGGAACCAGTCCTGTAAGGCGCGCAACTGACTCAGGTCGTGGCGGCCAGTCCGGTCGACCAGCGCATACTCATAGATCCAGCCCACGCCGGTTGCGTCGGGCCCCAATGCTGGCTTGGCCGCTGCCGGGAGGCGGGACTGCACCTGGTTCAGGTACTCCAGTACGCGCGAGCGAGCCCAGTACGGGTCGGTCCCGTCCTCGAACAGGACGTAGACAAACGAGTCCCCGAAGAAGGAGTAGCCCCGTACCGTCCTGGCCCCCGGCACCGACAGCATCGTGGTGGTGAGCGGATAGGTAACCTGGTTTTCGACAAGCTGCGGCGCTTGCCCCGGGAACGGTGTGCGGATGATGACTTGTGTGTCGGACAGGTCCGGCAATGCATCGAGCGGCGTGCCGTGGATCGCCCACAGACCCCACGCGGCCAGCATGACTGTGGCCAGCAGCACCAGGAAGCGATTGCGTATCGATGCCAGGATGATGCGCGCAATCATGGCTTGGCTCCTTCGGCGCCAGCCGGCTTTACCGACGATAGCGTGGCCGCGCCGTCCTGTTCCAGGCGGAAACGGAACCGGATACGATCGCCCGGCTTCAATCCCTTGAGCAATGCAGCGTCGCGTGCGGCGAAATCCATGGTCATGGCGCCCCACTGCGCGGCGGGAATCGGGCCATGCGAGATCGTCAGCCCGTCGGCATTGACCGCCTCGATGCGACCGGTGCCTTCGTATTCCTGCACCGCCGCGGCGGGCGGGGATGCACCGGCGGGCGATACCAGCCGCTCCGACGTGCCGCGCAGGCTCGCTTCGGAATCGATCAGGAACTGGCCGGAGGTCACGACCTTCTGACCGGCGCTTAATCCGGAGAGGACTTCGGTCATGCCGTCGGATTCATGACCTGTGCGGATTTCGGTGGCCACATAACCTTGCGGACCTGCATCGACCATGACGATGGTGCGCCGACCCGTACGAATCGCGGCCTCGGATGGAATCTGCAACACGTCCTGCCGGTCGCCGCTGTCGAAACGCACGTTGGCAAACATGCCGGGCGCCAGCCTGTGCTGCCTGTTTGGCAAGACGATGCGGACCTTGATGGTGCGCGTGGCCGGATTGACGTCGGGCAGAATCGCATCGACCTTGCCGGTCACGGGCTCCGGGGCGGCGGCGGCCGACACCGTGACGGCCTGTCCTGGTGCGATGCCACGCGCCTGGGCCTCGGGCACTTCCGCAATCACCCATACCTGGCCGAGATCCGCCAGCCGGAACAGTGTCATGCCCGGGGTCACCGTCATGCCCTCGCGTACCGCGATTTCGGTCACCACGCCATCGAGCGGGCTGGCGATGCCCTGGCCCGTCTGCAGCGTTCCCGACCGGGCGACCGCATCGGCTTGGCCAGGTGTCATGCCGGCTTGCAGCATGCGCGCTTTTGCCGCACCCGCCAGGTCGCCCTGTAGCCCTTGGGGCAGCCGCGCCACGGCCAGGTATTCTTCCTGTGCCGCCACCCAGTCGGGTGCGTAGAGGGTGATCAATGCCTGGCCCTTTCGCACCGGATCGAGTGTGGCCCGCACGCCCACATGCTGCACGAAGCCGGTGGTGCGCGCCTGGATGACCTGGACGCTGCGCTCGTCGATCGCCACATTGCCGGGTGCCTCTAGCACGGAGGCGATACGCGCGGACTTCACCTCTGCCGTGCGGATGCCCAGGTTCTGCGTGACGCGGCCGTCGATGGTGACACCGCTATTGCCGGCACCGTCGCCATCGGCATAGACCGGCACCAGTTGCATATCCATGAAAGGCGATTTGCCCGGCTTGTCGAAGCGCTGCCCCGGCACCATCGGGTCGTGCCAGTAGAGAACCTTCCTTCCAGCTTGTGGTTCGATATCGCCGGCTTTCGCTGTCGCGCCGGTCTCCGGTTTGCCGGGCATGGCAGGCATTCCCTGCGAAACGCCGAAGCGATAGCCCGCATATCCGGCCGCACCGGTCAGAACCAGGCACGCCATGGCGATCTTTAGTCGTGGGCTCATTTGAGATCCTTGGTAGCCGGTTCGGTTTGTGCGGTGGGCAGGGGCGTCAGGAAGGTGAGTTCGGCCCAGAGCCTTGTTGTGCGTCGCTCCAGGGCCAGGCGTTCCAGCGCGGTATCGATGGCGCGGTGATTGGCTTCAGCCACCGCCAGCAGCGAACCCGTGTTGGCGCGGTAGGCCGTCAGCGCGGCATCCGCCTGTGCGTTGGCAAGCGGCAGCGTGGCGTCGTCATAGCGCTTGAGGCGTTCCAGGTTGCGACGCAACTCCGCGAGGCGCGCACCGACTACCGCGTCGGTATCGCGCTGGATGATTTCCGCCTTGGCGCGCGCCTCCGTGGCCTGTGCGAGCCGTGCGGACACTTCACGGTCCTGCCGGTTGGCGCGATCCCACGGCAGCGGGAAGCTCACGTTGATCGACGCCAGGTTGGAGTACGCCGAGCCGCGCTGGCTATACATCAGCTCGACCGCGACGTCGGGCTTGCGCGCTTCGTCCGCCACGCGCACTTCGCTCTCTGCAAGGGTAACGGCGCGCTGGGCCGCGGCAATTTCCGGTACGCCGTCGTAGCGCGTACGGATGAGTTGCCCGATGCGATCCGGTACGGCCAGCGCAGGGCTTTCGCCGAGCGGACGCGCGGCGTCCGCGCCTATCCAGCGCGACAGATTGACGCGGGCGGTGTCGAGCGCCGCCTGGTTCTCGCCTTCACGGTCGAGCAGTTTTTGCACTTCCAGTTGCGCGGACAGCACGTCGGCACGCGTGCCGCGGCCGCTGCGATAGGCCACATTGGCGGCTTCCAGCGCGAGATTCAATGGATGCGCGTGGTGGCCAAGCAGTGCGGCCGCCTGCTCGGCGTACCGGCGGTCGATCCACGCGGCCACGGCGCTGCGCTGGACATTGGTCACGCCGACCATGCGTCGCGCATCGGCGGAAGCGGCTTCTGCCTCGAAGCGCGCGGCGCGCGCCCGTCGCTTGTCAGCGCGCGTGAATTCCTGCAGCACGCTGACCGAACGCGTGGTCATGGAGTCACGACTCAGCGAGAACTTGTCGTGGCCATCGGCAGGCACATCGTTCAGTCCAACCTTGAAGACGGGATCGGGCAACTGGCCTGCAGCAACAGCCTGTTGCACGGCCGCTTCGATGGCACCGTGCGAATCCTCGGCATCGTGCGCATGCGCCGTTGCAAGTGCGGCGGCCTCTTCGATGGATAGAACAGGGGCGGCATGCGGTGGCGCAGCAAGCGACACCGACATGCCGAGGGCGGACGCGCAAAGCAGCGCCCGCCGCAGATAACGCGGGAATGACATAAAGCCTCCGGAAACAACGACCACCACTCCCGAGAGGTCGGGAGCGACAAAGATGTGGCGTAGCTTCGGAGGCTAGGTGCGGAAACAGCAGTGGAGAATGGCGTGCGGCGGTGGCGGCGCACGCGGCTGGGTCTGCGCGCGCACGGCGATCAGCGGCGCGGCATCCAGTACGGGGGGCTCGACGAGGATGCTGACGAGGAGCGGGATATGCGCCGGAATCTGTGGCGCGGAGAGATCGGCGTGCTTTGCATCAGCCTGGCAATGGCTCATGCAAAGCGCTTTCTGGCCATCGTTCTGCGCGGCATCCTGGTCGGCCATGTCCGCGCAAGACACCATGTTCTCCATCGGCGCCTGTCCTGCCGGCTCGCTCAGGCCCATCGTACAGGCGTAAGCGGCCGTTGCCAGCTGGACTGACAGGAACACAAGCAGAAGGAGTCCGGCAATCCACGAATGCCGGCGGACGATATGACGCACGATCTAGGGGTATCTCAAACCAGTGCAAAGCATAACCAGTTTCCAGGCGATTGCAATAGCGGACTCTCAGGCGAACCAGCGGCACTATCGGCCGCCGGCGCCCCCCGCACTTGCGAGATGCGGGTGTGATCAGGCCTGCGATGACACGTCGCTGGCGCGTGCGCCATCGGTGTGCGGATCGCGGTTGAATCCGCAGGCCATTGCCGCCGGCCGGGTCACGCGACTGCGCATTCCCTCTCCCGTGACAGAAACGGAGAAAGCAGCGTTTCCCTGAATTCGACGCAGAACGGCGAAAGATAGGCGTCACCGCGCCAGAACAGCGCGATCCCGGGTTGCCGGAGCAGGCTGGGATCGCCGACCACGCAGAGGTCGCGTCCATCCGCCTGCTGCAACGCGCGCTGCGCCACGACGCCGAGCAGGTCGCTGTTGCGAATCAGCTCGCCAACCGAGCCGCCCGACCCGTTCCACTCCACGGCGACGCGTGGCGGCGGCAGTTTCTGGCGGGCGAGGGCCTCCTGCACGATCTGGTACACGCTGGATGACGGTTGCGGAAGCGCCCAGCGCTCGTCAGCCAGATCAGCCAGCGTCTTCCATGCGCGCAGCCGCGGATGATCGGCACGCGCGACGATCTGCATGGCCAGCGGCTGCAGAGGGGCGTGGAGCAGGCCGTCAGGCACGCCGGGAGGCAATCCTCCGCACGCGAAGTCGACTTCGCCAGACAGCAGCGCCTGCAGTGCGCCTTGCGTCAGGCTCGTGTCGATCGAGAAGCGGGCGAGCGGACGGCTCGCCAGGAACTGCGCGATCACCGGCATCAGGAACGCCGAGACAAGGTGGGGCGTGCCCGCGAGGCGGATATTCCCCGCGCGCGCCGAACGCTGGGCTTCCAGCTCGCCCATGAGATCGTGGCTCGCAAGCACGACCTGTTCGGCACGTGCGAGCAACGACTGCCCTGGCTGCGTGAGCGCCACGCCGCGGGCGGTGCGGTCAAACAGCCGTATCCCGGCTTCCGACTCCAGGCGGGCCAGTGCCTTCGACAGCGCGGATTGCGTCACGCCGGCCTGTGCCGTTGCGCGGTGCAGGCTGCCGTGTCGTGCCACGAGTACGAACGCTCGGAGATCATCTATCCGCATCCAGCTTCCTCCGGACTATGTTGGTTCGGGTTGACCCGGAAGTATTCCGTTTTGGAATCGCCTGGCATATCGGGGGAATCACTGGCACCGGCTGGCTTTCGTAGAGTTGTGTCACCCCGCCGGGCGAGCGAGGGCGGCAGGACGGTGCCGGAATGGCAAAGGGAAGACGAAATGAACGAAAGTCGGATCGCGGTGGCTTCGGAACTGGTCGAGGCATTGGGAAATGGGGTGCGGTGCCATGAGCGCGCGGCGGGGCAGCCGCCGCTCTTCATCGAGCCGTACGGCGACGCATTGCGGGAGAGAACGCGCTTTCGCGCATGGACGCGCAACGCCATGCCCGTGCTCGAGGCGCTCGTCAGCCGCCACGGCGGCATCGTATTGCGGGGCTTTCCGACACCGGATACCGCCGACTTCGCCGACATCATCGACCAGCTTCCCCCGTTCCAGGACGGATACCTCGGCGGACGTGCGCCACGCATGCAGATCGCGGGACGTGTGATGGAAGCGACCCGCCTGGATGCCAGCGTCGGGCTGGGCGTGCATTCGGAGATGGCGTACCGGCGACAGTTTCCAAAGCGGATCGCCTTCTTTTCGCACAGGACGGCGCCGGTGGGCGGCGAGACCGTCGTTGCCGATGCGCGCAATTTCGTGACACAGATGGGCGAGGAGCTGGTCGCGAAGATCGAGTCGCTGGGCGTGCGCTCGGCCCTGACCTACGGACCGAAGACGGATACGGTCGAAGCCTCGTATGTCGACCAGGATCAATACGGCTGGAACCATGCGTTCGGCACCGACAGTGCGGCGGAAGTCGAAGCCCTGTGCGCGGCGCGCAGCCTCGAGCCGCTCTGGCACGACGATGGCTCCCTGACGGTGTTTGCCACGCTTGCCCCTTTTCTTGACCATCCGCAGACCGGGCAGCGTCTGTACCGCTCGGGGCTGCACCGGTCCCACACGGCCACGGAAGTGCTCGATACGGTGATCCGGAAGAACCAGCGCTACCCGACCGGCATGTTTCTCGGTCGCGCGCAACGCCTGGAGACCGCAGAGGTCGACCACATCAATGCCGTATGCGACCGGAACACCCATAGCTGGGCATGGCGCGACGGCGACGTGATGGTCCTGGACAACCTGCAGGTATGGCACGGCCGCAATCCCTACCAGGGCGCGCGGGATGTTCAGGTCGCGCTGCTCGACTGAGCGCGCCGGACCAGCGGCAAACCATTCACGTCCATCCCGCAGGAGACAGGAAACATGCGAGCAGCTTTCGGATTCAGGTGCCTTGCCGGCACGCTTGCGGCACTCGGCCTGATAGGTTGCGCCATCACGGCATCTCAGGCCGCGGAGCCGGCCTATCCCTCGAAGCCGGTCAGGCTCCTGGTGCCCTCGGTGCCCGGCGGGCCCATCGACGCGGTCTCGCGGCTCATTGGCAGCCGTCTGTCGGCGCGGCTTGGCACGAGCTTCTACGTCGAGAACAAGCCGGGCGCCAACGTGCAGGTCGGCGCGAACTACGTCGCCAGGTCCGATCCGGACGGCTACACGTTGCTGGCCACCTCGCCCGCGCACATCTCCAACCCGTTGCTCTACAGCAAGCTTCCCTACGACACGGGCCGCGACCTGACGGGCGTGGCCATGATGGCGCGCGTGCCGCTCCTGCTCGTGGTGAATGCCGACTTGCCGATCCACTCTGTCGCGGATCTGGTGGCCTGGGGCAGGGCTCATCCGGACCGGATTCGCTATGGCAGCTCGGGCTCCGGTTCGACGGCGAACCTCGCCGGCGAGTTGATCTCGATGAATACGGGAATCCGGCTCGAGCACATCCCGTACAAGGGCTCCGCGGCCGCGCTGCCGGACCTGATGGCGGGGAGGTTCGAAGTCATGATCGACACCCTCCAGCTCTTCGCCCCGCACATACGCGCCGGCAAGGTGCGCGCCATCGCCTTCACCGGCACGAAGCGTGTCCCGGCACTGCCTGACGTACCGACCTTCGCGGAGAGCGGCTATCCAGACGTGGTGGCGAATTCCTGGCTCGCCATCGTCGCCCCCGGCAAGACGCCGCCCGGCGTGGTGGAGAAGCTGGGCCATACCGTCACCGATATCCTCGCCGAGCCCGAGGTGCGCAGGCAGATCGCCGAGTTCGGCATGGAGTCCGACGTCATGACCCCGGCGCAACTCAATCGCTACTTCGTCTCGGAGAGCGAGCGCTGGGGCAGGGTCATCAAGGCAGGCAACGTCCGCGTCGAATAGACCTTACAGAGAACATGAACCCTCCTTTCACCATTGCGCGCGAAGCCGTACGAGCCACCGTCAGCGACGCCGAATGGCGGGCCCGCCAGGAACTGGCCGCCTGCTACCGTCTCGTCGACCGCTACGGGATGACTGACCTGATCTACAACCACATCACGCTGCGGATTCCCGGCACCGAGCACCTTCTCATCAATGCCTATGGGTATCTCTACAGCGAGGTCTGCGCGTCGAACCTCGTCAAGATCGACCTCGACGGCAATGTCCTGCTGAACCCGCTGAACGAGCATGACTACCAGGTCAACCGCGCCGGCATGGTGATCCACACCGCCATCCACCGCGCGAGGCCTGACGTGCACTGCGTCATTCATACCCATACCCGCGCCGGCATGGCGCTGTCCGCGCTGCCGTGCGGATTGCTGCCGATGACCCAGACGGCGCTGCGCTTCCACGGCAGGACTGCCTACCACGACTTCGACAGCCCCGTCGTCGAACTCGCGCAGCAGGCGCCGCTGGTCAGCTCGCTCGGCGATCACGACGTAGTGGTGTTGCGCAACCACGGCCTGCTGGCGGTCGGCCCGAGCGCGGCCGAGGCGTTCAGCCGCATCTACTGGCTCGAGATGGCCTGCCGCACGCAGGTCGACGCCATGGCCGCCAGCGCGGAGGTCGTCCTGCCGTCGCAGCAGGCGATCGACGACACCGTCCGGGCGATGGATGCCCGCGCCGGCACCTTCGGCAAGCGCGAATGGCCGGCGTTGCTGCGACTGCTCGACCGGATCGATGCCGGCTACAGGCATTGAGTCGATATCCCGAGGACCTCGAGGAACAGGAAGGAGAGACCCGATGATCGTATATGGCAGCAGGGCTGCGGCAGCGTACAAATGAACCGCTTGAACGGACAAGGAGAAGATATGCCGACGCAGCAAAAGAATGTGGTCGATATGGCCAACGAAGGTGGTGTGTTGTGGTTGACCATGAACAGGCCGGAAGCCCTGAATGCACTCTCGGGCTCGCTGGTCAGCGCGTTGCAGGAGAGATTCGCCGCCGCGGCGCGTGATCCCGAGGTAGGCGTGATTGTCCTGACGGGGGCCGGGCGAGCGTTCTGCGCGGGCGCCGACCTCAAGGAGGCGGAAAGCCGCGGCGCCGGTACCGAGGCAAGCGCTGCCTTCCTGCGCACCATTTCCGGCCTGACGGATGCCATGGAACTCTGTCCCAAGCCGATCATCGCCGCCGTGAACGGTGTGACGGTGGCGGGCGGCCTGGAACTGATGCTCGCCTGCGACTTTGTCGTGGCCGCGGCATCGGCAAGGCTCGGCGACGGCCATTCGAACTACGGCCTGTTTCCCGGCGCGGGTGCCACCGTCCGGCTGCCGAGGATGGTCGGTGTTGCCATGGCGAAGTACCTGATGTTCTCGGGAGAGCTTATCCCTGCCCGCGACGCGCAGGCCATCGGCCTGGTGCAGGCCGTGGCCGAGGATGAGGCGTTCCGCTCCACGGTGGCCGCCCTGGCGCAGCGCCTGGCGGCGAAGAGCCCGCTGCTGCTGGGGCGGATGAAAGAGGCGATCAGCGATGCGCCGACGCAGCCCCACGGTGCGGCCATGCGTCGGGAACGGGACCTGAGCCAGTTGTATTCCGCCTCCTTCGACCGCGCCGAAGGCCTTGCCGCATTCCGCGAAAAGCGCGCACCGCGCTTCCAGGGGCGTTGATTCCCGGCGCTTCCAATCTCACCGGAGCCATAGATGAAACAGGCATGTGCAATTGTCGGGGTCGGCATGACGCCGTTCGGCAAGTTTCCCGATCTCACGGTCCGGCACCTTGCCGAGCAGGCCGCGAGGGCGGCCCTCGGCGATGCCGGAATGCAGCCGGATGACGTGGACGAGGTGTATTTCTCGAATGCGGTCGGGGGCATGATCACCGGGCAGGAAATGATTCGCGGGCAGGCGGCGCTTCGCTTTCTCGGACTGCGGGGGCAGGCGATCTTCAATGTCGAGAATGCCTGCGCATCGGGAAGCACGGCATTCCATCTGGCCTGGAGGGCGGTGTGCAGCGGCAGGGTACAGGCCGCGCTGGTGGTGGGCGCCGAACGCATGACGCATCCGGACAAGCGGGTTTCGCTGGCGGCGCTGGCCACGGCTGTCGATCTCGACGAGAAGCAGCCGGAACACGTCGGCGCGGGAAGCGGGTCCATCTTCATGGATATCTACGCCGCCCGAACCCGCAAGTACATGGCGCAGACCGGCGCCACGCGCGCGGACCTGGCGGGGATCGTGGTCAAGAGCCGCAGGGCCGCCTCGTTGAATCCGAATGCCCAGTTTCGGGCGGAGACGACAGTCCCGGACGTGCTGGCGAGCCGGGTCATCAGCGATCCGCTGACGCTGCAGATGTGCTCGTCGATCGGCGACGGCGCAGCCGCCATCGTCGTCTGCTCTCCCGAACGCGCCGCGCGCCTTTCCGCGCGGCGCCCGGTGTGGGTGGGTGGATCGGTCATCGTCTCCGGAACGCCTGAGGGCAGCGGGAAGCCTGCCGCCGTCCGCGCCACATTCCAGGCGTACGAGGAAGCCGGCGTCGATCCGCGCGACATTCACGTAGCCGAGCTGCACGATGCCTCGGCACCCGCGGAACTGATGTACTACGAGTCGCTAGGACTCTGTGGCCCGGGCGAGGGCCCCGCGCTATTGCGAAGCGGCCAGACGGGAATCAATGGCCGGATATCCGTCAATCCAAGCGGCGGCCTGCTGAGCAAGGGGCATCCCATCGGCGCGACGGGCGTGGCCCAGCTCGTCGAACTGACACAACAGTTGCGGGGCCAGGCGGGGCCACGGCAACGCGACGACGCCAAGGTCGCGCTGGCCGAAAACAACGGCGGCCAGGTTGGTCATGACGCGGCGGTCGCGGCGGCAACGATCCTGCATGTTTGACGGTTCTGCGGAGACTGGAGGCGAGCATGGAAATATTCGGCAATGAGCATTCGGCGGGACGGCGCGCATTCGGCAAGCACGTGCTCGGGCTGGCGGCGATGGGTCTGTGTGCAGGGATCCGTCCGGCGCTTGCCGCGCTCGACCCCGGGCGGCCGGTGTCCATCATCGTGCCGACCGCGCCCGGCGCCACCACCGACATCATGGCTCGCGCTTTCGCGCGGCACCTGACCCGGGCGCGAGGACAGGCCGCCGTGGTGGAGAACAAGACGGGCGCGACCGGCGCGATCGGTGCGCAGTTCGTCGCGCGGGCAGCGCCGGACGGGCATACGCTGCTGATCGGACCGAGCAGCACCATGGTGGTCAACCCGCTCGTCCAGAGCGTGCAGTACAGCACGTTGAACGACTTCCGCATCGTCGGACTGCTGGCGAAGGCCGAGACCCTGATCGTCGCCAACCCCGCAAAGGGATTCCGCAATCTTCAGGACGTGATCCGGTACGCGAAGCAGAATCCCGGAAAGCTGACCTACGGCTCGAGCGGCACCGGCAGCGTCCTCCACATGGCCATGGAGTATCTCCAGCTCTCGGCGGGGATCGAGATGATGCACGTTCCCTACAAGGGGACGGTCCAGGCCGAGGTGGCATTGCTCTCGAACGAGATCGACGTGCTGCTGACCAACACGTCGTCGGTGGAAGTGCATATCCGGGCGGGCAAGCTCGTGCCGCTGGCCATCACCAGTTCCACGGCCGGGAGCGAGCTGCGCGGCGTACCGAGGGCATCCGGGGCGGTGCCGGGCTACTCGGTCGATACCTGGCTGGGAGTCTATGTCCCCGCCCGCGCCGGTGATGACACGGTAGCCACGCTCAACGCCGCCCTGAACGGCTTCCTGGCCGATCCGGCAAGCGCGGGCAGCATGAAGAACTACGGGTTGACAGGGGCGCCGGGAACGCCGGCCGAGGCGCTCCAGTACCAGCGCGCGGAGCTGGGGAAATGGTCGCAGGTCGTGGCCGCCGCCAGGGCTGCCGGCCGCGTGTAGCGCTTGCTCGCGCCGGCGCTGCGCATCCTCCACGGAAAAGCCGGCTACCAGGTGGAGGTGGCGGCCTGCGAGGCTGCACGGATGCCCGGACGCCGGGTCTTCAGGAAATTGACAAGGAGTACATCAGATGAGTGAGCCGGGAATGCGCGACGAAGCCAGCGGCCAGCGACGGGGACCGCTTGCCAGCCTCAAGGTGCTGGACCTGGGGACGATGATTGCCGGACCCGTGGCCGGGACCCTGCTGGCCGACTTCGGTGCGGAAGTCGTGAAAGTCGAACAACCGGGTACCGGCGATCCATTGCGGAAGATCGGTCCCTTTGTCGATAACGAAAGCCTGTACTGGAATGTCGAGGGACGGAACAAGAAGTCGGTCACGCTCGATCTGCGCAAGCCGGAAGGCCAGGCACTGGCCCGCCAGCTGGCGACAAAGGTCGACGTGGTGGTAGAGAATTTCCGTCCCGGAACGCTTGCCGCGTGGGGACTTGACTACGAGGCCTTGTCCGCGCTCAATCCAGGGCTCGTCATGCTGAGCGTGTCCGGCTTCGGGCAGACCGGTCCCTACGCGAAGCGCGCTGCCTTCGATCGCATCGCGCTGGCGTTCAGCGGCGTCCTGCATATTTCCGGGTTCCCGGATCGTCCTCCCGTGAGACCGGGGGTGACGATGGCGGACTACCAGGCCGCGCTATTCGGTGCGTACGCAGTGATGATGGCGCTCTATCATCGCGACGCAAACGGCGGGGCGGGGCAGCACATCGACCTCGGGCTCTATGAATCCGTCTTCCGCTTTACCGATACCCTGGCCCCGGCCTATGACCGGCTCGGCGAGGTCCGGCAACGGCAGGGCAATCTTGCGGCGGCAGCGGCGCCGGGGGACATCTTCGAGACCTGCGATGGCCGTTATCTCGTGCTCACCATGTCCAACGACGCCATGTTCCGGCGCCTGTGCGGCGCGATGGGTACGCCGGCGCTGGCCGACGATCCCCGGTACGCCACCCATCGCCAGCGATGGGAGCATGTCGTCGAGTTGAATGCCATCGTCGGCCGATGGATCAAGGGGCTTGCGGTACCTGAGGTCGAGACCGCCTTGCACGACGCCGGGCTTGCGTACACGCTGACATACTCCATCGAGGACATTTTCTCGGATCGCCACTATCTGGAGCGAGGCAGCATTGAAAGCGTCGAGAATCCCCGCATCGGGACCGTCCGGATGCCTGGCGTGGGCCCACGGCTGTCAGCCACGCCCGCGGGGCCGATCCGTTCAGCGCCAACCCTGGCAGAGCACAACGAAGAAGTCTTCGGGGGATGGCTTGGCTTGAGCGACGCCGTGCAGCGGCAACTTCGGGAGGCGGCCGTCATATGAGGTTCCGCCGATCCCAATACAGGAGACACCCATGACACAGCGATCCCGCATTCGCCTGCTGGCCCTCGCGCTGGCCGCAACGTTGCCCGGCGTTCCAGGCCCGATTTCCGGCATCGGCGCAGCCCATGCCGAGACATGGCCTGCACGCCCGATACGTTTCCTGGTGCCGCTCGGCCCGGGCAGCAGCGCCGACTCCAGCGCGCGGCTGCTCGCCAGGCTTGCGGCGGAGGAACTGGGACAGCCCGTCGTGGTGGAAAACAAGCCGGGCGCGGATTCGCTGGTAGCGGTGCAGGCACTCCTGTCCGCACCGGCGGACGGGTACAGCATGCTGATGATCTCGCCGAGCTCGATGATCATCAACCCGCTGATCAACGCCTCCACGTCCTATGATCCGCAACTCGATCTCCGCCCGGTGGCCGGCATGATGCGACTCGGGGCCCTGCTGGTGACCGGCGGTGCGTCCCGCTTTCATACCCTCGCCGATGTGCTGGCCGAGGCAAGGCGGGCGCCAGGCTCGGTCAGCCTGGGCAGCTACACCGCCTACTATCGGCTCGGGGCGCTGCGCATGCAGCAGATGGCAAGCGTGACGTTCAACCAGGTCTCCTACAAGACCGCCACGCCGCTGCAGACCGACCTGGCCGGCGGCACGGTGGATGTCGCGCTGATCGATGTCGGCGGAGCGATGCCGCTGATCGCCTCCGGCAAGCTGCGCCCCCTGGCGGTGGCCGGCAAGGAACGGCACCGGTTGCTGCCATCCGTGCCGACGATCGCAGAGAGCGGACCGAAGCAGTACGAGATGGCGGGCTGGATCGGCATCGGCATTGCCGGGAAGACCCCCGAGCCTGTCGCGCAGTCAATCGAGACCGCCTTGATCAAGGCGATGAAGCGGCCGGAGTTCGTCAGGTACCTGACGGAAAACGTGGGCGCCGAGACGTTTGCGGTGTCGGGCAAGGAAATCCGGGCACTGGTTGAGTCCGAGACCGCCCACTATCGGCCGCTTGCCGGGCAGTTGCAGGCGGCGCAGCGTTGAGCGGACGGCCCGGCCTCCAGCGTATCCGGGGGCCGGAAGCGGCCGCCGATGGTCTGGCGTTTTTCGCTCAGGGCCAGTCTGGAAATTCCGTGGCCCCGTTGTTCGTCCTGCAACACCGGCGACTGGATCTTCCCGTGCGACAATCCGGGTAGCTGCTGCGCATCGCACCGCGCCCGGGGGCTTGTACCGCAGCGCGACACCCCGGGCCGCCAAAATTCATACATCATGAACCGACCAGCAGCGCTCTCATGCCCCGACTGGGTGAGGTGCGCCGAGCCGATGGAAGGCGTCGAGCGCATCGAAGCGTGGTTTCACGGCAAGGCGTATGCCATGCACCGTCACGACACCTATGCCATTGGCCGCACGCTCGCCGGCGTCCAGAGTTTCAACTATCGGCGCAGCCAGCGAAACAGCCTGCCGGGCAACACGATGGTGCTGCACCCCGACGAGATTCACGATGGCCAGGCGGGCACCGACGAAGGGTTCCGGTACAGGATGATCTACGTTGAACCCGCGCTCTTTCAGGATGTGCTCGGTGGACGCGCGCTGCCGTTCCTCGAAGGCGGCGTGACGACCGATCCGCGTCTTGCAGCGGCAACCGCGACGTTGCTGCAGCACGTCGGCCATACGCTCGAATCGCTCGAACAGAGCGATGCGCTCGCCGAACTGGCGTATGCCCTTGCCGCCGTTACTGGCACGTCCACGCGACGCCCGAAAGGCGACTTCCTCTCGGCGCGGCGCGCACGCGACTATTTGCACGCGAACTGCGCCCGCGTCGTCACGCTCGTCGAACTGGAAGCTGCGACGGGCCGCGATCGCTGGAGCCTGTCGCACGACTTTCGCACGTTCTACGGCACGAGCCCGTACCGCTATCTGACGATGCGGCGCCTCGATGCGGTGCGCCGCATGCTGCTCGCCGGCACCTCGCTCGCCCACGCCGCCGCGGCCGCGGGTTTTGCTGACCAGAGCCACATGACGCGCCACTTCTCGAAAGCATTCGGGCTGACGCCGGGGCGCTGGCTCCAGGCCGCGGGCAGCGTCCACCGCACCTGAAAACAGCCACGATCGTTCAATACGGACGCAAGGAGCATGCGTATCCTCGGCGCATTGACCTTTGAACGGAGAGAACGATGGACCAATCCTCGAACCACACCACCGCGCCGGCCGAACGCGGCCAGTGCCAGGCCATCGACCTGGCCGGCAAGATCGCGCAGATCAACGGTCACTGGCAACCGCGCGTCGTCGCTGAAATGAACGACTATCAGTTCAAGGTCGTGAAGGTCGAAGGCGAGTTCCAGTGGCATCGGCACAACGATACGGATGAAGCGTTCATCGTGCTCGAGGGCGAGCTGCGCATCGATGTCCGCGCGGGCCCTTTGGGCGACAGTTCTATCGTGCTGCGCGCCGGCCAGATGGCGGTGGTGCCCAAGGGCGTCGAGCACAAGCCCTGTGCAGACGCAGAAGTGAAGCTGCTGCTGATCGAGCCGCGAGGTGTGGTGAACACAGGCGACGGTGCGACGGGCGAGCGTACTGTCGAGAACGACCAGTGGATCTGATGCGGCCCCGGCATATAACGTTTGCGGATGCTTCTATAAGCCGGTCGGCAATAGCTTCCCCAGCGCGTCCTGGATCGTCTTGATGATGTAGGTCTGGCGCTGACGCTGCATGCGTGCCAGCGGCGCGGCTACGCTGATGGCGGCCAACGGCACGCCGCCCGTGGCGGGAATGGCAATGCCCACCCCGAGGGTGTCAGTGGCTACATGGTTACCGACGACAGACCAGCCTCGCTCGCGCGTGGCTTTCAGCAATAGCTGCATGCGTTCGGGCGTCATCCCGCCGTAGCTGCCCAAGGTCGCGGCGTTGGCGGCAATCATTGCGGCGGCTTCGTGTTCAGGTAACGAAGCCAGCAGCGCAAGTCCGGCGGCGCCGACCCCCAAAGGCTGGCGGCGGCCAACCTGCACGATCAGCACCTGGACGGGGAACGTGCCGATCTGGCGGGCGATGCAGTGTGACTGAGCGCCATCGCGCACCACCGCGAATGCAGAGTCTTCGGTAATTTCGCTGATGTGCCGCAGCACGGGTTGTAGCCGCGTCGCGAGTTCGTTGACGGGCGCGCCGCCGGAGACGTCCTGGATGCGCGGCCCGGGCACATACCAGTACCTGTCCCGCTTGGCCACGTAGCCCGCGGCGATCAGCGTGCTCAAGAGCCGATAGACCGTAGCCCGTTCCAGCATGCAAAGCCGCATGATCTCCATTACCCGTACGCCGCCCCGGGCGTGTTGCCGCACGCAGTCAAGCACGTCCAGGCCACGCTGCAACGAGCGGTTGCCATCGTCGATGTGCGTTGTCGTCACATTTTAGCCATTTGTTGGTTTGTCCGGCAGGCGGACATTGTAGCCTTCCCAGCGATCGTGATAAGCGGAAAACTTCATCCCAGCCGAGCCCGCACCGGTCACCTGGCGTAGCGGAGACAGACGGCACATAACCAGACTGGAGACAAGCATGACCTTGGCAATGTTGCGCCTGCGGTGGACACAGACCTCATGTGCCCTGATGCTGGCGTTGGCGCTTGGCCCGACGCTGGCCACCGCGCAGGACACCGCGGCAGGTACCTATCCAAGCCGCCCCGTCACCATCATCGTGCCGTTTGCTGCCGGCGGCGGCACGGACATCGTGGCCCGCATGCTTGGCAATGAACTGGGCAAGCGCTGGAAGACCAGCGTCGTGGTGGAAAACAAGCCAGGCGCCAGCGGCCAGATCGGCAATGCACTGGCGGCCCGTGCCAAGCCTGACGGCTACACGCTCCTGCTCTCCACCACCGCGCTGATCCAGGAGCCCGGCCTCTACAAGAAGCTGCCGTACACGGCGGTAAAGGACTTCACTCCGGTAGCCCAGGTGGCCACCTCCACCAACTTCCTCGTGGTTCCCGCATCGTCACCGGCCAACACGCTCAAGGAATTCATCGCCTATGCCAGGGGCCATCAGGGGCGCCTCAGCTACGGCTCGAACGGCAATGGCGGCTCCTCGCACCTGCACGGCTCGCTGTTCAATTCTGCCAACAGGCTCGAGATGGTCCACGTGCCGTTCGCGGGCTCCGCGCCGCTGCTGACGGCGTTGCTGGGCCAGCAGGTCGACGCCGCCTTCGTCGATATCTCGCCGCTACGCGCGCAGCTGGGCGGCGGCAAGCTGAAGGTGCTGGCCGGCACGGGACCGAAGCGCTCGGTGCTGCTGCCGAATGTGCCGACGATGAGCGAGGAAGGCATCGCGGGTTTCGAGCCCGTGGGCTGGTTTGGCATGTTCGTGCCATCCGGCGTTCCCGCGCCGATCCGCAAGACGATCTCCTACGCCGTGGTCGATGCACTGAAGTCCCCGGAGATCGTCAAGCGAATCGAGGAACTGGGGCTGGCGCCCGCGCAGGTGGCCCCGGACGCGTTTGCGGAACGCATGCGCGAAGACACCCCCAAGTGGGAACAGATGATCAAGGCTGGTAACGTAACGGTGGAATGACATGCAACTCTCTCCTGAACTGACGCACGGCGGCACGATTGCGGACCTCGTGATCGGCGCGATCGAGCGCTTTCCCGAGCGCACGGCGTTTGCCAGCGACGATGCCACGATCAGCTACGCGGCACTGGGCCAGCGCATCAGCCAGATCGCGCAGCACTTCGACAGCCTGGGCCTGAAGCCCGGCGACACCGTGGCGCAACTGGCCGTGAACCGCTTCGAGGTGTTTGCGATCGTCGCCGCGGTCTATCTGCGCGGTTTGCGCTCCGTCATGCTGCACGCCATGGGCAGCGAGGCCGACCACGAGTTCGTCCTTGATGACTGCGGTGCCAGCGTGGTGATCGTCGACGCCTATCACCAGGCGCGCGGCCAGGCGCTGCGCAAGCGCTGCGGCAAGGTGCGGGCATGGATGTCGCTGGGTGCAATTCCGGGTTTCGACGCGCTGGACGACGCGATGCAGGCCTACCAGCCGGCGCCGCTCGTGGCCTTTGGCGACGCGGAACTGGTGGTCCGCGTGGCCTATACCGGAGGAACGACCGGTCGCCCCAAGGGCGTGATGCTGTCCAACCGCGCGCTGGCGACCAATGTGGTGCTGGACCTGTCTGCCAAGGAATGGCCGGCCGACGTCAAGTATCTCTGCGTAGCGCCGATCTCGCATGGCGCCGGATCGCTGGTGGTTCCCACGCTGATGCGCGGTGGCTGCATTACGCTGATGCGGGGCTTCTCGGCCGACGGCCTGATCGACACGATCAACAAATACGGCTGCAACGTGACGTGGCTGGTGCCCACCATGCTGTACGCGCTGCTGGATTGCGCGCGCGTGAAAGAGGTCGACTGGTCGAAGTTCCATTCGCTGATCTACAGCGCGGCGCCCACCTCGCCCTCGCGCATCCGCCAGGCGCTGGATCTTCTGGGTCCCATCCTGATCCAGAGCTACGGGCAGACGGAGTCGCCGAACTCGATCCTGATCCTGGGCAAGCACGATCATCCGCGCCTGAGCGATGCGCAACTGGCTTCGGCCGGACGCCCCTATCCGCTGATGCGCGTCTGCCTGCTCGATGCCGACGGTGCCGAGGTGGCGGCCGGCGAGCGTGGCGAGGTCTGCGTGCGCGGGCCGTTGCTGATGTCGGGCTATCTCAACAATCCGGCGGAAACGGCATCGACGCTCAAGGACGGCTGGCTCCACACTGGCGATATTGCGTACAAGGATGCCGATGGCCTGTACTACATCGTCGACCGCAAGAAGGACATGATCATTTCGGGCGGATTCAACGTGTATCCCAAGGAGATCGAGGACACCATCTGCGCGCATCCGTCGGTGGCCTCGGCGGCCGTGATCGGCATTCCCGACGAAAAATGGGGCGAGATGGTCATGGCCTATGTGCAACTGAAGGACGGCTGCCAGGTGTCGGAGGACGAGATTGCCGCAGCGGTGCGCCAGGCCAAGGGCACCGTGGCGACGCCCAAGCGGGTGGAGATCATCGCTGCGTTGCCGCTCACGCCGCTCGGCAAGATCGACAAGAAGGCGCTGCGGTCCCGCCACTGGACCGCGGGTGCGCGGTCCGTCCATTGATGAGGCCGACCATGAACCAGACCCACGCCTATATCTGCGGCGCCTACGAGCACCCGACGCGGCACGCGCCGGACAAGTCGGTCGCCCAGCTCCACGCCGAATGCGCCAGGGGGGCGCTGGCCGATGCGGGGCTCACGCTGGCCGATGTCGACGGCTACTTCTGCGCGGGCGATGTGCCGGGCGGCACGCCGCTGCTGATGGCCGACTACCTGAACCTGCGGCTGCGCTGGCTCGACGGCACGGAGCTTGGCGGATGCTCCTACATTTCGCTGGTGTCGCACGCGGCGGCGGCCATCGCGGCAGGCAAGTGCTCGGTGGCACTGATCACCATGGCGGGGCGCCCGCGCAGCACCGGACAGTCGGTAGGCGTCAAGCCACGCGCGTTGAGCCCGGACCGCCCCGAAGCCGTCTGGGACAGCCCGAGCCAGTGGACCATCGCCACCATCTACGGCATGGCGGCGCAGCGCCACATGCACGAATTCGGCACCACCGCGGAGCAGATGGCGTGGGTCAAGGTGGCCGCTTCGACCCATGCGCAACACAATCCGCATGCGTTCCTGCCCAAGCTTGTCACGGTCGAAGATGTATTGGCGTCGGGCGTCATTGCCGATCCGCTGCACAAGATGGACTGCTGCGTGGTCACCGACGGTGGCGGGGCGCTGGTGGTAACCAGCGCGGCCGTGGCGCGTTCGCTCAAGCGGCCCTTGGTCAAGGTACTGGGCACCGGCGAAACCGTGCACACCAATCAGGGGGGGATGGTGGACCTGACCGTCACGGGCGCCACGAAGGCGGGCACGGAAGCCTTCGCGCAGGCCGGGCTTGGGCCGAAGGACATCCAGTACGCGTCCATTTATGACAATTTCACCATCATGGTCATCATGCAACTGGAAGACCTCAGCTTTTGCAAGAAGGGGCAGGGTGGCGCGTTCGTGGCCGACGGCAACCTGATTTCCGGCAAGGGCCAACTGCCGTGGAACACCGACGGTGGCGGGCTGTGCAACAACCATCCGCAGAATCGCGGCGGCATGACCAAAGTCGTCGAGGCCGTCAGGCAATTGCGAGGCGAAGCCCATCCGCAGGTGCAGGTGCCGGACTGTTCCATCGCGATGGCATCTGGGCCCGGCCTCGTGCTCGGCGGTGGCCATGCGTACTCCGCGCTGGTTCTGGAAAGGGAGTGAAAAAATGACCCCGACATCGTTTCTGGAAGATCCGTACGTGGCGGCCAACCCCGAGAGCCTGCCATTCTGGCGCGCGGCCGAGGAAGGCGTGCTGCTTGGCAAGTCCTGTAGTGACTGCGGCAAGGTGCACTGGTACCCGCGCGAGATCTGCCCGTTCTGCGGCAGCGACCAGACAGAATGGAAGCCGCTCAGCGGGCGCGGCACGGTCTACGCGTTCTCCACGTTGCGGCGCGCCGCGCAACCCTATACGGTGGCCTACGTGCGATTGGCGGAAGGCCCCACGATGCTGACCAACCTGGTCGAGATCGATGATGCCGACGTGCGGGTCGGCATGCCGGTCCGGGTGGTCTTCCGGCGCACCGAGGAAGGCCGTATTGCGCCGAAGTTCGCCGCGGAGGTGGTTTGATGAATCATCCGCGCTAAGTGAGGATAAGAGACATGGAAACAGCTTTCCCGATGCCGCTGCGCCTTGACGGCCGGCATGTGTTCGTTGCGGGTGGTGGTTCGGCCGGACCGGGCTGGAGCATCGGACGCGCCGCGTCGGTACTGTACGCCCGGCTCGGCGCCAGCGTATCGGTGGCCGACTGCGACGAAGCGTCTGCCCGCGAGACCTTGCGGCTGATCGAGCAAGAGGGCGGCCGCGCGGTTGCCCTTTTTGGTGACGTGACGCTCGAGCAGGAGGTCGGGCGGCTCTTTGCCGAGGCGCGCGATGCATTCGGGCCGGTGGACGTGCTGCACTACAACGTCGGCATCGGCAAGGTAGGTGGCGCCATGGAAACGAGCGCGGCCGACATGGCGCGCATACACGGCGCCAATGTCGGCGGCCTGCTGTTGTGCGCGCAAGCGGTGCTTCCAGGCATGAAGGAGCAGCGGCGCGGTGCCATCGTCGCCATCTCGTCCATCGCGGGCCATCGCTATCTCGGCTATCCCCACCTCGCGTATGGCGTGACGAAAGCCGCCACCGAGCAATACATCCGGCTGGTGGCACATGAATACGCGGCCGACGGCATCCGCGCCAACACGGTGGTGCCCGGGTTGATCGATACCCCGCGGATCGCCAGCACGGTGGCAAAGATGTACGACGCGGAAGACTTCGATCGAGCCAGGCAGGAGCGTGCGCGTCAGGTGCCCGTGGGCCGCATGGGCACCGCGTGGGACGTGGCGCATGCTTGCGCCTTTCTCGTATCGGACGCCGCGGCGTACATCACGGGGACCGAGTTGATGGTCGATGGTGGTATCACCGGAAAATTCATCTGATACATGGCTTCGGCGCGGTGCCTGGCGAGCTTGGGTAGCGTATGCAGTGCACCACGCAAGCGCCCATCACCGCCACGCGAGGCATCTTCCCGGCATGCGTGGGCTTCTACCTCTTTCACTTTCGATCACCTAGAATCGATTGGATCATTCGGCAGGGCGGGCGTCACGCGGAGCATGTACGCGGAACCGGCGCGCACCGCATGAGTGAGTGAAGTAGCGTCCGGGCACTGTAGGCCGGGAGTTGCATGAGCGCCACCTGCCTGAGCTCATGCCAGCAGCGTTGCATCGGCCGGGCTCCATCGCCCCCGCCACAGTGACGCGCTATGGAATTGCGTCGCGCAAGCCGTCGGACGACGGCTACCTTTGTCGCGCACGTCGTAATCACGGTGCTTTGCATGTCATGGAGAGCCGAGATGCCCGATCCTGTTTATCGCGCCGACCGTACCGGCCTGCTGCTGGTCGATCCGTACAACGACTTTCTGTCCGAGGGCGGAAAGGTATTTCCGATGATCAAGGAAATCGCCGCCGAAGTCGGACTGCTGGACAATCTGCGCACGACGGTCGCCGCCGTGCGCAAAGCCAATATCCAGGTGTTCTACGTGCCGCACCGTCGCTGGCAACCCGGCGACTATGACAACTGGGATCATCCCAATCCGACGCAACGCCTTGTCCAGGAGCGCCACACATTCGAGCTGGGAACGTGGGGTGGCGAATGGCATCCCGATTTCATACCTCAGGCGAACGACATCATCATCAAGGAGCACTGGGCCCAAAGTGGATTCGCCAACACCGATCTCGACTTCCAGTTGAAACAGCAGGGTGTCACGCATGTCGTGATCGTCGGCCTGCTGGCGAATACCTGCATTGAATCCACAAGCCGCTTTGCCATGGAACTGGGCTATCACGTCACGCTTGTGCGCGATGCCACCGCGGCATTCAGCAAGGAAATGATGCGCGCGGCGCATGAACTCAATGGCCCCACCTTCGCCCATGCGATTCTGACGACGGCCGAGCTGACCGCTGCCCTGTCTGACGTCGAGCGGAGGCAGTCATGACGCTCACGGGTGGTCTTCTCATTGGTGCAGAGGAAGTCGCCCCAGGTGCGGGCACGATGAAGGCGCTGAATCCGGCAACGAATCTCGAAATCGAGCCGCCGTTCGCATTTGGCGGCATCGCGGAAGTCGACCGGGCGGCAAAGCTGGCCGATGACGCCTTCGACAGCTATAACAACACCAGTCTTGCAGAGCGGGCCGCGTTCCTCGAGCGCATCGCGGATGGCGTCGACGCCATCGCCCAGGCGCTTGCCCAACGGACTTCGCTCGAGACGGGCTTGCCGGTCGCCCAGCTCGAAGGAGAAGCCGCAAAGGCGGCGGCCCAATTCCGCCAGTTCGCGAATGTCGTGCGCCAGGGACGTTTCCGCCAGGCCACGATCGATCCCGCCCAGCCTGAGCGTCAGCCGCGTGCGCGAATGGACCATCGCATGCAGAAGATCGCCCTCGGTCCGGTCGCCATCTTTGGCGCGAGCAACTTTCCGATCTCCTACTCTGTCGCCGGCGGCGATACGGCCTCGGCGCTGGCCGCTGGTTGTCCGGTCATTCTGAAGGCACACAATGCGCACCCGGGCGCGTCCGAAATGCAGGCGCGCGTGATCCGGCAGGCGGTGAAGGATTCCGGGCTGCATGAAGGTGTCTTTTCTCTCGTGCGTGGCGGCGGCAATGAAATCGGCGAGGCGCTCGTCGATCATCCGCTTGTCAAGGGCGTCACCTTCACGGGCTCCGAAGGCGGCGGCATGGCGCTGTTCCGACGCGCGCAGCAGCGCCCTGATCCGATTCCCGTCTTCACCGAAATGACGAGCGTCAATCCGACCTTTGTCTTGCCGGCCGCGCTGGCCTCGCGAGGCGGCGAGATTGGCGATGGATTCGCCGAGCGCATGCTTGTCACTGTCGGACAGGCCTGCCTCAAGCCGGCCATCCTGCTTGCCATTAACGGCCGGGGTTACGAAGAGATGAAGCAGGCAATGCGCGCACGTGTGCAAGCCATGCACGCGCGCACCATGCTTACGCCGGGCATCAACACCGCGTATCGCAGGAACCTCGAGCGGCTGTCCAGCGCCGGGGCCGAACGAATCGCCGCTGGCGGCGATCCGCAAGGCATGTGGGAAGGCCAGTCGATGCTCTTCGAAGTCGACGGCGCGCGTGCCCTTGAAGAACCATCGCTGTCGGCGGAGGTTTTTGGACCTGCCGCGCTGATCATCCGGGTGAAGGACGAAGCGCAGCTCTTCGCAATGGCAAGGCAGTTCGGCGGACAGCTTTCCACCACGATGCAGATCGACCCGGATGACTACGCGATGGCCGGCCGGCTGCTGCCGATTCTGGAGCGCCGGACAGGGCGAATCGTCATCAACGCGTTCTCGCATCCGCAGGAGGTGTCGTACGCGTCGATCCATGGCGGGCCATTTCCCGCAACTTCCGACAGCCGCTTCACCTCTGTCGGCATGAGCGCAATCGAGCGATTCTTGCGCCCGGTCTGTTACCAGGGCTTTCCCGACAAGCTGTTGCCTGAAGCGCTGAAGCACCGGAATCCTTCTGGTATCTGGCGTCTCACCGACGGGGAACCGTCAACGGCCTGATCCGCGCCGGCCATCGCCCCGGACGATGCGCGACCCGCTTGATCGTGCGGGTTGCGCGCTTGCGCATTGCTTCGCGCGCTTGATGCACGCCGACAGGAGCTTGCATGGAACCCGATATCCTTCCCGAACACCCGCCACGCCGCCGCTTCTTCGGCGTGTCGGCGGCCGCGATTGCGGCGACATCGTTCAGCCAGTACGCCCTGGCCGATGCCACCATCGTTGACGTTTCCCGGGCGGCGAGCGGAGACAAGAGCGCTATTCGTCCACTTCGCGTCCGTGTTCCGGAGTCGCAGCTTGTCGAGCTGCGCAGGCGGGTCAAGGCGACCCGGTGGCCGGAGCGTGAGACGGTAACGGACGCATCGCAGGGGGTGCAGCTCGCAACGATGCAGAACCTGGCGCGCTATTGGGCAAGCAGCTACGACTGGCGCCGGATCGAGGCAAAGCTGAATGCGGTTCCGAACTTCGTTACCGAGATCGACGGGCTCGACATTCACTTCATTCACGTTCGATCGAAACAGAAGGACGCTCTCCCGATCATCGTCACGCACGGATGGCCTGGCTCGATCATCGAACAGCTGAAGATCATCGAGCCGCTCACCAATCCGACCGCACATGGCGGCGCGGCGTCCGATGCTTTCGATATCGTGATTCCGTCGCTGCCGGGTTATGGATTCTCGGGCAAGCCGACAACGACCGGCTGGGATCCTGTGCGCACCGCGCGCGCATGGGTGGCGCTGATGAAAAAGCTTGGCTACACACGCTACGTGGCCCAGGGCGGCGATTGGGGAAATGCCGTGACCGAGCAGATGGCGCTGCTAAAGCCGCCCGAACTGCTTGGCATTCACACCAACATGCCTGCCACGGTGCCTGATGACGTCGCCAAGGCGCTCAAGTTCGGTGAGCCCGCCCCGGCCGGCCTTTCGGCCGATGAGAAGCATGCGTATGATCAGCTCGACTACTTCTACAAGCACGGTCTGGGCTACGCCCTCGAGATGGCGAACCGTCCGCAGACCCTCTACGCGATCGAGGATTCACCAGTCGGCCTGGCGGCCTGGATGATCGACCACGACGCAAGCAGCCAGGCGCTGATCTCACGTGTGTTCGATGGCGCGTCGGAAGGCCTGACCCGTGACGATATTCTCGACAACGTGACGTTGTACTGGCTGACAAACACAGGCGTTTCATCGGCGCGTCTGTATTGGGAAAACAAGCTCAACTTCTTCGAGCCGAAGCACCTTGCCATCCCCGTCGCGGTCAGCGTGTTTCCCGACGAGATATATGCGGCCCCGAAGAGCTGGGTGGAAAAGGCTTATCCCAAGCTAATGCATTTCAATCGCTTGCCCAAAGGAGGCCATTTCGCTGCCTGGGAGCAGCCAATGGTGTTCACGGAAGAGATGCGCAGCAGCTTCCGGTCATTGCGCTGAGCACGACGCTCGCACCGGTGCGGACAGCAACGCCGATCTCGTTCAGGGAATCAGCAGCAGCTTGCCTGTCGTGGCGCGACTTTCCATGTCCGCATGGGCTCTTGCAGCATCCTCCAGCCGATATTCACCGCCGATGGGCATCTGCAACTTGCCCTCGATGATCCACTGGAAGAGCCGGGCCGTCCGGGAGCGGAGCAGTTCGGGCGTATGGACGTGATCAAGAAATACGGCGTAGCCGATCTTGATGCTCTTCGGCAGCTTCATGAGGTCGAGGGGCCCCGGCCCGCCAAGGACTGGCCCATACCAGCAGAATGTGCCTGAACTACGGAGCGCATCGAGCGAGCCCTGGAAGGTCGCCGGGCCGGACCCGTCATAGACGACGTCCACGCCTTTGCCACCCGACAGGCGAACCGCTTCTTCGGCGAACTGGCCGGCTGTGTCGACGATGACGTGATCGGCACCTGCCTGCTTGGCGACTGCTGCCTTGCTCTGTGAAGACACGCGACCGATGACGTGGCCCCCCCTGAGCTTGATGATCTGCGTCAACAGAAGGCCGACTCCGCCGGCTGCCGCGTGGACCAGCGCAATGTCGCCAGGTTGCACAGGATAGAAGTCGGTCGCGAAGTGACTCGCGGTAAGGCCCGCCATCATGATCGACGCGGCGGTCCGATCATCGATTGCATCGGGCACCGCCACTACGGAGGTTGCCGGGACGACGGCCATGTCGGTGTAACTRCCCGGGGAATAGACCCAGGCCACACGCTGGCCGACCTGGATATCCTCTACGCCTTCGCCAACCGCCACGACCCGGCCTGCGCCTTCGACACCCAGCGTTTTCGGGTACGGCATCTCAGCCCAGATGTTCCCCTGGCGGACACCAATATCCATGAAATTCACGCCGGCGGCGGCTACCTCGACCAGCACCTGGCCCGCCGCGGCCACGGGATCCGGCATTTCGACACACTTGAGTACCTCGGGACCGCCAGCGCGGTCTATCACTACAGCCTTCATTTGTTGTCCTCTGTCTTGAATGTTCATTTGCAGTCCGGCCTGCCAAGCCTTGGGCTGTCGACCGCTTGAAAAGGGGGGAGCGCTCGCCTGGACCTATCTTCCGGTTAAACTATCTTCCGTTCCAGCTATAAACGTCCATTTTTTTTGTCGAATCGTACAAATTTTCTGCCGGGAGTGGTCGATTGGATCCTTTATCGGAAATCTGCGCGTCGATGCGTGTTCAGAAAGCGCTGTTCACCCGCGTCGAGGCGTCGGCGCCGTGGGGCGTGAGATCGCCGGCCGATGATGGCTTCAAGTTCGCGCTGCTCGTGCGCGGCTCCTGCGTGCTGACGACGCCCGCAAGCGAAGCCCCGGTCACCCTGCGCAGCGGCGATGTGTTCATCGCGCTCGACGGCGGCGCGTATGAGACCTATGACGCCCCCGGCTCGGCGCTGCTTGACTGCGCGGAAGTCCTGGCGAGGCAGATCGACGACAAGATCGTGATCGGCGGTGGCGGCGCCGCGTCGACCTTTATCAGCGGCTGCTTCGAAATTGACGCGCGCGACGCAGCGCCGCTCATGTCCGTACTGCCGTCGCTGCTGTTGCTGAGGGCCGGCGAAGAATCGAACCGCGCAATCGAGGACCTCCTCGGGATGCTTGCGCGCGAAACCGCGCGTCGCGACATGGGATCGGACGCGATGATCGCGCGGATCTTCGAGCTTCTGTTCATCCATGCGGTCCGCGCGTATTGCGAGCAGCAGGCATTGCCCAGGACGGGTTGGCTCGCCGTGACGTCCGATCCTCATCTGAGGCACGCGGCGCGTGCGATCCACAGCGACCTCGCGAATGAGTGGACGCTGGAATCGCTGGCGAAGATCGCCGGGATGTCCCGTTCGGCGTTCGCGGCACGCTTCAAGGAGAAAGCCGGCCAGACTGCGCTCGATTACCTGATCCGATGGCGCATGCACAAGGCCGCGCAACTGATCCGGCGCGGCGAGCTCTCGCTGCATGAGATTGCCAATTGCATCGGCTACCGATCCGAGGCTGCGTTCAACCGCATGTTCAAACGCGAAGTTGGCACGACCCCGGGCCAATTCAAGCGGGAGAGCCGAATCGCCCCCCGCTCGCCGCAACCGTCGTCCACACTGAATCGCCCTGATACGCCCGCCGTCTCCACGAGCGCTTCGAGCGGTTCGAGCGGTTCGAGGCGATTAGACAATCGGCATCACGATTCATAAGATAGGCTAATAGGTCCATCCGGCTTTGCTGGTCTAATCAGCACACCGTCTGGCAGGTACAGTTCGGATCCGCGTGGCAGCCGTGTGGACTGCCGTCTGCGAAGTACCTTTGCCTTGGAGATGGATGATGCAAACACGACAACTTGGGAAGGGCGGACTGGAAGTCTCCGCCATCGGATTCGGCTGCATGGGGCTGAGCTTTGCCTACGGGCCGCCGACGGAACGCGCCGACGCGATCAAGCTGATTCAGTCAGCGTTCGAGCAAGGTGTCACCTATCTTCGATAGCGCGGAAGCATACGGCCCGTTCGTCAACGAAGAGGTGCTCGGTGAAGCCGTGGCGCCGTTTCGCGATGGGGTCGTCATCGCCACAAAGTTCGGCTTCCGTGATGGAAATCCGAGGGCTGGACTCGACAGCCGCCCGGAACGCATTCGCGAGGTCGCAGACGCGGCGCTCAAGCGTCTGAACACCGATCGGATCGATCTGTTCTATCAACACCGGGTGGACCCGCAGGTGCCCATCGAGGACGTCGCCGGCACGGTGAGCCAATTGATCCGCGAAGGAAAGGTCAAGCATTTCGGACTGTCCGAAGCCGGCGCGCAAGCCATCCGCCGCGCTCACGCCGTCCAGCCGGTCGCGGCGCTGCAGAGCGAGTATTCGCTGTGGTGGCGCGAGCCGGAATCGGAAATCCTGCCGACTCTGGAAGAGCTCGGAATCGGCTTTGTCCCCTTCAGTCCACTCGGTAAGGGCTTTCTGACGGGGGCCATCAACGAGCACACGCAGTTCGATGCGAGCGATTTCCGCAATACCGTGCCGCGCTTTGCTCCTGAAGCCCGCAAAGCCAACCGGGCATTCGTCGAAATGCTCGCACCCATTGCATCGCGCAAAGGCGTGACGCCGGCACAAATCGCATTGTCCTGGCTACTGGCGCAACGGCCGTGGATCGTGCCCATCCCGGGCACCACGAAATTGCATCGCATCGAGGAAAACAACGCTGCCGCGAATATTGTGTTGAGCGTCGATGATCTGCGCGATATCGAGGACGCTGTCTCTCGCGTGACGGTCCATGGTGACCGATACTCGGCTCAAGGTCAGAAGATGGTCAACCGATAGGCCACGGCGATGAGCTTGTCGAATGTCACAAGGGACGTGCCATGCGGGAAAACTTCAATGACATTTTCGCCTTTCTCATCGTTGCGCGTGAAGGCAGCTTCACCAAGGCCGCCGCACAACTAGGCGTGTCCCAGTCCGCGCTCAGCCAGACGGTGCGAGCACTGGAGACGCGTCTGGGTGTGCGCCTTCTGACCCGCACCACGCGAAGCGTTACCCCGACTGTGGCCGGCGAGCGATTGCTCAGTCGGATCGGTCCAAGCTTTCAGGACATTGAATCGGAGATTGCAGCGTTGTCCGTCCTGCGGGATAAGCCCGCGGGAACGATCCGGATCTCGGCGCCGTTTCACGCCGCCGAAGCGGTCATCTGGCCCAAGCTCGAGTGCTTTCTGCGTGATCACCCGGATATTCACGTCGAAGTAAACGTTGAGCACCGCCTGATCGATATCGTCGCGGAGCGCTATGACGCGGGGGTTCGTCTGGGCGAGCGTGTGGCGAAAGACATGGTCGCCGTGCGTATCAGCCGGGACAGCCGAATGGCGGTAGTCGGCTCGCCCGGATACTTCGGTGCGCGTCAGCGACCGCTCACGCCAAAGGACCTCGCGCAACACAACTGCATCAATCTGCGCTTTCCCACATACGGCGGCTTGATGCCGTGGGAATTCGAGAAAGATGGGCACGCGCTGTCGGTACAAGTGCAAGGGCAGTGCGTATTCAACTTGAGCCCTATGGTCTTGCGTGCCGCGCTCGCGGGAAATGGACTGGCCTACCTCCCGGAACTGGTCACAGACGAGTACGTCGCCACAGGTCATCTGATTCGTGTTCTGGAGGACTGGAGCCAGGCAATCTCCGGCTATCACCTTTATTACGCGAGCCACCGGTTGACGTCACCGGCCTTCGCCTTGTTCGTGGAGGCGATGCGGGAGACACGAGACGGCGCGACGGCGCCGAGCCCGGAGCGCGACACATAGCGTCCGCTCGAGATCGCCTCGATAGATGTCGCGCGACCCGGCGGTGCCGGTCGACGGCCACGATCGATGCGCGACGGGCAGTACCTGACCCTTCGCAGCCGCCCACGCTTGCTGTCCCTGCGACGGCCTTTTCAGCAAAGCGGACATGGAGCCCGTTCACTGGAGCGGCACAACCCTTCCCCAATCCCCTGGAAGCCCTTCCCGTTGGGTGACGCCTCATTCACGAAACGGGCTGCGGCAGCGGAAACGTCCAGCGACCGTCGAGGATTTCCGCATGAGGGAGATAGAACCGCACCATGTAGTTCCATCCCGGCGTGACGGGAATGCAGTTCGGGGTATCCGGCCTGCAATCGCCCAGGCGCAGCGAAACCGTACCGTCGGCCGCGTGCTTCGCGGTCAGGCTGTTGATGGTGTACGCACCCTCCGCATTGGGCTCGAAGTAGCCCGCCGCGTTGTACACGCTGATCGACCAGAAGCCGTCCACCGGTACGTGAGGCACGTCTATCCTGTACGCCGTCTGGCCGTCATTGTGTTCAGGCTTCACGATAAGATAGAACGCCTCGCGCTCGGGGATGCCACCCCACGCGATCGCGCTGCCCACCAGATGGCGTACCGGATCCACCTTGCCGGGCGGCCCGAACATGCCTCGGGAATCGGGCACCGTCGCCCCGAGTGTGATGAGCGCATGGCGCAGCGTGTCCTGGCTGGCCTGGTCCCATGCAGGGACGTCGAACCGCCCGGGACCGTCGGGCTGGCTGGCGACGATCGCGTCCTGCATGGCGTGCGCGATCCGGCCGTCCTCCGGATCGCGGGGATCTACCATCGTACGCACGCCGACCAGCGCGTAGCGGGTGCCGACGTTTTCCTTCGTCAGCGTGTAGCGGCCCGCGCCAAGGTGCACGGCTGCGACATGGTGGTCCTCGTTGTACACCGACATGGACATGTAGCGCGGTCCGGCGTCCGGCATGGATATGGTGACGGGGCCTGCGTCGAGATCGAACACGGCGCTCGAGTACAGCGTGTCGCGGTTGCCCCGCACGACGGTCTGCGCCTCGACCGGCATGACCTTGCGCGCATGCACGAACTGGCCGAGGGCGCCGCGTTTCACCACCCGCTCGAAGTACCGATCCGATTCGGCGCGCGCGAAGTTGTCGACGGTAACCGGCACCGGCGCCGCCGACTGCGCACAGGCGGGTAGCGCCGCGGCCGCCAAAAGCGTGGAAGCGGCTGCACGGCAAAACATGGTTTTCGTCTTTTCTCCGGATGGGTTTCCGTTGCCTCGGCGGGGCCGCAACGGCTCATTGCCGCCTGACCAGCGGCGCAGGGAAGGTCGCCCCATTCGCTATGTCGGCGTCCGCGCCGTAGTAGCGCAAGGTCAGGTTGTAGCGGCTGCCGGGAGGCGTGGGCAGCCAGTTCGAGCGGGGCGTTCCGGCCGGCAGCTCGGGTGCATAGACGATCGTCAGCGAGCCGTCGGGGTTGTACTGCAGCGCGGACTCCTTGTTGAGCAGATACCTGTCGAGCGGATTGGGAATGACCTTGTAGTCGTGTGCATCGACGGCGGTCACCGACCAGAAGTACCGGGCGTGCTGCGCCGGCAGTTGCCCGGCGGTGAAGGTCTGCGAATAGGTCGCCCCGCCTTCCAGGTCGCGATGGCCGAAGTAGGTCACCTCATCGCTGTTGTTGGCCCAGATGCCTGCCAGGCTGACCGCGGTACGCATCTTGTAGTCGTTGCCGTAGTTACCGGTGACCGCCGCCCGGACCCAGCCATTCCGGGTCGTCCCCAGGTTCCGGACCTGCGACTGAAGCGCCGGCCATGCCTGCCCACGGATCACCCGGTCGAGCCTTGCCCGCGCGTCCGGGCCGGACCTTGCGAGCACTGAGACCGACGCCACTTCGCTACGGATCGTCGACATGCCCGGGTTGATGTCCGGCTCACCATCCAGGATGGCGTCGGCCCAGTCGAACGCTTCCGCGCCCGGCATCGCCTTGTTGGTAAAGACCGGCACCTGGATGGGGGGCCCGATGCGCGGCTCGACCAGGGGAGTCAGCTTGAATCCGCGCTGGAGACGCGCCGCTTCGGCGGCGTCCGCGCCCAGCTCGACTCTCGCCAGGACCCTGAAGGTCTTGCCCGGCAGATCGATGCGCCTGATGCCCGCCGGCAGGCTGACCTTAGCGCCTTTGAGGCAGAGCGCATAGGTGCCGTCGGGCTGGGCCGGATAGGTGCGCTCGTTGATATTGAGAACCGTCTCCCCCCAGCCATTGAGCATCTGCCATGTGTAATAGCGCCCGGCGATCTTCGGAATGTCGAGTTGCACGCAGGATGTCTCGTCGACGGCAACCCACGCTTCGGAATACGCCACGTCCAGGTTCGGATTCGCCCAGGCGACCGCGCCCGGCGCGCGATGGACCACCTGGTTCCAGCGCAGTCCCTCGCGCTCGAAGTCCTGGCGCTCCTGCCGCAATATCAGCAGCCGGCCCAGCAGGTAGAGATAGGCATCGCTGATCTGCTGGTCCGTCGGCACCGTGGCCGGGATCACCAGTGACTGGCCGTGACTGCCATCCTGGACGGGCGGCGCCGTGCAGGCGGCGAGGAGGACAACAGCGGCGCCAACGGCGGCGGCAACGCGCAATTCAGGCATCCGGCGTCTCCATCATTGTGCGCAATAGCCGCCGTCCACCAGCAGGCTCGTTCCCACCACGAACGAGGCATCGTCGCTGGCCAGAAACAACACTGCCTTCGCGACTTCCCCGGCCTGTCCCAGCCGGCCGATCGGATGCGCCGCCACGAGCCGCGCGCGGAGCTCTCCAGTCGCGCGGTCGATGAGCGGCGTCTCCACGAAACCCGGACATACGGCATTGACGCGTATCCCGTGCTTCGCATACGCGACGCCGAGCGAGCGCGTCAGGTTGACCACGCCGCCCTTCGCCGCGTTGTATGACGCGGCGCCGGCCATGCCGACATGCCCAAGCACGGAAGCCATGTTGACGATCGCGCCGCCCGACCCCTGTTTCCTCATCTGCGCAATGGCCAGCTTGTTGCTGAGGAAGACGCTGGTCAGGTTGATGTCCATCATCTGCTGCCATTGCTCGATGCCGACGTCCTCGATCGGCGACGAAGGATGCGCGATGCCCGCATTGGCGACCATGATGTCGAGGCGCCCGAAGCGGGACACCACCTGGTCGATCACCTTGCGCACGTCGTCCTCCCGCGAGACGTCGATCTCGCAATCATGCGCGTCGTACCCGTTCTCGACCAGTTCACGTGCGAGCGTCTTCCCGAGCGCCGAGCGGTCCGCGATGAGCACGCGGGCGCCCTCCGCGGCGAAGAGCCGTACCGTCGCCTCGCCAATGCCGCTGGCGCCGCCCGTGACGATGGCGACCTTGTCCTTGAGTTTCATGCCGATTCTCCGCTATCCGGTAAATGCAGGCGGCTACGCCGCCGTGAAGCCGCCGTCGAGTACCAGCTCGGCGCCGTTCATATACGACGACTCATCCGAGGCGAGGAACAGGACGAGGCTGCTGACGTCGCCGACGGTGCCAAGCCGGCCCATCGGCGACGCGGCGTGGCCGAGCGCCTGCTTGCCGTGTCCCGTGGCGCCCGATGCGTAGTCTGCCATGGCGGTATCCACCAATCCCGGATGGATCGAATTGACCCTTACGCCCCGGGCGGCATACTCCATGGCGGCACCCTTGGTCATGGCGCGCACGGCGCCCTTGCTGGCGCTGTACATCGTTGACCGCGCCGAGCCGACCAGCCCGGCGACGGAAGACGCGTTGATGACCGAGCCCCTGCCGGCGCGGGCCATCAGCGGCATGACGTGCTTCATGCCGAGGAACACGCCAGTGACGTTGATTGACATCAGCCGCTCCCACTCGCCGAGCGTGGTGTCGGCCAGGGGCTTGAGGACGAAGATGCCCGCATTGTTGAAGAGCACGTCCACGGTGCCGAATGCCTCGACAGCGGCGCCCGCCACGTCCGTCCATTGCGACTCACTGCTGACATCGTGACACAGCGCGACGGCGCGGCCGCCGGCTGCCGTGATCGCGGCGGCAACTTCGCCCGCCCCGTCGCGGTCGATGTCGGTGACCACGACGCTCGCGCCTTCCTGTGCGAAGCGAAGCGCCGTCGCGCGTCCGATGCCTGCCGCGGCGCCCGTGATAATCGCTACCTTTCCGTCCAGTCGCATATCAAGCGTTCTCGTCCGTTGTTGTGGGGTTCGCCATGCCATGCAGGCGAACGCCGTTCAGGAACGCGGCACCGAGTGCCGCTGCCGCGTCGTCCAGCGCCTGCCGGCCCTTGTCGAGCGCGCCGGGCATCCAGCAGAAGCCGTGGATGGTCCCGTCATACCGCCTGCATTCGACCGGGGTGCCGGCTGCCGCCAGGCGGTGTGCATAGGCCTCGCCCTCGTCACGCAGCGGATCGAATTCCGCCGTGACCACGAAGGCGGGTGGCAAGCCGCGATGGTCGGCCGCCCGCATGGGCGAGGCATAGGGATGCATCCGGTCCGCGTCGCCCATGTAGTGGTTCCAGAACCAGGTCATGCTCTCGCGCGTGAGCAGGTAGCCGTCCGCGTTGTCCCGGTATGACGCGGTATCCAGCGCGCCATCGGTCACCGGATAGAGCAGCAACTGGAAACAGGGCTGCGGCCCGCCGCGGTCACGCGCCATCAGGGCCACGACTGCCGCGAGGTTGCCCCCCGCGCTGTCGCCACCAACCGCGATGCGCGAGGGATCGGCGTGCTGCTCGCGCGCATTTCCTGCGAGCCAGCGGAACGCGGCATAGGCGTCCTCGGTGGCGGCCGGAAACCGGTGCTCCGGCGCGAGCCGGTAGTCGACCGACACCACCACGCACCCCGCGCGGCTGGCAAAGCGACGGCACGGCACGTCGACCGTGTCGAGATCGCCCACGACCCAGCCGCCACCGTGGAAGTACACCAGCGCCGGAAAAGGACCGTCCCCATGCGGCGTGTAGATGCGAACCCGGATGTCGCCCGCGGGACCGGCGATCATGGCGTCCTCCACGCGCGCGACCGCTTCCGCCTGGCCGGCCAGCGGGCGAAAGTCGAAGGACTGCCGGGCCTGCTCCGGGGTGCACGTGTGCAACGGCGGCCTGCCTGCCGCCGCGATCATGTCAAGGATGTAGCGGGCCTGCTCGTCGAGTGCCATGTTTGTCTGTCTCCGGATGACTTGTCTTGCCGGCTGTCTGGTCCACCGGCTTCTATGGGAAGCGCTCAGGCTTGCTGGAAGTCGTCGTAGCCGTTCGCCGCGACGCGGTCGCAGATCTCCCGATAGACGCTGATGCCTGCCAGGTAGATGGGAAAGCTCATCTTCTTGCCTTCGACGTTCGAGCCGTTGTACCAGGAGTCGCCCTTCGGGAAGAGCGTTGCATCCGCGACTTCATGGCAATGCCGGCTCCAGGCTTCTTCGGCTTGCGGCTTCGCCTCGATGACGGCGATCCGGTTCACTTCCATATGGCGGATGCAGGCATCGATCCACTCGACGTGCTGTTCGATCGACCAGACCATGTTGGACAGCACCGACGGACTTTCCGGCCCGGTGATCATGAACATGTTGGGAAAGCCGGCGGTGGCCAGGCCCAGGTAGGTCCGGATGCGTTCGCCGTTGCTCCACTTGTCGCGCAGGCTGACGCCGTCCTTGCCGCGGATGTCGATCCGGAACAGCGCCCCGGTCATGGCGTCGTAGCCGGTGGCGAAGATGATCGCATCGAGCGGATAGTCTGCGTCGCGGGTGCGCAGGCCGGTGGGGGTGATCTTCACAATGGGGTCGGCCTTGACGTCGACCAGCGTCACGTTGTCGCGATTGTAGGTCTCGAAGTACCCGGTATCCATGACGGGGCGTTTCACGCCATACAGGTACGTCGGCGCGAGCTTTGCGGCGATCTCAGGGTCCTTCACGATCTCGCGGATCTTGCCACGGATGAACTCGCCCACGGTTTCGTTGGCGCGCGGATCGGTGACGAGGTCCTTGTACAGGCCATGCATCCATCCGCCTTCGTTCCACGCCTGCTCGTAGCGATTCCTCCGCTGCGCTTCGGTATCCTCGAATGCGCGGCGATCGCCGCGCGGGCGCGTCGTTGTGCCTCCCCAGGACTTCAGGACCTGTTCCCTGATGGCCGGATAGTTCGCCTTGATCTCCTCGACATACTGACGGTCGTAAGGGCGATTGGCGGCGGGCGTGCTGTATTGCGCCGTGCGCTGGAACACGTAAAGATGCGCCGCCTGGCGGGCGACCTGCGGAATCGCCTGCACGCCGCTCGATCCGGTGCCGATCACGCCGACCCGCCTGCCTTCGAAGCTTACCGGCTCGTGCGGCCATGTTCCCGTGTGATACTGCTCGCCGCCAAAGTTGTCGAGTCCCTCGAAGCGGGGCGTGCTCGACGTCGACAGGCAGCCCACGCCGGAAATGAAGTACTTGGCCATGGCCACGCGGCCATCGTTGGTCTCCACGCGCCATTTGCCGGCCGCTTCGACGTAATGCGCCGAGACGACGCGCGTGTCGAACCGGATGTCGCGGCGCAGGTCGAACCGGTCCGCCACGTGATTCAGGTAGGCGAGGATCTCGGGTTGCTCCGCATAGCGGCTCGTCCAGGTCCACTCCTGGAGCAGTTCCTTCGAGAAGGTGAAGTTGTAATAGACGCTTTCGACATCGCACCGCGCGCCTGGATAGCGGTTCCAGTACCAGACGCCGCCCACGTTGTCGCCGACCTCGTACACGCGGGCCGACAAGCCTGCCTCGCGCAGGCGGTGCAGCATGTACAGGCCGGAAAATCCGGCGCCCACCACGATGGCATCGTAGTTGTCCATTCCTCTGTCTCCTTCATTCTTTTCGACCGGATCCCAACGCGGGTCCTGGCACGCCGTTCAGTTTTTCTATGCTCGCATCCGCGTGTCGGGCCTGTCCAATTCAACTTTTTCCGTCGCATTCCCGCCAGGCATACCTGACAGATCCCGGCCCCGGAGACGCACCGCCACCGTCCGTGGCAGAATCACCCCCCACCGATAGCCGCGCAACACGTGGGAGTGACAGGAATGGATGCTCGTCTGAAACAGGCCGTCGCCGTGGGCAGGTTCGGCTCCTTCTCGAAGGCGGCGGAAGCAGCAAATGTGACCCAGTCGGCGGTCACCAAGAGCGTTGCCGACCTGGAACGGCGTATCGGTTTCCCGATTTTCCTGCGCACCTCGCGGGGCGTGGTGCCGACCAGCGAAGGACGCGCCTTTCTCGAGCAGGCTTCGCGCCTCCTGGCTGATGCCGACGAGTTGTTGAGCGGAACGAGTCGCACCGATCCGTTCAGCGGCAGCCTGCGCATCGGGATTTTCCCGACAACGTTCGAGTGGATGCTTGCCAGGCCGCTCGAAGTCCTGGTGCAGCGTCATCCGCGGCTCCTGCTGGACATCACGTCAGGAACGAAGGAACGTGGCGTGCAACTGCTCGACCAGGGCGATATCGATGTCGCCATCGGTCTCGAATCCACGTTCTCGGACAAGGCGCGCTTCCGGCTCGAGTACATCGCCACCCTTTCCGCCGCGATTTTCGTCAGGCGCGGTCACCCGCTGCTCGGCATCAGCGCGCCAGTCGCGGGGGATGTCGCTCGTTACGACATGGTGCTGCCCAGCCCGATATGGGACTTGTCGCTCTATCCCACGGTCAGCAAGATCTACGGACACGCGGAGCCAAGCCGCGTCCACAGGATCGAGAATTTCTCGCTGCAATGCAAAGTCATCGAGAACACCGACGCCTTCGGCTTTGTCGATCTCGAACTCACGGCGACGGATTACTTCCTGTCACGCTTCGCCGTCGTGGAGGCCATCGAAGCCCCCACCACCGCGCGCATCGTCTGTGCGGTGCGCCAGCAATGGACCCCCAAGGCCGGCGTGAATGCCCTGATTGCGATCCTGCAGCAGGTGCATGCCGACGGCATGCTGAATAGCGATATCCAAAGCCGGCTGTTCGGACATGAATGTGCGGCACTGCCATCGGAAGGAACGACGCGTCGATTGTGATCGGGACGTCGTGTTCTCGTCCCGCGCCTCTGCATAAGGCTTCTACATAAGTCCTCTGCATAAGAATCGGATAAGTTCCGGCCCACCCATGGTTTGTCCTAGCCACCCGCGCTGCCTGTTGCCTGCGCGGCGGCGAATCACGCAGAATGGCCGTCGCTACGAGTTCAGGACGCAGACACATGCAACAGCAATACGACTTCATCGTCATCGGGGCCGGCTCGGCCGGTTGTGCAGTGGCCGCACGCCTGGCTGACAGCAATGCCGGTACCGTGGCCCTGCTGGAAGCTGGCGGGCACGACTTCAGCCCGGCCATCACGATTCCCATCGGCATCGCGTCGACGGTGCCGAAGGCAGGGCCGTACAACTACGGCTATGCCACCGAGCCGCAGCCGGCGCTCGACGGCCGCATCGGCTACCAGCCACGCGGCCGGGGGCTGGGCGGCAGTTCGTCGATCAACGGCATGATCTACATCCGCGGCACGCCGTCGGACTATGAGCGCTGGGCCGCGGCCGGATGCGACGGCTGGGGCTGGAACGACGTGCTGCCGTATTTCAAGCGGTCGGAACGCAACGAACGTCTGGGCGGAAAGGCCGAGGACGCGTGGCACGGCGGACAGGGGCCGCTCGACGTGGTGGATACGCGCTCGACCAACCCGTTCGACCGCCGGTTCCTGCAAGCGGCCCAATGTGCCGGACTGCGCCACAACCACGATTTCAATGGCGCCGACCAGGAAGGGGTGGGCTTCTACCAGCGCACCCAGCGCGATGGCGAGCGATGGAATGCCGCGCGGGCGTACCTGCACCAGGGCAAGCGCGAGTCGATCAATGGCGGCCGTCACAACCTCGACGTGCTGACCGGCTCGCAGGCGCTGCGCATCGTCTTCGAGGGCAAGCGCGCGGTCGGGGTGGTGATCGAGCGCGATGGCCAGCAGCTCACGCTGCATGCGCGGCGCGAAATCATCCTCAGTGGCGGGACGTTCGGCTCGCCCCAGTTGCTGATGGCTTCGGGCGTGGGACCGGCCGCGCACCTGAAGGCGCACGGCATTCCCGTCGTGCACGACGCCCCGGACGTGGGCCGGAACCTGCAGGAACACCCGAACCTGAAATTGCAGCAGCGCGTGGCCAGCACCGACCTGTACGCCTTCAGCGTGCGCGGCGCGATCCGCTTATACGGCGAATGGCGGCGCTACAGGCGCGACCGCTTCGGCATGTTCGCTTCGAACATTGCCGAGACCGGCGGCTTCGTGAAGACTGACCCCTCGCTGGCGGAGCCCGACGTGCAACTGCATTTCTCCACCGCGCTCGGCGACCCCGCGGCTCGCAGCGCGCACGGCTATAGCCTGCACGTCTGCGTGCTGCGGCCGTACAGCCGGGGGCAGGTACTGCTGGCATCCGCCGACGCGCGCTTGGCGCCCCGCATCGACCAGAACCTGCTGGCCGATCCGCGTGACATGGACACCATGCTCGCTGGGCTGGGCATCGTCCGGCGCATCCTTGACCAGCCGCCGCTGGCGCGCCTCGAACCGCAGCCGCACAACTACGGCGGACTACGGTTCGACGGCAGCGATGACGAGGCGGCGCGCGCCTTCATCCGCGCGAAGACCGACGTCATCTTCCATCCGGTCGGCACATGCCGCATGGGCGGCGACAGCGCCTCCGTGGTCGACCCGCAACTGCGCGTGCGCGGGGTGGAAGGCCTTCGCGTGGCGGATGCCTCGATCATGCCGACGCTGATCGGCGGCAACACCAATGCGACCGCCATCATGATCGGGGAGAAGGCGGCGGACCTCGTGTGCGGCATCGAGCGGGCGGGAGCAGGGAGCGTGGAGGCGCCCCGTGCCGCGGCCATCCAGCCGTCCGTCGCCGTGGCGCAAGTCTAGGCGCCAGGCAAGGCGCGTTCGCCGTGTGCTTTCAGCATGGCGCGGAGAGGGGTTCCCCCTCATGTCGGGTGACAGCTTGCGGGGCAGTTCGGTCATATCGCGTCTCGGATCGAAAGACTCAACTGGCCGGGAAACGTTCGATGAGGACCCCTGCGAGCCATGTCGCCGGACAAAAAAAAGCGCCAACCCGTTTTGGGTTGGCGCTTTGTTTGAGGCGTACTACTGGTATCAGAACTGGTTCATCGTGTTGTCTTTACCTGCCGCCTTCAGGGCTGCATCGCCGCTGAAATACTCCTTGTGGTCGTCGCCGATGTCCGAGCCGGACATGTTCTGGTGCTTGACGCAGGCGATGCCCTGACGGATTTCCTTGCGCTGCACGCCGGCCACATAACCCAGCATGCCCTGGTCGCCGAAGTATTCCTTGGCCAGGTTGTCGGTCGACAGTGCGGCGGTGTGGTAGGTCGGCAGCGTGATCAGATGGTGGAAGATACCTGCTTCGCGCGACGCGTCGGCCTGGAAGGTCCGGATCTTTTCGTCGGCGAGCTTCGCCAGTTCGGTCTGGTCGTATTCCACGCTCATCAGCTGGGTGCGCTCGTATGCCGACACATCCTTGCCCGCGGCCTTCATCGCGTCATACACCTGCTGGCGGAAATTCAGGGTCCAGTTGAACGACGGGCTGTTGTTGTACACCAGCTTGGCGTTCGGGATGACCTTGCGAATCTCGCTGACCATGCCGCCGATCTGGGCGATATGCGGCTTTTCGGTCTCGATCCACAGCAGGTCAGCGCCGTTTTGCAGTGCGGTGACGCTATCCAGTACGCAGCGCGCTTCGCCCGTGCCGGCGCGGAACTGGAACAGGTTGCTGGGCAGGCGCTTGGGGCGCAGCAGCTTGCCGTCGCGCTTGATGATGACGTCACCATTGCCCAGTGCGTCGGCCGACAATTCCTCGCAATCGAGGAAGGAATTGTATTGGTCGCCCAGGTCGCCCGGCGTGTTGGTCACGGCGATCTGCTTGGTCAGGCCGGCACCCAGCGAGTCGGTACGGGCCACGATGATGCCGTCGTCCACGCCCAGTTCCAGGAAGGCATAGCGGATGGCGCGGATCTTGGCCAGGAAGTCCTCGTGCGGCACGGTGACCTTGCCATCCTGGTGGCCGCACTGCTTCTCGTCGGACACCTGGTTTTCGATCTGAATGCAGCATGCGCCCGCTTCGATGAACTGCTTGGCCAGCAGGTACGTTGCTTCGGCGTTGCCGAAACCCGCGTCGATGTCCGCGATGATGGGCACGACGTGGGTAACGTGGTTGTCGATCTTTTCCTGGATGGCGGCCTTGGCAGGGCCTTGGGCAGCATCCAGTTCGCGGAACAGGCCGCCCAGTTCACGGGCGTCGGCCTGGCGCAGGAAGGTGTACAGCTCGCGGATCAGCGCGCTGACGGAGGTTTTTTCGTGCATCGACTGGTCCGGCAGCGGGCCGAACTCGGAGCGCAGCGCGGCCACCATCCAGCCGGACAGGTAAAGGTAGCGGCGCTCGGTGCTGTTGAAGTGCTTCTTGATGGAGATCATCTTCTGCTGGCCGATGAAGCCGTGCCAGCAACCCAGCGACTGGGTGTACTTGGCCGGGTCTGCATCGTAGGCGGCCATGTCGGCACGCATGATCTTGGCGGTGTACTTGGCGATGTCCAGGCCCGTCTTGAACTTGTTCTGGGCACGCATGCGGGCGGCATACTCAGGGTTGATGGCATTCCATGCGCTGCCGTTGTTCTCTTTCAAACCGGCGACTGCCTTGATGTCGTCTTGATACTGGGCCATGGGAAATTCCTAAGAAGAAAGCGCGTTTGAAGAAAGGGTTGCGTGTGTTGCTACGGGTGTCGAAGCAATCAGCGTGGAATCATTGTATGGCGCTTCTGGTGCATCGCGGCGAAGTCTTATATAAGACATAAGAGTTGGTTTGTCCTTATTTTTCAATGACTTAGGCTTTGAATTTCGCAATGTGGAACGCGTTTTCGGGGAACGGAACGATGGCGTTGGGGAAGTTCGGAGCAAATTCCGCAATGTGAAACCCGCTTTCAGTTGTCGGAGGTGACGGCAGGCACGGATGTTCGGGCAACGATAGCTGGGGGATTTGTAGACGTCTGTCGAACGAACAGTGTCATGAGCCGGCGCAGGAACGCGTGGCTGTCTTCGTGTCCGCTGCGGTCGTTCGATCACGAGCGAGGATCGTCGCAAACTGGCCGGCCTCGGCCGCCGGATCACCGGCCTTCCCTGAAATCGGCGATAAACCAAGAAAATCGGGCAGCGCATGCTGCCCGTGTCTCCATCGCCCTTCCTGTTATCTGGCGCTCACCGCCACCGCATGTTCAACGGTTTGCTGCTGACGCAGTTCCTCTGTCGTCGTGCCCCTGCCATCCGGTGCCCAGCCCGGGGGCATGGCCAGGTAGCCAATCGCGTTCAGCACGTTGCCCGATTTCATCATGTCCTGGCCCAGGCTGACCCAGTGCTCGAACTGGTTGACGAGCGGATTGTGCGTGGTGGTCGGATGGACCAGGCCGAAGCGGCACGGTTCGTCTTCACGTTCTTCCACATAGGTGCCAAACAGCCGGTCGAAGATGATCAGCACGCCGCCGTAGTTGGCATCGAGGTAGTCCACGTTCGAGGCATGGTGCACGCGGTGTGCCGACGGGGTGTTGAACACGTATTCGAGCCAGCCAAGTTTGGGGATCCAGGTGGTGTGCAGCCAGAATTGGTACAGCAGGTTCAGGCTCAGCGTGGCCAGCACCACTTCCGGACGCACACCCAGGAACACCAGCGGTGCGAAGAAGATGGCGGTGCCCGTGATCTTGCCGGTCCAGCCCAGGCGGTAGGCGGTGCCCAGCGTCAGCTCATTGGGCGAGTGATGCACGGCGTGGGTGGCCCAGAAGAAGCGGATACGGTGCGAGGCGCGGTGGTACCAGTAGTAGCAGAACTCCTGGGCGATGAAGAGCAGCAGCACCGCGAGCACGCCGTTGATCTGGATCGTGAAGATGCGGTGGTCCCAGGCAAACGCGAAGATCGGCGTGGCCAGCGAGAGCGGCAGCAGTGCCGTCAGCTTGCGGCCGGCCATGTCGGCCAGCGACAGGCCCATTTCGTGCCAGGGGTAGTCCTTGCCTCCCTGACGCGCCTTGCGTGCCAGGAAGAAGGCTTCTACCAGTGAGGCGGCCACGACGATGACCGTGGCGAAGAGCGCTATCTTGTGGAGGTTTTCCATGATCGTCCTGTGTGTTGAGCGGTGACGTTGCTGCGTCGGTGAGCCAACTGTAGGAGTCGGTCGGGGAGGGCGCCATGCGGCAATTATGTCGGCCCATGTCATGGGTCGTGGAACCATGGCGGGTGCAGGACAGACGCCAATGTCCATCGCATCCGGCCGTGAATCCGCGCGGCTGTTCGACGCCGCGATCGTGTAACGCCGTGACATGTTTTCCACCGCGAGATTCACAAGTCCCCGACCTATAGTTCGGTCCGTCGCCGCGCCGCACCGGCTGGCTGAAACCGAAACTGAAACTGAAGGACTTGTGATGACCTCGCGCTTCTCTCGAATCTCCCGCTTCCTTGGCACCGTTGCCGGCACCGTGATGCTGTTGGCCAGCGGCCAGGCGTCTGCCTCGACCGTGGTGGTCGCTCCGGCTCCCGTTCATGTCGCCCGGGCGACGGTTGCGGTGACGACCGCGCCGACAGTGGTCGTGAAGCCAGTAGTGGTTATCAAGCCTGCACCGAAGGTGGTGTACGTGGCCGTAGCGCCGCTGCCGGCGGTGGTCGTGAAGGCCAGCCGGCGTACCGTCTACGTCGCTTCTCGTCCCATCTACGTTGTGCGCTGAGACCGCGAGGTCACAGCATTGGCGCCGTGTGAGCGTTCATGTCCGACCTCGCAACCCGCGCCGAAGGCCGTGACATCGGACGAAATAATTCCTGCCTGGCTTACGACGCCGCCGTTTTCCATACTCTGTTCACCGCGCCGCAGCGCATCGACAAACTGAAGGATTCAAGATGCCCACCACTCTCCAAACCACTGCCACCAAGATCAAGCGCCTGGCCATTGCCGCTCTCGCGACGGGCGCAATGCTGACGGCCGGCTACGCCAATGCCGGTGTCACCGACATCAGCCGTCCTGGCCTGCTGCAGACGGTGCAGGCCGATGTCATCTACGTGCATGCGTTTAGCGCCGATGCCGGTCAGGTACGACTTGACGGTGGCTTCATGCAGAAGGTGAAGACGATGGCCACAGGAAGCTCGGCTGCCGGCGAGCAATCGCAGGAGGCTTCCGAGGCACGCGAACAGGTGGCCAACGAGATTGTGCGCACGCTGCGTGGGCAGGGCCTGAACGCTGTGCGCTCGGACGCCCCTGCACCGGCCAATGCCAACGCGCTGATCGTGGAAGGCGACTTCCGCAAGATCGATGAAGGCACTAGCCGTCGTCGACTGCTGGTCGGCCTTGGCGCCGGCAAGAGCGAGGTCGGCGTGCAGGTGCGCATCTCTTACAAGCCGGCCAACGGCGCGCCGGTGCCGCTGCAGAGCTTTGTCGCCAATGCCGACAGTGGTCATATCCCGGGCATTGCCGAGACCGCTGGCGTGGGCGCCATAGCCGGACACGTGGCGGTCGCCGCTGCCGCAGGGACGGGCGTGCATGGCGTGTCCGAAATGAAGCATGACACCATCTACGCCGATGCCACGCGCCTGGGCGATTCAATTGGCAAACAAGTGGCGGCGGCAAGCAATGAGGAGAGGTGGATGGCGGTGCAACCGGCTATCTGATCGCAGACGGGCAGACGGGCCGGCGGCGGATGAATCGGTAGCTCGCCCCGGCCTTGTCCGGGGCGAGCTACTTCTTGGGCCTGATAGCCGGCAAGCGAGACAACCTCGTGCGTCGTGAAAGCAGCTTTGCGGCTCGATCAAGGACTCCGGTCGTCTCTCAAGACGGCTTCTCCCGTGCGCGGATTCGTCAGGGTGACATTCTCGAGCGCCTTGATTCGCCACTTGCCAACCTGTCGCGTCAGCACGGCAAGGATCAGCGTGTCGACAGCGTGCGGGCCCGCCGGATGAGCCGCACCGGCCGTGAGGCGGCTCCAGAAGTGAATGACCGCCGCATCGTCGCCGATGGGGATCACGTCGATCAGTTCGTTATCCAGCGTGGAATCGCTGTAGATAGTTGCGTGGATGGGCGCATGCAGCTTGATAATCGCCTCGACGCCGCGCACGTAGTGCCCGAACCGGTTCACAAATGTCGCATTCTCATGGAACAACGCGCCGAGGGACTGCATGTCGTGGCTGTTCCAAGCAGTCTGAAACGCGTGGGGCACGTCTTCGGGTTGACTCATTTGAATCATGTGGATTCTCGCAAGTGTCTAGGTCGGGACGCCCGACGTCCGCATCGGACGGTTGTTGTCGAGCGGTTGAATCCTCAGCCGAAAGATGCCCGCCATTGGTGAACGGCCGTGCCCGAGCCCATCTCGGACATCATCCAGCGCTTGCGAAACGGTCGCGCAGCCTGGCCCCGGAGCTACCCGCATCTTCCCCGCCGGACAGAAGGGGTGTCCGGATGGCTAGAGATTGACGAGGGGTTCATACTTGATCTGTCGCTTCAGCGCCAAGGGGGAAGAAATGGACCGCCGAGAATTCATCAGAGCCACTTTGGTACTGCTGCCATCGACGGCAAAGGGCGCCGACCAGATCGGCGAGACCCTCGATGGTACTTGGTTGGTTGTGGTCGAAGGAGAGAAAAGAGAGCGACTGCTTCGAATTGTGGACGCCTCTGCAGAGTCAGGGAAGATCCGGGTGGGTGATATCCGGTATGGCTGGATCGATGCTAAGACGCTGTCGCAGGTAACGGACTTTGACGCGCGATTCACCGGCGACAGATTGCAGATTTCATTTGTCACAAATGCCGGCTCTCGAATCGTAGTATCTCTGCGGTCAGGCGAAGAGAGCCTCGAAGGAACATTTGATGGCGCAAACGGAAAGCACGCCGCCATTCGGATGACTCGGCTCTCCACAGAAGAAGTCTCTGCGATAGCGTCCAACGTCGCGCCTAGTGTAGGTGGAGTAGGGCGCTATCCGTCGTCTGGTCCGCTGCATGTGGTGGCAGGGTCACGCATTAGTCTGGTCTACCTTGGAGCAAACAACTGCGTGGCATGCCGTGGCTACAAAGCCGAGTACTTTGGCTCTATGGACATAATGCGGAAGTCGCTGCCGGAATTCCACCAGATCGAGTACGTCGAGATCAGCCTCGGCGGGTTTAACTCTAACGTCCGGAGCAAGGATCTTCCTGAACATCTCGCTTGGGCCGCTGGAGACCGGCCTAACGGGAAACCCATTCTTCGCGCTCGCGGTACTCCGGCATTCTTTGCTGCGGTCGATAAGGAAATCTGGGCGCAAGGCCATGGTGTCGCGGGCCTCGAGAGCATCGTGATCCCACAAATCAGATTGGCGGTCGCGGAAAGATCTCGGCTGGCCCACTAGATTCGGCGCTTTGCATTTCGGCCGACGCGTCCACTGACTGCGCGTAGGGCGGTAGGCAGAAACTGTTTGGTAGCCGATGGCTTTGATGACTGGGCGCGCCGGCCCTTGAAAAGGCATCCGAAATCAGCGCTGTGATGTCGGCTGCCGGACACGCTTCCGCCAGTCCCTGAAGGACGCGTGAGCGGCCGCAACAGGCAGCCGAACTCGTTCAAGTAAGTCCTCGTTGTCTTCACCGAGTAACCGTTCAAACAGAAAATCGGTCACCTTGTGGCCGGATCGGGCCTGTCGGCCCAGCCCAGCCGAGGTCACCCATCACCTCAGCCGAGTGCCCGCTCCTTGAGCCGCTTCCGGTGAGCCGCAACCTTGGCCCGGTTGCCGCAGATCGCCATGCTGCACCATCTGCGGCCATGGCCCCGCGTGTGATCGGCAAACATCAGCGTGCACTGAGGACCCTCGCACGCTTTCACATGCAAGAAGTCTTCTTCACACACGAGTTTCGCGAGTATCTCGGCGATCGGCATCAGCAACGACTCCGGCGAGCGCCACCGTCGAGTCGCACGTAGTCCGAAGGCCGTTGGCGCACCTGGCGCGTTGGCGACGATCTCGGCATACCCTTCGTCCCGCTCAAGCAGGCGGTTTAGAGGTTCGAGTTCACGCAAATCCTCGGCGACCAGCGGTCGTCCCTTCGTACGCTGGACAAATCCCCTGAACCATTCCCGCAGACTTCGCGCCTGTGCCGCGACGCCATCGAGTTCGCCGGGCATCGACTCCGACCGTAGCGCGTCGAGCGTGCTGCGAGGCACCAAACCTGCCTGTTCTAGCCACGCAAGAAGGCCTTCCCCATCACCGATCCAGTCGACTTGCTCACTCGTCGGCGTGGCAACCGAGTTCAGGAAATCGAGGCCCTGCGCATCGGCCACGAATATTGCGGGAAGTCGTCGGTAGTCCATCTCAAGTGACCTGATGTGCAGTGTTGATGGAGGCCATGGTAACCCCTTAAAATCGTCTTGACAAGTTACACAACAAGAAACTAACCTACATGAACACAGCAGAACGGTTACTCGGGTTCGGAGCGTGTGCATTGCAAACGGCTGGAAGATTGAAAGGAGCGAGAAATGCCTCGTGGAGACGTGAAAGCGGCGCTAGGGGATGGCGCCTGGGCGGACGGAGCGAGTTGCAGGAAGGTGATTAGCGGTCTGGCGGAGCGAGGCGTCAATGCAAGGGCGGCATCCGTGCCGGTGATGTCGTCCGGCGAAGACATCGCCGTACTGGACAGAGCGCTGCAACGAATCGAACAACCGGTTGTGCTTGTCGGCGACGCCCAGCCTGGAAAGCGGCGGTCACTTCGCATGTTGGTTGCTGTTTCCAACGCGTGTTAACCACCGGTCACGTCATCAACTCACGAGAGAGAACCTCATGTCCGCTATTGCCTATCGCCACGCCGACGTCGACGGCTTCAATGTGTTTTATCGAGAAGCCGGTCGTGCCGGTGCCCAGAAAGTACTGCTCCTCCACGGCTTTCCAAGCTCGAGCCACATGTTTCGGGATTTGATTCCTCAACTGTCCGACCGCTTCCATCTGGTTGCGCCGGATCTACCTGGGTTTGGTCGTTCGGATATGCCGGCCCATGACACCTTCGCCTACACGTTCGACAACATCGCCGACGTGATCAGCCGCTTTACCGAAGTGATCGGGTTCGATCGCTTTGCCGTCTACGTATTCGACTACGGCGCGCCGACGGGCTTTCGGCTTGCGCTGAACCATCCGGAGCGGATCACCGCGATCATTTCCCAGAACGGCAATGCTTACGAAGAAGGACTCAGCGAAGGCTGGAATCCTATCCGGGCTTATTGGCGAGATCCTTCGCAGGGAAACCGTGAGGCACTGCGGGCCCTGTTGACTCCGGAAACGACACGCTGGCAGTACACACACGGGGTATCTGACACGGCTTCGGTATCGCCGGACGGGTATTCGCTGGATAACTTTTACTTGGGCCGTGCCGGCGCGGACGAGATTCAACTGGACCTGTTTGGCGACTACCAAAGCAATGTCGCGTTGTATCCCGCGTTTCAGCAGTATTTCAGAACGCACAAGCCTCCGTTCCTCGCCGTCTGGGGGAAAAATGATCCATTCTTCCTGCCTGCTGGCGCTACGGCATTCAAGCGTGACATCCCTGGCGCGGTGGTGCGCTTTCTCGATACGGGCCACTTCGCGCTCGAGACGCATGCGACAGAAATCGCCGCGGCCATGCGTGATTTTCTTGTTACCTGAAGTGTGGGTGTGTGTGGTCGATATGTAGCGACCAGACACGCCAATCAAATTGATTGTTCAACCAAAGGAGCAGCAATATGCGTGCAATCGTGATCGAGAAATTCGGCGGTCTGGATGGCCTTGTCTACACAGAGTTGCCTGAACCCGAACCGCTGGCGGGCCACGTGGTAATCGAAATCAAGGCATTTGGCATCAACCACGCAGAGATGCATATGCGGCGTGGCGAATGGGCCGAAGCCGCAAAGGTAAGCGGCATCGAATGCGTCGGGGTGGTGAAGTCGTGCCCTGGCGGCGAGTTCCCGGTTGGGGCGAAGGTTGCCGCGTTGATGGGAGGTCTAGGTCGAACCATCAACGGGAGCTATGCGGAATACACGCGCGCACCGGTGTCCAACGTCGCATTGATTGAGTCAGACCTGTCGTGGGCCGAACTGGCGGCCATCCCCGAAACCTATGCGACCGCATGGACCTGCCTGTTTCGCAATCTCGAGATCACGGAGGGACAGACGTTGGTCATCCGCGGTGCGACATCATCGTTTGGACAGGCGGCGGTGAAACTGGCGGTCAATGCCGGTGCGCGGGTCATCGCAACAACACGCAATCGCGAGCGCTTCGAGATGCTGGAGGGCCTGGGCGTGGCACGTGTCGAGCTCGAGGGACCGGACCTTTCGCAGCGAATTGCCGAGGCAAAGCAGGTTGACGCGGTACTCGACCTCGTCGGCAACAGCACCATTCTCGATTCGCTGGCGATGCTGCGACGGGGTGGCCGTGCCTGTCTTGCGGGCTGGTTGGGCGGCCTGGCTCCGATCGCGGACTTCAACCCACTCCTGCAAATGGCGAGCGGCGTGTATCTGACCTTTTTCGGTAGTTTCGTGTTCGGCACCCCGGGTTTTCCGCTGTCCGACGTACCGCTTCAGAAAATCGCAGAAGACGTGGCGGCTGGCCGTCTCAAGGTGACTCCGTCCCGGGTGTTCGGCTTTGATCAGATCCATGAGGCGCATCGGGTGATGGAAGCCAATGAAGCCGGCGGAAAGATGGTAGTCGTTCACTGAAGCAACATTGGCTTACCCAGACCGGGAGACATGAGATGTCCACGAAAGTAGCGATCGTCACGGGCGCCAGTCAGGGCGTCGGGCATTCGGGCGGATCGTGTCGATATCCGGCCATTGAACGACCGATCTAGCCCCTCATTTCAGCCAGAATCTGCTCGGCGAGAAAATCACACGGCGGTCGGCCGGACTGTGCGCTGCGGGCAAGCACGACCTCGAGTTCGTCCAGGGGCGGCAACCCTTCGTTCTGGGATAGCTGGACAAGGTGCCCCGGCACGCTGCATCTTGCGAGGGGCGCTATCGCGAGCCCCGCTTCTACCATGCTGACAAGGCCCAGCAGACTCGGGCTTTCGTAGGACATCCGGTACTTGATATTTTCCCGCTGCAGCGCGCTGATGGCATGGGCACGCGCGGTGCTGCCATGTGCGAAGACGGCGATGGGCAGCGGGCGTTCTTTCCATACTTTCCTTGCGGCCGACCCGGCCCACACCATCGGCTCGAACCGGATGAATTCGCCCGCGATGCCCCTTGTTTTCGTGATGCAGGCCAGGTCCAGCGTATTGTCTTTGAGCAAGGGAGCGAGCGCACTGCTGGGCAGGCCGATGACCCGGATTTCGACACGCGGGTGAGCAACCGCGAACTTTCCCAGAACCTGTGGCAGCAACGATGAAGCGTAGTCGTCAGGAACGCCGATGGTGACCCGGCCCTTTATCTCCGGGCGAACGATCGACGCCCATGCTTCCTCCCGCATGGCAAGCATTCGGCGGGCATAGTCCAGAAGCGTCCTGCCCTCTGCCGTAATCGCCACGTTGCGGGTGCTTCGCACGAAGAGCGGTTTTCCCAGCGCTTGTTCAAGCGCCTTGATCTGCATGCTCACCGCCGATGGCGATCGATGCACGGACTCCGCACCCCGAACAAATGAACCTGTATCGGCGACCGCCACAACCATTTCAAGAACGTCCAGATCGAGCTTCTTCATTTTGGTCAGAAAAGCTGAGCAATGGATTCAGTTTAATGCGTTTTACTTGAGTATGCATCGGACCGATACTGCTTGGGATGACCACTTGAACGAGCCCACAAAAATGCACGGTACGGTATCGATTTACGGATTTCTGGCGGTCGGCGGAATGCTTGCCGTGACACCGGGTCCGAACATGATCTACGTGATGTCGCGCTCGATTGCGCAAGGACCTGCGGCCGGCCTGATATCGCTTGCAGGCGTCATGCTCGGATACCTCGTCTATATGTTCGGGGCAGCATTCGGCATCACGGCGCTTTTCCTGAGGGTGCCTTATGCAGGCAGCGCGTTGGGTGCGGTGGGCGCCGTGTATCTGTTCTATCTGGCGTGGCAGGCCGTGAGGCCTGGGGGCCGTTCGCCTCTGGAGGTTCGCGATCTGCCTCGCGAACAGCCTCGCCGGCTCTTCGCGATGGGCGCAACGACTAGTTTGCTGAATCCCAAGCTCGCGATGGTCTTTCTGTCGCTCCTGCCGCAATTCATCAACCATCAGGACGGCAGCGTGCTGAGGCAATCGCTCGTGCTCGGTTCGTCGCTGATTGTGGCATTCGCATCGGTCAATGGCTTTGTGGCGGTCTGCTCCGGCAGCATGGCGAGGTTCCTCTCCAGCCGCCCGGGACTTCTGCTTGCTCAACGCTGGACTATGGGCGTTGTTCTGCTTGCCCTCGGCGCAAACATGGCCATCGATGCATTGAAGTCGGGAGGCTTCTATTGAGCTACGTCGCAAACCAGGTCGAGAGCGGCCGCCTGGTCGGAGACGATCAGTGGCCGAAACTGGCTGCGGATTCAAGCGGTCGATACAACGAGTTGATGGAATCGTTGGTGGGCCGGTGTATCGAAGTTCAGGGTTTTCCGCGGGCGTTCATTGTGCCGCCTGGCTATCCGGGGCGGTGACGGGGAGCGTCCGCGCGGAGCCGTGCGCCGAATGCCAGGCCGAGAACGGGAAGGGCCACGGCGGCGGCGGCGAACAACCATCGCGCTTCCAGCGTTCCGGCGACGGCCGCGGCGCCGCTCATGCCGATCGCCTGTCCCAGGAACAGGCTCGCGGCAAACAGCCCGACCGCCGTGCCGCGCGATGGCGGGAACACCTCGGTCGCCTGCGTTTGCAAGGTGTTGTGAAGCATGTAGAAGCCGAGTCCGCCGAGGAAGCATCCGGGGACGCTCCATTCCCACCGTGGTCCGAGCGCCACGATGGCAAAGGCTGCGCCCAGGAGCATGCCGCCGAGGGCGGCCAGCGCATCAGGCCCCAGGCGCCTGAACAGCACGCCTGAGACCGCCACATAGGCCAGGCCACCAGCACCATACATCGCCATCACGGCGCCGGCCGCGCCCAGGCCGAGCCCGAAGCGGCCGTGCAGGTAGGTCGGCACGAAGGCAAATCCCGCCAGGGTGAACAGGCCTTCGATTGCCGTCACTGCGAACAGCAGCCTTGCGCGCGGCTGACCCAGCACGCTGCGGAACTGCTCCCCGAATGAACGCCTGGCAGCCAGGTGGGAGACCAGGCCCGAGCCCCGCGTCCGCACGGCGAGCGCGGCAACGCCAGACCCCGTCGCCAGCACCCAGAAGACAACGCGCCAGTGCAGCCAGTCGGCAAGCAGGCCGGACATCCACTGGCCACCGATCGTCCCGCCGATGGTCGCGAGGAAGAAGCGGGCAAGCACCTGCTGCCGGTCCCTCGCCGGAACCGTATCGCCGATCATCGCCATGCTCATGGGGATGACCCCCGCCGCTGCGGCGCCCGAGAGTCCCCGGGCCAGCGCGAGGGCGGGCATGGTCGGGGCCACGGCGGCCATGACATGCGCAACGGCGCAGCCGGTCAGCGCCAGCGTGATGACGCGAAGCTTGCCGAAGCGGTCGCCGAGCGGGCCAAATACGAGTTGCATCAGCCCATAGGCCAAAGCGAACGCGGAGATGGACCACGCTGCCATGCCAACGGGTACGCCGAAGTCCGACGATAGCGCCGGAAGCAAGGCGTCACACGCGCGCATGGACGCCATGCTCATGGCCGCCGCAATGGCGAGAGGCCCGAATCGCCTCACTCCGCCACCCTTGCCATCGGATAGGCGTGCCGGGGCTTGGCGATCATGAATACCGTCCCCGCCGCGAGCAGCGCCGGCACCGCGAGCAGGCCGAATACATCGCCGAAGCCCCAGCCAAGGCCGAGGAGGCCCGCACCGATAAAGGAGCCCGCCATGCCACCGATGCGCCCGATGCCCTGCATCCACGCCACCCCGGTGGTGCGTGCCTCGGTCGGATAGAGGCTTGCGGCGTAGGTGGACATCGAAGTTGCCGCGCTCGTGACCAGGGTGCCACAAAGGAAAAGCGAGATACCCAGGAACTCCGGATGATCGACACCGCGTCCCACCACGATGACGAGCACGGCGGCCAGCAGGTACGCCACGACGATGGTACGGTTGGCATTGAAGCGGTCCATGAGCCAGCCAGCAGCAAGGTTGCCCAGCAGGCCACCAAGGGGAAACAGGGAGGCCAGCAGCGCGCCACGTTCCACGCTGTATCCGGCTTCACGGAACAGCGTCGGCATCCAGTTCGTCATCAGGTAATAGATCACCAGACCCATGAAGCACGACAGCCAGAGCATGACGGTGCGCCGCCGGTATCCTGCCGACAGGATGAGTGCAAGAGCCGAAGCCTTTCCCGCCTTGCCTGCCGCAGCCATCGGCGCGACGAACACGCAGTGTTCGAGCGTTTGCCGAGGCGCAATGCGCTTCAGGATGCGCGCGATCCGCTCGGGCGCCCCGTTGCGCACCGCCAGGAACTGGGCCGACTCCGGAAGCAGCGCAAGCAGCAGTACGGCGAGTACCAGCGGCGCGATGCCGCCAGCCGTCAACACGCCGCGCCAGCCGAAATGGGGAATCAGCCAGGCCGATGCCGCGCCGCCCGCCACCAGTCCACCGGAGAAGCCGCAATACATGGCATTCACCGCAAGGGAGCGCAGACGCGACGGCGCGTATTCCGACATCATCGTGATGGTCGTCGGCATGGCTGCGCCGAGTCCGAGGCCGGTCAGGAAGCGCAGGACGGTCAACGTGCCAACGGTTTGCGCCTGGGCGGCAACGAGCGTCCATCCTCCGAAGCATGTGACAGCCGCCACCAGTACCGCCTTGCGGCCAACGCGATCCGCCACCGGTCCCGCGAAGATCGCGCCCAGGCTCAGCCCAGCCAGTGCGGCGCTCATGACGACACCGAGTTCACCGCGGGCGATGCCCCATTCGTGCGCCAGCGACGGAGCGATAAAGCCGATGGCCGCCGTGTCGTAGCCGTCAGCCGCCACGACGAGGAAGCAGAAGGCGAGGACCAGCCACTGGCAGGGGGAAAAGCGTTCGGCGTCGATGAAGGACTGCACGTCGATCGTGCGGGATGCCTGTTTCATCGTTTGTCTCCTGGATGGGCGGGCAAACGCGATGTCCGCGCCTGCCTCGTTTGTGAGGGTCAGGCGGCGAGGTATCCGCCGTCCACGGGCAGGGTCACGCCGGTCACATAGGTGGACATCGACGAAGCGAGGAACAGCACCGCGCCCACCAGCTCTTCGGGTTGCCCCACCCGGTTCATCGGGATACGGGACATGAAGCGTTCGAGCTTCGCCGGGTCCGTGCGCGTGGACGCGGTCATGGGCGTGTCGATGACGCCCGGCGCAATGGCATTGACGCGCACACCGTCGCGCGCGAGGTCGGCTGCCAGCGACTGGGTCAGCATCTTCACCGCGCCCTTCGAGGGCGAGTAGCCGAGCGTGTTCGGCTGGCCCGAGAACGACGCGATGGAGGCGACGTTGACAATGGCGCCACGGGTCTGTCGCAGGGCCGGCAGCCACGCGTGGCAGACGTTGAACGTCCCTTCGAGGTTGACCTTCATCACCCGCTGCAGGTTGTCCAGCGCATGCTCGCTGTCGATGCCCTGGCGAATCAGGATGCCGGCGTTGTTCACCAGCACGTCGACGGGGCCGACGCTGGCGGTGATCTCTTCGGCGACGGCACGGCACTGCGCGGCATCGGTCACGTCCAGCGCGCAGGCACGCGCCGCGTGGTTCCGGGCATCGATCATCGCCGCCGTCTCATTGGCATTGGCTTCGTTCATGTCGGTGACGACGACCGTCGCGCCGGCCTCGGCGAGGCCGATGGCGATGGCCCGGCCGTTGCCCTGGCCCGCGCCGGTTATAAAAGCGACCTTCCCGGTCAGGAGTTGAGGAATCAGCATGATTGCAATCCAGGGAAATTCAGGGTGAACGCCGCCACGCGGCCGCCGCAATGCGGCCGCGTGGGTGACAACAATCGGGCAGGGAGTTCAGTGCATGGCCAGAGGCTCGCGCGCGGAAGCCGCGCTCGCATTCGGGGGCGTGGCCTGAGAGTGATCGGCGATGTGGTTGCCCGCGACATAGCCGAAGGTCAGGCCCGGGCCGAGCGTGATGCCCGCACCGCTGTACTCGCCGCCCATGATGCTTGCCGCGTCGTTGCCCGCTGCGTAGAGGCCGGGGACTGGATCGCCGTCCAGGGAGACGACCTGGGCGTGCTCGTTCGTACGGATGCCCATGAAGGAGCCAAGGTCGCCCGGTACGAGCTTGAGCGCATAGAACGGACCGTTGGCCAGCGGCGCGACGCAGGGATTTGGCGTGTGCAGCGCATCGCCCTGGTAGCGGTTGTAGGCTTTGCTGCCACGCCCGAACTCGGGGTCGCGCCCGTACTGCGCCGTTTCGTTGTACTGGCGAACGGTGGCGGCGAGCGTCGCCGGTTCGATACCGACCTGCTTCGCAAGGTCCTCGATGGTCTTGCCGCGCTTGAGGTAGCCGTTGCGCAGATGCGGCCCGAGCGGCATCGGGAACGGCTTCACGAAGCCGAGGCCGTAGTGCCGGATCGCCGCATGGTCGGCGATCAGCCAGCACGCCGTCTCCGGCTTGCCCTTCGAGGCGGCGATCATCGCCTGCACGAGATCGTGGTACGAGTTCGCCTCGTTGGCAAAGCGCTTGCCATCCAGGCTGACGGCAATCACGCCTGGTTTCGCCCGGTCAATGAAGTGGGGCATGATGCCGGTCGTGCCGTCCTTGCGCGGCACGAGCGACATGGGCGTCCACGCGGCGGCATTCGACAGGTTCTTGTCGAACACGCCGCCCACCGCTTCGGCCATGCGCACGCCGTCGCCCACATTGGTCTGCGGCGTTGGCGAGAAGTGGCCGTGGCCTGCCTGCACGTGCGGGTAGGTCTCCTTGCGCCGCTCGAGGTCGTGCGGAAACCCGCCGCTGGCCAGCACCACACCGTGACGCGCCTTTACGCTGATCCGCTGGCCGTCGCGCTGAAGCACTGCGCCCGTGACGCGCCCTCCGTCCTGCAACAACGCCACGGCAGGCGACGACAGCCATACCGGGACCGACAGGTCGGCCGCCGACTTCGCGAGTCGCGCGGCCAGCGCATTGCCGTTGGTCAGCGTCATGCCCCGCCCGTACTTCATTACCTCCAGGAAATGCCTGGTCAGGCGTTTGGTGACATACCAGGCGGACGCCAGCGATCGCGTCACCCGCATGAAATGAACGATCTCCTTGCCGGAGCCGATCGTCACACCGAAGACGGTCAGTTCCGGCAGCACGGGGCCGAGGGTCTTGAGCAATGGGCCGAGTTCGCGGGCGTCGTACGGGCGCGTCACCATCGAGCGGCCGCCTTGCGCGGCGCCGGGCGCCTCGGCGTGGTAGTCCGGGAACGTTAGCGGCATGTCGAACTGGACGGCGGTCTTCGACATGAAGAACTCGATCGCTTTGGGGCCGTTCGCCAGGAAGGCGCGTACACGCGCCTCGTCGAACCCGGCGCCGGCCTGGTTCCGGATATAGGTCAGCGCCTGGTCCGGTTGTTCGTGATGGCCGTATGCCTTGGCCAGATGGGTGTTCGGCACCCATAGCCAGCCGCCCGAGCGGGCCGTCGTGCCGCCGTAGTAGCTCGCCTTCTCGGCCACGATGACCTTCAAGCCCCGGCTGGCGGCGGTAATGGCCGCGGACATGCCGGCGACGCCTGATCCGATGATCAGAACATCACATTTTTCCTGTTGCAGTGCAGACATCGACTTCTCCATTCAAGTGCGGGCGGTATGGCCGCCAAGAGCGGCGCCGCCATGATTGCTAGATTAGTACTAGCGCGCTTGAAATGATCTACTAGTTAACCCTACGCTTACGCATTAGATAATGTCTAGTGTTATACTGCGCGCACTAACCATCTCATGGCAGGGACATACCGTGGACCAGACCGACCAGGCACCCGAGCCACCCGAGCGAGAACGCCGCGGCATCCAGTCGATTGAAGTGGGGGGGGAAATCCTGAAGGTGCTGGCCTCCGAGGCCAGGCCGATGGCGCTACGCGATCTCGTGAAGGCGGCAAACATGCCGTCCGGCAAGATCCATCCGTATCTGGTGAGTTTCGGGAAGATCGGACTCGTCGCCCAGGACCCGGTCACGGGTCGCTATCTGCTCGGCCCGATGGCCATCCAGCTCGGGCTGACCAGCCTGCAGACGCTCAACCCCATCCGCGAGGCCACGCCGTTCGCCGAAGCGCTGTCGGAAGAAACGTCGCACGCGGTCGCGCTCGCGGTATGGGGAAACCTCGGGCCGGTCATCGTGCGGCTCATCGATGCGTCCTATCCCATCCACACGAATATCCGAACCGGCACGGTCATGTCGCTCGCCAATACGGCAACCGGCAGGATTTTCTCGGCGTTCCAGCCGCGCCAGCTCACCGAGAAGCTGTTGCTGGACGATCGCGTACGGCTCGGCCCCGATATCGCGCATCCGCTGGACGCTGCCATTGTGGAGGAGATGATCAAGGAAGCGCGGGCGCGCCACATGTCCCGCAGCATCAACCATCCCACGCCAGGGATCGTTGCCTTTTCCGCGCCCGTGTTCGACTACTCGGGAAACATTGCGCTGACGATTACCATCATGGGGCCGACCGGCACGGTCGATACCGATTGGGACGGCCCGGTTGCCAAAGCGCTGGATGCCTGTGCGCAGGCAGTTTCGAAGCGCCTTGGCTACCGGGCCAAGTAGCGGTGCTTGCGAGGGGAATCGTGCACGCTGCCGAGCGAACAGGCGTTCAGCTTCGTGTGGCTGACCGTCGGCATGGCATGACCGCTGCCGATTCCAACGTAGCCGGCTATCTGTCCCCAAGCGGTATCCGCATTACGTCGCATACGCGAGCCTGGCGCCGACGTGAGTGATGCTCTGGAAGGTAATACCAGTACTACCAGTGACCGTCCGAGCCGCCGGAAGCTGGACCACGGTGATCGGCGAAGCGGTCCAGCAGGAAGTCCACGAGAACCCGAACCTTGTCGGGGCGATTGCTCTGGGCCGGAAATACGAGATTGATATCCGCCGGTGTGAGCTGCCATTGCGGCAGCACCCGGCACAACGCGCCGCTTCGCAGGTGCTCCGCGACGTCCCACTCCGAGCGTACGATCAAGCCTTGACCATCGAGCGCCCAGGCCAACGCGGACTCTCCGTCGTTTGTGCTCATGGTCCCGCGGATCTTGACGGTTTCCTGCTGCGCGCCGTTGCGCAAATGCCAGGTACCAAACGTCTCATCGCTCTCACGGATGAAAATGCAGTTGTGCCGGGACAGGTCGCGCGGACTTGAAGGCTCGCCGCTTGCTTCGATGTAAGACGGTGCGGCACAGACCATGCGGCGGTTGTTGGCCAGTAGCCGACCGGTCAGTCGCACATCCGGCAGTTCTCCAAAGTGGACCAGCACGTCCAGACCCTGCTCGACCAGGTTCAGCGAACGATGGCTCAGATAAAGCTGCACCTCGACTTTCGGAAACTTCCGCGTGAATTCGGAGAGGGCCGGCGCGATATGCCTTCGTCCGAATCCCAGTGTTGCCCCGATTTTTAGCAAGCCGTGCGGCGTACTGCTGCTTCCCGCAATGGTGCGCTCAAGGGCTTCCATCTCCGCATGAATTCTGGCGCCTTCGACCAGGTAGCGCTCCCCCTCGGGCGTCAGGCTGATGCGTCGCGTGGTCCTGTGCAACAGGCGGACACCCAGACGGGCCTCAAGGCCAGAAAGCCGCTTGCTGACGGCCGGTGGCGTGACGCCCAGTTCCTGCGCGGCCCCTGCAAGGCTTCCGTGCCGGTTGATCAGCATGAAAAACGCAAGGTCGGAGAAATGGTCCATTGGTGAACTACAGGAACGAAAGAAGTGAATAACTATGAATTATGCGTCATGTGGTAACTGATAGGATGGTTTCCATAACGATTCATACTCACAGGAGACGCCCATGAAGTTTGCCCATCTCACCGCAGCGCTGATTTGTGCCACGTTCGCTGGCACTGCGGCTGCRCAATCCTATCCTCAGCGACCGGTCCGGCTCATTGTGCCGTACGCGCCGGGTGGAAGCGCCGACATCGCCGCGCGTCTGGTATCTGACACTTGGGCGAAAAGTCTGGGCGGCACCATCGTGGTTGAGAACCGGGCCGGCGCCGGCGGCAATATCGGTGTCGATGCGGTCGCGAAAGCCGCCCCCGATGGCTACACGATCGGACTGCAAACGGTCTCGCTCGCCATCAACCCGGGCCTGTTCCCGCGCATGCCGTACGACACGCTGAAGGACCTTGCGCCGATCGGCATGGTCGCCAGTTCGCAGCATGTCCTGGTGGTCAACAACAATGTGCCCGCCAGGAACCTTCAGGAACTGATATCCGTTGCGAAGGCAAAGCCCGACAAGCTGACCTATGGTTCGGCAGGCAACGGGAGCACGTTTCATATGTCCGCAGAACTGTTCAAGTCTGTGGCAAGCGTCTCTATCGTCCACGTCCCTTATCGCGGCGGTGGCCCGGCCCTGGTTGACACGATCGCCGGTCAGGTCGACATGAGCTTCCCGGTGGTTTCCGCCGCCCAGCAACATGTCCAGAGCGGCAAGCTCCGGGCGCTGGCTGTCACCGGATCAAAGCGCTCCCCACTGCTTCCCAATGTCCCGACCGCAGCCGAGGCGGGCCTGTCCGATTACACGTTTGAAACCTGGTTCATGGTGTTTGCGCCGGCGGGCACGCCGAAGCCTGTCGTAGACAAGTTGAACGCCGCACTGAATGCCGCGCTGGCATCGCAGGCGGCCAGGGACCGGATGCTCAAGGAAGGCTTCGAGGCGACGCCGAGCACGCCCGAGGCGGCGCGGCAACGCCTGGAAAAGGAGATGCCCATGTGGGCCAGATTGATCAAGCAGCGCGGCATCACCGCGGAATGATCCTGAAAGAGGTATAGCAATGACCCCGACAACCCTGTACCAGAAGCTGGTCGACTCCCATACGGTCGCCAGAATTGATGAAGACAACGTTCTGTTGTATTGCGACCTGCACCTGATGAATGAGTACACCAGTCCTCAGGCATTCCATGGGCTGCATGAGCAAGATCGCGGTGTGCTGATCCCCGGGCAAAACGTCTCCGTCGTCAGCCATATCATTCCGACGCACCCAACGGCGATCCGGGTGATCGCGGATCCCGCCTCCGCCCTGCAGGCCACGAACCTCCGGGACAACTGCAACCGGCATGCGATTCCGCTGTTCGACACCAACGACACGCTGCAAGGGATCGAGCACGTGATTGCACCGGAGCACGGGATGATCCGGCCGGGCATGGTGGTGATCTGCGGCGACAGCCATACCACGACGTATGGCGCGCTCGGCGCCCTGGGCTTCGGTATCGGGACCTCCGAGGTCGAACATGTGCTGGCGACCCAGACGCTGGTCTATCGGATGGCAAAGACCATGCGCATCCGCGTAGACGGGAAGCTCCCGGTCGGCACGACCGCCAAGGATCTCATTCTCAGGATCATCGGTGCGATCGGCGCGCAAGGCGCACGCGGGTATGTCGTCGAATACTGCGGATCGGCCATTCTGGATCTGAGCGTCGAGGCACGCTTCACGCTCTGCAACATGACGGTGGAAGCTGCGGCGCGAGGCGCGTTGATCGCGCCAGATGCGGTCGCCACCGATTACGTGCTGCGCCGTGCGGTGGACATCGAAGGCCCGCAACGTGAAGATGCGCTCCGATACTGGGCAAGCCTGCAAAGCGATGCGGGCGCCCTGTTTGATATGGAGTATGTGTTTGACGCGAGCGATGTCGAGCCCTATGTGACCTGGGGAACCAGCCCCGACCAGGTACTACCTGTTTCCGGACACATTCCATTCCCCGAGGATCAGATCGACGAAGTCGAGCAGCGGTCGGTTGAACGGGCGCTTGCGTACACACACCTGACGCCCGGGGCGGCGTTGGAAGGCACGCCGATCCAGCATGTCTTTATCGGATCCTGTACCAACGGACGCATCGAGGATCTCAGGGCCGTGGCGAACGTAGTCCGCGGCAAGAAGGTGGCCGAAGGGGTCAGGGCCATGGTGGTACCCGGCTCAGGCGCGGTCAAGGCTCAGGCCGAACGGGAAGGCATTGCCGACATCGTTACCGCCGCGGGATTCGAATGGCGCCAGCCGGGTTGTTCGATGTGCCTGGCAATGAACGATGACGTGCTCGCCGACGGCGTTCGCTGCGCTTCCACCACCAATCGCAATTTCGAGGGCAGGCAAGGACGCGGGGCCATCACCCACCTGATGAGCCCGCCCATGGCCGCCGCCGCGGCGATCACCGGAACGATCACCGACGTCCGAAAGCTGGAGACTTCCCATGTCTGAGTACACGCACATCACTGGCAAGGGTGCGGCGATCCGCATCGAAAACCTCGATACCGACCAGATCATCCCGAAGCAGTTCCTGCGGGGCATCGACAAGACTGGCCTGGACAAAGGCATTCTCTATGACCACCGCTTCGACGCCACCGGCGCACGCCGTCCGGACTTTGTGCTGAATCGCCCGGAGTACGCCGGCACCGGCATCCTCATCGGCGGAGCGAACTTCGGCTGCGGATCGAGCCGCGAGCACGCGGTATGGGGACTGCAGCAATTTGGCATTCGCGCCGTCATTGCACCCAGCTTCGGCGAGATCTTCTATTCGAACGCCATGAATAACCAGCTTCTGCTGGTAATGTTGCCGCGGGAAGCCATTGAGCAGTTGATGAACGACGTGGACGCGAATAGCGGCAACGTGATCACGATTGATCTCGATGCGATGCGGGTGCGGACACCTTCAGGGGAGTATCCCTTTGAGCTGTCCGCGAGGCACCGCCGCATGTTCCTCGAGGGGCTGGACATCATCGGCCTCTCCCTGAAGCACCGTGGCGAGATTGAGGAGTTTGTCGGGAAGTACTGGTCCAGCTTCCCCTGGACAAAAAACGTAGCCAGACAAACTCGAGACCGGCTTGGGTCTACCTGAAAAGGACGACTTCGCTTGTCGCGAGTCGGGTGGGTGCCTCGCACAACTCGCACAACTCGCACAACAGCCGGTCGGCGTGTGGCCAACGGCGCTACCCCGCCCGTAGCGCCCACAGGGCCTCCAGCACGTATTCCGTGGCACGTTCTACCCGTTCCGCGCTGTGCGCCAACCCCAGTCGCCGCCACAATGCCGGCCGCAGCGGCCGCATCACCACGCGCGCATCCGGCGCCGGCGTGGTGACCTCGTGTGGCAGCAGGGCCGCGCCATAGCCGGCCGCCACCAGGCTCTTGATGGCGTCGTTGTAGTTGAGCTGGATACGCGGCGCCGGCCTCTGGCCACCGCTGGCGAACCACTCGGCGGTCAGGCGCGACAGGCGCGTGGTGCCGTCATTCAGGATCAGCGGGCGCGTTGCCAGCCAGGCCGGCGTGATGCGCGCAGGGCAGGGCCAGCTCGCTGGCAGGAAAGCCCGCACAGGATCCCGCCGCCAAGGGCGGATGGTCAGCCCCGCCACGCGCGCCTGTGGCAGGGCCACCAGACCGATCTCCAGCGTGCCGGCGGCCAGCCGCGCCAGYGTCTCCTCCGAGGTGAGCACGGCCACCTGCACGTCGATGTCGGGGTGCTGCTCCGCCAGCATGGCCAGCGCCTGCGGCAGCAGGTGGGCGATGGCCCCGGTCGAGGCGCCGAGGCGCACGCGGCCGGTCAACCCCTGCACCTGACGCTGCACGTCGTCCAGCGCAAGGTCGGCATCGGCCAGCAGGCGGCGGGCGCGATCGACCAGTGTCTCGCCAATCGACGACGGACGCACCTCGCCGCGCTTGCGCGTCAGCAGTGGCGCGCCGACGCGGGCTTCCAGCTCGGCAATGTGCAGGCTGACGGTGGGTGGAGCCAGGTGCAACGCGCGCGCAGCTTCGGCGAAGGAACCCAGATCGGCGATGGCGACGAGGGTACGCAGGCGGTCCAGGCTGATCTCGCGCATGGGGCGGAACTCCGGTCAAGGGCGTAAATGCTGACGAGGATATCGTTCAGGATTCGTGAATTTCATCGTCATGAAATTCAACTTTTCCGATTCTATCCGGTGGCGCAAGATGGCGCTTCCATGATCGCGCCACACCCGCGGCCGCACCAACGCAAAGCTGATGCCGAACCGGCCGGGGCCGCCACTTTCACGTCACTTCCGAGGATCCATCCCATGCGCTACCGCTTGTTTTCATCGACGGCGACCAGGGCACCACCGGCCTGCAGATCCATGAACGCCTGCGCGGACGCGACGATCTGCGCGTCCTTACGCTGCCCGCCGGCCAGCGCAAGGATGCGCGCGCCCGCGCCGACGCCATCAACGGCTGCGACATCGCCATCCTGTGCCTGCCGGACTCCGCCGCACGCGAGGCGGTGACGTCCATCGTCAATCCTGCGGTGCGCGTGATCGACGCCAGTTCGGCACACCGCACGCAGGCCGGCTGGACCTATGGCTTTCCGGAGATGGCCGCCGGCCAGGCGCAGCGCATCGCGGGCGCGCTGCGCGTCAGCAACCCGGGCTGCTATCCCACCGGGGCGATCGGCCTGCTGCGCCCCTTGGTGGAGGCCGGCCTGCTGCCGCACGACTACCCCATCGCCATCCACGCGGTGTCGGGCTATTCGGGGGGCGGCCGCGCCGCCGTCGATGCCTACGAGGGACCGGAGGCCACCCGGGCCCTGCCGTTCCAGGTCTATGGCCTGGGCCTGGCGCACAAGCACACGCCTGAAATCCAGCAGCACGCGGGCCTGGCACGGCGCCCCGCCTTCGTGCCGGCCTACGGCGCCTTCCGGCAAGGTATCGTGCTGACGGTGGCGCTGGAGCTGGACCTGCTGGCATCCGGCACGGACGTCGACAGGCTGCACGCCTGCCTGCTCGACCACTACGCCGACGCCCGCCATGTCGAGGTGATGCCGCTCGCCGAATCGGCCGCCGCCACGCACCTCGACCCGCAGGCGCTGAACGGCACCAACGACCTGCGCCTGGGCGTGTTCGCCAACCGCGAGCACGGGCAGGTGCTGTTGGCAGCGGTGTTCGACAACCTCGGCAAGGGTGCCGCGGGGGCGGCAGTGCAGAACCTCGACCTGATGCTGGCCGGGGTGGCGGCGGAGGTTCGCCGGGCCGCCTGACCTCTACCCAGGGTAACGGCGGTCGCCGCAGCCGGGCGAGTTCACCGTATCGCCGTCCAGGCGCGTCACTTAAGGCGGCGCAAGCCTCGGCGTCGAGATAAGAAGCGGGCCGGCAGCTTGTCGGCTTCCGGCCCGATGATGTCCCATGCAGATCAGATGTCCTCGATCGTCGCCTGGATGCGTCCCTCCCGAATCGCGGCGAGAAACGCCCGGAAATCGCTCCGGTTCTGTGATGCGTATTCGGTGGCGAACTCGCCGATCGCGTCATCGAAGGTCTGGCCGGAGCCCATGTAGCCCGCCATGACCGCGGCGTCGCCCGTCCGCGCGTGCGCACGGGCCAGGGCATGGGCGCACATCCGGCCGTACTGCCTGAGCATGCCGCTATCCCAGTCCTCGATGACGGCCGACATCTTCATATCGCGCAACTGCCGGATGTAGAAGTCCCGACCATTCTTGCCCCGGGTCCAGCCCAGGAACACGTCGCTGGCGGCCTGCATCAGCCGCTGGCCCACAATCACGCGCTGGCCGTGATTGTCGTACACGCTCTTGCCAGCATAGGGCTCCAGCACCGACGCCCGCGCCTCCTTCACCTGCAGGAACAGCGGGTCGTTATCGGCCGCCATGAACAGGCACACGGCGCACATCGTGCCGACACTGCCGACGCCGACAACCTTGATGGCCATGTCGAAGAAGTGAAAGCGGTCGAACAGCACCCGCGTATGGTCGGGCAGGCTCTCGCGGTACCGCGCGATGGCCTCCTCGTAGCCCGATGACAGGCCGGGCGCCTGTTCTTCAGACGGATGAAAGATCAGCGGCGGCTCGTCCTTGATCCTCGGATGCAGACCTTCCTCCACGACAAACTTCGGATACAGGTGGTCGGGTACCGACTTGCGCCGTTCCGCGGCGATGCGTTCGGCCAGCCGCTTGCGCGTCATCTCGACGATCTTGGGATCGCCGCTACGGTCCTCGTACTTCTGCAGGTCGATGCGGTCGTACCAGACATCGAGCGCGCGCATCCCCGCGTAGTTTTGCATTCGCTCCCGGTACTCGCGCACGGAGTCAGTCGCCACGCGTGCCGCGTCGCTCCTGGGTAGTGCCAGATGGTCGGCCGCGATCACGATGCTGGCCGTGAGTCGCTTCAGGTCCCACTCGAAGGGAGCCGGAAGGGTCTCGTCGAGGTCGTTGATATCGAAGATGACATTGCGCTCCGGCGTGGCAAATCCGCCGAAGTTCATCAGGTGCGCGTCACCGCAACTCTGTACGCGAATGCCGCTGGAGGGGGCGGTTGCCAGGTCGGCTGCCATGATCGCGGCCGCGCCCCGGTAGAAGGCAAAGGGCGAGGCTGACATGCGGCCGAAGCGGATCGGCACCAGCTCCAGTATCCGGCCCGTGTTCGATGCGTCCAGCAGTGCCACCGGATCCTTGCGATTGCGCGCGGCCTTCCAGCCGGATTGGGAAGAGCGCGGCACATCATCGCGCAGGGCCCGGCCTTTGGCGGCGCGCTCGTCTGCGGTGAGATAGATCGATGCGGAAGTCGGTTGGCCACCCTTCTGGGTGCGTTTCTTGTTGTCCGCCCTGGCCATGGATCGTCTCCTTGTTGTTGGGCATACGTGGGCACATCCCGAATGGGCGGCACTTGCACGCAAGCCCATACGGGACGCAAACGCGGCGAAGCAGAGCCCCACGCATGCGCCGGCGACTGGCCGGCGCTGATGGCGGTGAGCATCATCGCTTACTCAAGGTTAGGTGCAATTCAATCGCATCGCGGGCAAATTACCGCGCTGGGCCAGGAAAGGTGTCCTATTGTGTCTTGGCATTGGCAAGGCTCGATTGTGTCGATTGCGGCACCTTGGGTGGGCCGGGCCGGTGCATTCACTTCAGGAGACTGCGATGGGTAAGCTGGCTGCCACACTCAAGCATGAATTCATGGAAATGCTGCCGCCGACGATCTTCTTCTTTATCGCGCTCCACGTCGTGGCGATCATCCGTGCCCTGATGCTCCGCGGCACAGGGGTCTCGCTGCCTGCGTCGGCCTCCGTCCTCCTTGCTGCACTGATCCTCGGCAAGTCGGTGCTCGTTGCCAACATGCTTCCGTTCATCAACCGCTTTCCCGAGAAGCCGCTGATCTGGAATGTCCTCTGGAAGACGGCGATCTACATGGTGGTGGCGTTGTTCGTGCACTACCTGGAACGCCTCTACGACTACTGGAAGGACGCTCCTGGCCTGGCCGCCGCCAACCACCAGTTGCTCGTTGGAATCAACTGGCCGCAGTTCTGGGCGATCCAGATACTGCTCGTGACGCTAATCCTCAACTATTGCGTGATCGCCGAGCTGGGTCGCGTCTTGGGCCGGGAGAGGCTCAAGGCGATCTTCCTTGGTCCTCTGCCGCGGAGCGTCGTGGAGAGGAGTGCCAGGCCATAAAGCCACGGCTCGGCGATACGCATTTCACCCGCCGGTTTGCCGGGTGCACATGTGCGGCATGCGGCATGGGCCATGCGATTCAATTCAGAACGCGTAGCGAAAAAATTCACTTCTGTTTTCACTTGCCTTGGCAGAGTATTTTTCAGCACTCGGCAACGCCAGCGCGTGCCCGTTCGAGGTGCCCTCAAACACATTGGAACAGGGGTAAGGAATGACCACGGATCGCAACGTACTGGCCAGAGGCGTTGCGCTGGCCGCGGCCGCCGCCTTGTTGCACGCCGGCCCGGGCATGGCGCAGGACGCGCGCAAGGACGCCACCAGTGCTACCAGGGCCGCCAACCAGAAGCTGCTTGGCGAGCTGCCTTTCGCCGACCGCTCGGATTTCGATGACGCGCACCGCGGCTTTATCGCGGCGCTGCCGGACGCCATCATCAAGGGTACGTCGGGGAACCCGATCTGGAATCCGCAGCAGTACGCCTTCATCAAGGAGGGATCGGCCGCGCCTGGCACCGTCAACCCGAGCCTCTGGCGGCAGGCGCAGCTCATCAATATCAGCGGGCTGTTCCAGGTCACCGATGGCATCTATCAGGTCCGTAACCAGGATCTGTCGAACATGACCATCATCGAGGGCAAGGAAGGGATCACGGTGGTAGACCCGCTGGTCTCGCAAGAGACGGCAAAGGTCGCCATCGAGCTCTACTACGCCAACCGGGGCCGCAAGGCGGTCAAGGCGGTTATCTATACGCACAGCCACGTCGACCACTACGGCGGCGTCCGCGGCGTGGTGGACGCGGCGGATGTGGCATCTGGCAAGGTCAAGATCTACGCGCCGGAAGGCTTCCTCGAAGCGGCCGTCGCCGAGAATGTCATGGCGGGTAATGCCATGAGCCGCCGCGCCAGCTATATGTACGGAAACCTGCTGCCGCCCGACCCGAAGGGCCAGGTGGGCGCAGGGCTGGGCACCACGACATCTGCCGGCACCGTGACGCTGTTGCTTCCCACCGAAACCATCACCAAGACGGGCGAGAAGCGCACGATCGACGGGCTGACCTATGAGTTCCTGATGGCGCCGGGGTCGGAAGCGCCATCGGAGATGCTCTGGTATATCGAAGAGAAGCGCGCAATATCCGCCGCCGAGGACTGCACTCACACACTGCATAACACCTACTCGCTGCGTGGCGCCAAGATCCGCGAACCGTTGCCGTGGTCCAAGTACCTGAACCAGGCGCTGACCATGTGGGGCGCCAAGGCAGACGTCATGTTCGCCCAGCACCACTGGCCGACCTTCGGGCGCGAGAACGTCGTCAAGCTACTGCGCCAGCAGCGCGACCTGTACCGCTACATCAACGACGAAACGCTGCATCTCGCCAACCAGGGCGAGACGATGGTCGAGATCGCAGACAAGTTCAAGCTGCCGCCGGGCCTTGCGCTGATGTGGGCCAACCGGGGCTACTATGGCTCGGTCAGCCATGACGTCAAGGCGACCTACGTGCTCTACCTCGGCTGGTTCAACGGAAACCCGGCCACACTGGACGAGCTGACGCCGGCGGAAGCCGGCAAGCGCTACGTCGAGTTCATGGGCGGCGCCAACGCTGTGCTGGCCAAGGCAAGGCAGTCTTACGCCCGCGGCGAGTACCGCTGGGTCGCGCAGGTGGTCAACCACGTTGTGTTCGCCGATCCGTCGAACCAGGCCGCCAAGGCCCTGCAGGCCGATGCGCTCGAGCAACTCGGCTACCAGGCCGAGTCCGGCCCGTGGCGCAACTTCTACCTCAGCGGCGCCAAGGAACTGCGCGAGGGCGTGAAGAAGCTGCCGACGCCGAACACGGCCAGTGGCGATACAGTGAAGGCGATGACGCCGGAGATGTTCTTCGACTACCTCAGCGTGCGCGTCAACCGCGCCAAGGCAGCCAACGCTCATGTCGTGCTCAATGTCGACCTCGGCAAACCGGAGGGGACCTACCTGCTGGAACTTGAGAACGGCGTGCTCAATCACACTGCGGGCGTGCAGGCGCAGCAGGCCGATGCCAACATCACGATGTCACGCGATACGCTGAACGGCGTCATCCTGGGCCAGACCAAGATGGCGGATGCAGTAAAGAACGGTAGCGCGAAGGTCACCGGCAACCAGATGAAACTGGACGAGCTGGTGAGTTACCTCGATACGTTCGAGTTCTGGTTCAACATCGTGACACCGTAATCAGGAATTGGCGCGGCTGGCGGACCGGGCGATCCGGCGCCGGTGCTGACGCGCCGTGAGCTGGAAGTCCTTGCGCTGCTGGAGCAATCCATGTCCAACAAGCGGATCGCACTGACGCTCAATATCAGCGTACAGACCGTGAAGTGGAACCTCAAGAAGATCTTCGTCAGGCTGCAGGTGTCAAGCCGCTACGAGGCCATCATCGCGGCCCGCAAGCTGGCGCTCTGTGAGCGTTGACGCGCACGCGTGGCATCAGCCCACGAAGCGCCGGTCAACGCTCCAAATTGACGCGCCGAAAGATCAGGTGCAACCTTCCATCATCTTCCTCCCCCGCACCGGAGCCCGCCATGACCTCCCAAGAATTCCGAGCGTTCAAGGCAAACCTGGCGATGTTGCTACGCGACATGCCGATCGGAACCACGGCCGATTTCTCCGACGTGGCCGTTGCCTACTGGGATGGCACCCAGGTGATCGGCGCTTATTTGCGCGACGGCGGGCGGCTGGATGAGGACTTCGAGTTCGACCGGAACGCGTGTGAGAGCTGGCACGACGAACTAGTCGGCTGGCAGGCCAACCCGACCTTCACCGAACGCGAGGAACTGAAGGGCAGCCTGCAGCACCCCGGGCAACGCGCCGCCTGACCGCAGCACCTCGCCAGCATGTCTGGTGGTGCTGGCACTGGTCCAGGATGCCGATGCGATGTGCTTCAGGAGCGGCTCACCATCGACGGTGGCATGGAATGCAAAGTCGTTGGCATCCGTTGCATGGCGGGCACCGGGTCCCGTGTCGCATGCTTGCTAACCGGGAACTTGCAGAGTGTGTCCGCCAGCGCTTCCCGGTTTGCCAAAGTTAGCGGGCCTGATACCGAGATGGGTGGCGAACGTCGTCGACCCGTCGGAGAGACATCCATGTCCGTGAAATTTCTGAATCCGAGCTTGTTAAGTACGTTCCGGGGCAATCTGCCCGGCATGGTCATCAGCGCGGTGGTAACAGTCGCAGCCATGTCGCTCGCCTCGCATTACCAGGCGCCGGTGATGCTGTTCGCCTTGCTATTGGGTATGGCGCTGAACTTCCTGTCCCGAGAATCCTCCACTGCTTCCGGTATTGACTTCAGTGCCAAGCAGGTGCTTCGGCTGGGGGTGGCCTTGCTGGGATTACGCATCACTGCCTCGCAGGTAGCGGCGCTGGGCTGGCACTCCGTTGCCATGGTCGTATTGGCGGTGGCGCTGACCATATTGTGCGGCATCGTGCTGGCCCGAATGATGGGGTTCCAGACGTTCTTCGGCTTGCTCACCGGGGGTGCCGTGGCGATCTGCGGTGCTTCCGCGGCGCTGGCCCTGTCGGCAGCCATGCCACAGCATCCGCTAAAGGAGCGCGCGACGCTGTTCACGGTAATTTCCGTGAGCACGCTATCGACGGTCGCGATGGTGCTATATCCGATGCTCGCGCAACTGTTGGCCCTGCCTTCTTTGCAGGCCGGAGCCTTTATTGGCGGAACCATCCATGACGTGGCCCAGGTCGTGGGGGCCGGCTACAGCATCTCGCATGAAGCTGGTGATGCGGCTACGCTGATCAAGCTGATGCGCGTGGCCATGCTGCTGCCGGTGATCGCGCTGGCAGCCTGGTTGTCGCAGCGGCATCAGCGGGCACAAGGGGAAGCCGGAAAGGGGCCGCGCCCGCCGCTGCTGCCATGGTTTGCCGTGGCCTTCGCGGTGCTGGTGGCGATCAACAGCACAGGCTGGTTGCCTCCGGGGTTGGTAAAGGCGGGGCAGTTTGCTTCGCAGTGGTGCCTGGTCATGTCCATGGTGTCGATCGGCATGAAGACCCACCTCAAGGATATCCTGTCCGTAGGCTGGAAGCCGGTGGCGCTGATGGTTCTCGAGACGCTGTTCCTGGCCGTGCTGTTCTACGGCATGCTGGTGGTGGTGCGATTCTAGTTTGGCAACCACGGGGCCTGGCGTCGCGGACCGCATTGTCCGGCAAGGCCGCCCATGCGTGCGCGCCAGGGCGATAGAGAGGAAGGGATAACCCAGGCGAGTCACGCTAGAAGCTGACACCCAGTGAAAGGATCGCGACCTGATCGGATGAGCCGGGATTGAACCAGTAAAAGCCTGCGGTGAACTTGCGCACCGTGACCTGTAAAAAGCCGCCTCGCTGGAGATCGCGGCTCCCCCCGTAGATCCGGGTACGCTGGGCGACGACACCGAGTCTCAGCCATTCGATCGGGCGGAATCCGAGTTCACTCCAGGCATAGAGATAGCCCGATTCGTCTCCATGTGGATTCAAGTATTCGGCTTCGATGTAGTAGTCGAACTTGCGTATGGCCACGCTGGCCTCGAGTCCGCCGATCACACCATGCGTGGAGCCTCCCACGAATCCGACGATAGGCGTCGCCTTGAACTGGACGGATTCGCCTCCCGAGAATGTCCAGCCGATGAATGCCGACTGCGAGTGCTTCGCCTCGTAGTTGGTTCTTGCCTCGAGGTGGAGCTGCGATTTTTCCGCAATGAAGATACCGCTGAGGTAGTCGCCGCTCTCACGCGGCATGTTCCAGTAGCCTGTCGCCGAGAAAGTCCACGGTGCGCCGGCAGGCTGTGCTGCGCCGTCCGGCGCGGGCTGGGGCGGTTCCTGTGCGCGGACACCGCCCACGGCCAGCGTGGTGGCCAGCAACATGGAGGCGGCTCGCATCCGAGCCACCCAGCGAGTTCCTGACGGCAATTGCGAGGGAGAGGCGCCGGCCGTGTCCCGCCGGCGTGCGAACCAGGAACATGACCGCGTCAACCAGCTCCCGGGCCAGCCCATCTCGGAGACCCGGTCCACCACGTCCGGCACCGGCTCGCGCATCGGCGCATCCTCCGGCGGCGCGGTCGCGCCCGCGCCGATAGTTGTCTTGGGTGCATCTGCCACGGAGAACTCCCGGACGCTGCATCGATGATCGGACAAAGTGACAGGGGCCAGTTCTGGCTATTTCCCCCGGCTCCGACAAAGTGTCCCGCGTGCCAACAGGCTCCCCGAAACGGTGTCTTCCTGAAAGGGCGAGGGGCTCAGAAGCGAAACACGGCACTCAGCATGGGCCCCTTGAGTGTCAGCCTCTGCACCAGGTCGTCGCCACCCAGATAAAAGGTCAGGTAGCGGTAAGTCAGTTGCACATCGCCCCATTTTGCTGCGTACGCCGCCCCTCCGGATGCCTGCACCGTATATCTGGCGGAGCCGGCACCGACGTCCAGGTAATAGGGCATGTACCATCTGCCCGAGTCGCCAAGTCGGATACGCCCGCGAACACCGATGATGCCGTCGATGATATTGGCCGTCTGCGACAGGCTCCCGTCTTTCGCAAGCGTCGCGCCTTGTTCCGTGAACGTGGCAGACAGTGTCCAGTTCGCGTTCGCGCTCAGGTTCAGGTACCGAAGCCCGCCGAGTGGTTCGATCGTGCCCCAGGACACGCGCTGCCCGGTATAAGCGACAGCAAGTCCGAACAGGCCACCGCTCAGGCTGCTGCCTGTTCCGGTTGTCACATCGCGCGGTATGACAACCCTGGCACCGTTCCCCGCGCCGACGGCATTGACGGTGGTCTGTTGGTGACCGAAATCCAGATAGGCAGCATCGGCCAGGATCGTCCAGTTTCCCTTGCTGGCCTCGGCCTGCAACATGAGCAGGAACTGCAGATTCTGGAGATAGCTGTCCGGCCCCGTTCCCACGTCGAGTCTGCCACCTCCGGTCGAAGACGATCCGGAGAAGCCGAAGGCTCCGCTCACATTGGGTAACCAGAGGTATGGCCCGATCGCAAAACGCCATCCATTCGCATCCGGCGATTCCGCATGAGCCAGGCCGGCCGCGATTGCAAGGACGAGAGTGACACCCAGACGGTTCCTGCCGGGCTTCGCAAGCCGCTTCTTGCCATAATCCGCGTCGGGCAGAACGCCTTGTGGTGCGTTTTCCATGCTTTACGCCTCCGCTCTTGGATCCGAACCCCAAGCCGATCAACACGCAGACACAGACGCCCGCGTCAGTCGCCTGCCCCATGGATGCTTGCCAGCGCCGCCAGACAATGCCTTGTGCAGTTGATGGCAATGCATCTGGTCTGCCGCAGATCGAACGGTGACCTGTGCCGTTCCGTGACGACTGCCGGTCCCGCTGGCCAGATCCAATGGAGCCTTGCGCGCCTATGCCGCCAGAGGCGCCTCGTATTCCTCCCGGAATTGCTGAAGCGAACTCTCCACTACCGTCACGGCACCGTCGATCAGGCCACAGCGTCCGCTGCCGGGCAGGATATTGCACAGGTTCTCCAGCGCCTCCAGGTCGGCACGCACGCCCCGGCCGGTGTCGATCCGGTTGAGCAGCCGCATCAACTGGAAGGTTCCACCCTTGCATGGAGGACACTGGCCGCACGAGCCCTGAGCGAAGAAGCTCACGTACTCGGCAACCTTGCGCACGATGCTGGTGCCTTCCGATACGACGATCATTGCGCCGGTACCCAGCCGTGAGCGCCGCAGCCTCACCGAATCGAAATCCAGCGCGACATCGAGATCGCGTTTCGTCAGCAGGGTATTGGAGGGGCCACCGGTAAAGACCGCCTTGAACTCCTTGCCCTGCAACATGCCGCCGCCATGCTCGAATACCAGCGACTCGAGACGCGTGCCCATTGGCAACTCGTACAGGCCGGGGCGCAGCACGTCCCCGGAAAGCGAATGGAGCTTTGTTCCCGTGGCATTCCCGATGCCGAGGTCCCGATACCATTGCGCGCCGTGGCGCAGAATCCCGGGGACGTGGGCCAGGGTCTCCGTGTTGTTGACGATGGTTGGCGCGCCACGCACGCCGTGCTCGGCCGGGAATGGCGGCTTGCGGCGCGGGAAGGGGAACCCGCCCTCGACGCTGGCTATCACCGCGGTCTCCTCGCCCCCGATGTACAGCCCCGAACTGGGCACGATCCCCAGGGTGACTTGCTTGCCCACCAGCCGCTCGAGCTCGGCGAACAGCGGATGCTCCAGCCATTGCCCGACCGCTGTGCGTGTCGCCGCGAGGGATTCTGGCTGGTGCGGATTGACGTACAGGACGACGTGGTTGGCACGGGTGGCCGCGGCGGCAATGAGCGCGCCCTCGATGACCTGGTGTGGCGTGTGCTGCAGAAGAAAGCGGTCCTTGAACGTGCCCGGCTCGTCTTCGTTACCGTTGCAGATGATGTACTTGTCGCCGTCAGGCGCAGCGGCGACTGGCGCCCATTTGCGATGCGTCGCGAAGCCGGCGCCGCCCATGCCGCGCAGATCGGCCCGCTCGATCTCGGCGATGATTGTCGCCGGCTCGCGCAGGGCTTTCGCGAGCCCCTCTCCGCCGCCCGTGGCAAGCCATGCGAGCAGGTCGGCGCCAAGCTGGATGTCTTCCTTTAGGAGAACCTGGTTCAGGTGTGTCATCGCTCGCTCCGAGTAACGCTCACCGGACACCGCTGACCACCCGGCCCCGGGCGCCGGAATGTAGTCCGGCATCGACGCGCAAGTCGAAATGCGCGTAGCCAGGGAACAGCATCGGCGCCTTGACATGAAGGGGTAGCCCGGCGAGCGTCAGTTCCCGCTGCCAAGCATGTACGTGGCCGATTCCTGCACGACTGGCCATGACCCCGCGCCGCGGTCCGGCGGCACTGGCGCCTGCGCGCCGCCCCATGCTCAGGATGTCGAGCAGCGCGTTTCCCATCAGCCGGTTGCGGCCGTGAATGCCGCCCGTCACCTCGCCAACGCAATACAGCCCGCCGACGCCCGTGGCGCCATCCTTGTCGATCGCAACGCCGCCGTTCTGGTAGTGGAGCGTCGGATAGACGAGGAAGGGGTCCCGCGCCGGGTCCTGGCCGCACTTGCGCGCAAGATGGCTCAGCGTGACCAGGCGCTTGGCCAGGATGCCGGGATTCTCCATTTCGAGCGTCGGCGTATCGAGAAAGACCCCCACCTGCCCACCACGCGTGATGCCGCGTCCCTCCGCGCACTCGCGCAGGATCGCCGACGCGACGACGTCGCGCGGCTTGAGTTCGTCCACGAAGCGCTCGCCTTCCCCATTGATCAGCTTCGCCCCGGCGGAACGTGCTGCCTCCGAGATGAGTCCGCCAGCGAGATGCGGCGGGTATGCGATGCCGGTGGGATGGTACTGGAACGAATCGAGTTCGCGCAGCCGGGCGCCGATCCGGTACGCGAGCACGAGGCCGTCGGCGGTGGCGCCGTAGTGATTCGAGGTCGGGAAGGCATTCAGGTGCAGGCGTCCCGCGCCCCCGGTGGCGAGGATCACGGCATGGGCACGCACCAGGACGAAGGTGCGCCATTCGAGGTTGTAGATCACCGCGCCGGCGCAGTTTCCCCGCTCGTCGGTCAGCAGTTCGACCACCGGGCATCGGTTCCACACGTCGATGGCGGCGTCCAGGTCCACCGCCTCGCGCAGTACCCGCATCATCTCGAGCCCGGTATAGTCCCGGTAGGAAAGAATGCGGGCGGCCGAAGCTCCCCCCGGCCTCTTCCGCATGAGGTTGCCGCCGGGGAGCCGATCCTCCTCCTGGTCGAACATCATGCCGAGCCGGATCAGCCAGCGAATCACATCGGGCCCATCCATTACCATCTGCGCGACTAGCTCGGGATCGCCCTGGAAATGGCCGGCGCGCAGGGTGTCCTCGAAGTGCAACTGCGGGCTGTCGTCCTCGCCGATGGCAGCCTGGATGCCGCCTTCGGCCATCACGGTATTGCTGTCGCCGAGACGCAGCTTGGTGGCCAGGATGACCCGCGCGCCCTGCTTCGCAGCGGTGAGCGCGGCCGCACATCCGCCACCGCCACCACCGATCACCAGCACGTCGGTGGTCGTGAGCTGGGCACCTGCAATATCCACGTCGTCGATCAGCGCGTTGGCTTGCAACTGACGCGCGAGATCGGGCTGGCACGGATCACCTCGGTTCACCCCGACGACCAAGGACACGCGCGCATTCGGGCCATGGTCCGGGTGAAAGCCTTTCAGGAGTGCATCGACGGACGAGTCATCGCTGCGTACCGCCGGCGTCATGCCTGGCCGGTAGCGCTGGCGGGCGTCGTCATAAGGGATGCCGGCAGGCATGATCTGTTGTCCCGTCAGCCTGGCGGGCGCGCGCCCGGCGCATCGAAATCGATCTTCATCTCGCCGTTCTCGATCTGTTGCAGCCGGCGCATCAGATTCGCCGGCCGTAGCGACAGCGACGCGGTCATCCGCCGCACGAACAGGCCGAGGTGGTTGGGCCGGATCAGCTCGGGACAGGCCAGCGTGCAGAGATTGCACATGACGCATTCGTCGAAGACGCGGCCAGACTCCGCCAGCTTTCCCTCCACGGCGAGGTTTACCCCGCGCTGCACGTCGAGTCCCTTCGGGCATGCGCGATCGCAACCGCTGCAGTGACGGCAATGGGAGGCTTCCGGGAATGTTTGCTCGATGACGTGCAGGACCTGCCAGCTATCGTCCAGATCCTCCATGCGATAGACGTGGCGTGCCGGGGCAGTGAAATAGTCGAGCGAGGCCACCTGCATGCCTTCCTCGATCAGGGTCTCGCAGGCGAGCGCCGTGTTCACCTCCGGCTCGCCGCTGCGCCGCACCAGCACACGGCAGGACCCGCACACGCCCTGACCCATGCAGCCGACGCCTTCCACGAGGGTCTCCCCGGCGTGGAGAAACGCTTGCAGGATAGAGCAGTCGGGTGGGGCGTCGATCTGATGGCCTTCGATGGTGAGGCGTACCATCTTCTTGCACCCTGTCGTCTGGCGGCGCTCGCGCCACACTGGCGCACTTGCCGAAAAGGTCATATAAACCATAGCACACAGGCGGTTATGCTAGCGGGGGAATCGCTATGGGTCCGTTCCGTCCGATGCGACGCACGCGTATTTCCTTCGCACCAGCCTGCGTACCGGACTGCCACCTCTTCGCAGGAGGGCAATCCCCGGCGTTGCAATTGGCTCACCAGCAAATCCGCCTTGTGCTTTCATGCGTGAACCGGCCCTTGCCCGGCTCACCAGAATCCCAGAATCTTCCACCAGGTACCCCCTACCACGGCGAAGATGGTCAGTTCCAGCACGCACATCACCGCGCCGACCCGCCACCACTGTCCCATCGTCACATAGCCGCTGCCGAAGATGATTGGCGATGTGCCGGTGGCGTAGTGGGTCAGCGTCATCATGATCGCGGAGCCGGCCGCCATCATCAGCATGAAAGGCGGGACATAGGGTGGCGGGATCAGGTGAGCGCCCACGGTGAGAAAGGCCAGCATCATCGCGCTGATATGCGCCGTGGTACTCGCGAACAGGTAGTGGGAAAAGACGAACGCCAGCACCAGCACGGCGGCAATCGAGAGCCAGCCCATTCCACTGGCGGCGATGGCATCGCGCATATCGGCCGAGAACCATGCGATCACGCCAAGCTTGTTGAGCTGTTCCGCGAGCATTACCAGGGCGCCGAACCAGATCAAGGTGTCCCAGGCGCTCTTCTCCGATAACACATCATCCCAGTCGATCGTGCCGGTGATGATCAAGGCGAAGAGGCCGAGAAATGCGACCACGGTCGGATCGAGGGTGAAAGCCGGGCCCATGATCATCGCCGGCACGTTGGCCCACAGGACCAGCATCATGGCGAACACGCCCATCATGACCCGCTCCTTTCCACTTAACGGGCCCATGCGGGCAAGCTCGCCCCTGGCGTAATCGATGGCGTTGGGCGTCGCCTTCAGTTCGGGCGGGCAGAGCACGAAAACGACAAGCGGCATCAGCAACAGGCAGAGCAGGCCGGGCAGCAGCATGCACAGCGCCCAGGTGGTCCAGGTCAGGTGCAGCGACTGGCCACTGGCCTTGGCCACGTAGTCGACGACCAAGGGGTTCGGCGCGGTGGCGGTCACGAACATGGCCGACGTGATCGGGTTGGCATGGTAGTTGACCAGCGCCAGGTAGGTGCCGACCTTGCCCTCAGTCCCCTTGGTCGGATCAGAGTCGAAAGCGCCGGCGATCGACCGCATGATCGGATGGACAATGCCGCCACCGCGCGCGGTGTTGCTGGGCGTAAATGGCGCCAGGACCAGCTCGCAGATCGCAAGCCCGTAGCCGATGCCGACGGTGCGCTTGCCCAATAGCGCGATGAACATCAGGCCGACGCGATTGCCCAACCCCGTTTTCTTCAGCCCGCGCGAGATCAGGATGGCCACGACGATCAGCCAGATCAGCGGATTCGAGAAACTGCTCAGCGCATCGGCGATGGCGCCTTTGGACGAGTTCGAGGTCACTTGCGCCAGTGACACGATCACGATTGCCATCATTGCCATCACACCGATCGGCATCACCTTGAGAATGATTGCGACGATCGTGGTCAGGAAAATGGCCACCAGATCCCAGGCGTCCGCGTTCAAGCCAGCCGGCGCGGGCATCAGCAGCAACGTGACAAGTACGGCCGTGGTGATGATGGCCGGCGTCAGCCGGAAGGGCACCACGGACATGAAGTAGCGATACATCGCGACGATCTTGGCGAGCATCTCCGAACCTCCCCGAAAAGGACACGGTGAATAAAGACAGCCAAGGTCCTCGCATCTGTCGACGCGAACTGTGCCTTCCGGCGGCGTAGCATTTCTCAAGAGATCCTGAACGATGGGCCTCGCGAGCAGAAGTGAATCTTTTCGAAGGGAGGATGAAGAACTTACAAGGATGGAGCTCGCCGGAGACGAGTTGACAGGGGCGAGTTGGACGCGGAGGGGCTAACCACACGATCCGCGCTGCTGAGCTGACCGGTATGCACCATTTCGGTGCCAAATTTGCCTGGCACCTGCGCCCTGTCCATGCGAGAAGTGTCGCTACTGTGACACTCCGGGCGTCGCAGCGCCTGTCAGATCCGCGGGTGTTCTTCGCGCGTGTCCGACACGGCCGCGAGATAGTGTTCCGCGCGCATGAAGCGCCCCGGCGACATCGCTCGCGCCCACCGCGGTCGGGGGACGACCAAGCGTTCGCGACGTAAAGTCGTAGAACGCTTCATCGCAATGGAAGCCAAAGGGGGCCTTCCCACGCTTTCAGCGCATCGAGAAACGCTTTCAGCTTTGACGGCGTGAAGCGGCGAGTCGGATAGACGGCATGAACGAATATTTCCGGTGACGACCATTCCGGCAAGATGCGAACGAGCTCCCCGCGGGCGATATGCGCATCGGAATAGCCGGAAGGAAGGAGTGCGATGCCGTGACCGCGGAGCGCAAAGGCGCTGACGATGTGAAAGTCGCGCGCGGCGACGGGGCCCGTTACGCGAACGTTGACTGACTTTCGTCCGCTGACCAAATGCCATTCCGTCTCGTTGTTCCGGGCGTTGATCAGCACGCAGGGATGTTGGCTGATGTCTGCGGGCCGGGCCGGGAGATGGTGATTCCGTGCGTATTCGGGGGAGGCGACCAGGTGCCTGATACTTCTTCCCACGCGTTGCGCGACAAGGCTCGAGTCCCGCAAGTCACCGAAGCGGATCGCGACGTCGACGTTTTCGGCGATCAGGTCCACGAAAACGTTGGTGAAGTAAAGATCCACCTGGATGCGCGGATAGTTCCTTAGAAACGACGACAGAAATGCGTAGAACGGCTCCTGTTCCAGCATCACGGGACCGGAGATGCGCAGCAGGCCCTCCGGCTTTTTTTGCGTCTCGGTGATCACGCGCTCCGCGTCGTACAGATGGCTCAGCGGCTCGCTGCACTGATCGAAATAGGCTCGTCCCTGCGCGGTCAGGCTGAGCTTGCGGGTCGTGCGTTGCAGCAGCGTCACGCCAAGGCGTTCCTCGAGCGCCGTCACCTTGCGGCTGACGGTGGAAACGGGCATGCCAAGGGCTAGTGCAGCGCGACTGAAGCTCTCGAATTGCGCCACTCGGACGAAGACGGCGATGTCATTCAGGTCGGCCAGTTCGGTCATGTGGACATGTGGGACTTTTGCATGGATGGAAAAGAGATTCCACATATTCCAGTCTAATCAAAAATAGATTCCTCGGCCAGACTTCTCTCCACGCAATCCAGCGCCTTTCGGAGAGATACCATGGCTAACAACGTCGTCATCATTACCGGTGCTTCCAGCGGAATCGGAGAAGCCACCGCCAAGCTCCTTGCCACGAAAGGCGCCACGGTCGCCTTGGCCGCTCGCCGGCTCGGCAGTCTTCAGCGCATCGCCGCCGAAATCCGGGCAAAGGGCGGCAAGGCATCCGTTCACCAGGTCGACGTCACTGACCAGGCGCAGGTCAATCGCTTGATTGGCGACGTCGTATCGCAACACGGCCGCCTGGATGTGATGGTCAACAACGCCGGCCTGATGGCCATCGCGCCCCTGTCGCTGCGCAAGACAGACGAATGGGATCGCATGATCGACATCAACATCAAGGGTCTTCTCTACGGTATCGCAGCGGCGTTGCCAGTCTTCGAAAGGCAGCAATCGGGTCACTTCGTCAACATCGCGTCGGTCGTGGGCCTGAAAGTCTTCAGTCCCGGAGGGACGGTGTACTCGGGCACGAAGTTCGCGGTGCGCGCCATTTCCGAAGGCTTGCGCCACGAGGTCGGCGGCCACATCCGCACCACGGTGATCTCGCCGGGGGCGGTCGACACCGAACTGAAGTTCGGCTCCGGGCATGAGGACAGCCGCAACTTCGTCGTCGATTTCTACAAGATGGCCATCCCGGCCGATGCCATCGCACAGGCCATCGCCTATGCGGTCGAGCAGCCAGATTCGGTCGACGTCAACGAGATCGTGATCCGCCCCACCGTGCAGGATTTCTGAGGGTCGCGGCGGGCAGGGAAGTGCTTAAGCCGATGAGGAAGTTCAGCGAGTTACGTCAGATGCCAATCCGATAAGCCCGCAGTGCTGGATCTCGACCGAATACCGACCCACCAATTTCATCCGGGTTTGACCCACCGTCAGGCAGCGTCATTCCGCTATCTCGATGCGGATAACGCTTGGCCATCGACGCTTTCACCACCAATGCAGGAGCAAGATCATGAGCAACCTCACCAAGCAACAGTTCAAGCGCGTCTGGTTTATCACGGGCGCTTCACGCGGCCTGGGCGCGCTGATGGCCAAGGCAGCCCTTGCCGATGGCAACGCCGTCGTCGCCACGGGCCGCAACGCCGCCGCAATTGCCGAGCGTCTCGGCGAGTCGTCCGCATTGTTCCCTGTCGCACTGGACGTGACGGACGGCGCGCAGGTCAAGGCGGCTGTCGAGGCCGCCGTCGAGAGGTTCGGCCGCATCGATGTGCTGATCAACAACGCTGGTTTCGGGCTGCTCGCCGCCGTCGAAGAATCGAGCGACGCCGACGTGCGCCGGATCTATGAAACCAACGTCTTCGGTCTGCTAAGCGTGACGCGCGCCGTGCTACCAGTGATGCGCAAGCAGCGCTCGGGTCACGTTATCAATATTTCGTCCATTGTCGGCTATCAAGCGGCGGCCGGGGTCGGCGTGTACAGCTCGACGAAGTTTGCCGTCGAAGGCATCACGGAAGCATTGCACGCAGAACTGAAGCCGCTTGGCATCCATGCGACCCTCGTCGAGCCGGGCTTCTTCCGCACCGACTTTCTGGATACGTCGTCTCTCCTCGTCGGCAAGGAAATCATCGACGACTACGCTGAGACCTCGGGCAAGCTGCGCGACCTCGCAGTCGTCATAAATCACAAGCAGCCGGGCGATCCGGAGAAGCTGGCAACGGCGCTCGTCACGCTGGTCGATGCGCAAACGCCGCCGTTGCGCCTGCCGCTTGGCACCGACACGCTAAAGGCGATCGCCGAGAAGAACGCGTACGTGACGACGGAAACGCAGGCGTGGAAGTCGCTGTCGGAATCCACAGACTTTCCGGCGTGAAGACGATGAGAGCAGGCTGAGGCCGTTGCGAGCCGCGTGCTGTCGTTCTTGACGCAGCAAACCGTCCAGACCTGAACCAGTCGGCGTATGACTGCCAGGAGAAGCGGTCGATGTGGCCGACGAAACCCGGCAGCCGCATGGCGGCAACCGTGACTTCGGTGTGCTGCCATGTCATGGATGCCGCATCTTCCTGCGCGGCACGCTTCGCTACGACTGCCCTCAGGGCGCCGGGGTTTCAGGGCAGCAGGTGGGTATCGCCGGCGGCCTGCGGTGGCAACTTGACTACCAGTGCCTTGAAATCGCCGCTGGTTGCGACCGAACCCGCGTGCGCGACGCTCTTCGGAATGACGATCAGGTCGCCGGGGCCGACTTCGCGCTGTTCATTGCCCAGCCAGAATGTTCCCTTTCCTGCGATGACATACTGGATCTCGTCGGCGCTGGTGTGGTAGTGCTTTGGAACGTTGCCCGATTGCACAGCAACGGTCCCTTGCGGCGTCGTCACCAGCCCTCTCGTGCGCAGCGTGCCCATATTGGGAACCTGTGGCCCGAGGTCTTCATTGGTCAAGGCCGCCAGGTTGATGATCTGCGGCGCCAACGCGGCGGGCGGGGTCTGCGCGTGGGCGGGCGGCAGCCCCATGTGGGCCGCAAGGTAGCCGCAAGCAAAGGCGACCGGGACTGCGGAAAGAGCGGCAAGGCGATGCATATTTATCTCCCTTTGGTTGGCCTGCGATCATTGCGCCGTCACGACGCTTGATTCGTGCGATCCGGCTGGATTGTCTCACCGCGATCCGCGCCCAGAATTAAGGGGAAACCCGAAAGCACTGAATCGATCGCATCTCGGAGAGGGTGCTGCCGAAGCCGGAAGGGAATTTACCTTGGGCCGCCTCTGGTATTGAAAAGGAAGCCGGTTCTCTTTCCACTCACTTCCGGAATGAAACCGCTGTCGACCGCGAAGCTGGTGAATGCATCCGCGACAGAAAGCCGTTCATTCGAGGTTCCGCATTTCGGTATCCATCCAGCTGCAGAATTGCCGGACCACGCGCGATTCCGAGCGGCGCTGGTAACGATATGTTCCGATCTCAACCGGCTCGTATCCGGGCAGGACCACCAACGCGCCGGCTTGTGTTTCCCTGGCCGTGAGGATCGGCGGCGCGAGCACCATCCCAAGACCGGCAACACAAGCATGAAGAGCCGCATCGTCGGTGTCGAATTCATGGGCGAAGGAAAGCTCTGCCAGCGAAATATCGAAGGTTTCGCACCAGAGCTTCCAGTCCCAATTGCCGGCTGCGCGCTGAAGAGCCGGCACGTCCGAAACGGTGATCTCCCGGCGATTGGTGTCTCTTGCCAGCAGGCTCGGCGAAACAACCGGGCGGCTCAGGTCGCGAGCAAGGAGTTCCCATCCTTCGGCTGCTTCCCCTGCCCGGAAATAACGGATGCTGACATCAGAGACCGGGACGGCGAGCAAACCTCGCGCGGAACCAGTTTCCACCCGAACGCGGGCCTCGGGGCAGAGCGCGTGAAAGCGATCCAGTGACGGGATGAGCCAACGCACTGCAAGCGACGTTGACGCCTGAACGCTGATTTCGGTTTCGTCGCGATACAGGGCATCGGCCGAATGCTCGATGAGCCCGATCGCCGGCGCGACCTCCTGATAGAACCGCTGTCCCACGTCGGTAAGGGAAACGGTGTTATTTCCCCGGTGGAAGAAGGTCACGCCAAGCTCGTCTTCAAGCTTCTTGAGCTGGTGGCTTACCGCGCCGGCGGTAACGCCGAGTTCAGCGCCGGCGGCCGTCAGGCTCCCGGTGCGTGCCACGATCGCAAACACCCGAACGGCGTTGAGAGAGACGCGATGCCTGTTCTGCATGAGGTTTCCTCAAGCTCCCCTAAAATTACTCGTTTGAGTGTCGCAAAAAAATATAGCACAATCGAAAGTGAAAATCCGCTCGGTAAGTACGATGCGCTCAAGAAAATATTGAATCGACACCAAAGTCACGGCGTGGGTGATGGCGGGGACGGCATTATTTTATTAATTTTCTTTTCACAATAAACTACTCGCACCCAGAGATCTGTGATGATTTCCATCCCACGTCACTACCGCGACATGATCATGCTTTCCGCGCCGATTGCGGGAATTCAGTTTGCGCAGATCGTATTGACGAGCACCGATCTGATGATGATGGGCTTGATCGGCATGGAGGCGCTGGCGGCCGGTGGTCTTGCCACGCTACTTTACAATCAGTTCCGCACCATGTGCGTCGGCATGGTGACAGGCTTGGGAAATCTCATTGCCGCTTCTATCGGACGGGCCGAAAAACGCACGGAAAGCATAATGGTCGATGCTGCTGCCCGGGAGGAGATCCGCGGCCTTGTCCGCTCTGCGTTGTTTCTCGCCACGGTCGTCGCTCTTATCGGTGGCGGCTTGCTTGCCGGTCTGGGTTATTGCCTCACCTTTCTCGGCCAGGATGACACCGTCGTCGCCCTGGCAAGGCCGGTGATGATCACGCTTGCGCCGGGGCTCTTACCCATGGTCTGGCTCAATGTCTTGCGGCAATTCGCCGTCGGTATGCGCCGCCCCGGCTCGCTTTTGTGGGTCACCGTGGTCTCCATCGCCGTCAACGTGCTATTGAACGCGATGTTCATCTATGGGTGGCTAGGCCTGCCCAGACTCGGACTGACGGGCGTCGGGCTTTCGACGACGTTTGTGCAGGTATGGACTTTCCTTGTCTATCTTCGCGCCGTTCAACGGGACGAGAAGCTGAAGGATTTTCTGTCGCTCGCCTTCTGGAAAGCACGACCTGCGACCGTTCTCAAGATGGCGAAGATGGGAACGCCGATCTCCCTGACCTATGGTCTCGAGGCGTCAATTACTTCCGTGGCGTCGATCTTGATAGGAAATTTCGGGCCTGTTGTGCTTGCTGCCTCCAATGTCATCAACCAGCTTGCCAAGATCGTCTATCAAATCAATGTCGGCCTCTCTCACGGGTCGTCCATTATGGTCAGCCGTGCCATCGGGAAACAGGAATATGGGGAGATCGGAGTCATTGCACGAGGCGCCATGACAATCTGCTTTATTCCGATGACGGCGATCGGGCTCGTTTACCTGTTCTTTCCCCATATTGTATTGTGGCCATTTCTCGGCGCTCACGCAGATCCTGCCATATTATCCACAGCAACCACGCTGCTCTGGTTCGCCGTTTTCAATCAGTTCTTTACGGCTTCGCAGAATATCAGCATTGGCCTCTTGCGTGGCCTTGGAAATACGAAAGCCGGACTGAGCAATAGCCTGATTTCCTATTGGTTGATCGGCATTCCAGCGATACTATTTTGCAGCGATTGGCTCGGATGGGGCGGCGCGGGCGTTTGGTTCGGCTTGTGCATCGCTTTCGGCGCGAGCAGCGTGCTGCTCTGGCGACGTTTCATGGCCGATCTGAAGCGGATATCGCAGCCTGGATAGATGGAGCGGTGGCCAATCCACCGCATGCCGTACCGCCGCGCGCCAAGTCAAAACCCGTCAGAACTTGTGACGAAGCCCGATCGCGACGCCGAGCATATTGCTCTGGCCGTTGCCCAGCGTGTAGCTGTTGCCGAGCGAGAGGCTGTTGGCATACACCGTGGCCAGCGATTCCATCATCAGGCCGGCGTTCTTCGCATAGGCCGTGGTCAGGTAGGCGTCGGTGCGCTTGGAGAATGCGTAGTTGGCCACCAGCGCGATCTGCCAGGGGTTCGGCACGCCCGTGTTGCCGAACAGGCTTTTTACGTTGTCGTAGTCGTATTCGAGCGTGAGACCCACGGCGGGCGTGACCTGGTAGGTGCCGCCGATCCAGTAGAAATCGTCCCGCTGGATCACCACATCCGCGGCATTCTTGTTCTGGCCCCAGCGGTATCCCCCCATGATCTTGGCCGTTCCGAACGCGTAGCTCGCACCCACCGCGGCTTTTTTCAGCGTGCCGCTGCCGGTGCCGATGGTCGGATTCCACTGGTCGTAGGCCGCCATCAGCCCGATCGGGCCCGCGGAATAGGAGACGCCCGCGCCGTAAGCCGTATCGCGCCGGAACTGGCCGGGAACCTCGCCGTTGCCGCCGATTGCGGTGGCCACGCCTACCGTCTGCGGCAGGGCCAGGCCAACGCCGAACGACCAGTGGGCGATAGCCGTGACCGGACCGAACTGGCCGTTGTACTTGAGCGTGTTGTCCTCGCGGAAGTTGGCGCCGGTCTGCAGTACGACGGGCTCGTACTGCGTGGCGAACGCGGTGGGCTCATAGTTGGCGACCGTCTCGAACATCGACGTGTACTGGCGCCCGAAGCTGAACTGGCCGATGGGACTCTGCACGCCGACGTACGCCTGGCGCCCGAAGATCCGGCCGCTCTGCTGGGAAGCGCCGGTGTCGAGGCCGAAGCCACTCTCGAGCACGAACACCGACTTGAGGCCGCCGCCGAGGTCCTCGGTGCCGCGCATGCCCCAGCGCGAGCCGGACAGGCCACCCGAGTTCAGGCGGTAGACGTCGTTGGCCGGGCCGCGGTTGAAGCCGTTGGTGGCAACGGGCACTGCGCCGGCGTGGTTCACATACTCCACGTTTGCGTCCACCACGCCATAGAGCGTGACGGACTGCGCAAAGGTCGTTCCTGAACAGGCAAGCAGTGAGAAGAGGGCGGTCGTCTTGATGTTCATGTCGTGGCTCTTTTGATTTTCCCTGGGGTCTTGTTTGTTACTTCTTGCTTGCCGTCATGCTGCATTCGCGTATTGCATCGCGTATTTCCAGCCAAGTTCGGCCAGCGGGATCGCTTTGCGACTTGTTTCCACGGCGTCGGCGCTGGTCGCATTGCCACTCCTCGCGCGCCGGGCGATGCCGTTCATGATCGCGGAGAGGCGGAACAGGTTGTAGGCGAGATAAAAGTCCCAGTGCTCGATCGACTGCGTGCCGTTGGTGCTCCCGTACCAACGGAGATAGCTTGCCTCGTCGGGGATGCCGAGCGCCTGCAGGTCGAGGCCGCCGATGCCACGCCACAGGTCGGCCGGGATATGCCAGCTCATGCAGTGGTAGGCGAGGTCGGCCAGCGGGTCGCCCAAGGTCGCCAGCTCCCAGTCGAGCACGCCGATCACGCGCGCTTCGGTGGGGTGGAACACGAGGTTGTCCATGCGGTAGTCGCCGTGGACAAGGCAGGTACGGTCGCTGTCCGGCAGGTGCTGCGGCAGCCAGTCCGCAAGCGCGGCGAGAGCGGGGTTGTCGTCCATGCCGGCCTCCCGGCACTGGCTCGCCCAGCGCCGGACCTGCCGGGCGATATAGCCGCCGTGCTTGCCAAAGTCGGTCAGGCCTGCGGCGTCGAGGTCCACGCGGTGCAACGCGGCGATGACGCGGCCCATCTCGCGATACATTGCCGAGCGCTGCTGCCGCGAGAGTCCCGGCAGCGACTGGTCGAACAGGATCCTGCCCTGCAGGAACTCCATGACGTAGAACGGGCTGCCAACAATGGCGGTGTCCTCGCTGTAGAGGAATGTGCGCGGCACGGGGACCTCGCTGTCCCGAAGCGCCTGCATTACCCGGTACTCGCGGTCGATTGCGTGGGCCGACGATAGCAACTGGCCCGGCGGCTTGGTGCGCAGGACGTACTGCCGCGGGCCGCAGGCGATCCTGTAGCTAGGGTTGGATTGTCCGCCCGTCAGACGCTCGACGGACAGCACGGGATAGTYGATCAGCCCGTGGGCGAGCAGGAGCCGGGCCAGGGCACGACTGTCGAACGGGGACGGGCCGGCTGCCTTCGCCGGCGGGGTGGCGGTGACTTCCATAGGCATTCTCCTGTGGCGCGGTGGCGGTCAGAGCGAACTGACGGCGTGGCCGCCGTCGACGGGCAGGACCGTGCCGGTCATGTAGTCCGAAGCGCTGGAGGCGAGCAGCAGCAGGGCGCCGTCCAGCTGGGTGGCGCGGCCGAGCCGGCGCTGCGGAATGCGCCGGATGAGCGCCTGGCCGTTCTCCGTCTCGAAGAAGTCCCGGTTGATATCCGTCTCGAAGTAGCCGGGGGCGAGTGCGTTGACCCGGATCCCGTGGCGTGCCCATTCCAGGGCCAGCGAGCGCGTCAGGTGGATCAGCCCCGCCTTGGCGGCGGTGTAGGCCGGCACCTGTTGCGCCACGCGCAGGCCGAGGATCGAGGCGATGTTGACGATGCTGCCGCCGTTGCCCGCGTCGCGCATCGTCCGGGCGGCGCACTGTGCCACGCGCCACGCGCCGTTCAGGTTGGTGTCGATCACGCTCTGCCAGGCGTCCTCCGTCACGTCCATGGCAGGGGAAGTCGTGGCGATGCCAGCGCTGTTGACCACGATCTGGGCCGGACCGAGCTCGCGCTTCACCGCATCGAATGCCGACTCGACGGAAGCGGGGTCCCGCACGTCGAGTGGCACCACGCATCCGGTGGCGCCTTGCTTGCGCAGCGCCGCCAGTATGGTCTCGCCTTCGCCGACGCGCCGGCCCGCCAGCGCGACGCGGCAGCCCGCGCGGGCGAGCGTCTCGGCGAAGTGCCGGCCGAGGCCGCCGAACGCGCCCGTGACGAGCGCGACCTTGCCGTGCAGGTCGCCAAACGGGTTCGGCGGTGGTTCCGGCTGCCATTGAGGTTGAGTCATCAGCTTGTCTCCGTTGTTTTGTAGTGGGCTCAGGCTCTTCAGACCGACTTGCCCATGTCCTCGACCACCTTCTTGGCGTCGCCGAACACCATCATGGTCTTGTCCATGTAGAACAACTCGTTGTCGAGACCGGCATAGCCGGCCGCCATCGAGCGCTTGTTCACGATGATGGTCTTGGCCTTGTAGGCTTCCAGGA